>NZ_MBLO01000221.1 GCF_001854805.1 Pseudofrankia coriaricola
CCAGCGTGGGCGCCCACCGGAAGGCGCCTGTCCCAGCGTGGTCGCCTCGCCCTGGGCCGCGTTGCGCTGATCGGTCACGTTCTATTTCCCTCTAGATCCTCAACCAGATCCGGCCGCGCGAAGCCCTCGGCTTCCCTCGGCCGATCGAGTTCCACAACAATCCCGCCCTCAAATCCCCATCAAGATCCAGAACGGCCAAGGGCTTGCAGAAAAACCCGTAGCATCCTTGGCCGTCCGTCTTGGTGTGGTATGGCCTGTACAGAAGCTTTTGGCGACGGCGAAGGAACACCGGCCGTGAGGCGTCGTCCTTGCCGCGGAGGAAGCCTGCGCTCAGGCACGGGTCGGCGGAAACACCTCGGAGACACCGGCAGCGAATGTCCGCTCGGCACGCCAGGAGTGCACCGACAAGATCCTCCTCTACGGCGAACACCACACCACCACCGTGTTCGACGAGTTCGCCCGCCACTTCAACGACCACCGTCCCCACCAGGGGCGAGACCAGCGCCCACCGCCATGCCGTCGAAGGCAAGGAAGACGAGTTCAACGAGTGGTACGACAACGTCCACGTGCGTGAGGTGATGGCGACGCCGGGGATGGTCTCGGCGCAGCGCTACACCCTGCGTGACACGGAGATGAGCCGGATGGTCGGTACCCAGCCGACGCACCGGTACCTCCTCGTCTACGAGATGGACGACGACCCGGACGTCGTCATGGGCAAGGTCCGGGAGGCGGTCGAGGCCGGAGCGATCCAGATGCACGAGTCGCTGGACCTCGGGTCCGTGCTGATGTCCTTCTGGTCACCGCACGGCCCGAAGCTGCACGGCCCGACGCTCGACGCGTGACGGTCTACGCGGCGTCGTCCGGCGCGGCGCACGCCGTTTGCTAGTTGGTCAGGTCACCGGGGACGGGTCGGGGGCGGTGCGGCTGGTGCCGACGGGCGTCGTTGTGTACCCCGGGGGGTATGCTGCCAGTGGAGGTGGGTGACGTGGAGATGGACGCCAAGGTTTTGTCGGACGCGGTGACGCGGTTGAAGCGTGCACATGGTCAGCTGGGCGCCGTGATCGGCATGATCGAGAACGGCGACGACTGTGAGCGGGTGCTGACGCAGCTCGCAGCGGTGTCGCGGGCGCTGGACAAGGCCGGCTTCAAGATCATCTCCACGGGTATGCGTCAGTGTCAGGCCGCTCGGGAGCGTGGGGAGCAGCCGCCCCTGACCGAGGAGCAGTTGGAGAAGCTGTTCATGGCCCTGTCCTGACCTGGCTCGACCGGCACCCCCTCTGGTCCTGTCGTGGTTGTCCCGCGCCGATCTGTGTCCGTAATATACCCCCCCGGGTATAAGTGTCGAGGAGTTGGACGATGACGGTTGGTGAGATCGGTGTGGTGGAGCCGCGCCACGGCATCGGCAGAGTGCTGCTGGCCGTGCGGTGCTCAGGAGTCCGCCGAGGGGCAGGCGCCCGACGCGGTGAACGTCCCGCTGTGGGGATTGAACGTGTGCGCCGGCCGGTGGGCCGGCCAGGACGTGGTGACGGGGCGCCGCTCCGGAGCGGGTGGCGCGATGGCCGCGGAGGTAGTCGAGACCACTGGCGCGCGGTCGTGGGCGTTGTCCGGCGGTACGCGGGTCTGGGCGAAGGCGGGCTACCCGGTTGAGCGGAACGCCGGTTGACGCGCGCGATCAGAAGGAGAAGGGAGCAGAAGGTGAGTGGTGTTGAGGTCCAGGTCGTGGAGACCTCGTCGTTGGGTGACCGCAGCTACCTGGCTCATGACGGGCTGGTCGCGCTCGTGGTCGATCCGCAGCGTGACATCGACCGGGTCCTTGCCTTGGCAGGCCGGCTCGGGGTGCGGGTCACGCATGTGGCTGAAACGCATCTGCATAACGACTATGTGTCGGGCGGGCTCGCCTTGGCGCGGGTGACCGGCGCCCGGTATCTGGTCGCCGCTGCCGACGAGGTGGGCTTCGACCGGCTGCCGGTCGCCGACGGCGACGAGGTGGTGGTGTCGGACCCGATGCGGCTGCGCGTGGTGGCTGCCCCCGGGCACACGTTCCACCACCTGTCCTACGTCCTCGGCGGTCCCGACGGGCCGGTGGGGGTGTTCACCGGCGGGTCGCTGCTGTTCGGGACTACCGGCCGTACCGACCTGCTCGGCCAGCGGCACGCCCACACCCTGGCCGGGTACCAGCACGACTCGGTGCGCCGGCTGGCCGACCTGCTGCCCGACGGCGCGCAGGTGTGGCCAACCCACGGGTTCGGCAGCTTCTGCTCAGCTACCCAGTCCGACGCCACCGCCTCCACGGTCGGCCGGGAGCGGCGGGTCAATCCGGCGCTGCGGCTGGAGACCGACACGTTCGTCAGCGAAACCCTGGCCGGGCTCGACGCCTACCCCGCCTACTACGCGCACATGGGCGCCCGCAACGCCGACGGCGCCGCCCCGATCGACCTCACGCCGGCGCACCGGGCCGACGCGGCCGAGCTACGCGAGCGGATCGCCGCCGGCGAGTGGGTGATCGACCTGCGCTCACGCAAAGCATTCGCGCAACGGCACCTGGCGGGCACGCTGAGCTTCGGCCTGGACGGGCCGATGTCCACCTGGCTGGGCTGGATGGCCCCGTGGGGCGCGCCGATCACCCTGCTCGGGGAGAGCGAGCAGCAGGTCGCCGATGCCCAGCGCGAACTCGCCCGCATCGGCATCGACCGGCCCGCCGCCGCGGCAACCGGCCACCCCGACGCCTGGGCCGGCCAGGACGAGCACCGCCTCGCCGAGCTCACCACCGCCACATTCGTCGACCTCGCCGCCGCCCGCGTCGGCACCGTCCCGCACGGCCTGCCCGTGCCGGACGTCGTGCTCGATGTGCGGATGGGCAACGAGTGGCGCACCGGCCACCTCGACGGCGCCGTGCACATCCCCCTGCCCGAACTGCCCACCCGGCTCGACGACGTGCCCGCCGGCACCGTCTGGGTGCACTGCGGCTCCGGCTACCGCGCCGCCGCCGCGAGCAGCCTGCTGCAACGCGCCGGCCGCCGGGTGGTGCACCTCGACGACGCCTACGCCAAGGCCGTCGACGCGGGCCTGACCATCGTCAACGGCAAGGAGACCTTGTGACCAGCCGAACCCCGGCCGCCCTCGCGGCCACCGCACTGCAACACCTCATCGCCACGGCCAACGCACCACGACTGATCGACGTGCGTACCCCGGGCGAGTTCGAGGCCGCGCACATCCCCGGCTCCTACAACGTGCCACTCGATGTGCTGCGCGAGCACCGCGACGAACTGCGGGCACATCTCGACGAGGAGGTCGTGCTTGTCTGCCGCTCCGGGCAACGCGCCACCGCGGCCGAACAGGCCCTCGCGGCGGCGGGCCTGTCGAACCTGCGGATCCTGGACGGGGGCATCAGCGCCTGGCAGGCCGCCGGCGCCCCCGTGCACGGAGGCAAGCGTCGCTGGGACCTGGAACGGCAGGTCCGCCTTGTCGCCGGATCCATCGTGCTGACCGCGGTCCTGGCCAGCGTGGCAGTCCCGCCAGCGAAATGGGCCGCGGCGGTCATCGGTGCCGGGCTGACGTTCGCAGCCCTGTCCAACACCTGCGTGATGGGGATGCTGCTGGCCAAACTGCCCTACAACCGCGGCCCCCGCCTCGACGTTGACGGCGTGATCGCCGCCCTGGCTGCCCCCCGGGCGTGATCGCCGCCCTTGGCCTCGGCGCGCTGATCGGGATCCTGCTCGGCCTGCTCGGCGGCGGCGGCTCCATCCTGGCCGTCCCCGCCCTGGTCTACGGCGCCGGGATCCCACTGAAAGCCGCGGTGCCGACATCGCTGCTGGTCGTGGGGATCTCCTCGGCCGCCGCTCTGCTGCCCCGGCTACGCGCCCGGCAGATCCGCTGGCGCATCGCCGCGATCGTCGGCGCCGCCGGGGCGGTGGCCGCATTCGGTGGCGCAGCCGTCAACCGGCTGCTCGACCCCCGCATCGTGCTGATCGGCTTCGCCGGCCTCATGGTTCTCGCCGCGGTCCGGATGCTGCGCGGTGACAGCGAAGCCGGTGGCGACTGCGCCCTACCCGACGGCGGCGTCAACTGGCGCGGCTGCCTGCCCAAATCCATCGGCACCGGAATCGTGGTCGGGTTCCTCACCGGCCTGTTCGGCGTCGGCGGCGGCTTCCTCATCATCCCCGCCCTCGTCCTGCTCCTCGGCCTGCCCGCACCCGCCGCGATCGGCACCTCACTGGTCATCATCGTGATCAACTCGGGTGCCGGGTTTGCTGCCCACGCCGGCGACGCCGCCCTCGACTACCGCATCGCCGGCGCGTTCACCGCCGCCGCGGTCATCGGCTCGCTGACCGCGGGACGGTTCGCGACCCGCCTGCCCGCCCAGCGACTCAGCCGCGCCTTCGCCTACCTCGTCCTCGCCATCGCGACGTTCGTCGTCCTCCAAGCCATCATCAGCCCACCTACCAGCTGATCCCGTCCGCGCCCACGGCGACACCGCCGTGCTCGTCGGCAAGACCCGCTTCGTCGTCAACGGCGGCAGCGTGTTCAAACGGGAGTGTCAACACCGAGGTGTACACGAAGAAGGACGGCCGCTGGAAGCTCGTCAACCTCCACGCCTGCTCGGGGAGCTTCTGACCGGTGGTCGCATCGGGAACGGGCGCGGCGTTGTTGGCCGGTCGGCGGGGGTCGGCGAGGACGGGCGCGTAGAGGGCGAGGCCAGGCGGTTGGCGGCAAGCATGTCGTGGCGGGCATTGCGGACCTGCGCTCGGGCGCCCATGAACTCGGCGGTAGGTATGGCCCGCGGCGTGAGGCAGGTACTGGCGTTACCTGGAAGACCAGGCACTCCCCGCGGCAGGCGGTGGCGCCTTGACTGGACGGCGTGGACCGAGCGAGTAGCACAGCACCCAGCCCGTCGACATCGGGGGAGCCGACTGACAGTCGGCGCACGACGGCGATCCTCGCGATCATCCTGGTCAGCTACTTCATGATCCTCCTGGATAGCTCGATCATCTTCACCGCGCTGCCCACGATCCGCGCCGCGATGCACTACTCATCGACGGGGTTGGCATGGGTGCAGGACGCCTACACCCTGGTGTTCGGTGGTCTGCTGCTGCTCGGCGCCCGGGCTGGTGACCTGCTGGGCCGCCGGCGGGTGTTCGTGGCCGGTCTGGGAGTGTTCGCCCTCTCGTCCCTGCTCGCGGCGGCTGCCGTGCGCGACTGATCCGCGCGGCCCACAGCGACGGAGACGTCCTCACCGAGAAGGGACAGGCCAGTGATCAGCACATGGAACGACGACGAACTGGGGCGCATCGGTGACGCGACCGAGCTGCAGGTCGCCTCGCGCCGCACGGACGGGTCGTTGCGGCCCTACGTGACCATCTGGGTGGTCCGCCGCGACGCGGATCTCTACGTCCGCTCGGCCTACGGCAGCGACAACCCGTGGTTCCGCCGCGCCAGGGCCAGCGGCCAGGGCCGCGTCTGCGCAGGCGGGATCGAACGCGACGTCATGTTCTCCGTCCCGCCCAAGGATGTGCACCGCGGCATCGACGCGGCCTACCACGCCAAGTACGACCAGTACGGGCCGCAGATCGTCGGCAGCGTCGTCGGCGCCCACGCCGCCCCCGTCACCCTGCGACTCGACCCACAGAACTGACCTCGACGAAGGGACGCAGTTGTGCCTGACAGCATCAGCACGCTCACCCTCACGGCCGGGTAATCCCGGAGGCGTGACACGACCGATCCCTCATGCCGATCACCGAGAAGCACCACCGTGTGTGCCACCCACGTGCGGCGCCGACGTCGACCCGTCCAGCGCCAGCGCGTGAACGCCAGACCGCTGTGCGGCGGGTTTCAAGCATTGCCGCTACTCCTGGGGCAACGGGGGGGCTTGGCCATGTTGGGGATGCCTGGCCGCGGCCGGTCGGACCAGAACTGGGACGCGCGCGGGATCGGGTGTCGGGATCGGGTGTGGGGGAGCGGGATCTGCCGTTACCGTCAGACCCCTGTCGTTAGCGCGTCCTCGTCCGACGGGCGGCGCTGGCCTAGGAAGGGAGTGCCTGGATGGGCGGGCCGCTGGACGGGGTGAAGGTGGTTGAGCTGGGGGTCGTGGTGGCCGGCCCGGCATGCGCCGGGATCCTGCTCGACTGGGGTGCCGCGGATCATCGCCCTGAAGGACGCAGGCGCCATTCCGTAGCGTCCTGGGTCGTCAATGCTTTCGCGGTGGTCGGCGAGGGTCCCGGGTCTCGTCCGCTCTCTTGGTTCGGATGAATGCCGGGGCCGGCGGCCGGCATCCACGGGGCTTCCGGCCCGGTTATGACGCGGGCTTGGCGGGGTGTTTGATGCCGAGGGCGTTGAGCCAGATACGGGTGAGCTCGTCGACGGCCTTGTCGGCGTCGAAGTCGACGGGGTCGTGGGAGTTGAAAAGGAGCTCAGCGAAGTAGGCGACCATGCCGCCGAGTGCCTGGGCGGCGTAGGCGGGTTCGACGTCGGGGTCGGCGAGGCCGTCGGCCTGGAGTTGGCGGATGCGGCGTTCGATGCTGTGGGCGAAGGCGTCCTGGCGTTGGAAGCGGATGCGCCAGACGTCGACGTCGATGGTGGCGACCTGGTGGATGACGCGCATGATGCCGGCGTTGGCCGCGTAGGTGCGCAGGTAGTGCTCGTTGGCCGCGCGAATGCGCTCGATGGCGTCGGCGCCGGTGGTGCCAGCCGCACCCGCACCAGTCGCACCGGCACCAGTTGCCCCCGCGCCGCCACCGCCGACGCCGACGGCGAGCAGGTCGAGCTCGACGGAGTCGACGACCTTGCGGAAGATTTCCTCTTTGGAGATGAAATAGGTATAGAAGGAGCCGTGTGAGGTGCCGGCCTCGTCGCAGATGTCTGCTACCCGTGCGTGGAGGAAGCCGTCGCGCTCGAACACCACCCGCGCCGCGTCGAGGAGCTGGTCGCGGGTTTGCCGGCCGCGGCTGGTGCGGCCGGTGCCACGTCGTTTGGCTCTGGCCTCTCCCTGCCAGCCGCGGCTGGCGTTGGGAATGGAGGCTATTTGCTCGACAGGTCTCGTTCCTTCAGACATTGCAGTCCTCTCCGACGACATAAACCGTGGCACGGCTGAGTACGGCTACCTGTCGTCCAGGGACAGGATCGTGTGCATAGTAGTGATGCTGGCGCTCGATGCGCTGCCTTTTGGGCGGGTGCCACGGTTCTCCGGGGAGATGGCCGACGGTCGGTGACCAGGTGCTGCCGGGCAGCGTCGAGCGTAGCAGCGGCAACATGCTCTGACAGCCTGGCGGAACCGTGCTTCCCCCGCACCTCGCCGAAGGTGCCAGTCGCGGGGCTGGGCGGACGAGCTGGCGCTGTGCCTCGCTCGCGGCCTCTCACGGCGTGACTCTCCATCTCGCCCGTCGCACACCTCCGGTCCGCTCGACGCTGACGTGGCCCGAGGGCCCGTGGGCTCAACGATCCGAGAGCCCGAGCCAGGTCGCCTGGGCCGCGGGAGCCGCCGGTCCGCCCTTCCTCGTCGTCTCGACGACGGGAACCGGCCCACCTCTCGCGCCGACTCCCGCTGGGAGGTACCCGGACAAAACCACCATCAGCAGGGGTTGTACGCTCCCATGGTGCGGGAACTTTGAGGTCGACGTCAACATCGGAGTCCAGGCGAGATGCCCATGCGAGATGTTGCGTCCAGATCCGCGCCTACAGACGGGAGCCGCGAGTTGACCCCCTCGGAGCACCTCCCCGCGTTGCTGCGGGTAGAGGATGTCTCGATCAGCTTCGGAGGTATCAAGGCCGTCGATCAGGTGTCGTTCACCCTGGACCGCGGCTGCTGCGGGATCATCGGGCCCAATGGCGCGGGCAAGACGACGCTGCTGGACGCCCTGGCCGGTGTCCTCGTCCCCCGAGCGGGACGGATCCTGCTCGATGGCCAGGACCTGACCAGGAGATCGTCGGCCTGGCGCGCACAGCATGGCATCCGCCGGACCTTCCAGCGTCACCAGGCCTTCGGCTGGCTGACCGTCGAGGAGAACCTCCTGGTGGCGTGCGAGTGGCGGGGCCGAGGTCGGAGGATCCTGGCCGATCTGCTGGCGGCCCGCTCGTCGCGTCGCCGCAGGGAGGCGCACCTGGAGCGTATCGAGCATGTCCTGGAGCTGTGCGGGCTCCTGTCGGTTCGTGACCAGCGGGCGGCGACGCTGCCGATCGGGCAGGTGCGGCTGATGGAGTTCGCCCGGGCGATCGTGGACGAGCCGCGGCTGTTGCTGCTGGACGAGCCGACGTCGGGCCTGGGGCCGGCGGACACCGAGCGGCTCGGTTCCGTGGTCTCGGAGCTGACGTCGAAGGGTGAGTGCGCGGCGATTCTCGTCGAGCACGATCTCGACTTCGTCGTCGGGATGTGCGACCGGCTGATGGTGCTCACGTCCGGCCAGATCCTCACCAGTGGTGACCCGGCCGAGGTCTGCCGGGACCCCCGGGTTGTCTCCGCCTACATCGGGACGGCGTAGATGGACAAGTTCTTCAGCCTGGTTCTGAGCGGCGGTGTGTCGGGCGCGGTCTACTCGCTGCTCGCGATCGGTCTGGTGCTGAACTACCAGACGGCCCGGATATTCAACTTCGGCCACGGCGCGACGGCGTTCTCGGCCGCGTTCCTCTTCTACCAGTTGAACACCGGGCTGGGCTGGTCGAAGTGGGCCGCCCTCGTCGTGACGGTGTTCCTGTTCGCGCCGCTGGCCGGGCTGCTGTGGGACCGGCTGGTCTTCCGCCGGCTGGCCGGCGCGGGCGAGGCGGCGGCGACGGTCGCGAGCGTCGGGATTCTGATCACGATGCCGGCGCTCGTGCAGTGGTTCTGTGACGTGCTGCGCGGGACGTTCGGCGTCGGGTTCGTGGACACCTCGACGGCGTATGTGGTTCCGGGGATAGGGCCGAACCCGCCGCGGAACTTCCGGGTGACGTCCGGGCTGGTGATCAGCTCGAACCAGCTCATCGCGCTGGTGGTCGCGCTGGTCGCCTTCCTGGGTCTGTGGCTGCTGCTGCGCTTCACGGCGCTGGGGCTGCGGATGCGGGCGGCGGTCGACAAACCGGAGCTGGTGCGGCTGCGCGGGACGAACACGAACACGACCTCCGGCGTGGCCTGGGTGCTGAGCTTCTTTCTCGCCGGGCTGGCCGGTGTGCTCGCGGCGCCGCTGCCCGGCACGTTCGGCCTGACGGGGGACAACTACACGCTGGCGTTGTTCGTGGCCGCGACCGCGGCGGTGATCGCGGGTCTGCGGTCGTTCCCGGTCGCGTTTCTGGCGGGGCTGCTCATCGGCGCCGCCCGCAACCTCGCCGAGGGGTATGTCAGCGGCCAGTACCTGGGCCCGGTGGGTTCGTGGATCGAGGGTGTCTACGGGCTGAGGTCGTCGCTGCCGTACTGGGTGCTGATCGTCGCCCTGGTCGTGGTCGGCATGGAGCGGCGCCGTCGGGTGGCGGGGACCAGCAGCGAGGCGACCCCGCCGCCGGACTACCTCGCGGACCTGCCGCGGTGGCGCCGGCATCTGCCGTGGGTCGTCGCCGGCGCCCTGCTGCTGATCTACGGGCTCTTCCTGGCGGACAGCACGTGGCGGACGATCGTGCTGAGCGGGCTGGCGCTGGCGATCGTGTTCATGTCGTTCACCGTGGTGACCGGCCTCGGGGGAATGGTCAGCCTGGCGCAGTCGACGTTCGTCACGGTCGCCGCCCTCAGCGCCGGCTGGGCGGTGGGGCACGGCTGGCCGTTCCTGCTGGCGCTGCTGCTCGGCGTCGTCGCGGCGACGGCGATCGGGGTGGTGGTGGCGCTTCCGGCGCTGCGCCTCGGGGGAGTCGCCCTCACCCTCGCCACCCTCGCCTTGGCGCTGCTGGGATTCTCGGTGCTGTTCAACATCGCCGGCTTCACCAATGGCACGGAGGGGTGGCGGCTCGCGTTCCCCGCGGTCGGCTCGCTGGACTTCGCGGATGACCGGGTGATGGTCGTCGTGCTGTTCGTGCTGGTGCTGGCGGTCGCGGGCATCGTCGGGAACCTGGAACGCTCGGCGGCCGGGCGGGCGATGGCGGCGGTGCGGTCCAGCGCGCCGGGAGCGGCCGCCAGCGGTGTGCCGCTCGGGCTCACCAAGCTCACGATCTTCGGCGTGTCCGCGGCGTTGGCGGGGTTCGGCGGGGTGCTGCTCGCCTGTGTCCAGGGCACCGCGCGGGGGTTCTCCTGGCCGCCGATCATGGGATTTCTCTGGCTCGCCACGGTGGTGATCTTCGGGGTTCGCCGCCCGCAGGGCGCCATCGTGGCCGGCCTGGTGTCGGTGGCACTGCCGCGGGTCATCAGCCACGGCCTTCACCTGGGGTCGGTGGGCTGGAGCGGGACGAGCTCGCCTGTGGTCGCGCAGATTCTGTTCGGGCTCGGCGCGATCGGCCTGGCCCAGCAGCCCGAGGGCACGCTGGCGTCGGTGTCCGCGCTGCGGCACCGCCGGCGGCTGGCCGCCCGCCCTGCCGGGGTGACGGACACGGCCACGGCGGTGATGCCGGGCACCCTCCCGCTCGGCGTGACCTCGCCAGCGCTCGCCGCCCCCGCGGGCGGGCCGGCGTCGGCACCGGCAGGCTCGTCGGCATCGCCGGCGGGCTCGCCGCTGCTCGAGCTGCGGGGGGTGCGGGCCGGGTACGGGGAGGTCGAGGTTCTGCACGGCCTGGACCTAGCGGTGGCGCCGGGCGGTGTGCTGACGTTGCTGGGGGCCAACGGCGCGGGCAAGAGCACGCTGTGCCGGACGGTCGCCGGGCTGACCTCGTGCGGCGCCGGGCGGGTGCTGTTCCGGGGCGAGGATGTGACGGCCGCGCCGGCGCATGAGCGTTCCCGGATGGGCATCGTGCTGGTTCCGGAGTCCCGGGGCATCTTCCCCAGCCTGACGGTCGAGGAGAACCTTCAGCTGTGGCTGCGTGACCAGGCCCTGCGGGACGGCGTCTACGACCGGTTCCCGAACCTGGCCGCCCGGCGCGGGGTCGAGGCGGGCAACCTTTCCGGCGGTGAGCAGCAGATGCTCAGCCTGGCGCCCTTCATCGCGCGGCCGCCCGCGTTGCTGCTCGCCGACGAGCCGACGCTGGGGCTGTCGGTGAAGGTCGCCGGCGAGGTGCTGGCCGCGCTGCGGGTCCTGCGGGACGAGGGGACGACCCTGATCCTGGTCGAGGAGAAGGCGCAGGAGGTGCTGACCCTCGCCGACCAGGTCGGTGCCCTTTCGCTCGGCCGGCTGCAGTGGCTGCGCGCCGCCGCGGACCTTGATCCCGACGAGCTCACTTCCGCATATCTCGGCGGCGCGGCCACCGTCTGAGGCGGCGCCCGTCGGGTCCTGAAATCTCTGACTGGGAGAGACCTGTGATCTTCTTGCGTTCGCGCCGGGCGCGGGCCGGGCTGGCCGGCGTCGCGGCGCTGGTGGCCGCGGCCACGTTCGCCTCGTGCAGTTCCACCACCGACAACGGCACCTCCTCGGCACCCGTGGACCTGGGTAAGCCGATGGACGCCGCCGCCGCCAGCAAGCTGGCGATCGAGAAGGCGGGGCCGATCCAGTTCGCGACCGGCAGCACGGTCCGCGGCGTGAACGGCAAGGTCATCACGATCGGCGGTGTCGCCGACGTCAAGGACTCGACCGGTATCGAGAACTTCCCGGGCGTGTGTGACGGCGCGAAGGCGCGGTTCGAACGCGCCAACCGCGAGGGCGGGGTGAACGGCTACACGTTCTCCTACGCGGGCTGCACCGACAGCGGCGGCGACCCCACCAAGTCCAAGGACGCCGTGACCGAGATGGTCGAGGACAAGAAGGTCTTCGGCCTGGTGCCCTTCAGCGCGTCGGTCTCCACCGTCGGCGACTACCTCAACGACGAGCACGTGCCCTACTTCGGCTGGGGCATCTCGACCGACTACTGCGGCTGGAACAACCGGCAGTTCGGCTTCTCCATCACCCAATCGGTCGCCTGCACGGCCGTGCTGCCCGGTCAGACGTTCTACTCGTCCGCCGGCCTGGAAAGCTACCTGGCGGGCACCGGCAAGAAGCCAGCCGACGTGAGCGCCGCGTTCGTCGGGCTGGGCGCTGCCGCGTCGGAGAACTCCGTGAAGAGTTTCGCGAAGATGGCCGTCGGGCTGGGCATGAAGGCCCCCTATGCCAAGTCCCCGATCCCGGGCCCCGGGGCGCCGCCGCTGTCCGACTACACCCCGATCGCCCGGGACATCATCGCCAGTGGCGCGAACCTGGTCGCGTCGACGACGACTCCGGCCACGATCTTCCCGCTGGTGGCCGCGCTGCGCTCCTCGGGCTACACCGGTGACATTCTGATCTACTTCGCCGACCCGCGCCTCGCTCCGCTGGCCGACCAGCTCGACAAGGTGTACGCGATGACGCCGAACTTCGGCTCGGACGTCTTCCCGAGCGCCACGTTCAAGCAGATCGACGCCGACCTGAAGGCCGTCGGCTCGCAGGCGGACGCCGGCGCCTCCGGAACGCTGACCTCGTATGGTGCCGCGGACCTGTTCCTCAAGGCGTTCGCGAAGATCAGTGGTCCGGTGACCACCGAGGCGCTCGTCAAGGTGCTCAACTCCGGGTTCGACTACCCGGCGCTGGGCAACGCCATGTGCGGCTCGACCTGGCCGGCCGGAAGGGTCCTGGGCAACGACTGCGCCGCACTCGTCAAGTTCGACGGAGCGAAGAAGGCCATCGTCCCCATCAAGGACCTCCAGACCTTCGGCCACGAATACCTGTTCGCGGCCGCGTAACCACTCCTGGCACCCGCCGAAGGCTGTGCGACCGGAATCTGGTCGCACAGCCTTCGGCGTGATGGGCAGTGGTGAGGCACCACCCACGTCCGGTCCGCGGGTGCCTGACGGGCGCCCGCCTGCCTATATCGACGTCAATATTGACAACCGGGTGTGAAGGCGGTCTCATGGGTGGCGTGGGGCAGGACGCATGGATCTTTGACTTCGACGGTCACTACTACGGTCAGCCTGGATCAGCGGAGAGTGATCATGAACATCGATGAGGCGGCCGGCGTCTTCACGGATCCGGGGGCGTATGCCGACGACAAGCGTTTCCACACGGCCACGGCGCTGCTGCGCCGCGAGTCACCGGTGCACCGCGTCGACCACCCGAAATTCCTGCCGTTCTGGGCCATCACGAAACACGACGACGTCATGGCGATCGCCCGGGACTCCCAGCTGTGGATCAACGCCCCGCGCCCCGCGCTCGGCCCCCGGTCGCAGCGGGACGGCGCGCCCGAGGACATTCCCATCCGGGCGCTGGTGCAGATGGACGCGCCCGACCACCCGGTCTACCGGCACGTCTCCGCGGACTGGTTCAAGCCGGCCGGCATCCGCCAGCTGTCCGACCGGATCGCGGAGCTCGCGAAACGCCACGTGGACCATATGGCCGAGCTCGGCGGCGAGTGCGACTTCTTCACCGATGTGGCCGCGAACTATCCGCTCTATGTGATCCTGTCGCTGCTCGGGCTGCCCGAGGACGACTTCCCGCGGATCTTCAAGCTTACCCAGGAGCTGTTCGGGGCCAACGACGCCGACCTGGCCCGCGACACCGACGACGCGTTCATGGCGACGATGCTGGACTTCTTCAACTACTTCCAGGCGCTGACCGCCGACCGCAGGGCCAATCCCACCGACGACCTCGCGTCGGTGATCGCGAACGCGACCATCCGCGACGAGCCGATCGGTGACCTGGAGGCGATCGGCTACTACGTCCTGATCGCGACCGCCGGCCACGACACGACCAGCTCGGCGCTGTCCGGTGGGCTGCACGCGCTGCTGGAGCACCCCGACCAGTGGCGGCGGCTGTCCGACGACCCGAGCCTGGTGCCGACCGCCGTGGAGGAGATGATCCGCTGGGTCTCGCCGGTCAAGCAGTTCATGCGCACCGCGACCGCGGATACCGAGGTGCGCGGCGTGCCGGTCGCGAAGGGCGAGTCGGTCCTGCTGTCCTACCCGTCGGCGAACCGCGACGAGGACGTCTTCGACCATCCGGAGCGGTTCGACGTCGGCCGCGCCCCCAACCGGCACGTCGCCTTCGGCTTCGGCGCGCACTACTGCCTCGGTACCCACCTGGCCCGGTTGGAGGGCCGGGCGCTGTACGCCGAGCTCATGCCCCGGATCCGCTCGATCGAGCTCGCCGGCCCCGCCGAGTACACGGAGACCCTGTTCGTCGGCGGCCCCAAGCGCCTGCCTATCCGCTACACGATGAGCTGACCCGCTGGGGCGGGGGAGCGGCGCTCCCTCGCCTGCCGGGAGCGCCGTGGGCCTGACGGCCCGACGGCTGGACCGGCCGCGGGGCGTTGCGTTGCCTCCCGCGGCCGGCCCAGGCTTCTGTGGCTACTGCTCCAGCCGGCGGCCACACCAGCGGTTGCGGCTGGCGGGGTCGGGGTTCTTGTCGTCGGGGACGACCTCGTAGCCGGTGCCGGCGTCGTTGACCCGCATGAAGGTGTAGCAGGTGGCGGTCTGGCCCCAGTCCTTCGTCATGTCGACTGGGGCGGGCAGGAGCCCGCCGGCGTCGTACTTGCTGGCACGCAGGGTGTCGATGAACTGGGCGCGGGTCGGGCAGGGCCCGGCCTTGTCCAGGCCATAGAGGAACAGGTCGGTGAGGATGTAGGTGACGAGGGCGAGCTCCTGGTCGGGCGGCTGGAGCTCGGGGGCGTAGTTGCTCATCGCCTGCAGGTACTTCTGATGGGCGGGCCCGCCGATCTCGAACGGGACGTAGTTGACCGCGGCGGTCAGGCCGCTGAGCGTCTGGCCGTACTGGTTGACCAGCGACTTGTCGTAGCCGCTGGGCGCGAGCACGACCTTGACCGGCGCGCCGGCCTCCCGGATGCCGCGGACGACCTCGGCCAGGTCGGTGCCGGCGAAGGCGGCGCTCACCACGTCGACCCCGGCCTGCTTCAGCTGCTGGCCGAGCTGGACGGGGTTGGTGATGTTCCCGTTGAAGATGAAATGGCCGGGCGCCATCGGGATGCCGGCCGACACGAAGCTGGCACTGATCTTCGACCCGATGTCGTTGCCGGACGAGGTGACGTCGTTCTGGATGACGGCCGCCCTGGTGCCGCCCTGGGCCTTCGCGAAGTCGCCGAACGTCGAGACCGACGGGCCGTCGTTGAACACGTACGCGTAGGCGAACATGTTGCGGTACCTGTGGTCCGTCCAGAACGGTTCCGCCGGGACGCCCGTCGCCGGGACGCCGTGCTCACGCAGGTAGTCGGCGCCCTGGCTAGCGGCGATGGACGCCTCGACGAGCCCGAAGACCTTCTGGTTCTCCACCAGTTCGCGCACGGACTCGAGGTTCTGGGTGGGCACGCTGCCGTCGTCGCGCCAGGTGTACTCCAGCTTGCGGCCGTGGATTCCGCCGGCCGCGTTCGCCTCGTCGATCCGCGCGGTGAACCCGCCCTTGGCGGCGGTCAGCGAGGAAGCGCCCGCGCCGGTGTCGGGGTAGACGAAGCCCAGCTGGATCGAGTCGTTGGTGTACCCGGGGGTGCCGCAGCTGGCGACCGCGTTGCCGCCCGCGTCACCGCCGCCCGCCGCGCAGCCCGCGGCCAGCACCGCGACCAGGGCGGTGGCCAGTGCCGTGGGCCGGCTCGCGCCGCGCCGGGACCTGGGCCAGGCCTTCGAGCCGGGCGGGGTGTCCCACGATCGGGAGAACGACCGGTCACGGTGCGGCCGTCGCCGGAGGCGCCGTACCGGCGCGTCGCTCTTCTGGGAGTCGTTGGGCGTGCTGAGCACTCCGGTCACCCCCAGCCCAGGGTCAGGGACTCGCGCGGGCCGCACAAGGCGCGCGAGGAACGGACTCTCAGGCACTGAGAAGCCAAGATGGTCTCCACGTAGTTTTCTTCCGGTCCGTCAGGATTCCAGGGCCTGCTGCGGGACGACGTCGAGCTCGGGCAGGCCGGCACCGGTCACCGCCGCCGGGTCGAGGTCGTCGGCCAGTGGCAGGAACGCTGGGCGCCTCTTCTGCGTGAAGCTGTCCAGGCCCTCCCGGAAGTCGGGGCTGGTGACGGCCACCGCCATCGCCCGGTAGGAGCGCCGCAGTGCCGTGTCCAGGTCGCTCTGCTGGTCGGCGTGCAACTGGTGGCGGATGAGCGCCAGGGAGGCCGGCGAGCAGTTCTCGGCGATGTCGGCGGCGTAGGCGCGGGCCGCCGCCACGAGGTCCGCCGGCTCGACGACCCGGCTCACCAGCCCGAGCGCGAGGGCCTCGTCCGCGTCGAAGACCCGCGCGGACAGCAACAGGTCCGCCGCCCGCTCCGCCCCCACCAGCCTGGGCAGCAGCCAGGTGGCGCCGAACTCCCCGGCCAGGCCGCGCCGGGCGAAGGCGGTGGTGAACCGGGCGCCGCGAGCGGCGAACCGCACGTCGCACAGCAGCGCCTGGACGAGGCCCATGCCGGCGCACGCGCCGTTGACGGCCGCGATCAGAGGCTTGCGCAACGCCCAGGCCCGTACCGGCGAGCGGCGTCCGGACAGGTCCAGGCCGCCGGTGGCGATCCCGTCGAGACGGCCGCTGTCGACTCCCGGGCAGAAGGTCTTGCCCGCGCCGGTCACGACCGCGACCCGGATCCGCGGGTCACGGTCGACATGCTCGAGCGCCTCGAAGTAGCGCAGTTCCATGTCCGGGTTCCAGCCGTTGCGCCGTTCCGGGCGGTTCAGCGTGACGAGGCCGACCCCGTCCGTGCCGACGTGCAGCAGCACCGGCCCGTCCGCGATGACCGCGACGTCGTCGCCGCCCGGTGTGCCGTCGCTGCCTGGGGCGCGGCCGACCGCGCCTTCCGATGACCGCTCGTGCGCCGTCCCCACCTCGTTCCCTGTCATCGTCCCCTCGGTTCGGTGTGCCCGGCTCGGCGCGCGCGATCAGCCAGCACTGCGCGGCCGGCGCGTCGGGCAGGGCGGTAGTGGGGGCGCCACTACGGGCAGGCGGCCGGTCGCCGGCTGATCTTGAATGCGGCGATGTCCGCTGCCGGTCGCGCGTTTGCGCGCCGCGCCGGCTCGCTGATCCACAGTCAAGATTGACGTCGACCTTGAGGTGCGCGGCCCATAGTAAGGGGACTGTCTGGGCGACAAACGGGCGGGACCTCGACCGGCCGTACCGGCTTTCGGTCCGGGTGTGCCCACGAGATCCCTTACCCGGTCGGTCGACGCCGCGCCGGTCTCCCGTCGAGCGGCTGTCGCCCTGGCACCGGCGGCCGTTGGGACGGTGGCCCTGCCGTGTGGCCGCATCCAAGAATTACAGACCGGCGGATAGCGGCGTGAACGCCGCGGGTCACAGAGAGAAACATCTCGTCCGGGCTGGCGGTGCGGTCACAACCGCGGTGCGGTCACAACCGCGGTGCGGTCAACCCGCGGCGCGGTCAAACCCGGGGCCCGACGGGCAGGTCGCCGCCGCGAGGCAGGCGCATGGCCCGCAGGCAGAGCCGGCTCAGCTGGTCGACGGCGGTCGCCAGGTCGCGGTCGAGGGCTCCGTACGGGAACGACCGGTCGGCGAATCCCTCCACCATTCCGATGAGCCCGAGCAGCATGCGCTCCGGGCTGACCTGGGACTCCGCCAGCCCGGCGCGCTGCAGCTGGCGGACCGGCTCGACGTGCCGGGCCACGGCTCGCATCCGAGAATCGGCCCGGATGGCCCGGACCTCCGCGTCGTGGCAGCTGATCTGGGTGATGAGCCCCAGAAACCGGGCCTCCAGCCGATAGGCCTCCAGGTATCGGCGGACGCTCGCCCGCATGAGTTCGTCCAGCCCGTCCAGGCGACCGGGCTCGAAGCGCAGGCCGTCAAGAGGCGTGCCCAGCCGGGCCGAGGCCTCGCGCGCGAGCTCCTGGAAGGCGGCCTCCTTTGATTCGAAGTAGCGGTAGAACCCCCCGTGGGCCAGCCCGCCGAGATGGACGATGTCCGTGACGCGGGCGGCGTGGAACCCATCTCGCTCGAAGACAGTCCTGGCCGCCGCGAGCATCCGCGCCCGGGACTCCCGGAGCGCGGGCGAAAGCGGCGGTCCCGGCTGTTCGCGGTCCGCGGGCGGGTCGAACGGCAACGGTGATCTCCTCTCAGCCGCGTTCACGTGCCCCGATCCGTGAGCTGCCTAGTCGGTCTGGTCCGTCAGCAGCGCGGCCTGCATGCCGGCGTCGACGGGGATGTTGACGCCGTTGAGGTAGGCGGCCGCGTCAGAGCCGAGGAACGCGAGCACCTGGGCGACCTCGCGCGCCGTCGCCGGGCGCCCCTGATGGCCCTGGCGGACCGCCCAGTCGAGCAGCTCGTCCGTCATCGTCGCCCGGAAGTCCGCGAGCAGCGGCGTGCTGATCGGGTTGGGGCAGGCGCCGGTGATGCGGATGCCCGACCGGCCGAGCGTCCGGGAGGCATAGAGGGTGTAGAGCTGGCCGCATTCCTTGGACAGGCCGTAGGGATCGGCGGTCAGCTCCGGGTGGCCGTCGAACCAGGCCAGCGACTCGTCCCAGTCGTCGATCGCCATGAGCTTCAGCAGGTCGTCGCGGTGGCTGGGCCAGCCGGTGCCCGCCA
Organism: Pseudofrankia coriaricola; assembly: GCF_001854805.1. Classification (GTDB taxonomy): domain Bacteria; phylum Actinomycetota; class Actinomycetes; order Frankiales; family Frankiaceae; genus Pseudofrankia. The sequence continues at coordinate 18,498 of NZ_MBLO01000221.1, forward strand.
TCGACGAGGTCAGCACGATGGCGGCGCCCGCGGTCATCCGCGCGGCGAGCCGCTGGGACAGCCGGCGGGTGGCGAGGAAGTTGACGCTCAGCACGGTCCGCGTCGGCTGGGTCGCGGCGACACCGGCATTGGCGAACAGCACGTGGACGGGGCCGTCGACCGCCGCGGCGGCGGCCTCCACCCCGGCCTCGGTGGACAGGTCCGCCTCGATGAACCGGTGCGTCGGCCCGGCCGGGGTGTCACGGTCGATCGCCGTGACGTGCGCCGCGCCGAGCTCGTCGAGCAGCTCGACGAGCGCCGCTCCCACGCCGGAGGCGGCGCCGGTCACGACGACGCGTTTGCCCTGGTAGCTGAATGGGTCCCCCACGGGGCTCCTTCCTTGATGCCGACGTTCCTTGATGCCGACGGCGGGGCCGGACGTGCGGGCAGGCACCGGCCACGTGCCCGACGTGCGGGCGCCCACCCGGCGGCCCGGCGGCTCGGGCAGGCGGACCTGCCCGAGCGCCTGGCCGCGTCAGCCGGTGACCGCGGGGAGCGTCTCCCAGCCGCGGACGGTGGACGTGCGGGCCTGGCGGGCGTTCGACCAGTCGATCTCCCATTCCGGGAAGCGGCTGAGGACCTCGTCGAGGGCGACGCGGCCTTCGAGGCGGGCCAGCGCGGCGCCGAGGCAGTGGTGGATGCCGTAGCCGAAGGTGACGTGCCGGCCGATGTCGCGGTGGATGTCGAAACGGTCGGGCTCGGGGAACCGGTGCTCGTCGCGGTTGGCCGAGCCGTTCAGCAGCAGCATGATGCTGCCCTCGGGGACCGTCTGGCCGTGGTGCTCGACGTCGCGCGCGACGTAGCGGGCCTGGACGGGCGACGGGGCCTCGTAGCGGAGCAGCTCCTCGATCGCGCCCGGGATGAGCGAGCGGTCGGCGACCAGCTCGCGGCGCGCCTCGGGGTTCTCGGCGAGAACCTTGCCGGTCCAGCCGATCAGCCTGGTCGTCGTCTCGTTGCCCGCGCCGGCCAGCAGCATGACGTAGGTGACGATCTCCTCGCGGGTCAGTGTGCGGGTCGTGCCGTTCTCGTCCTCGAACTCGGTGGTCAGCATCTCGGTCATCAGGTCGTCCGACGGGTGCTTGGCCCGCCAGTCGATGTAGTCGCCATACAGCTCCATGCTGGCTGTGAAGTCGTCGTTCGGCGTGAGTTCGGTGCCGTCACCGGTGAGCCGCAGGCCCTCGTCGATCCGGTCACGGATCGACTCCTGGTCGTCCTCGGGAATGCCGAGCAGGTAGCCGATGGTGCGCATCGGCATCTGCGCGCCCAGGTCCCTGATGAAGTCGAACCGGCCCGCGCCGACGAGCGGGTCGAGGCTGCGCGCGCAGAACTCCCGGACCTTCGGCTCGAGCGCGAGCATCTTCTTCGGGGTGAAGACCCGGGCCAGGATGCCCCGGTGAACCGTGTGGACCGGCGGGTCCTCGAACAGGATGTTGCCCGGCGGGAGCTCGATGTTGGCCTTGATGAGCTCCAGGACCGAGCCGCGGCCCGAGCGGTAGGTGTGCCAGTCCGCGAGCGCCGGCTCGACGTCGGCGAACCTGCTCAGCGCGAAGAAGTCGAACTTGTCGTTGCGGTATAACGGTGCCTCGTCGCGCAGCCGCCGCCACGTCGGGTACGGGTCGGCGTCTATCTGGGCGTCGTAGGGGTCGTAGTACACGTCGCCCGGGCTCGTCACCGTCATGCTCGGCTCCTTCTCGCGGCCGTGATCGTGAGGAGAATCATCCGTCGTCTCACCTCCGGCTGCCGCCAGTTCCGCCGCCGGCGGTTCCGCGGGGGCCGGCTGGGACGCCCCCGCGGAACCGCCGGCCAGTGGGGCCGCCTGGTCAGCCGCTGGGGTGGACGAGCGTCTGCGTCTCCAGGTAGGCCTCTAGCCCTTCCACGCCCATCTCGCGGCCGATGCCGGACTGCTTGAAGCCGCCAAACGGGTTCCTGAGCTCGACGACGGTGCCCGAGTTGATCGCGAGGACGCCGGTGCGGACGCGCCTGCCGAGGGCGGCTCCGTGGGCGGGGTCACCGGTCCAGACCGAGCCGGACAGGCCGTAGTGGGAGTCGTTGGCGATGCGGACGGCCTCGTCCTCGCTGTCGTACGGGATCACCGCCAGCACCGGGCCGAAGATCTCCTCCTGGGCGATCCGCATCCGGTTGTCGACGTCGGCGAACAGCGTCGGCTCGACGTACCAGCCCCGGTCCAGCTCGGCGGGCCGGCCGCCGCCGGAGACGAGACGGGCGCCCTCGCCCTTGCCGGCGCCGATGAGGCCCTCGACGCGGGTGCGCTGCCGTTCGGCCACGAGTGGGCCGACGAGGGTCTGCGGGTCGGCCGGGTCGCCGACCTTGGCCGTGGCGACGAGGTCGGCGAGGCCGTCGACGATCTCGCGGTAGCGGGTCCGGGGCGCGAGCACGCGGGTCTGGGCGGCGCACACCTGGCCGGTGTTCATGAACGCCGCGGGCAGCAGCGCCGGCAGGGCGGCGGTCAGGTCGGCGTCGTCGAGGATGATCGCGGCGGACTTGCCGCCGAGCTCGAGGGTGCAGCGCTTGAGCTGCTCGCCGCAGATCGCGCCGATCCTGCGGCCGACCGCGGTGCTGCCCGTGAACGAGACCTTGTCCAGCCCCGGGTGGCGCACCAGGAGCTCGCTCATCTCCCGGTCCGCGGTGATGATGTTGATGACGCCCGGAGGCAGGTCGACGGACTCGAGGACCTCGGCGAGCAGGTAGCCGGTCAGCGGCGTCTCCGGCGCCGACTTGATGACCATCGTCGACCCGGAGGCCAGGCTCGCGCCGATCTTCATCGCGATCAGGAACAGGGGCACGTTCCACGGCACGATGCCCGCGCACACGCCGACCGGGGCCTTGACCACGGTCGCCGGGGCGAGGAGGCCGGGGCGCTCCTGTTCGAACGGGAAGGTACCGAGCAGGTCGGCGTAGCCGTCGAGGACCATGGCGGCGGCCAGCGTGTTGCCCAGCAGCGCGAAGGTGGAAGGCGCCCCCATCTCCGCGGTCACGGTGTCGGAGAACTCCTGCGCGCGTGCCTGGATCGCGGCGCTGATCGCCCGGATCGTCGTGGCCCGCTGGGCGGGGGAGGTGCGCGGCCAGGGGCCGTCCTCGAATGCCGACCGTGCCGCGGCGACCGCGCGGTCGATGTCGGTCCCGTCCGCTTCGGGGACGGTCGCGATGACCTCCTCCGTGTGCGGCGAGGTCACGTCGATAGTGCGGCCGCTCGCTGGCGCTACCCAGGTGCCGCCGATGAACAACCGATCCTTGACGACCGGCGAGGTGACCGGCGACGTGCTTTCCGCGGGCAGTAAGGACATAAGGCGGCTCCGGCGGGTAGGTACGTCACACGACTTCGCCAGCGGGCGCCGCCCCGGCGGCATGAATCCAAGCCCGACTGGCGCTGGGCCGGCTCGCGGTCGCGGTGGCGGTGCCGGGAGTCCGGCGCCGGGTGAGCAACCACCTGACGCCGCTCGTTTCCGCCTTGGCTACGAGTCGAATTCGCAGCGTTTCATGGCGCACTGCGCGAAGCAACAGTCGCATTATGCGAACGGCGGTCCCGGTGCCGGACGCTCCGCGCCCGCACCCGGGCGCCGCCTGTCGGGCGCTGAGCGCCCTCCCTGCGTGGATTCCGGGCTGACGCATATGACGGTGGTCCGGCTGATCCCGCTCGACGAGGTGGCTGGGTTGGTACTGCGCTGGTGCGCCGTCACTTGTTGTGGCTGGGTTTCGTGTTTTGCCACAGGGGTGGGTCGGTGTCGCTGCTGGTGCGGCGTTACTTGTTGTGGCTGGGTTTCGCGTCCTGCCACAGGGCGGGCGGGTGTCCCTGGGTGAGAGCTGTCAGGGTCTCGGCGGCCGCGCGCACGCGCTCGCCGAGGTCGATGACCTCGGCGCCGGTCCGAACGGGCGCGTAGTGCTGGTCGGAGGCGCAGATCGCCGCCAGCACGACGACGACGTCACCGCGGGCGTCGAACACGGGGGCGCTGACCGTGGTCGCGCGGTAGGTGCCGCCCGGCTCGATCGTCGCGGGCAGCGCGTCGGCGAGGCCGAACATCCGGTGGACCTCGCTCAGGATCCGGCGCAGCGCCGCGGCGTGCTCGGCGCCTCGCTGGTCCTCGCCGAGCTCCGCGGCCAGCAGGTCGAGGCGCTCGCGCAGGTGCCTGTCCACCTCGACGCCCCAGCCGCGCGCCCGCAGCCCGGCGAGGCTCGGGGTGATCTGTGCCAGCGCGTCGCGCGGCCGGTCCGGGCCCAGCCGGTCAAGCCACTGCTCGACGGCGGTGGGGTCGTCCGACCAGGCGACGCAGACCGCTCCGATCGGCGGCTGCCGCGGAAACCGGTCGCCCAGGCGCAGGTAGCGGTAGGCCGCGCCCGTGCCGACCGCCGCGCCGCCGGCGCCGTTCAGCGCCGGCTGGGGCGGCTGCCCGATCTCGCCGATGAGCAGCTCGTCCCGCTCACCGGGAATCGCGCCCGTGACCAGCGCGAGACAGGTCAGCTCGGTCACCGCGGCGAGGTCGTGGACCACCGGGCGGGCGGCGTCGATGACGGCGTGGCTGCGGCCCGCGGCCCGCCCGGCCGCGACCAGCGCCGGGCCGAGCCGGTACGTGTGCCGCTCCGGGTGGCGCAGCAGCCAGCCACGCCGGGCCAGCGTCACGACCATCGGGTGGATCGTCGTCTTGCTGAGGCCGAGCGCTCGCGCGATCTCGGCCAGGGTGGCGCCGTCGACGGGGCGGGCCGCGAGGAGGTCCACCAGGTCGAGTAGCCGATCTGTCTGCGGTGATGGTCTGCTGCTCATGATGCGGCGACCGTAGCTCAGCCGGCTGCCGGTTCGCATGGTGCGCCCATGGCTTCGCACAGTGCGTACCCGGACCGGCTGGTCCGTTGCGAGTGCCCGTCCGCCGCGGCTAGGGTCACGAGGTCGAAGTCGATGTCGACATAAACCTCGGCCGAGACTGGCCCGCTGGTGCGAGCTGACATCGGCGGAGGCGGCGGCCGTCGCGTGCGCCGAATCGCGCGCGGACAATGCGGGACTATGAACGGCGGCGTTCGGTGCGGCTGTCGGCGGATTGCGGAGGTGAGGCGGCCGTGACGACCGTGGGCGAGCTGCTGCTCGGGCGGGCGGGCAGTGATGCCGTCGCGCTGTTGTTCGGAGACGAGCGCTGGACCTACCGGCAGCTGGTCGAAGAGGCGTCCCGCCGCGCGTCGGTGTTCGAGTCGTTACGCGACGACGGCCGCCCGCCGCACATCGGCGTTCTGCTCGACAACGTGCCCGACTATCTGTTCTGGCTGGGCGCGGCGGCGTTGTCGGGCTCGGTGGTCGTCGGCATCAACGCGACCTACCGGGGCGAGGCGCTGGCGCAGCTGGTGCGGCACACCGACTGCCAGGTCCTGGTGACCTCCGCGGGTTACCAGCCCATGCTGGAAGGCACGGATACCGGAGTCGCCGCGGAGCGGACGCTGCTCGTCGACAGCGATGAGTACGCCTCCCAGCTCACCGCCGCGCCTTCCGCGCCGCGCGCGCGGCCGGTCGCCGCCGATGACCTGTTCCTGTTGATTTTCACGTCCGGTTCGACCGGGCTGCCGAAGGCGGTGCGCTGCACGCAGGGCCGGTTCGCCCGCACCGGCGCCCACGTGGCGCGGATCGCCGGGCTTGGTGTCGGTGGCGGTGCTGGTGTCGGCGGCGGGGACGGCGGGGCCGTGGGTGACGTGGTGTACGCGCCGTTGCCGTTCTTCCATTCCAGCTCGCTGTTCACGGGCTGGTCGTCGGCCCTCAACGCCGGTATTCCGATCGCGACTCGGGCGAAGTTCTCCGCCTCGGGCACGCTGCCGGACATCCGCCGCCACAGCGCGACGATGCTCACCTATACCGGCAAGGTCCTGAACTACATCCTCGCCACCCCCGAGCGTGACGACGACGCGGACAGCCCGTTGCGGCTCGCGATCGGCAACGAGGCGTCGACGCGGGACATCCGCGAGTTCGCCCGCCGGTTCGGCTGCTCCGTCCGGGACAGCTACGGCTCCACCGAGGGCATCATCATCATCCGGCGCGACCCCTCGATGCCCGAGAACGCTCTCGGCACCGCCGACCAGACGGTCAAGGTCCTCGACCCGGAGACGGGCGCGGAATGCCCGGCGGTGGTCCTTGACGCGGCCGGTCGACCGGCGAATCTGGACGAGGCGGTCGGTGAGATCGTCGAGACCTCGCCCGTGTCGGGGTTCGAGGGCTATTACAACAACGAGGACGCGACCCGGGCCCGGTTCCGGGACGGTGCCTACTGGTCCGGTGACCTCGCCTACCGCGACGCGGACGGCTGGCTGTACTTCGCCGGGCGGTCGAACGAGTGGCTGCGCGTCGACGGTGAGAACTTCGCCGCGGCGCCGGTGGAGGCGATTCTCGCCCGCCATCCCGAGGTCCGTTCGGTCGCGGTCTACGCAGTGCCCGACGACCCGGTAGGGGACCGGGTGATGGCGGCGCTGGAGCTGCGGGACGGCGCCGGCTTCGACCCGGCGGCGTTCGACGCGTTCCTCGCCGAGCAGCCTGACCTTGGGCCCAAGTGGGTGCCGGCCTTCGTCCGGGTGACCGGCGAGCTGCCGAAACTGGCCAGCATGAAGATCGACAAGCGCCGCCTCCGTCGGGAGGCCTGGCGTTCCGGACCGGTCGTATGGCGCCCCGCCAAGGGCGAGCCGCTGCGCTCCCTCGACGACACCGACCGCGCCCGGCTCGAACCGCTACTGGGCTGATCCCCTGGCTGAGGAGGCTACCGTCGTCCACGATAGCGTTCGCCCGGCCAGCATCTCGAAGATCGCCGTTGGCCGTCGGTGACCCGTCCGGCCGGCCCCAACCGTGTGGGGTGGCGGGAAGTCGCTGGAGGCCGCCGATGATCCGGTGGGATGTTCGGAGCTAGAGCGAGGAAACGAAATTACTCAGGTTCTCGCCCAAGAGGCATGTGGCGCCAGGCACGTAAGGGTCCGCCGGTCAGTATGTCCCGCGCAGGACGATCTTGACGCTCGCGAGTGAGAGGCCGGCGGCCTTGGCGATCTCCGGGAGGGTGCGGCCGCCGGATGCCCTGACTTCACGGATGGCGTCGTCACGGTCTCGGCGGGCCTGGGCAAGGTCGCGCTCGGTACGCTGCACCTGGCCAGTCAGGGCGGTGATTAGCCGAGCCCGCGACTTCTGCCTTGGGTGCGCGGCCTGAAGGCAGGCATGGCCTCGTGGGTGTCTGTGATCTTTTCTGACCCGGCAGCTACAGGCCCCGACTGTGGATCTTCGCGATGCCACCCACCGAGCGCCTCGAGATGCTCATGGATGAGCTCGCGGTCTTCGCCAACGCAGCCTGGTCACGGAGTGACAAACACAGCCCAGGCTGCACCATGGCTACAGCTCTCGGGGACACTTGGCCTGGCATGCTCGCCAAACACGGGGCCGCTCATCGCGAGCCCTCAGACTGGTGTTTGGGCGGCGTGGCCGTCTCCGCCACGAACCGGTTGACGATGGTGGCCATCGCCTGGACTCGCTGGACCAGTCTGGCCGGCGTCCTCGACTTTCTGTGGTCGTCACAACTCTGCAGTCCGGTGGCAGAGACTGCCATCCCCGCAGGGAGTAGCTCCGGTGCGATCCGGTAGTCGGATTTCTTGTACCATTCCGCGAACGCGGGCGCGGTCGACTCGGGAAGGTATACGACCCAGACGGTCCTTCTTTTTCTGAGCTTGAAGATCAACTTATCTTGTTCCCGGACCTCGTCGAAGACCTTGAACTGCACGGCGCCAATCTTCCCCCTGAGGATACCGCGCCTGCCGTATCGCTCGCTGTCGACCGGTTCGATGAAGTCCCAGCCCTCCCGGCGCGCCAGCCGCCGCCATGCCGAATAGGCCGGGTCGACCGAGAGCCCGTTTAAAAATCCGATGGCGCCGCCGACGATCAGAGGAGCGCCGACGAGGCCGATTATAAACCCGTCGCCGAACCGATTCACGCGGCGCTGTTCGTCGGCGGAGTTTCGTGTTCCCTGGCTCCAGTTGACGCACCGGTCACCGTCGGACATCTGCTGGCCGCCGCAGTCGGTACTGCCGGTCGCCAGGTTGTGCGCCGCCCAGGCAACAACAATAAGGCCGACGAGCAGGGCGCCGGTCGCCAACGCTGATACCTTAACGCGTCTCATGCGGCCTCCAAGGTTATGCTGGTGGGACGGGCGGGGCCTAACGGTGGGCGTGACGCGGGAACGTTGCTCGCCGCCGACGCCGGAACACGCGTGGGCCCCCTGGTCGTAGGCGAGCCGGGGCGCCGGTAAAGATTAGTGTAATCGGGACCGGACGCCGAGTCCGCGCAAGCGGCTGGTCCGGAACTCCGTCCGGGCCGTCATGTAGTCGGCCGTTTCGCTGCGGCGACTGGCCGGACCTACGCAATCCTGTGACCACGCCGGCCGTCGACGCGGGCTTGATCGCCATTCATGCCCTCCGGTGGCTGCGATCCTGCCCGGCAGACAGCCACCGGAGATCCTGCTGGTTTATTCGGGTTGGGTTACTTGATCGACTGTGGCGGCTCTCTGTTGATCTTAGGGGTGGAGGGTGGTGGGGCAGCTGGTCTGTTGTCTCTGTCCCTGTTCCCGGCTGTGGTGGGGGGTTGTGGTGTCGATGCGGTCGGAGTCGTGGCCTGAGATTCCGGAGGCGACTGTGCGTGCAGCGCGGGCGGCGGCGCGGCGAGGGGCGTATCCGGTGGCGATGCGGGTCCGTGACGAGCGGGGAGAGCTGTTCGCGGACGGCGAGTTCGCGGGGGCCTTCGGGGTGCGGGGTCGGCCGGGCTGGTCGCCGGGGCGGCTGGCGTTGGTGACGGTGTTGCAGATGGTGGAGAACCTGACCGACCGGGGTGCGGCGGCGCGGGTGCGGTTCGGGATGGACTGGAAGTACGCGCTGGGCCTCGAACTCGACGACGAGGGGTTCGACCCGTCGGTGCTGGTGGAGTTCCGGTCCCGGCTGGTCGAGCACGGGCTGGAGGAGAAGGCGCTGGACCTGCTGCTGGACGCGCTGGCCGGGCGGGGGCTGGTCGGGTCGGGGGGCCGGGCGCGCACCGACTCGACGCATGTGCTGGCCGCGGTGCGCGGCCTCAACCGGACGGAGCTGGCCGGGGAGTCGGTCCGGGCCGCTCTGGAGGCGCTGGCTGTGGCGGCGCCGGGCTGGCTGGCCGGGGCGGTCGACGTGGCGGGTTGGGGGCGGCGCTACGCCCGCCGGGTCGACAGCTGGGCGATGCCGTCGTCGAAGGCCGAACGGGAGGAACTTGCGCAGACCTACGGACAGGACGGGTTCGCGCTGCTGACGGCGGTGTACGGGCCTGGCACGCCGGGCTGGCTGGCCGAGCTGCCCGCCCTCGACGTGCTGCGCCAGATCCTGGTGCAGCACTACACCCGGGCCGTGGGCGAGGACGGGCGGGAGGTGGTCAGGCGGCGGGAGGACAGGGATGGTCTCCCGCCCGGCAGAACCCGGCTGACCTCTCCCTACGACCTCGACACCCGCAGTGGCGCCAAGCACGCCACCGTCTGGGACGGCTACAAGGTCCACCTGACCGAGACCTGCCAACCCGCCGGTGACGGCCTGAGCACCCCGAACCTCATCACGAACGTGGTGACCACCGACGCGACCGTGTCCGACATCGCCATGATCGAGCCCATACACGGCCAGCTCGCCGCCCGTCGGCTGACCCCTGAGCGCCACTACGTCGACTCCGGCTACTCGTCGCCAGACCAGATACTCGCCGCGCACGGCGCCCACGGGATCACCCTGGTCACCCCCCTGCTCGAGGACAGCTCCGCCCAGGCCAGAGCCGGGGCAGGCTACGACCGCTCCCGGTTCACCATCGACTTCGACCGCCGGACGGCCACCTGCCCGAAGGGACAGACCAGTTCCTCGTGGAGCCCCGCCCGCAACAGGGGCCAGGATGTGATCGTGATCGGCTTCCCCGTCCTGACCTGCCGGCCCTGCCACGCCCGTGACCAGTGCACCACCTCCTCAGGGGGGCGGCGCCTGACCATCCGGCCCCGCGAGATCTACCAGGCACAGCAGGCCGCCCGCACCCTCCAGAACGACCCGGACTGGAAGACCGACTACGCCCTGCGCGCGGGAGTCGAGGGCACCATCCACCAGGCCACCGCCACGACCGGCCTGCGTCGCTCCCGCTACCGCGGCCTCGCCAAGACCCACCTCCAACACGTCTACACCGCCATCGCGATCAACTTCCTCCGCCTCGACGACTACTGGAACGACCAGCCCCTCGAACGCACACGCACGAGCCACTTCGCCCGACTGGCAGCCGCCTGACCGAATAAACCAGCAGGATCACCGGAGGGTACAAACGACGATCAGCCACCGGCGCCGGCGCGGCGTTGCGCGGCGACCGGAGCAGGTCCTCACGGCGAAGGCTCGCGAGCAGCCAGCCGGCGCGTGGCGCGCATCACCGTCTGGTGTGCAGTTCGCCGTTTTGCTGAGGCGCTTGACTGACTGTGCGCCTGGTCGCCGGGCGTGGCGCGAGGACCTGCTGCGGTTCTGGGGTTTCGCAGAGGCCTAAAAGTGGCCTCTCCGCCCGCCACCAAATGTTGATCTTGACTGTGTCGAGATGGCGTTCGGGCAGTCAGAGGATGCCGGGTACCGCGTGTGAATCCCGGCCTGGCTTTGTCCCGGGCGCGAGCTCGTGGTTCCGGATGGGCGAAGGTGTCCAGCGTGCCGGGCGGATGATCACCATGGTGGCCGCCGCCTACCTGGACTCGGTCTTCGGCCGGCAGGTCGCCGGAGATCCAGACGAGACGATGGCTGCTAGGCTTGACCTGCGATTTCGGATCCGAGGCTCGGTGACCGGTGCGTAGTGTGGTCCCCGGCCGTTTGGGGCTGTGCGCGGGGAGGTCTGCCGTGAACATGGATGACCTGTTCGATCCGCCGACCGATCCCGCCGCGCGCTCGGCCTACCTGCGGCGTCGAGCCGAACTCGCGCGTGTGCGCGCGCAGAAGCTGATGACGACGATCAGCCGCGCGACCTACCAGTCGGATCCGGCGATCCTCGGCCAGGTCAAGGCGATCCTCGCGATGCCACCCACTGAGCGCTTGGAGATGCTCATGGATGAACTCGCGGTCTTCGCCAGTGCCCGCATGGTCACCGAGTGACGCGCAGGGGCCAGCCGGCTCCGCGACTACGGCTCTCGGGGATGCTCGGCATGCTCGCCGAGCATGAGGTCCGCTACGCGATCGTCGGAGGAGTCGGCGCCCGCCTGCAGGGGACTCCCTACGTCACCGGTGACCTGGACATAGTGCCCGACCCGGACCCGGCGAACCTGGACCGGCTGGCCAGAGCCCTGTCCAGCGAGGTGACCATGAAGAAGCACGCAGACTCCACGGACTACCTGCCGCATCCTGTGGTCCGTCGCGAGGAGTTCTTCGCGGAGTATTTCGCGATGTACCAGACCCCCCACGGCCCGCTCGACGTCCTCATCGAGCTGCCGGGCGTGGGACCCTTCGACGCGATCATGCGCAGCGCGCGGCGCTATGACCTCGCCGGCTACGGCCTCAGCATCTACGTCGCCAGCCTCGAGGACATCATCCGCTCCAAGGAGACCGCGGGCCGCACGAAGGACCTCATTCTGCTACCGATCCTCTATGAGGCCGCTGACCAGCTCGCGCGCGAGCCCGACGACTATGCCCTGAGTGTGGAGGCCCTCGAAGTCGACCTTCCCCCGCAGGGATCCGAGGAGCAAGGCTAGAGCGGTCGGCGCGCGGCGATACTCAGTCACCGACCAGCACGATCGGGCCGGCGCGTCACCACAGATACGGGGTGAGAACCGGCCACCAGCTCTCACCGCAGAATCCTGTGGCCCATCCCACCATCCGCTATACAGTTCGCCATTTCGTTGCGGAGATTCCCACAGCAGTAGCCCTCCGCGCGATGGTGTCAGGTCGAGTTCGCCAAGGCGCGTCGAAACGTCATCATGGGCCTTCCGGGGCCGTCGTAATCCGGGACCGGGCCATTGACGGTGAAGCCGAGGCTGCGGTGGAAGGCGATCGATCCGGCGTTGCTCGGCGCGGTGATCGCCTCGACCTCCCGGCAGCCTTCCGTCAATGCGCGCCGGAAGAAGTCCTGGTAGAGGGACCGGGCGAGTCCGGTGCCGCGGTGGTCAGGTCGTACGCCGACGAAATGGATGTAGCCGACGTCCGGCCGCGACGGCGAGCGGAAGGCGATAAGGAAGGCCGCCAGACCATGGTCGTCTTCGACGACCCGGCTCGAACCATGGAAGTGGTCGAGGAAGAGTCGGGGTAGTGCCCTGCTGACAGGCCGGCCCCACCAGTCATCCGCGACCGCCGCGATGGCGCCGTAGTCATCGGGTCGAGCCACCCGGACCGCGAGAGTGTCCACTCGCGAAGCATGCCGGACCACCCGACGCGGCGGGGTGCGCTGGCCGAGTGCGACGATGCCATGCCCCGCGGTGCGACGGACGGCACAGCGCGCGCCCCGAAGGGACATTGACCATGGACACACCATTGCGAGCGAGCCATCACAGCGGCAGGACACGGCATCCAACCCGAGCCCCGGTCGGGCTCTCCGGTTGCCGGCAGATAGCCAGCCACGGACTTCTGAACCCACATCAGATCAAGAACCGATTCATGATCTGGTGGATGTCCAGGGTCAGGACCCCAAACATCCCACCTGATCATGAAGCGATCATGATCAGGTAAGAGTCGGGATGTCAGGTCAACGACGAGCTCGGCGCTCGGCGCCTATAGTCGGACCATTCGAGGACCGGCTTCGCGTACCGCGAGTACTTCGCCGCCGTCAGGCCGACAATCGGCCGGATGATTTCAGCGGAGTTGGGCTTGAACGCGCTTCCGCGGAGTGGCGCAAATGCGCTCTTATGGCGCGATCTCGCCGATTGAGAACTTCATCAGATCCCGGCCGACGGTGACGGGCCCCGAATATCCTCCCCGGCGCATGTCCGCCGCGAAGTTCTGCTCGGCCCGGGACGCCGCGCGGGCGCGAGGCGGGTCCGGCGGCCGACGCGGCTGACCGCGCCGGCCGCCAGATGAGCCGGTACGCGTCCGCGCCCGGTCCGTCCGGCCTGCCGGACGTGGCTCCTGACTTCCGCCAAGATCACGGCTTGATCGCACCGACAGGTCGCTGATCTGCGGGTTCATCGATCGGGAGCGCCGTTTTTGTGCACTAATCGGGAGCCCTGGGCACGGCCAGGCTGCCCAATCCGAACACTCTCGCTTGCCAACCCGCCTCTCCGCCATCCCGCCGGGATCTCTCGCCGCAGACCTCGATCAGCTGGCAAGCAAGGATCCCGCGGTTCCGACCCCTACCCAAGCTACGGAGCGTGATCGTCAGTTCCACCAAGCGCCGCGACTGTGCACTAACTTGGCGGAAGTCAGGACGCGGCTGACCGCGCCGGCCGCCAGATGAGCCGGTACGCGTCCGCGCACGGTCCGTCCGGCCTGCCGGACGTGGCTGGGCGGCCGGTCATGATTCGCGCACGGCCGGCGCGGTCGCCGCGGCCGCGATGACCAGGACGAGCGCGAGCCATGGCAGACTTCCCACCCCGGCGCGTTCAAGCGCGACACCGCCAGCCAGCGAACCGCCCGCGATGCCGAGGTTGAACACGGTGGTCTGTATGGACGTGGCGACGTCGGCCTGGTCGGGACCGCAGGCGCCGACCACGGCGGCCTGCAGCAGTGTCGGTATCGCGCCGTATGCCGCGCCCCAGGCGACGAACGAGACGAGCAGAACCGGCGGCACGCGCCCGAACAGCCCGAGCGCGAGCATCGCGACCGCGACGAGGCCGAGCGCCGCCCGCAGGGTCGTCCGGGGGTGCCGGTCCACCACCAGGCCGGCGACCCAAACCCCCACGACGGTCGTGCCGCCGAACACGAACAGCACAAGGCCGGCGTTCCCGAATCGTGATCTTTCGACGAACGGGGCCGTGTAGGTGTACATGGCCTGGTGGCCCAGCAACAGGAAGAGGGTCATGGCGAACACGGAACGCAGGCCCGGCCTGACGATGACCCGCCGCACGGGGAGACGTGCCGTGCCCGGTTCGCCTGGGAAGTCCGGGAGGCGCTGGATCACCCAGGCCGCCAGGATCAGCGCCAGCGCGGCCAGCGTGGCGAAGCCGGCGCGCCAACCGACGGCGGCGGCCAGGGCGGTGCCCGCCGGAACGCCCGCCGCGAACGCGACCGTGATCCCGGCGAGGGCGATCGCGATCGCCCGGCCCTGGCGTTCGACCGGAACCATCCGAGCGGCGTAGCCGGCGAACATCGACCAGCCCACCCCGCCCGCCGCGCCGGCCAGCAACCGAACGGCGAACGTCAGCGGATAACTGTCGGACAGGGCGGCGACAGCGTTGCACAGCCCGAGGACGATGAGTACGCCCACCAGCACCGGACGGCGGTGGTAGCGGCGCAGGAGCGCGGTGAGCGGCACGGCGGCCAGGCAGGACGCGACCGCGTAGCCGCTGACCAGGAACCCGACGCTGGCTCGCGAGACGTCCAGGTCCGCACTCATCCGGAGAAGCAGCCCCGTGGGCAGTTGCTCAGTCAGCACCGCGGTGAACGCCGCCGTCGTGAGCGTCAGCAGCCCGGACCACGGAAGCGCCGCCGGTGAGGACGTGGGTTCACCCGCCGGGGACGCGGGCCCTGGCGGGGATGCCTCGCCGGCCGGGAACGTCTGGCGCGTCTGAAATCTGGACATGCGACGATGCTCAGACGTTCACATCAATGTGATGGCAACTGTGGTCCCGGTCACTCAGGTAACGCGTCCGAGGTGGTCACGGCACGATGAAAATCGGTGAGCTGTCGCGGCGCACCGGCGTGCCCGCCCGGATGCTTCGGTACTACGAGGAGCAGGGCCTGCTGAGCCCGGAGCGGGCCGACAACGGGTACCGCGCCTATCCCGAGTCGACGGTCGACCGCGTGCGCCAGATTCGAGGTCTGCTCGACTGCGGCCTTACCACCGAGATCATCCGCGCCATCCTGCCGTGCCTGGACCAGCCCGAACACATCTACCTGCTGCCGGAAAACCTCAACCCGCGGACGCTCGAACTGCTTCACCACGAGGTCGCGCGTATCCAGCAGCGGATCGACTGCCTGACGCGCAACCGCGACGCGGTGCTCGAATACCTCGCGGCCGCGCAGTCCGGTGTCGCGCCATGCGCCGGAAATCGACGCTCTGGCGAACGACCCGCGCCGTCATCCTGACCCTTCCGACGAAGGCGGATCGGCACGGTCAGCGCCTCATCTGGGCGTGGCCCTCGAACGGGCCCGGGATGGTCGACGGCCGAGGTGTGGCCCGCCGCGGTGACGGTGCGGCGTTCGACGCGTTCCTCGCCGAGCAGGCCGGGGCCGACGCCGCCCTCATCGCCCGCCACTTCGGCGGCAAAGCCGACCTCGTTCTGCTTCCAGTTCGAAGGAGTCGGGTGGCCAGGCGGGGACGCCCGCGTGGGGCGTCCCCTCGGTCAGGGATGGTCAGTGCGCCGCGGACTCCGCCCGGTGGGGGAGCTTCCATCCCGGCCGCACGTAGTGACAGGTGTAGCCCTCCGGGTAGTTCTGCAGGTAGTCCTGGTGCTCCGGCTCCGCCTGCCAGAACGGACCGGCCGGAACGACCTCGGTGACGACCTTCCCCGGCCAGAGGCCGGAGGCGTCGACGTCCGCGATGGTGTCCTCGGCGACCCGCTTCTGCTCCTCGTCGGTGTAGAAGATCGCCGACCGGTAGCTGAGGCCGATGTCGTTGCCCTGCCGGTTCTTCGTCGACGGGTCGTGGATCTGGAAGAAGAACTCCAGCAGGTCCCGGTAGGAGATCCTGGCCGGGTCAAAGGTGATCTCCAGCGCCTCGGCATGGGTGCCATGGTTGCGATACGTCGCGTTGGGCACGTCGCCGCCGGTGTAACCCACCTCGGTGTCCAGCACGCCGGGGAGCTTGCGGACGAGATCCTCGACCCCCCAGAAACAGCCGCCAGCCAGGATGGCCTTCTCTGTCGCGGTGCTCATTTACTCGGTCTTCCCCTCTATGTCCTCAAAAAGGTGCCGGTAGGCGCCGTAGCCCGCACTGTCCAGCTCGTCGGCCGGGACGAAGCGGAGGGCCGCCGAGTTCAGGCAGTACCGCAGGCCGCCGGCGGCCGCCGGGCCGTCGTCGAACAGGTGGCCGAGGTGGCTGTCGCCGTGGGCCGACCGGACCTCGGTCCGCCGCATCCCGTAGCTGGTGTCGCTCTTCTCGACCACGTTGCCCGGCTCGATCGGCACCGTGAAACTCGGCCAGCCGGTGCCGCTCTCGAACTTGTGCACCGACGCGAACAAAGGCTCACCGGAAACGATGTCGACGTAGATCCCCGGCTCCTTGTTGTCGCAGTACTCACCGGTGAACGCGGGCTCGGTGCCGCTCTCCTGGGTCACCCGGTACTGCTCCGGCGTAAGCCGCGAGATGGCTGCCTCGTCCTTGCTGTAGGTCTCTGGCATCTCGTCCTCCCGACGGTGGCATACCTAGCGGATCTAACGCCGCTGATCACCCGTTTGTGCCCGGCCGGCGGGCGGGCGGCGGCGGCGGACGAGCGTGGATGCCCAGGCCATCGTCTGGCCCATGGCCAGCACCGGCGGACGCTGGCGGACGCCCGCCGACAGAGCACTGCCGATCTCATGATCGGCGGGTCGGCCGGTCTCGGTGGCCGGACACTTGCCAGTTACGGCACATGTGTCCATTATCACGCGTGTGACGTTCAGCCTGCCGCCGGCGGTTCCCGTGCGGGACCGCCGGTCGCGCCGGTCGCGTTCCGCGCTGCTCCGGGCGGCGGTTGACCTGGTGGGAGAGCGCGGCACGGCGGCCGTGCCAATCTCCGATCTCGCGGACGCGGCGGACGTGAGCCGGCAGGTGCTGTACCAGCATTTCGGCGACCGTGACGCGCTCCTTCTCGAGGCCGCGCTGGATCTTGCTCGACGGGACCTGATGCCGGGGCTGGGGGATCCGGCCGCCGCGGTCCCCGGCCGTGCCCGGTCGCTGGCGGTGGCCAGCCACTTCGCGGAGCACCGCGGGTTCTACCGGGCGCTGATGACGGGCTCGACCGCGTTCGCCCTGGGCAAGGTGCTGACGGGCCTCCTCGTGCCTTTCAACCGGCAGCTCTTCCAGGAGGCGTTGGGCGGGACACTCGACGCGCGGACGATGGATGATCTCGCGACGGGTCTCGCCGGCGGTGGGCACGCTCTCGTCTGCGCCTGGCTGATCGGCGGTGAGGATCCTCTCGACCCGGAGGAGTTCGCCGACCGGATCACGCGGATGGTGACCTTCCTCGTCAACGCGCTTCTCACGGTGCACGCCCCCAGCCGCGAGCCGGGCGTTCTCGCATCCGGCCAACCACGGGAGAGGACCATCCGATGACCGCAGGCAGGACCGACGCGTCCCGGCGCTCCGGCGAGCCCGAAGTACGTACCGCTCGCGGGAGGGTACGCGGCCGTTGGGAGGACGGGTTAGCCGTCTTCCGCGGCATCCCGTTCGCGCGGCCACCCGTCGGCGACGAGCGGTTTGCGGCACCAGTCCCAGCGCACGCATGGGAAGGGGCGCGGGAGGCGTTTGTCTTCGGCCCGCCGCCTCCGCAGGACGCGGGGATTCCCGGGAGAAGCGGTGCCGTGGACACGTCGGCGGGCGAGGACTGGCTGACAGTCAACGTCTGGTCGCCGGACCCGGATCCGGCGGCCCGCCGCCCGGTACTGGTGTGGATCTATGGTGGGGCGTTCAAGCTCGGTCAGGCGGGAAGCCCCGGCTACGACGCCAGCCACATCGCCCAGGAGGGCGATGTCGTCGTGGTCTCCTTCAACTATCGCGTGGGCTTCGAAGGGTTCGCGCGGATCGCCGGGGCACCGGCCAACCGCGGGCTGCTCGACCAGGTGTCAGCGCTGGAATGGGTGCGCGACAGCATCACGGCATTCGGCGGTGACCCTGACCGGGTCACGGTGTTCGGTGAGTCGGCGGGCGCCGGGTCCATCGCCGCCCTGCTGGCGATGCCACGGTCCGACGGCCTGTTTCAGCGGGCGATCCTGCAGAGCCCGTCCGGCGTCTTCTTCTCCGACGCGCTGGGCATCGACATCGCCGCCGCGATCGCGACGGAGGCGGGACGGCGAGCGACCATCGAGGATCTTTCCGCCGTGGACCCCTACAGGCTGGTGGACGCGGGCGCCGTGGTGACGACCAAGATGCGCGAGCGCGAGGACCGGTGGGGAGCGGTCGCCCACACCGTCACGCCCTACGCCCCGGTCGTCGACGGCGACGTGCTGCCCACCGCACCGTGGCAGGCGCTGCGGGCCGGCGCGGCGCGGGAGGTCGCTCTGATCATCGGGCACAACCGCGACGAGTATCGGCTGTTCACCGTTCTCGGCGGGCAGCGTGGCCGTATCGAGGACGAGGACGCCTCACTGGCGCTACGCACCTTTGGCCCGCAGCCCGACGGCGAGCGCGCATATCGCGCGGCCTTCCCGGAGGCATCGGCCGAGAACCTGCACGAGCTCGTCCAGTCGGACTGGCTGTTCCGCATGCCCGCTCTCCACCTCGCCGACGCGCAGACCGCCGCCGGCGGCCGTGCCCACCTCTACGAACTGGCCTGGGCCGCGCCAGGCAGCGGGGGTGCCCTGGGCGCCTGCCACGGCCTCGACGGCCCGCTGGTGTTCGGCACCTTCGACGCACACCTCGGCCCGCTGCTCCTCGGTCCCGAGCCGTCCGATGAAGCCAGGACGCTCGCGGCCCGCATTCGTGGCGCCTGGACCGCCTTCGCCACCACCGGCGACCCGGGCTGGCCCACCTACGACCCCGAGCGACGACTCACGCAGATCTTCGACGCCAATCCGACCGTCACCGCCTACCCGGAGGAAACCTCCCGGCGGCTGTGGCGGAACCACATCTTCGCCACGCTCCCCTTGCGCGCGTCCTAATGCGTGGCGGACCGCGCGGCCCCGCACCCGCGGATGACCACCTGCCGGACCACCTCGACCCCGGCCAGTAGACCCGGGAATCCGTCGCCGGCGTTCCAGCCTGACGACCTATGGTCCCGGCCTGCATGACCGCTGCGCCGCTTTGACGGGGCGGCGTGTTTTTTGTATCCGCGCAGCGCCCATCAGCAAAGGCAGGGGAACCATGATGCTCATCAATGGACCGACCGGTCAGCCGACATCTGGACGGCCGCGCTCGACCGCCGCGGCCGAGCCGGCGGCCGCCCGCCCCGGGGGCCGCTTACGGTTACGGCTCGCCGGCATCACCGTCCTCGCCGCGGGCCTGGCCTTCATGTCGGCCTGCGGTGGCGGCTCCGACGACGCGGGGGCCCCCGCGACGCCGACGGCAAATGGCTCCGCGGGTGCCGCGGACCCCCTCGGTCCGGTCGACAAGGCGACCGGCGCGCCCGTCAAGATCGGTCTGATCGGGGAGGGCGCCACCCCGGTACTGGACGCACGGCCCGCGGACCAGGTGGCCGAGGCGACCGTCAAGTACCTCAACGAGCACAAGGCCGGGATCGGCGGCCGGCCCATCGAGCTGACGATCTGCGAGACCCAGGGCGACCCGTCCAAGGCCGCCGACTGCGGCAACCAGATGATCGAGAAGGGTGTCGTCGCCGTCCTCATCGGCACGTCCGGTGTCGTCGATGACGCCTGGAAGCCGCTGGGCGAGGCGAAGATCCCCGTCATGCTCTACGGTTCGAGTGACCCGGCGCTGCTGTCGAGCCAGACGACGTTCTCGCTGGGCAACCCGACCTTCCCCGTGATCGACCTGCCGATCCAGGTCGCGAAGGACGAGGGCAACAAGAAGGTCACCGCCATCGTGATCGACGTCCCGGCCGCGCTCCACTCCGCGCAGGAGGTCGCGCCGCCGCTGTTCGCGAAGGCCGGCATCGGCTACGACCTGATCCGCGTGGCGCCGGGCACCGCTGACATGACGCCCCAGATGCAGCAGGTCGTCTCGAACGGCTCGGACGAGGTCTTCATCATCGGGAACGACTCGTTCTGCATCAGCGCCATGAACGGCCTCAAGGCCGTCGGCTTCACCGGCACGATCAGCGCCATCTCCCAGTGCGTCACCGACGCGACCCGCAAGTCGGTCCCGGGAGCCACGCTGAAGGGCATGGTTGTCAGCGCCACGGCGCCGGTCGGCCCGGACAGCCCGTCGATGCGCCTTTACCAGAAGGTCGTCGACACCTACGGCACGGACATCGACACCAGCGTCCAGGACAGCATGATCGCGTTCATGCTGACGGCCGGCCTCCAGACGGCGCTCGACGGCATCTCCGGGGACATCACGCCGGCGACCGTCACCTCGACGATCAAGGCGATGAAGGAGACCGAGCTGCCCGGCGGCGCCGGACTGAAGTTCCGCTGCAACGGCAAGGCGGACCCGGCCAACCCGGCCGTCTGCGTCCTCGGCGGCCTGACCACCACCCTCGACGACAAGGGCCAGCCCGCCGCGTACAAGGTCCTCGGCAACACCCCGATCGCGGACTGACAGCGGCTGTGCCCAGAGGCGCGCGACGAGGCCCCGTCCTCGTCGCGCGCCACCAGGCCCGTCCCGTTCGTCGCCGTGGGCGCGGCTCTGCTCGCCGCTGTGGGCGCCGGCTGCTCCCGCGCTCGCCCGGGGGCGGTGTCGCGGCCTACGTCACGATCCGGGTGACTCCGTCATGACGGAGTCCGCCGAGCCTTCTCGTGGGTCCGTGCCACTCGCCTGTCCCGCGCCCGCGCGCAGGTCGGCCTCGAGGCCGGAGAGCAGGCATTCGATGGTGTACCGGTAGAGCGTGGCGCGGCTGGCGTCCGGATCCTGCGCCCAGGACCGCAGCCAGGGCTGCATCGTGGCCCAGCCCGCGCCGGCGCCCGGCGGCGCGGCCATGGTCTGGAGAGTGGTCGCGGCGGCGGCACGACCGTGCCCGGCGAGAGCGCGGTCGTCGTCGAGGGCGACGAGCAGGATGGCGCTGTTGAGCAGCGTGGCGTAGGCGAGCGGCGCACGGTCGCCGAACCCCGCGGCGGCAAGCAGACCGATGCCCCGATCCATGATCGGTAGGGCGGACGGGACGGTGGCACCGTCCCGGCACAGCCGGCGGGCGACCCCGACGTAGCGGCCGACGATGCCCCGGCTGGGGTAGAGGAACGCGCGGAACCAGTCCTGCCAGCCGAGGTCGGCGGGCGGGTTCGGCATCATCGCCACGACCCGCTCCACGACGGCGTCCAGAATCGCCTCCCGGTCGCCGACGTGGTAGGCGATCGTGTTCGGCCAGACCTCGAGGGCGTGGGCGAGGTCGCGGATGCTCCAGCCGTCCAGGCCGCGCTCCCGGGTCAGTTCCAGCGCGGCGTCGATCACCCGGTCCGGGGTGAGCCTGACCCTGGTACCGACGTCCGTTCCTCGACCGCGCTCCGCCACAGATGTCACGTTCCCACACCCGGCCGAGGCCGGACCCGAGACCGGCCGCGGGGGCCGGCCGATGGACCGACCGTCGGCACCGACTGCTGGAGACCGGCCGCGGGGAGACCGACCGCCGGGCCGGTCGGTCCCGGCCGTCGGCTCGGTTGTGGCGACGGCTCAGTCCCCGCCGGTGGCCGCTCCGGCGGCGACACGGGTGCCGAGGTGCCAACCCGCCGCGCGCTGGCGTTGCCGCCAGAACGCGGCGTAGCGGCCGTCGTTCGCCAGCAGCTCGGCGTGGGTGCCGCGCTCGGCGATGCGGCCGCCGTCCAGGACGAGGATCTGGTCGGCGTGGGCGACGGTGGTGAGCCGGTGGGCGACGACGAACACCGTGCGGGCCAGCGTGAGGGCGGCCAACGCGGAGGTGATCGCGGCCTCGTTCTCCGGGTCGACGGCGGCGGTGGCCTCGTCGAGCAGCACGATCGGGGCGTCCTTGAGCAGGGCGCGGGCGATCGAGACCCGCTGGCGCTCCCCTCCGGACAGCGAGGCGCCGCCCTCGCCGACCTGGGTCTCCCAGCCGTCCGGCAGCCGGTCGACGATCTCGTCGACGCGGGCGAGCCGGGCCGCCTCGCGCAGCTCGGCGTCGGTGGCGTCGGGGCGGGCCAGCCGGATGTTGTCGGCGATGCTGCCCTCGAAGAGGTAGACGTCCTGGAAGACCGGCGCGACCAGGGCGCCGCGCTGCTCCGCGGTCAGCGCCCGCAGGTCGACGCCGCCGACGCCGATGCCGCCGGCGTCGACGTCGAGGAAGCGGGCGAGCAGCCACAGCAGGGTGGTCTTGCCGGCCCCGGACGATCCCACGATGGCCGTCGTGGTGCCGGCCTCGGCGGTGAAGCTGATCCCGGACAGGACCGGGCGGTCGTGGTCATACCCGAAGCTGACGTCGTCGACATCGACGCGGTGCCCGTCGACCGGGGTGGGGCGGTCGGGCTCGGGCAGGGGAGCGGTCGCCAGGACCTCGTCGATGCGGGTGAGGCTTGCCCTGGCCGCGCGCAGCGTGGCGCCGTACTCGGCCGCGGCGGCCAGCGGCTCGGCGAACCGGGCCAGCAGCACCAGCAGGGCGACCAGCTCGGCCGTCCGGTCGCTGTCACGTAGGGCGAGGGCCGTGCCGAGCAGGATGAGCGCGGTGAACACGAGCTGGACGGTGAGGGCGTTCGCGCCAAGCGCTGGCAGGGTGCGGCCGAGCTGGCGGCGACCGGCGGCGTGCTGCGCGCGCAGCGCGTCGTCGAGCTGGGCGTAGCCGTCGCCGGACCGCCCGGCGCCGCGCAGCACCGGCTGCAGGCGGGCGAACTCGACGACGCGGTCGGCGGCCTCGACGCCGGTGGCGTGCAGCTGCTCGTCGACGCTGGCGGCGCGCCGCGCGGCCCACGAGAACACCGCGAACACCAGCGGGACGGCGGCCAGCGCGCCCAGCCCGAGCCGCCAGTCGAGGATCAGGACGCCGGCGACGACGGTGAGCGGGGTGACCGCGGCCGAGACGATCGGCTGGAACATGTGCGCGGGCAGTCCCATGATGTCGACGATGCCCTTGCAGGTCAGCTGCCCGATGGCGCCGACGCGGTTGCCGCTGAACCAGCCGATCGGCAGGTCGGTCAGGTGGTCGCCCAGCCGGTGGTGCAGGGTGCGCGCGAGCAGGTGCCCGAGCCGGAACCCCAGCTGCTGCTGGACGTAGGACGCCAGCCAGCCGACCACCACCACCGAGGCGAGCACCGCGAACCAGCGCGCGGCGCCGCCGGTGTCGCCGCGTAGCAGGTCGCGCAGCACCGGCACCAGCAGCACGTAGGCCACGCCCTGCAGCACGTTGTAGAGGACGAGGGCGGCGAGGTAGCGCAGGTAGTCGCCGCGGTGCTCGGAACCGAGCACCCTGCCCAGCTGCCGGATCACCGCGCCACCTCCGTGTCGGTCCTGTCCGTGTCGGTCCTGTCCGTGTCGGTCCTGCCGCCGTCGTTCGGCGTGTCCGTCGTCGTGGTGCCTGTCGTCTGGGCCGCCCACAGCTGGGCGTAGCGGCCGCCGGCCGCGACCAGCTCCGGGTGCCGGCCGCGCTCGACGACCCGTCCCGTGTCGAGGACCAGGATCTGGTCGGCGGCGGTGATGCTGGCCAGGCGGTGCGCGATCACCAGCACCGTGCGCCCGGCGGCCACGGCGGACAGCGCGTCCTGGATCGCGGCCTCCGACTCCGGGTCCGCCCACGAGGTCGCCTCGTCGAGGACGAGGACGGGGGTGTCGGCCACCAGGGCACGGGCGATCGTGACCCGCTGTGCCTCGCCGCCCGAGAGATGGGCGTCCTCGCCTATCACCGAGTCGTAGCCGCGGGGCAGCACGCTGATCACGTCGTGGACCTGGGCCGCGATGGCGGCCTCGACGACCCGTTCGCGGGTCGTTCCCGGCCGGGCCAGCGCGATGTTGTCGCGCACGCTGACCCGCAGCAGCCCGACGTCCTGCGTCACGAACCCGACCTGCCGGTACAGCCGCTCGGTGCCGACGTCCCGCACGTCCACGCCGCCCAGCAGGACGGCGCCGCGGTCCGGGTCGGCGAAGCGGGGCAGCAGGCTGGCCAGCGTCGACTTGCCCGCGCCGGACGGGCCGACGAGCGCCGTCACCGTGCCCGGCTCGAGCACCGCGTCGACGCCGTCGAGGACGCGGACGCGGTCGTCGTAACCGAACGACACGTCCCGCAGCTCGACCCGGTGTCCCGCCGGCTCGCGCGGCCGTTCCGGCTCGGTGACGACCGGGGTCGCCAACAGGGAGGCGATGGCGGTGGCGGCGCCGCGGGCAAGCTGCAGCGCCGTGGCGGAGTGCTCCAGGTTCAGCAGCGGCCCGGCGAGCCCGATGCCCAGAACGACGAAGGGCACCACGTCGGCGGGCGCGCACCAGCCGGCCTGGGTGAACCCGATGCCGGCACCGAGGATCACCAGCAGCATCGTCGGCCCGGAGACCGCGGCCATCGTGATCGCGAACGGCCGCAGCATGGGCTTCGTCCAGCCCTCGAAGGCGTCGGCGAACGCGTCTGTCTCGCGCAGGAACCGGGCGTGCGCCCGCCGCGCCTGCCCGAAGGCCTTCACCACGGCGATGCCGCGTACGAACTCCACCGCGGCGGCGTTGATCCGCCCGAGCGCCGCGACGTAGGTGGCCATCTGCTCGCCGTAGCCCTTCGTCATCCGCCCGTAGGAGAACGCGAAGAACACCAGCGGCACCAGCGTGACCAGCGCGAGCCGCCAGTCCGCCCAGAACAGGTAGCCGAGCACCACCAGCGGCGTGACGGCGGCGCCGACGAAGTCGTTCGCGGCGTGGGCCACGAGCGTGTGCAGGGCCGACACCTGGTCCTGCACCGCCGTCTTCACGACGCCGCTGGAGCGCTGGTCGAACCAGCCCAGCTGGGCCCGTCCCAGCCGTCGCGCCAGGCGCGTGCGCAGGTCGAACGTCAGGTCGTTGTCGGCGTGGTGGCTGATCGCCCCGGCCGCGCCGACCAGCGCGAAGCGCGCCACGAACGCGGCGACCGCCACGAGCACGATCGTCCACGCCCGGCCGTGGTCGACCGGGGCGCGCAGCAGGGTGCTGGCCAGCTCGCCGATGCACACGTACGGAACGACCGCCGCCACGGAGCCGGCGGCCTGGCACACCGCCGCGACGACCAGCCGCCCGCGTACCGGTCCGAGCAGGGTGCCCAGAGCCGCGGGCGGAGGGTCCTGCCCGCCGGACGGTGTCGACGGCCCTGTCGGGGCCTCGGTCTCGGCGGCCGCGTCGGCGTCGGCGTCGGCCCGCCCGGCGGCAGCGGCCCGCGGCCCGGCCGTCGCCGGTGGCGTCTCGGCCATCGGTTTCCCCCTTCGTCTCGCGGGTGCCCGGGTGAACGCCCGCCCTTGTCGATCAACAAGTTTCAGGTTAGGTTAGCCTAACTGGACGCTGTCCAATAGACCTGAGACCGGTTTTCTTCCGCCGCACTCCGCCCGAAGAGAGGCGCCATGTCCATCTCGGAGCCACCCGACACCGCCGTGGCGAGCCAGCACGCCGTTGAGCCCGAGTCCGGGCCCGGCGCCAGCGAGGCCGCGCCCGCGCCCGTACCCGCGCGGGCCGGGCTCGTGCTCGCGGTCGTCTGCCTCTGTCAGCTGATGGTGGTGCTCGACATCTCGGTGGTGAACGTCGCGCTGCCGTCCATCCGCGCCGACCTGGGGTTCAGTGAGAGCGGCCTGCAATGGGTGGTGAACGCCTACACGCTCACCTTCGGCGGGCTGCTGCTGCTCGGCGGCCGGCTCGCCGACCTGGCCGGCCAGCGCCGCGCGGCCGTCGCCGGGCTGGGCCTGTTCGGGATCACGTCACTGCTCGGCGGGCTCGCCCAGAACCCGGGGGAACTGATCGCGGCGCGGGCCGCGCAGGGTGTGGCCGGCGCGGTGCTGCTGCCGGTCAGCCTCACCGTCATCACCACCACCTTCGCCGAGGGGGCGGCGCGGCACCGGGCGCTCGCGGTCTGGGGCGCCGTGGCGGGCGCCGGCAGCGCGGTCGGCGTCCTGCTGGGCGGCGTGCTCACCGAGTACCTGAACTGGCGGTGGGTCCTGTTCGTCAACGTCCCGATCGCCGCGGTCGCCATCCCGCTCGCCGCGACCTGCATCGGCAACCTGCGCACGGCCCGTCGGCCCCGCCTGGACGTCGCCGGCGCGGTGCTGGCCACGGCCGCGATGGTGGTGCTGGTCTACGGGGTGGTGCGCACAGACACCTACGCGTGGGGCTCGTCGCGGACGCTCGGCACGCTCGGGGTCGCGGCGGTGCTCGCGGTGGCGTTCGTGCTCGTCGAGCGTCGGGTCGCCGCGCCGCTGGTCCGGTTGGGGATCCTGCGGACCCGGTCGCTGTCGGTGGCCTGTGTCGTCATCTTTCTCGTCGCCTGCGGCCAGTTCGGCGCGTTCTACTTCGCCTCGCTGTACCTGCAGGGCGTGCTCGAATACAGCCCGCTGCGGACGGGGCTGGCGTTCGTGCCCTTCGCCCTGGGCGTGATCGCCGGCACGATCGTGGCCGGGCGCCTGATGTCCCGGGTCGGTCCGCGCCCGCTGCTGGTCAGCGGGCTGGCGCTGGGCGCGGTCGGGATGGGCTGGTTCGGCTGGGTCAGCCCGGACGGCAGCTTCGCCGCGGACCTGCTCGGCCCCTCCCTGGTCACCTCGGTGGGCCTCGGGCTGTGCATGGTCACTAACACGGCCGCCGGCACCACCGGCGTCGCGCGCGAGGAGGCCGGGCTGGCCTCGGGCCTGCTGAACGCGGCCCGGCAGTGCGGGGGAAGCATCGGCCTGGCGGTGCTCGTCACCGTCGCGGCCACCGTCACCCGCCACCAGGCCGACCCGGCCAGCCCGGCCGCCGTCACCACCGGCTACGACCGCGCCTTCCTCATCGCCGGCATCCTCATCGGCGTCGCCGCGCTGGCCGCCTTCACGCTACTGCCGTCCCGCCCCCGCGACCGGGCCGCCGGCGACCAGCCGGTCAGCGCCCAGGCGTCGGCCTAGACGCCGAGGCGCCTGCCGGTGTCCGTCCCCCCGGGCGGACACCAGCAAGCGCCGGTGGACCATGCGTGCCGCGCCTCACCAGCCGAGGGAGGTCGCCGGGCAAGGCCCGTCAGGCTGTGGGGACGGCCGCCGCCACGGGCGCGGTCCGAGGCCGCAGGGTGGCGAGCCCGGCGGCGGCCAGGCCGAGTCCGATGACCGTCTCCGTGCCGGAAAGCGGAAGCGCGGGGCACAGGCCGACGACGACCAGTGCCCAGCCGGCCCAGCGAGCGAGGACCTTCGCGCGCAGGGTGGCGATCCCGAGTAGTAGGAAGGCCAGGTTGCTGACCCAGGCCAGCAGGAAGCCGAGCCCGAGCCGGCCACCTGCGTTGCCGTCGAGGATCGCGGGCGCCTGCTCGGCGATGGAGGGCGCGATGAACAGATCAGCGAACACGATGCCACCGTTGAGGACGAGGGCGGCCATCGTCAGCGCGACGGCGACGAGGCCGAAGGCCCGGAGCCGGTCAGCCTGTCGCGCGTAGAGCGCGACGACGCCCCAGGTGAGGAGCACGATCCCGAGCAGGCGCAGCGCGGCGGTCAGCGCGAAGGCGCCGGTCGTGACCTCCTGGGAAAACTCGTTCGAGGCGTAGTCGGGCGGCAGAAGGTGGAGAAACGCGCCGATCGCGAGCAATACGCCGCCGACGATCGTGGCCCACGAGCCGGCGCGGGCGAACAGTTCCATGATGTGACTACCTTTCGACGCGTGCGGGTGGGCTGGAGCAGCCGGATGGCCGGGTGTGGCCCAGGCCGGTCGGTCATCGCGAAGCCGGCGCTCGGCCGGCCGAAACCCCCGGCCGGTCGAAAACTCAGGACGGTTGAAATCCCTGGCCGGTCGAAAACCTGGCCGGATTCGGCGGACCACGCGCCGCCTGGGTTGGCCAGGCGACACCGTGCACGCTAGGAAAGGATTGGTTCGCCGTCGTCAGCATCAAGGCGGGTCTTGTGCGCCCGGGCGGGGGAGGCGGGGTCTGCCGCAAGGCAGACGTCCTGCCTGGTCGATCTCGCTAAGGTGCGGGTATGCGGGGAGCCTGGGTCGTTCGAACCGTCCGCCGTTTCGTGCGGGCGCCCGCGGCGGACGTCGTCCTGGCCGCCGCGGTGGCCGGCAATGGCCTGTTCGACGCGCTCAAGGGACCAGACTGGCCGCCGGACGCGTCCCGTCCGGCAATCGCGGTCCTGGCGCTGATCTCGGCCGCATGTCTGGCCTTGCGACGGCGCCGGCCGCTGCTGGCATTTACCGGGATCATGGCCCCGTTGACGGCCATCCTCGTGGTCTTCGGCCATTACGAGAATGGCTGGTCGCTGCTTGTCGCGCTCGTCGCGGCCTATTCGGTCGGGGTGCACGGCACGAATCCGCCGTATGCCGGCGCCGTCATGGTGTGCTTCGCCGCCGCGATGGGCCTGCGTCAGCCTTCCGGCGACGCGTACCCGGACATGGTGTTTACCGCGGTGGCGCTTGGACTGCCGTTTGCCGTCGGGCTGACCGTCCGGGCGCTGCGCGGGCGCGGCCGCCTGCTGGAACAGCGGGCGCAGGCGCTGGAACGGGAGCAGGAGCAGCGTGCTGCCACGGCGGTCGCCGCGGAACGCCGCCGGATCGCCCGCGAGCTGCACGACATCATCTCCCACAGCCTGGGCATCGTGGTGCTCCAGGCCGGCGTCGTCGAGCAGGTCCTCGAACGTGATCCCGCCAAGGCACGGGCGGCACTGGCGTTGATTCGCGCTACCGGGCAGGAGGCGATCGGGGAGATGGGGACGCTCGTCGGCCTCATCCGCGACGACACGCGGGCCCCGCTGGACCCCCAGCCCACGCTGGCCGACCTCGACCGGCTGGTCGCGACCACCCGGGCGCTCGGGCTGCCGGTCCGGGTCGTGACCGAGGGGCCGCCCGACAGGCTGCCCGCCGCGGTCGAGCTGTCGGCGTACCGGGTCGTTCAGGAGAGCCTGACCAACGCGCTCAAGCACGCCGGGAAAGCCCAGGTGGACGTCGTGTTGCGATATCGGCCGCACGACCTGGAGGTCGAGGTCTCCGACGACGGCGCCGACGGCCGGCAGGGCACGGGCGGCAGGCACGGCCTCACCGGGCTGAAGGAACGGGTGGCGGTCTTCGGCGGGCGGTTCGAGGCCGGCCGCGGCGAGTCCGGGGGCTGGACGGTGCGAGCGTCGTTCCCCACCGCCCGATGACCCGGGTGCTTCTCGTCGACGACCAGGCCGTCGTCCGTACCGGCCTGCGTACGATTCTGGAATGCCATGACGACATCGAGGTCGTCGGCGAGGCGGCCGACGGTCGGGAAGCCATCACGCTGACCGCCGCGCTCGATCCCGACGTCGTCATCATGGACATCCGGATGCCGGTCCTGGACGGCATCGAAACGACCCGCCGGCTGGTCCGCGCCGGAGCCCGCGGCAGGATCGTCATGCTCACCACCTACGGGCTCGACGAATATGTGTACGCGGCGCTGCGCGCCGGAGCCGCCGGTTTCCTGCTCAAGACCGACCCGCCGATCCGGCTGGTGGAAGCGGTCCGGGTCGTGGCCGGCGGCGACGCGCTGCTCGGGCCGGAGACCACCCGTCGACTCATCGAACGTTTTCTCTCCGGCCCCCCACCCGACGCGCAGGTCCCGCCCGAGCTGGCGACGCTGACCGGCCGCGAGCGGGAAGTTCTCGGACTGGTCGCCCGAGGGCTGTCCAACCAGGAGATAGCAGGAACGCTGTACATCGGCGAGGGCACCGTCAAGACACACGTCGCCCGCGTCCTGGCCAAGCTGCGGCTGCGAGACCGCGTGCAGGCCGTCGTCTACGTATACGAATGTGGCCTCATCCGGCCCGGCCAGGCCGCGAATCCCGCCGACGATTCCTGACCTCGTGAACGCGTCTGGCGACCCGCGCCGGGCCTGGACGCGTCATGGGGCGACCCGGGCTGGGCCTGGCCGCCATCCGGCTGTCCGCGGGCGGGCGGGCGCGGTGGGACGGGCGGAGCGGGCCGTCCGGATGGCTGAGCCAGGTCGCCCACGCGGTCCCGCCGAGGAGATGGCCAACCAGGATGCGGAACGGCCACCATCCGGGGACGTGCATTGCGTTACTTCCAGTACGCCTGCGCCTTGACGGAGTGCTTCGGCAGCGCGTGCTGGCCGCGGATTGTCTGCGTGATCGATCGTGTGGTCAGGCCGTCGCAGCCGATCCACGCGAAGGCGTCGGGTGGACAGGTGATCTGTTCGGCGGCCTCGCGCAGGAGCTGGCCGTCGTTGATCCGTTCGAGCCAGGTGACGGTGGCCGTGTCGCTCGCACGCACCGGGATGTCCTTGTCGGATTCGTGTTGCCACTCCAGCCAGACTCGGGCCGGCGTGTCGCCGATCGCGTCGAGCAGTGAGTTGATTGCCGGCAGCGACGCGGTGTCGCCGAAGATGATGAACTCCGACGGGAGCGGATCAGGGAGTCTGAACTTCGAGCCCATCACGGTCGCCTCGATCTCGGTACCGGGCTGGGCCTGTCGCGCCCATCGGGCCGCGGGTCCCTCGTGGATCGCGAACTCGATGTCGAAGGTGTCGTTGTCGGCGTCCGGGTCCACCAGCGTGTAACCGCGCTGTTGCAGGGCCCCGGTGTCGTCTGCGAACCACAGGCGGATCCACTGCGTGGGATGGATGGGGTGATCGGCGAGCAGGCCGCCACCGGTGAAGCCCAGCCGGAGGTAGGAGTCGGTGATCTGCCGGCTGGAGGTCACCGTGAGCCGGTAGTCGCTACCACCGAACGCCTTGAGGACCAGACCGTTGAAGCCTTTGCTCATGGCGCTTAGGGTAACCTGACCTAACTTGCGTCTGGAAGATGTGGGGGTTGCCCCAACTCGTGCCCCGAACGCCGGGGTTGCCGGGCGGTCCGTTCGCGGGGACGGCGGCAGCAGGAAGCATCGCGCCGAACACGAGAGCACCGGGCGGGACCAGCGTCGAGCCCTCGCGACGACGACGGACTGAACGGCCTCGCCGGCGTTCCTCGGCGAGGCCGGGCCCACGATGCCAGACCTACGGCGGCGAAGACCCCCGACGCTCGTCGGCGCGACGCCGACGACCAGGCGAACGTCGGTCCCGAGCAGGCGGGCGAGCGGGCAAGTTAGGTTAGGTTAAGCTAATTTTGGGTTGAGTGTCGATGGATGGGGCCGCGTGCCGTCCCGTCCTGCTGCTCCAGGAGCCGTCCTCGCGGCCGCCCGGCTGACGCGTGACGCGACCGCCCCGCTTCGCGGGGATCCGCCACGGCGAGACGGCACGTGACACGGTCAGGGCACTGGCCGAGAAATGGGGGGCTGGTGATGGCGCGGAGTTCGCTGAGCGCCGAGGTCGAAGCCGGGGCGCGGCCTCGGACTGCGTCGGCGGCGGTGCGGCCGTCCTCCGGCGGATGGGCGCTGTCGCCGCCGTCCGCGAATCCGCCGCCGGACCGGGCGGCCCTCAAGCAACAGGCCCGACGGGACAAGGCGGCGGCCAAGCAGCTGCTGGCGCCGGTCAGCCGTTCGATCTCCCTGGCTGGACTGCTGGTCGCCGTGGCGGCGGTCTGCGCGGTGGTGCCCCTCGTCCTGATCGTCGAGGCGTGTCGGCGGCTCTCGCGGGAGCCGGTGGACACCGGCACGGTGACCGGTCTGGTGGTCGCGGCCTTTCTCGTCCTGGCGTTTCGTGGGCTACTGCAGGTGATCGGACTGGTCTGGGCGCACCAGATCGACGCGGGCTTCCAGCTGTCGCTGCGCCGGCAGTTGGCCGCCAAGCTTTCCCGGGTGCCCCTGGGGTGGTTCACCGAACGCAGTTCCGTGCGGGTCAAGCGGCTGCTGGCCGACGACGTCGAGGCGCTGCACTATCTCATCGCCCATGCGCGCCTCGAGTACGTGAACGCGACGGTGACGCCCCTGGTCACCGTCGTCTACCTGTTCGTCGTCGACTGGAAGCTGACCCTGGTTCTCCTGGTCCCGGTGATCGCCTACCTGTTCGCGCTGAACGCCATGATGAGTCCGGCCCACAACGCGCGCCTGGGCCTGTTCAACCGCGGTGAACAGGCCGTGGAGGTCACCACGGTCGAGTTCGTCGACGGCATCTCGGTGGTCCGTGCCTTCGGCCAGACCCGCAAGGCGCACAAGGGCTTTCAGGATGCCGTCGACCGGTACGCCGATGCGCTGAGCGCCTGGAAGCTGCCGATGACCCGCATCCAGTCTTCGGCGGACATCCTGCTGGCGCCGGTGTTCCTGACCCTTGTGGTCACGGCCGCGGCGGTCGGGATGGCCGCTGCCGGCTGGGTCGAGCCGATGGATCTGGTTCCGTTCCTGCTCGTCGGCGTCGGGCTCGGCGCGAGCCTGCTCGGGTTGGCGTATGGCGCCCAGGCGCTACGTGAAGGGGCCTCCGCGGCGACCCGCCTACGCGAGCTGCAGCGCCTGCCCGAACTCGCCACGCCGGTGGAGCGTGACGAGGATGGGCGCGAAGCGGTGGCACCCGGTCCGGGGCATGTCCAGTTCCGCGACGTCGGTTTCGGATACCGGAAGGGCCAGCCGGTGCTGCGCGATGTGAACGTCGAGCTCGCCCCGGGTACCGTGACCGCCCTGGTCGGCCCGAGCGGGTCGGGCAAGTCCACCTTGGCGCGCCTGCTCGCCCGGTTCTACGACGTGACCGACGGCGCGATCCTGATCGACGGGCGCGACGTCCGGGAGCTGCCCCTGGAGGAGCTCTACCGCACTGTCGGGTTCGTCCTGCAGGAGGTGCACCTCATCCGCGGCACGGTGGCCGACAACCTTCGACTGGCACGGCCTGCTGCCACACCGGCCGAGCTCGAGGACGCGGCCCGCACCGCACAGATCCACGACCGCATCGTGGCGCTCCCCCGAGGGTACGACTCGGAGATCGGGGTGGACGCGATCCTCTCCGGTGGCGAGGCACAACGTCTGTCGGTCGCCCGCACGCTGCTCGCCGACAGCCGGGTGCTGGTACTGGACGAGGCCACTGCCTACGCCGACCCGGAGGCCGAGGCGGCCGTCCAGGATGCCCTCGCCTCGCTGATCGCCGACCGCACGGTGCTGGTGATCGCCCATCGGCTGCACACCATCACCGAGGTCGACCAGATCCTGGTCCTGTCCGACGGGCGGATCGTCGAACGCGGTGACCACACGACATTGCGACAGTCCGGCGGGCTGTACCAGCGGCTGTGGCAGGCGAACGAGGAGGCGATGGCGCTCCTCGCCGAGCGGGGCACGCACGAGGAGCTGGTCTGAGATGATCCGCAAGGCCATGGCCCTGGTGCCTGCTGACGCCCGCCGGCCGTTGCCGGCGTATCTGAGCGCGCTCGGCGTCTACAGCGTCGCCCAGGCCGCGGCGTACGTGGTGCTGGTCCCGCTGCTCGAGGGGTTCCTGGACCGCGATTGGGGCACGGCGTCGATCTGGCTGGCGGTGATGGCGGGCGCGGTCGCCATCGCCGCGATCGGTGCCTACCTGCAGTTCATGCAGGGCCTGCGCATCGGTGTCGGCATGCTGCGCGGTGTCTCCACCCGCCTCGGCGACCACCTGAGCACGCTTCCGCTGGGCTGGTTCACCGGTCGCGACTCCGCCGCCGTCGCGCGGGTCGTGGTGGGCGAGGTCCGCGAGGTCCTCGGCATCTTCGCCCACCTGCTCGCCGTTCTGATCACCAGCATCGCGGTCCCCCTGGGCATCGCGGTTGGACTGCTGTTCGTCGACTGGCGCCTCGGTGCGGCCATGCTCCTCGGGCTGCCGGTGATGGCCGTGGTCAATGCCCTCGCCGGGCGCTCCTACCGCGGCGCGGACGACCGGATGCATCGCGCCGCGGCCGAGGCCAACGCACGTGTGCTGGAGTTCGCCGTCGCCCAGTCGGCGCTTCGCGCGTTCGGCGCGGTCGGCAGCGGCACCCGCGCTCTGGACATCGCCCTGGTCAAGCAGCGACGCGCTTCGAAGGCGCTGACCGCGGCGGCCGTGCCGGGCCTTGTGGCCTTCACGCTGGTCGTGCAGCTGGTCTTCCTCATCCTGGTCTACCTGGTGGTCTCCTGGGCCACGGCGGGCGATGTCTCCGCGGCGTCGGCGATCGCGCTCATCGTGGTGACCGCGCGTTTCATCGATCCGCCGACCCACCTCGCCCACGTCGGGACCGCCGTCCGGGTCGCCTCCGCCGCGGTGGATCGAGTGCACGATCTGCTGGAAGCCGAGGAGCTCCGCGACCCGGAGATCGACGCGCGACCCGCGGACAACTCGATCACCTTCGACAACGTCGGGTTCGGCTACGAGCCGGGTACCCGGGTGGCCCGCGACCAGTCCTTCGTCGTTCCGGCCGGCACGACGACAGCCATCGTGGGGCCCAGTGGCTCGGGCAAGACGACGATGCTCCGCCTGGCCGCCCGGTTCTACGACGTCGACACCGGGGTCATCCGGATCGGCGGTCAGGATGTGCGCGAGATGTCGTTGGAGACCCTCATGGCGCAGATCTCGCCGGTGTTCCAGGACGTCTACCTGTTCAACCAGACGATCGAGGACAACATCCGGATCGGCCGGCCGGACGCCACCGACGCCGAGGTCCGCGAGGCCGCGCGGATCGCCGCGGTAGACGAGATCGTCGAGCGGCTGCCCGACGGCTGGTCGACCGTGGTCGGTGAGCGCGGGGCGAACGTTTCGGGTGGCGAACGGCAACGGATCTCGATCGCGCGGGCGCTGCTCAAGAACGCCCCGATCGTGCTGCTCGACGAGGCGACCAGTGCGCTGGACCCGTACAACGAGGCAGTCGTGGTCCGTGGGATTCGAGAACTCATCGAGGGCAAGACCGTGGTGGTCGTCGCGCACAAACTGTCCACCGTCGCGCACGCCGACCAGATCCTGGTGGTCGAGGATGGCCAGATTGTCGACCGTGGCACCCACACCGAGCTCATCAGGCGCGAAGGGCGCTACGCACAGTTCTGTCGACAGCGAGACCGTGCACGGGGATGGCGGCTTGCGGCAGCGGGGTGAAACGACGCGACACGTGTTTTCGGCCGGCGGACGCAACGCTGCGGCCAGCCTGAGCTTCCCATCATGACCGAAATCTCCTGGTCGCGCATCGGCGCAGGCCGGGCCGTGTGAGCCGGATTTCCGATCATGGTCGGAAGGGGCGAGGTTACGCGCAAATACGGGGGCTCGGGCTAGCCTTCGCGAGAAAGTTAGGTTAGCCTCACCTTCGTAACGCTAGAGCTCGCCGGCACGGCCCGTGCCGCCGGCCGCCTCGCCAGAGAGATCTGGGTCAGCTATCCGGGGGGATTCCGGTGTCTCGGTTTCTGGGAGACGCGTCCCTGCGCGACGTTCTGGAAACAGCCGGACACCCACCTGCGGCAGTCAGCACACGGGCCAGCGAATACCAGACTCGATGAACGGCAATTTCGCAACGAACGACAAGGAGCCGGAATGTCCGATGCGTTGAGTCCGGAGATGGAGCAGATCCTGCGGATCGACCTGCAGGTGGACACCTCGCGCATCACCCGGGAGTCGCACCTTATCGACGAGGTCGGCCTCGACTCGGTCGCCTTCGCCGTGGGGATGGTAGCGATCGAGGACACGTTCGGCGTGGTGTTGTCCGAGGAGGAGATGCTGAACTGCGAGACGGTGGCCGACCTGGAGGACGCCGTCCTCGCGAAGCGAGTCTAAGCGTGGCGCAGGCGAGCGTGGCGCAGGCGAACGGCAATCTGGACGAGATCGCCAGGTCGAGTGATCTGGCCACGACGGTCAGCCGAGCGATGCGCGCCGGAGACGGGACGCTGTCGGTGCTCGACGCGGCGTCCGGCGCATGGGAAACCCGCCCGTGGCGAGAGGTCCATGCCCGCGCCGAACAGATCGCCACGCAGATCCTCACCGAGAGCGAAGGCCGCGAACCGAGCGCCGTCGGCCTGATCGGGGCCCCGACCGTGGATCTGATCGCGGCCATTCAGGGCGCCTGGTTGGCCGGGGTCGCGGTGTCCATTCTCCCCGGTCCGATCCGGGGCGCCGACGAGCAGCGTTGGGCCCAAAGCACCTACGCACGGTTCGTCGGCATCGGTGTGGGCACCGTGCTCGGTTCCGGCAAGCAGCTCACGCCGCTGTCGAAGGTCGACGGGCGGCTGCGGATCGCGCGGGTCGAACAGTACGGGCGAGACGCCGACATCACTGGCTTCGTCGGGCGTCACGTCGGTCCCGACGCCGCGGCCGTGCTGCAGGGCACCGCCGGCTCGACCGGCGAACCCAAGACGGCGGTCATGTCGGCCGCGGCCGTCCGCAGCAACATCGCGGAGCTGGTCGCGCGTCTCGAACTGCGTCCCACCCACGACGTCGAACTGAGCTGGCTGCCCATGTACCACGACATGGGGCTGATCGTCGTGATCGTCGCCATGGCCACCGGTACTCCACTGTGGATCGCGCCCAGTTCCGCCTTCGTGACGGCACCTTTCAAGTGGCTGCAGTGGCTCACCGAGTCCCGGGCCACCATCACCGCGGCGCCCAACTTCGCCTACGACATCGTGGGTAGGTACGGGCGCCGGGTCGAGAACGCCGACCTGTCGCACCTGCGATACGTGATCAGCGGTGGCGAACCGATTGACGCGGACGCGTTCGACGCCTTCCTCGACGTGGCGGCCAAGTTCGGGCTCGACCGCGACGCGGCCGCGCCGGCCTACGGCATGGCCGAATCGACATGCGCGGTCACCATGCCCGCGCCCGGCGAGGGCGCGCAGTACGACGAGGTGACCGTCACCTCACCCGAGGATGGTGGTCACCCCGTCCGCCGTCGATACGCGATACTCGGCGGGCCGCTGGGCGGGATGCAGGTCCGCATCGTCGAGGCGAATGGTGTCGACATCCCCCGGATCGACAATCGGGATGTAGGACACGTCGAGATCCGCGGCACGTCGATGATGACGGGCTATCTGGGGCACGCGCCGCTCGGCGACGGTGAATGGTTTCCCACCGGCGACCT
This sequence comes from Pseudofrankia coriaricola, assembly GCF_001854805.1. Classification (GTDB taxonomy): domain Bacteria; phylum Actinomycetota; class Actinomycetes; order Frankiales; family Frankiaceae; genus Pseudofrankia. The sequence goes on from NZ_MBLO01000221.1 coordinate 55,401, forward strand.
TGGCTACCTCGTCGGCGACCGTCCGGTGATCTGTGGCCGGGCCAAGGAAATCGTCGTCGTCGCTGGTCGCAACCTGTTTCCCGTGGAGATCGAGCGGTGCGTGGCGAGTGTGCGCGGTGTCCGCGGCGGCCGTGTGGTGGCGGTGGCGCTTGACGGGGCGTCAGCCCGCCCCGGGTTGGTGATCGTAGCCGAGTTCCGCGGCGGCGACCCCGAGTCCGCCCGCCGCGAGGTGATCGCCGCGGTGGCCTCCGAGTGCGGTGTCGTCCCGGCCGACGTGGTGTTCGTGAGACCCAGTGCGCTGCCGCTGACCACCTCCGGCAAGCTGCGCCGCCTGGAGACCAGGAAACTACTCGAGTCGGGATGTTGGAATGACCGTTGACGCGTCGGTCGAAGGCTACCGGGACCTGCTGAAGTCCGTATTCGACGACCAGGTGCGAGAGTGGGTGGCCGAGGCGGAGGCCACCCGGCGGTTCCCGCGCCTGTTGCTGCGACGGATGGGGGCCGCCGGGGTCTTCGCCGAGAAATGGGGTGATCGCACCACTCCCGACCTCGCCAAGCTCAACGAGTTGTCCTACACACTCGGCCGGCTGGGATCGGCAGGGGTCAGTGTCGGCGTCAGCCTGCACGACTCGGCGATCTCGATCATGCGCCGCTTCGGCCGATCCGCGATGCTGAAGTCGGTGGCAGAACAGGCGATCCGCGGTGAAGCAGTGCTCTGCCTGGCCGCCTCCGAGTCGTCCGGTGGATCCGACCTGCAGATCGTCGAAACGGAGGTGTGCACCGAGGGTGACGGGTTGCGGGTGAAGGGCCGCAAGAAGTTCGTCTCGCTGTCACCACTCGCCGACTACATCCTGGTCGTCGCCCGCAGCGTGAACCATGATCCATCGAGCCGGCACGGCAGCGTCGCCCTCGTGCTGGTACCCACCGGCAAGGTCACCATCATGCCGCCCTACGCCACGGTGAGCGCCGGGCCGCTCGAGACGTCGGCCGTGGAGATCGACACCTGGGTGCCGGCCGACCATCTGATCGCTCGGGCCGGGACGGGCCTGGCAGTGGTGAGCTGGGGGCTGGCCCACGAGCGTCTTTCCGTCGCCGGGCAGGTCGCCGCATCCTGCGATCAGGTGCTGGGCATCACGCTGGCCAGAATGCAGGAGCGTACCCAGTTCGGCAAGAAGCTGATCGACCACCAGGCGTTGCGGCTGCGGGTGGCGGACCTGCAGGCGCGGGTGGACATGCTTCGGTACGCGCTGACCGGGATCGCCGCCGGCGGGCAGCTGGACCTCCGCACCGCGGCGGCGATGAAGGTGTCAGCGGCCCGCCTTGGCGAGGAGGTCATCGGTGAATGCATGCATATCTTCGGTGGCTCGGCGTTCCTCACCGACGAGACGCCGTTGGCGCGCTGGTGGCGTGACATGAAGCTCGCCCGCGTCGGCGGAGGCACCGACGAAGTCCTCTGGGAGCTCGTCGCGGCGGCGATGAAGCCGGACGTCGAGGGTTATCGGGCGTTCTCCGCCGCTATCAGCTGACGGCAACGGACAGCGTCCGGAACAAGCGGACGAACGGGCGCGTCCGCGCGGCCAGCACGCCGGCGTCCGTGGGCAGCTCGTGCGGCGTATACCAACCGTCACCGTCGGGCCGCCGACCGGCTCGACGATGCGCGGACCAGGACTTCCGCGCGGCGGACAACTTAGGTTAGGCTTCCCTTATTATCCGGTTGGGTAGGGGGTGGGGCATCGTGGCGGGGATCCGACAGGAGATCCGGCGCATCACTCGGGACGGATCCTCGCGGATCGCCTGTGTCGTCCGGGTCGAGTCGGTGGTCGCGCTGTCTCCCGGTTTCGCCAGGGTCACGGTCCACGGCGACGGTCTCGACGCGTACCGCGAGGTCATGGCCGCTGACGCGTTCAAGGCCATGCTTCCTCCGGACGGTCCCTCGACGGCCGACGACGTCGAATGGGACGCGTACGGCCTGCCTCGCTGGCGGTCCGCGGGCCGCGCACCGCAGTACCGGGCGTTCACCGTCCGTCGTTTTGACCCGGCGGCGCGCAGCCTCGAGTTCGACACCATGCTCCACGCCGGCGGGCTGGTCCGGTCCTGGCTGGACCGCGTTTGCCCGGGCGACGCCTTCGGCCTCGTCGGGATGCGGCGTGATTTCTACGCCGCGCAGGGGGTGACCCGCCATCTGATCGTCGCGGACTCGAGCGCGCTGCCCGCCGTGGCGGCCATCGTCGAGTCGCTGCCCCCGGATGTCGAGGCGTCGGTCTACCTCGCCGTCGACGATGAGGATGACGCGGCGCTCGTGCCCACGCGCGACAACGTCCGCGTCCGCGCCGTGTCCGGCGGTTCGCCCGCCGGCGCGGGCTCGCCGCTGGAGCAGACGGTGCGGCTGCACGAACGACCGGGTGGGCGGGTGCAGGCCTGGCTCGCGGCGGAGGCGGGCGTGGTCAGGGCACTGCGCCGATGGGCGCTGGGGGAACTCGCCGTCTCGGCGGACGACCTGCACGCCACCGCCTACTGGAAGGCCGGTCTGGACAGCGAGGCCCGTGACGGGGCCGACCTCGTCCGTTACCAGTCGGAGCTTGCCGCGGGTGCCGACCCGACCGACCCGGCCGTCCGCGAGCGCGTCGAGCTCGAGGTCTGAGCCGTCGGCGGCGAGGCGTGACCGAAAGCCGGGCCGGCACCGAGGCGCGCGGACGGGTAGGCGGACGGGTAGGTAGCCAGCCCAGAGGGTGGTTACTTTGGTTTGGTTAGGTTAACCTAAGGCACCTCGGACCGATATGGGAGGTGCGGTGAAAACTGGGTTCATCGGGCTCGGCACGATGGGGCGGCCCATGGCCAGGCGGCTGCTGGCCGCGGGGCATGAGCTGGCGTGCGCGTCCCGGTCTCCCGGGCCCGTGCGGGAACTCGCCGCTCTCGGGGCCGAGCCGCTGCCGACCGCCGCCGACGTCGTGGCGCGATCGGAGATCACCTTCCTGTGCCTGCCGGACGACGAGGCGGTACGCTCGGTCGTCGTCGAATGCCTGCCGGTCGTCCGCGGCCGCACGATCGTCGACCACTCGACCGTCGGCCCCGACACCGAGGCGCGACTGGGCGAGCTCGTCCGCAAGGGGGGCGGCCACTATCTCGACGCGCCGGTCTCGGGCGGTCCGCAGGGCGCCGAGGCGGGCACGCTCGCGGTCATGGTCGGCGGCGAGGCGGACGAGTTCGAGACCGTGCGACCGGTCATCGACGCCTACGCCGGCTACGTCGCGCTGGCGGGCGACGTCGGCGCCGGCCAGGTCGTCAAGCTCTGCAACCAGGTGCTGGTGTGCGCCCAGCTGCTCACGCTGGCCGAGTGCGCGGAGCTGGCCCAGCGCTCCGGTGTGGACCCCCAGGCGCTGCACGACGTGCTCGGCCACTCCACCGGCGACAGCTTCATCGCCCGCTCCCGCTTTCCAGTACCGGGGGTCGCGCCCCAGAGCCCGGCCTCCAACGACTGGCGGCCCGACTTCACCACCGCCCTGATGCACAAGGACATCGACCTCGCCTGGGCGCACGGCAACCGGATCGGTGCCCCGCCGCGCTCGGCGCTGCGCGTCCTGGACCTGCTCGCGGAGAACATCCGGTCCGGCAACGCCGGGCTCGACTTCTCCTCCTTCGCGGCGCTGGTGCCGGCCCGTCCCAGGCAGGAGACGTACTGATCGGCCGCTGACAGCGCCGATCGCCGGTGCCCACCGCACCACCGCTGACCATCTCTGACCTGCACGTCCCGGCGCGCCTGGAAACCGGCGCGGGGCGCACGCCCACGCCCTCAGGCGGCCTGCCCTGGCCCAGGTGGCCGGGACGGCGCCACGACACGGCCACCGCCCGGCCACCGACCATCCGCTCCCGTCACGGCTCCGGCCAGTGAGGCCGGCCGCGGCCACCGCCAGGTACCGATCCCGATGGAGGACATCAGACATGCCCGCCCAACCCGCGCCCGCCGATACGGCGACCGCCGAGTCCGGCGAGGACAACCTGCTGCCTCGGCTACGGGTTACAGGCCTCCCTCCCGAGGTCCTCGCGGTTCCCGCCCCGCCCCTGCCGGTGATGCCGGCCCCGTTCGTGGTGCGGCTCGCCGACCCCGAAGCCGATGCCGAGCTGGTGTCGGAGTGGATGAGCCGCGACCTGCTCATCCACACCTGGAACTCCGCCTGGCCGGCGGACCGCTGGCGGCGCTACCTGCGGGCGCAGCTGGACAGCGACTTCTCCCGGCCTCTGATGCTGAGCTACGAGGACACGACAGTCGGCTACCTGGAGCTGTACCGGGCCTCCCGCGACACGATCTCCACCTTCTACGACAGCGACCCGTGGGACCTGGGACTGCACGCCGCCGTCGTGATGCGCTCGGCCATGCCCGCCCGAGGCGTCGAACACGGGCTGCGCAGCCTCGTCGAGGGCGTCTTCCAAGCGGAGCCGCGGTGCCGCCGGGTCGTGTTCGAACCGGACCACCGCAACACCCCTGCCCGGCTGGTCTGCAAGGGGGCCGGCTGCCAGGAGCTCGGCCTGCACCACATGCCCCCCCGCACGATCGTGCTCTTCGCCTGGCCGCGCGACCAGAACGACGCGCCCCCCGCGTACCAGAGCCTCGAGTCATCCGCACCCGTCGACTGACCGGCGCGCGAGCCCGCCGGTACGCCGGCCCGCGGGGCCCTGCACCCGCCCACTGGCCGTCGGGCCGCGCTCTTCTTCGGCCACGCGGCCCGACGGCCAGGCGGCAGCCGGCCACCAGTACCGCCGCCGCACCAAAGACGACCTGACATTGCTGACTGCGCGACTCGGGAGGCCGACGAGGCATGGGGAACGACACCGACCGCAGGCGCGCGCTGCTGCGCCGAACCCTGACCGAGCGCGGCCTGACCGACCAGGAGCCGGCCGTCGCGGCGCCCGCGAGGCGCGGCGGCGACGACCGCTACCCGCTGTCATCCGGCCAGCGGCGCATGTGGTTCCTGCACCAGGTCGACGCCGGCCGCGCCGACCTGAACGTGGGCGTGGCCATGCGGCTGGCCGGCGAGCTCGACCGGGACCGGCTGGCACGTGCCGCGGCCGCCGTCGCCGAGCGGCACGAGATCCTGCGCACCACGTACCACGCGGACGCCGACGGCACCCCGTTCCAGACCGTCCAGGCGGCACCCGCGCTCCCGCTCGCCGCGGACGACCTGCGCGCGCTGCCGGCGGACGCCCGGGAGGCTCGGGTGCGCGGGCTCGCGGCCGGCGAGTTCACCCGTCCGTTCGACCTCACCCGCGACGCGCCGCTGCGGCTGACCCTGCTGCGCACCGGCGACGACGAGCACGTCCTGCTGCTGGTCGCGCATCACATCGCCTGGGACGACGACTGCTGGGAGCCGTTCTTCGCCGACCTCTCCCAGGCGTACGCCACCGGCGCCACCGGCCCGACCTCGCCGGCCCAGTACCTGGACCTGCAGGTTCTCGACCCGTCCGCGCGTCCCGGCGCCGATTCCGCCGCCGCGGACCTGGCCTACTGGCACGACGCGCTCGCGGGATCGATCGAGCCCTTCGAACTCCCGGGCGAGCTCACGCGGACGGCCGCCGCCGCACCCGGCTCCGCCGCCACGGCCAGCACGCCGGGCGCGAGCGGGCACCGCCAGGCGGAGGTGCCCGCCGACGTCGCCGCCCAGGTCCGCTCCCTCGCTCGGTCGCTGCGCGCCACCCCGTTCGCCGTGCTCACCGCCGCGTTCGCCGCGTTGACCCACCGCGTCACCGGCGCGACGGACCTGGTCGTCGTCACCCCCGTCGTCGACCGGCCGAGCCAGCGCGCCGCGGGCGCGCTCGGTTACTTCGGCAACACGCTCCCGCTGCGGATCCAGGTCGCCGGCGCCGGCTCGTTCCAGGCGCTCGTCGAGCACACCCGGGACGTGTGCGCCGGGGCGTTCGCGCACCAGGGCGTCGGCCTGGAACGCATCGTCGCCGAGGCGCTCGCCAACCGGGGCGGCGGGCTGGACACGCTCGCGCGCGTCGGGTTCGGCGCCCGCTCCGGCGCGTGGACGGGGCTCACCGTGCCCGGTCTGCGTTCCGAGCGGCTCGACCTGCACGGCGCCGTCGCGCAGCTGCCGTTCGAGGTGATGGCACAGCCGACCGCCGACGACTCCTGGCTGCTGGAGGCCACCTACCAGCCGGGCGTCCTGCCCGACCAGATGGCGAGCCGCCTGCTCGAGGAGCTCGTCGTCCTGCTCGGCGCGGCTGTCCGCGGGCCGGGCACCGCCGTCGGCGACCTGCGGGTGCTGAGCGATCGGCGCCACGCCGAGCTGCTGGGCTTCTCGACCGGCCGTCCCGTCACGATGGTGGCGCCGACGCTGCCGGCCTTCGTCGCCGAGCAGGCTCGGCGCACCCCGCACGCCCCGGCGGTCGTCGCCGACGAGGCCACCCTCACCTATGCCGAGCTGACCGCCCGCGCCTACCGGCTCGCGCACCGGCTGATCCGGCAGGGAATCGGCACCGAGGACGTCGTCGCGCTGCGCTACCCCCGCGGCCTGGACATGGTCGTCGCGACGCTCGGCGTCGTCGCCAGCGGCGCCGCCTACCTGCCCGTCGACCCCGAGTACCCAGCGGACCGCATCGAGTACATGCTGGCCGACGCGAGACCGCGCCTCGTCCTGGACGGGCCGCTGGACCTGGACGACCCGGGGCTGCCCGCCACCGAGCCCACCGACGCCGACCGGGTCCGCCCGCTGCTGCCGGACAACACGGCGTACGTCATCTACACGTCCGGCTCGACGGGGGCGCCGAAGGGCGTACCCGTCTCGCACGCGGCCATCTGCGGCCACTTCTCCTGGCTGAGGCAGGAGTACTCGGTCGGCGCCAACGACGCGCTGCTGCAGGTGGCCTCGCCCAGCTTCGACGTCTCGGTCGGCGAGCTGTTCGGGCCGCTGTGCGCTGGCGCGCGCCTCGTCCTGCCGCGTCTCGGCGGACTGCAGGACCTGCCATACCTGACCGGGCTGCTCGAGGAGCAGCGCATCAGCTGGATGCACTTCGTCCCCTCGCTGCTCGACCTGTTCCTCAGCCTGCCGGGCACCGCGGACTGGAAGTCGCTGCGCCTGGTGCCGATCGGCGGTGAGGCGCTGCCGGGGGAGCTGGCCGACCGGTTCCGGCGCACCTTCGACGCCAGCCTGCACAACTTCTACGGCCCGACCGAGACCACGCTCGCCGCGACCCGCTACGTCGTGGACGCGCCGCAGGGCACCCGCACGGTGCCGATCGGCGTGCCCAAGGCGGACACCCAGGTCTACGTCCTCGACGAGCGCCTGCGGCTCGTGCCGCCCGGCACTGTCGGGGAGATCTACATCGGCGGTGGCCAGCTCGCCCGCGGCTACCTGGGCAGGCCGGGCCTGACCGCGTCGCGGTTCATCGCCGACCCCGTCCGGCCGGGCGGCGGGCGGCTCTACCGCACCGGTGACCTGGGCCGTTGGAACGCCGGCGGCGAGCTGGAGTTCGCCGGCCGCGCCGACGAGCAGGTGAAGATCCGCGGGTTCCGCGTCGAGCTCGGGGAGATCCAGGCCGTGCTCGCCCGCCACCCCGAGGTGCGCCAGTGCGTCGTCCTGGCCACGGAGGCCGAGCGCCTGGGGACAGTTCTCGTCGCCTATGTGGTGCCCGCCAGCAACCGGTCCGCCGAGCGCTGGGAGCGGGACTGGTCCGGCCCCGGCGGGCTTGAGGGACAGCTGCGCGACCACCTCTCCCGCGCGCTGCCCGCCCAGATGGTGCCGGCCGCGTTCGTCCGGATGGGGCAGATCCCCGTCACCGCGAACGGCAAGGCCGACCGGGCCGCGCTGCCCGTCCCGGACCTGTCCTCGGGCCAGTCGGACCGCGAGCCGTCGACCGAGACCGAGAAGCTCATGTGCGCGGCGTTCGCCGAGACGCTCGGGCGCGACCGCGTCGGCGTGGACGCCGGGTTCTTCGAGCTCGGCGGGCACTCGCTGCTGGCGACGTCACTGCTGTCCGCCGTCGAGGCGCGGACCGGGGTGCGCCTGCGGCTCGCCGACGCGTTCGAGGCGCCGACCCCTGCCGGTCTCGCCGCCCTGGTCGACGCACGGCTCGCCGGCGTCACCCCCGACCGCCCGGAACTGCCGCCGATCGTCGCCCACCCGCACCGGCCCGAACGGCCGCCGCTGTCCTACGCCCAGCTGCGGCAGTGGGTCGGCTACCGGGTCGAGGGTCCGCGCGGCACCTACAACATCCCGTTCACCGCCCGCGTCGACGGTGAGCTCGACGTCGACGCCCTGGCCGCGGCGCTGCGCGACGTGACCGACCGGCACGAGGTGCTGCGCACCGTCTACCCGGAGGCCGACGGGGTGCCTCACCAGGAGATCTGGCCGGCGCTCCCGCTGGACGTGCCGGTGGTCGACCTGACGGGGGAGCCGGATCCGCGCGGGGCGCTGCGCGACCAGCTGGCGAGCCTCGCCGGGCACCTGTTCAACCTGTCGGCCGCGCCGCCGATCCGGGCGACCGTGCTGCGGGTCGGGCCCCGGCTGCACTGGCTGAGCGTGGTCGTCCACCACATCGCGGCCGACGAGTGGTCGGCGCCGGTCCTGTTCCAGGACATGGTCACCGCCTACCGGGCCCGCGTCGCCCGTGCCGCGCCGGGCTGGGACCCGCTGCCCGTCCAGTACGTCGACTACGCCCTGTGGCAACGCGAGATGTTCACTCCGCGGGTGCCGGAAGAGCCTTCGGACGAGGCGGCGCGGCGGAGCCGGGAGGACGGCGGCCGGCCCACCCTCGAGGAGGAGCAGGTCGCGTTCTGGCGCCAGGCGCTCGCGGACCTGCCCGAGGACACCGCAGTGGGCCGCGACCGGCCCCGGCCCCGCGTCCAGTCCGACCAGGGCGACACGGTGGCGCTGCGGGTGCCGCCGGCGCTGCGCCAGCGGCTGGCCCAGCTCGCGCGGGAGACGGACGCGACCGAGTTCATGGTGCTGCAGACCGCCGTGGCGCTCACCCTGCGCGCGCTCGGCGCCGGCACCGACATCCCGCTGGGCACGCCCGTCGCCGGCCGCACCCGCCCAGAGGTCGGGCGGACCGTCGGCATGTTCGTGAACACCCTGGTCCTGCGCAACGACCTGTCGGGCGCGCCGACGGGGCGGGAGCTGCTACGGCGGACCCGGGCGCTCGCGCTCGCGGCCCTCGCCCACCAGGACCTCCCGTTCGAACGGCTGGTGGACGCGGTCAACCCGGCGCGCACCACGGCCCGCCACCCGCTGTTCCAGGTGCTGGTGCACCTGCGCGAGTCCGGGCTGACCAGCACGGCGCTGGACGAGCGCGGCACGACGCTGCGCACGGAGGCCCCGGTCGACACGACGGCCAAGTTCGACCTGACGTTCGACTTCTACGCCGACGGTGACGGCTTCGGCGGCGGGATCAACTACCGCGTCGAGCTGTACGACCAGGCCACCGTGCGGACCATGGCCGACCGCCTGCTGCGGGTGCTCGACGCGCTCGCGACCACCCCCGACAGCCCGCTTCCCGCGATCGACGTGCTGTCCCCGCGGGAGCGTGCCTCGCTGGACGCGTGGAGCTGGCCCGACCCGGAGCCCGAGCTGGCGGTCGAGCCCGTACCCGCGACCGTGCCCGAGTTGCTCGAACAGGCGCGCCGCGCCGCGCCCGCCGGGGGGCTGGTGCGGTGCGGTGGGGCGACGATCGACCACGCGACGCTGCACGAGCGCGCCGACCGGCTCGCCGGCCACCTGCGCACGCTCGGCGCCGGGCCGGACACCTTCGTCGCCGTCGCGCTGCCCCGCACGCTCGACATGCTCGTGGCGCTGGTCGCCGTGATGAAGTCCGGCGCGGCCTTCCTCCCGCTCGACCTGCGCCTCCCGGCCGAGCGGCTCGCCTTCATGCTCGCCGACGCCGAGGCCGTCTGTGTGCTCACCACCGAGGCGGTCGCCGACCTGCTGCCCGCCCCCGGCGCCGGGGCCAAGGCCGTGGGCACGCCGCGCGTCGTGCTCGACGACCCGGCCACCCAGGCCGCCATCGCCGACGCCGACCCGCCGGGCGAGCTAGGCCTGCGTGGCGACCATGCGGCCTACCTGTTGTTCACCTCCGGGTCCACCGGCCTGCCCAAGGGTGTCGTCGGCACCCAGCGCGCCATGGCGAACCGGCTCGCCTGGCAGCCCCGGCGGTATCCCGTCGACGAACCGGACGTGCGCCTCGCGCAGGGCGCGCTGAGCTTTCTCGACGGCCCGCTGGAGCTGCTCGCCGCCGTCGCGGCGGGCGCCGAGCTGCTGCTCGCCGACGACGAGCAGGCCCGGGACCTGTCCGCGCTGGCTGGGCTCCTGCGGGCACACCCGGTCGGCCAGGTGACGATGGTGGCCAGCGCCGTCAGCGCGCTCGTCGACACGGCTCCCGACGCGGTCGGCTCGGTGCGCCGCTGGGTCTGCAGCGGCGAGCCGCTGCTGGACCCGCTGCTGGACCGGCTCGCCGCGGCGGCGCCCGAGAGCCACCTGGTGAACTCGTACGGGACGACCGAGACGGCCGGGGCGATCGTGCGCGCGACCGTCATGCCCGGCCGGCTCGCCGCCGGGCGGCCGGTCCCCGGCACGCGGATCGTGGTCCTCGACGACCTCCTGTGCCCTGTGCCGCCGGGCACGGTGGGGGAGGTCTGCGTGTCCGGCGCGCAGCTCGCCCGCGGCTACTGGCGGCGCCCCGGCCTGACCGCCAGCCGGTTCGTCGCGGACCCGTTCGCCACCGAGCCGGGCGGACGGCTCTACCGCACCGGCGACCGCGGCTGGTGGGACGCGGAAGGGCGGCTGCGCTTCGCCGGCAGGGTGGACCACCAGGTCAAGATCCGCGGCTTCCGGATCGAGCTCGGCGAGGTGGAGGCGGCGCTGCGGGCCGCGCCCGGCGTCGGTGCCGCCGCCGCGCGCCTGCACCCGCTGCACGGCGCCGACGCCATCGTGGGCTACGTCGTCCGCGCCGCCACCAGCGCCACCGCGGCGTCACCGGCGGACGCGGCGAATGCCGTCGACTCGTGGACCGTCGACACCTCGGCCGTCGACACGCCCGGCGGGGCTCCACCGGCCGGCGGCGCGGATGACCGGGCCTTCGCGGACCTGGTCCGGGCACACGTCGCCGAACGGCTGCCGAGCTACGCGGTGCCCGCCGCGGTGGTCGTCCTGGCGGAGCTGCCGCTGACCAGGTCCGGGAAGATCAACCGACCGGACCTGCCCGCGCCGGACCTGGCGGCGACGGCGGTCGCCGACGAGCTCATGACCGACACCGAACGCGCCCTGGCCGCGATCCTCGCCGAGGTGCTGGACGTGCCGCGGGTCGGCCGCTCGGACCGGTTCTTCGCCCTCGGCGGCGACAGCATCGTCTCGATCCAGGTGTCCGCGAAGGCGCGGGAGGCCGGCCTGCCCCTGGAGCCCAGGCTGCTGTTCGAGCACGAGACGGTCGAGGCTGTCGCCGCCGCGATCGACGCGGCCCGCGCCGACAGCACGGCGCCCGGTGACGGCGAGCCGGGCGGCCCGGACAGCGACGGGCTGGACGACTGGCTCGCGCCCGAGACCGACCCGATGAGCGCGTCCGGGCTGGACGCGACCGATCTCGCCGCGCTCGAGCGCGCCTGGAGGGCCCGATGAGCACCGCCGAGGCGAGCACGACCGACGCGAGCACGACCGACGCGTCGCGCCGCCGGATCGTCGACGTCCTCACGCTGACCCCGCTGCAGACCGGGCTGTACGCGCTCGCGCAGGCCCGCGAGCCGGGCGCCGTCGACCCGTACACGATCCAGTTCGTCGCCGACATCGACGGGCCTCTCGACGTCGACCGGCTGCGGCGCGCCACGGTGGCGCTGCTGGACCGGCACCCGAACCTGCGGGTGTCGTTCTGGGACCGCGACCTGCCGCACCCGGTGCAGATCGTGCCGGACGGCGCCGCGCCTGCCTGGCGGGAGGTGACCTGCGCGCGCACCGAGCTCGACGCGCTCGCCGACCGGGAGCGCCGCGTCCCGTTCGACCTCGCCGCCGGCCCCGCGATGCGCTTCGCCCTCGCCACGACCGAGCCGGGCCATCACCGGCTGATCGGGACGGTGCACCACATCGTCGTCGACGGCTGGTCGGTGCCGACCATGCTGCGCGACCTGGTCGCCGGCTACCTCGGTGACGGCCGGACCGACCACCTGCCGGCGGTCCGGCCGTACCGCGACTACGTGGCCTGGCTCGGGCGCCAGGACCCGGGCTTGGCCCGGTCCGCCTGGCGTGACTACCTCGGCGGGCTGGCCGAGCCGTCGATCCTCGCCCCCGGCCGCCGCGGCACGGCCGCCGCGCTGCCGGTGTCGGTCGAGGTCGGCATGGACGCCGCCGACACCGCGCGGCTGGTGGGCTGGGCGCGTGAGAGCGGGCTCACCGTCAACACGCTCGCCCAGTTCGCCTGGGCGGTGCTGCTCGGCCGGCTCACCGACCGCCGCGACGTGGTGTTCGGGGCGACCGTCGCCGGCCGGCCCGAACAGCTCACCGGCGTCGAGGACATGGTTGGCCTGTTCATCAACACCGTGCCGGTCCGGGCGCGGCTCGACACCGCCCACACCGTCCGACAGGGCTGCGTCGACCTGCAGCGCCGGGTGGTCGGCATGCGGGCGCACGGCGGCGTCGGCCTCGCCGCGCTGCAACGCCTGTCCGGCCATCCCGAGCTGTTCGACACCCTGATGGTGTTCCAGAACGCCCCGCGCGGGTCGATGGCGGACGTCGTGCGCGCACCGGACGGGGTGGTGTTCACGCCGCTGCGGCTGGACAGCCTCACCCACTACCCGCTCACGCTGGTGCCCTACCTCGCCGACGGCGAGCTGCGCGTCGTGCTGGAGCACCGCGCCGACCTCCTGCCCACCATCGACCCGGGCCAGCTCGGCGAGCGGCTGCTCCAGGTCCTGCGTTCACTGCCCGGCCACGCCGACGCCGACCCGGACACGCTCGACATCCTGCTGCCCGGCGAACGCACCATCCTGCTCACTCCGGCGAAGCCGTCTCGCGGCCCGGACGCCGATGCCGAGTCTGATGAGGGCGGTGCACAGCGCACTCCTACCGGCCCGCCCGCGCCCGCCGAGGCGGGCAGGACGGCCGGCTCGGCGGACGCGGGGCGCGACGAGCCGGCGACCGTCGGCGACCTGTTCTGGCGGCACGTCCAGGACACGCCAGCGGCGCTGGCCATGACCTGGTCCACCGGGCCCGCGGCGCACGCGGACCCGAGCGGGGGCGCCGAACCCGGCCGGCTGGGCTATGGCGAGCTCGGCGCGGCCGCCGCGCGGCTCGCGTACGAGTTGGGCGCGCGCGGCGTCGGCCAGGAGGACGCGGTCGTCATCGCGCTGCCGCGCGGCCCGCGCTTCGTCGTGGCGCTGCTGGCGGTGGCGCTGGCCGGCGGCACGTCGGTCCCCGTCGAGTGGCCGGTGCCCGCGGCGCGCCTGGCCACGCTGGTCGACCGGACCTCGGCGGTGCTCGCGATCGCCGCCGCGGACGCGCTGCCGGGCCGCGCCGTGCCCGTCCTGAACCTGGACGGCCCGGGGACGGCCGCGTCGGTGGCCGGCCGGCCCGCCGAGCGGCCGGCCGTGCGGGTGCTGCCCGACCAGGCGCTCTACACGATCTTCACGTCCGGCTCGACGGGCGAGCCCCGGGGCGTGGTGGGCACGCACCGGGGGATCGCCGCCCTGCTCGCCGACCACCGCGCCCGCGTGTACGAGCCGGCGGCCCGCCGCCTCGGCCGGCCGCTGCGGGTCGGCCATGCCTGGTCGATGAGCTTCGACGCGTCCTGGCAGCCGACGCTGGCGCTGCTGGCCGGGCACGCCCTGCACGTGTTCGACGCGGAGGAACAGCGCGACCCGGCCAGGCTCGTGGACGGCGTCAGGCGGTTCGGCCTCGACATGATCGAGACGTCGCCGTCGATGTTCGGCCATCTCGCGCAGGCCGGCCTGCTGGAAGCCACGCCGGATGGGGAGCGCTGCCCCCTCGCGGTGCTGGGACTCGGCGGCGACGCGGTCGGGCCCGACGTGTGGGACCGGCTGCGCGCGCTGCCGACCACGGCCGTCCACAACTTCTACGGGCCGACCGAGACGACGGTCGACGCGGCGTCGGCCGCGCTCGCCGACACCGCCGAGCCGAGCATCGGCCACCCGGTGGCCGGCATGCGCTCCTACGTCCTCGACTCCCGGCTGCGGCTGGCCCCCTCGGGTGTGGTCGGCGAGCTCTACCTGGGCGGCGACCAGCTGACCAGGGGCTACCTGGGCCGGCCCGGGCACACCGCCGGGCGCTTCGTCGCGGACCCCTTCCAGCCCGGGGAACGGATGTACCGCACGGGCGACGTCGTGCGCCGCGCGGCGGCGGGCACGCTGGAGTACCTGGGCCGCGACGACGACCAGGTCAAGATCCGGGGCTACCGGGTCGAGCCGGCGGAGATCGAGGCGGCGGTGCGCGCGGTGCCCGGCGTGTCGACGGCCGTCGTCCGGGCGGTGGCGCGAGGCGCCGGCCAGGCCCTCGTCGCCTTCGTCGTCCCGGCCGGCGGCGTCGCCGCCCCGGCCTCGCCGTCGCCGGCCACCCTGCGCGCCCAGCTGGCGGACCGGCTGCCCGCGCACCTGGTGCCCGCGCGGTTCGTGCTCGTCGACACGCTGCCGATGACCGCCAACGGCAAGGTGGACGCCCGCGCCCTCGAGGCGCTCGCCGCCGGCGGTCCGGGCGGCGTGGGCGTGGGTGCGGCCGAGGCGGCCGAGGCGCAGCCGGCCACCGCGACCGAACGCGCGCTGTGGGCGGTCGCGACCGAGCTGCTCGGCGCGGCTCCCGCCGGCGTCGACGCGGACCTCGCGGACCTGGGGCTCGACAGCATCTCGATGATCGCGCTGGTGAGCAGGGCGCGGGCCGTCGGTGTCGTGCTCACGCCGCGGCTGGTGGCGGTCAGCCGCGGCATCCGCGACCTGGCCGAGGCCGCCGACGCGCTGGCGGCTCGGACCGCGGCCGGCGGGGCGAACGGACCGGCGGGGCTCGCGGACGAGGGGCTGGGCGCGGTGCCGCCGCTGCCGATCGCGACGTGGCTGCTGGAGCTTCGCTCCTTCCGCCGCTTCACGCAGACGCAGTTGCTGGCGGTGCCGCCCGGCACCGGGACAGCGGGCGTCGAGGCGGCACTGCAGATGCTGCTCGATCGCCACCCGATGCTGCGCGCCGCGCTGGCGCCGGCAGGGGACGCGCTGGAGACCCATCCGGTCGGGGCGGTCAAGGCGGCCGACGTGCTGCGGGTCGTGCCCGGCGACGCGGCGTCCGCGCTCGGCGCCGAGGCCCGGGCCACCATCGACCGGGTCGACCCCGGCCGTGGGCGGATGCTGGCCGCGCTGTACCTGCCGGACGCCGACCTGCTCCAGCTGTCCGTGCACCATCTCGCCGTCGACGCGGTGTCCTGGGCGATCATGCTCCGGGCGCTGGCCCGACCGAGCGAGGCGACCGGTGAGCTGACCAGCTACCGGCGCTTCGGCGAGCTGGCGCGCCGGCGCGCGCAAACCGACGAGGTCGCGGGCCAGGTGCCCTACTGGGCCGCGGAGCTTGCCGGGGCGGACCGGCCGCTGGGCTCGCGGCGCACCGACCCGGCACGCGACCGGGCCGCCGACCTGACGGTCGCGACGTTCGCGGCCTCACCGGAGGCGACCGCGGCCCTGGTCGGCGCGGTGAGCCGCGAGGTCGGCCTGCGCGAGCTGCTGCTCGCCGCGCTGGGCTGGGCGGTCCGCCACTGGCGCGCCGCGCTGCCCGACGTGGTCGTCGACCTGGAGTCCCACGGTCGGTTCGACCATCTCGTCGCGGCGGCCGGCGACGAGGCGGCGGGAGCCGACCGCCCCCCGGCGAACGATGCCAACGATGTCGACACGTCGGCGACGGTGGGCTGGTTCACCAGCGTCTTCCCGTTCCGGGTGCCCACGGCGCCCGAGGCCGATGGCACGCCCGAGCCCGACGGCGGGGGCGCGCATGACGGCATGGCCGAGGCCGACGGCGCGGGCACGCCCGACGGCGCGGCCGAGGCCGACGGCGCGCGGGGGAGTGGGGGAGCCGAGGAGCCGGCGGCCGACGAGGGCGCGGCCCTGTGGCGGGCCGCGGCGGCGACCGCGCGGCGCCTCGCGGCGGTGCCGAACCAGGGATTCGACTTCGGGCTCGCCCAGAGCGTCCGCGACGATCCGCGGCTGCGCGCGGCGGCGGTTCCCCCGATCGAGTTCAACTACCTCGGCCGGTTTGACCAGCGACCGGACGCCGCCGGCGGCTGGGCGGCCGTCACCGACCGCACGCTGCACGACCTGCTGCCGGCCGACCCCGAGCCGGACCTGCCGCTGCGCTACGACCTGGAGGTCATCTGCGCCGTCGGCTCGGTCGAAGGCCCCGGCTCGCCCGCGGCGCTCGTGACGACGCTGCGCGCGAACGGCAACGTCCTGGCCGCGGCCGACCTCGACGTCCTCGGTGGCCACCTGCTCGACGCGGTCGCGCTGTTGGCTGGGTCCGCGCGGCGCCGGTAGCCGCGAGTCTGGCACACCTGCCTGACCTCCTCGGATGAGGAATCAGGCAGACCGCGCGGATCTCGAACCTCCTGTCCCTGTACCTGCCGACAAATACGTCCGGGCTGGTCAGGCTGCATGTTCGTATTCGTGCAGGATGCCGCCGAGGCGGTCACGTCGGCGGATGTCGAGATGAGTGAGCCGGTCCGGGTCGTTGATCGGTTCGGGTAGCTGCACGGCCAGCCGGTCGGAGCCCACCGAGCGATCGGGCTGCTTGTCGTCGGGCAGGGTTCGTCGGGCAGGGTATCGACACCGCCGCCGCCCGCCAACGGCTCTACGACTGGCCGCTGTCCGCGTTGTCGGTATCTGTGACGTCGATCGGGACCGGGCCATCTTCAGTGTCGCGCCAGGCGGCGCGGATACCCTTCACTGATTTGATCAGGTCGGTGAGTTGGCCGATGAGGAGGTTGGTGGCGCCGACGACGCCTCCGGCGGCGGTGAGGGTGAGTGTGATCGACTGGAGCACGTCGACTGTCGAGCGCTCGACGTCGTCGATCTCGACGCTGGCTGCGCCGGCGCCGGGTAGCTCGGCGGCGGCCGCGCGAAGCTGGTCGGCGATGAGGTCGGCGTCGCCTTCAGCCTGGAGGTAGATGGTCAGCGTCTCGGGCTCGCTCACGCGCCAAGTGTGGCAGGCAGACGGCCCGGTTGTCGCGGGCCCGAGCTCACCAGCCGAGGTAACGGAAGCTGGCCCAGAAGTACGGGTCACGCCAGGCGGTTACGGCCGTCCCATCGGCGTCCTCACCAGTCTCGGCGAGACGCAGCTGCGCGGTGCGCAGCGCCTCGGCCGGTGTCCGGCCCTCGCGGCGCCAGGCGCGGTAGAAGTGGGTCATCAGCGCGCCGGTGGCCTGGTCGGGGACCTGCCAGGAGGAGGCGACGACGGCGCCGCAGCCGGCCGTGAGGAATCCGGCGGCGAGGCTGAGCTCCTCGTTGGGTAGTTCGGGGTCAGGGACCGCGGTTTGGCAGGCGGACAGCACGGCGAGAGTGAGGTGACCGATGGTCGCGCGTGCGAGGTCTCCCAGGGTCAGCCGCTCCTCGCCAGCGAGCAGAAGTCCGGAGTTCAGCGGGTCATTGGCATCCGCGACGCCATGACAGGAGGCGTGCAGCCAGCCGGCGGTCTGGGCAGCCCGGACCACGTCGGCGCGTGACCGTTCCCCGGCCCGAAGAAGGACGGCCCGAGGGAACCACTGCGCGACCAAGGCCATCTCGCGCTCGGCCGCGGCGATCGCGGCGCCGCTGGGTGGCGGCACGCCGAGGAACACCTGGTCGTGGGGGTCAGCGTCCTGGAGGGTGCGGCGAGAGTGCGCCAGCGACCGCGCCGAGGGAACGTAGCGGATGTCGGACTCGTGCACCGCCGCGGGAGCGGACCCATCCGCGCGCTGGGCCGCGTGGATGGGGAGGTTGGCGAGATAGCCGTGGGCGACGACGTGGCACGTTCGGCGCTCAATATGGGGCCGCAGGGGCACGTAGACGGCGTCCCACAGCCAGTTGCTGACAGCGGTCACCGCATGCCGACGGGCTCCCGCCGGGAGCGTGGCGGTGCGGATGACTTTGTGGAAACGCCGCACGGACGCCGGGATCTCGTCGGTCCGGCAGAGCGGCAGGTGCTGATGGAACCACCCGCTGTCCGGGTCGTGCCCGACCATCCAGCCGCCGGTGGGCCCGGGCAGGAGGTAGATGAGCGGCTCGCCGCCGGCTGACTCGGCGACCTCGTCGGGTTCGAGCCAGCCGCGGAAGCGCTCGAACCCCGCCACTCGGCGCAGCTGGTCGGTCAGCTGCGCCAGCCGGGTGGCGGCGATGTCGCGGCCGCGCACGCCGATACGCTCGGACCTGGTTGCGTTCAACGCTTCTCGCAGCTCCGAGGCGAGGCCCCCCATTCCGGCGGCGATGACCTCGCGAAGCTCGGTGTACTCGTCGGCGAACCGCTCGCGGAGGATCAACGCCCGCCCGCGTTCGAGTCGGTAGCCCGTGGCTCCCGGTGTGTCATCGGCGAACAGCCGATCTGTGACCAGCGGTGCGAGGGCGGCAATCTCGCGCAGCCAGGTACGACGTTCCGCCGGACCCGACTCGGCCTCGGCCGTCTGGAGGGCGGTGTCGTAGACGTACCGTGCCTGGACGACACCTTCCGGCCGACCGGCGTTCCCGCACCAGGCGGCGTACTCCCTCGCCAGCAGCCAGCCGTGCCAGTTCCGCCCGCCTAGCAGGATGAGCGCGTCGTGCCACTCTTCGACGTCCTCGATGCCGACGGGAATCTTGGTGCCGAGCGCGATGCGCGCGGCTCGCGCCATCGCGCAGCCAGCCGGTACCGATGATCGCTGCTTCTCCAATGCCTGCGTTGCCCAGTTGAAGGCGATGTTCAGGTCGGTCTGCAGGCCGGTGAGCGCGTAGATGTCCAGTTGGCAGCGCGCCAGGTCGGCACCCCAGGCGGCCTCTAGCCATGGCAGGACGGGGGTTTGCGGCAGCGGCGCCTGGAGCACCTGTTGCAGCAGCCGCACCGCACCGCGCAAGGTGCCTTCCGGGTCGGCGCAGGCAGCCGCCTGCAGCCGGAGGCACCGGGCCAGCCAGCCGGCGGCGACCGCGTTGTCGGCACCGGCCGCGTCCAGGGCCTCGGTCGCCGCCGCCAGGTCCCCGTCCGTTTCAAAAGTCTCTGTACGGTAGGCCGCGAGGCGCGCTTGTACGACAGCGCACCGCATGCCCACAACCGGGTCGTTCTCGCCCTGGAGGGTTTGGAGGTCGGCCGCGGTTCGCAGCGCGGTCGCGGCCTGTCTCAGGTCGGTGACCCGCATCCGGAACTCGAACAGCTCCAGGTTGGCCTCGGCCATCCACAGATAGGCGCTGATCAGATCGGGACTCGGCGGGGCGAGGCGCTCGCCTCGTAACAATGGCGTGGTGACGACTCCGTCGCCGACGTAGAGCAGACGGTCCAGGTGCCCCACCTCATCCGACATGGTCGTCGCGTCCATGAGGATGCTGGCGCCCTCCTCGAACGCGGCGGTGCGCTCCGGCCACGGGACGTCCTGCTCGTCTGCGACGCCCATGAGCGCCTCCGCGTGCAGTACCAGCCCTTCGACGTTCACAGGACGTACCCCTCGACGAATACGTCCTGGCGCCCTGCGAGGACCTCCTCGGCGAGGCCCGGATCCCGATCGGCCTCGGCTGCCACCTGCGCCATGGCGAGACTCCGGCGCAGGTGGATGACCTCGAGCGCATCCCGCTCACGTGCCGCGATCAGGTGCGCGGCCCGAAACCGTAGCCGAACCCGCTCGAGCCGTGACCGCGATAGCGGCAGCGTCCCGTCCCGCAGCATCTGCCGCTGCCCTTCGACGTCGTGCTCATCGAGGAACTGCCTCGCCCACCAGACGTCGCGCTCGGCGTCGTCCCACGCGATGCCGGCCGGTGCGACAACCTGGGACGAATGTGGACCGCCGGCCTGTTCCAGCGCGATGCTCACGCTCAGCCAGTGATCCCACGCGAGCACATCGCCGATGTCGATCGCCCCGTCGATCCGTCGGCGCAGCTCTGCCTGAAGGTCCTCGTCCGTCACCACGCGCACTGCGTCGGCCAGCTCCGTGGGGCCGAGCGACTCGATGCGGTCGAGAACGTCACGTATCAGCGCCCGCTCGGCTCCGTATTCCCGGCACCGCCGCAGCGCGCTTCGCCCTCGCTCCAGTCTCTCGGCGCGACGCCCGTCGCCCTGCCGGCGGGCCACGGTCAGCAGGGCATCAATCGCCTCGTCGACGCCGCTGTCAAACAGCCACGGGTTGGCGACCACGAGGTCGTGCGCCTCGCGCGGAGATGAGTCCGCGAGCCGTACGACCACCACGGCGATGTCCCGCTCAACCATGACCCGATTCTCGCACCATCGGTCGCCGCGCATCGTCTGTCGACATGATCGCGATCGTGGTCGCAGCCCTGGAAGCAGGGACCGGTAGGACACCTCGAGACACCAATCGATCATGCTGATGGGTAGCCCAGACCGCTGCGCCGGCCGGCTGCGGCAGTCCCATCAACCTCACACCGAAGATCAAACCAGCGCGTTAATAATCTGCGAGCCCCCGGGTGGGCGTGATCTTGCGTTCGAGGTGGGGTCGCTGGGGTGGCTGTTGTGGCGGTCGGTGGCTGGCTGGTAGGGGCTGGGTCTGCTGTTGGCGACAGCGGCGGAGATCAGCACCACTGCGTCACGGATAGCATCCGCTGTGTTCTCGGGCTGGGCGGGGGAGTGGAATGGGCGTTCGTCACCGGCCTGCCTCCGTCTGATCTGGGAGAACGGGCTCACTGGTGAGAGTGGCCGGCGGTGGGGTAATGGTTCGAGTTCTGAACCCGCGCTGGCGTCGCCGCTCCTGAGCCTTGCGGCGGGGCGGGGTCGGGGACGAAATTCAGTGGCGCCGTGCCTCGAGCTGTGGACAGAGTGTGGCCACGCGGGAGCGTGTTTGGGGGAACGCCTGGCTATCTGTCCGGTGCCGGACCGGGCCTCAGCGCCGCGGGCGGCCGAGGCCTGTCGCCCAGGCGGCGAGACTTTCGGCTGGTACGGATTCCTGGGCGACGCGTCCCGATGTGTCCCGGACCGTGCTGAGGCGGGCCCAGAGCGCGGGCCCCAGCCAGTCTCGCCCCAGGTCGGGGGGCCACGGAACTCCACCGGAGTTCTGCACCGGGCGGTCCGCCATAGCTGCCCACAGGCTCTCGGCCGGGCGGACGAGTATTTCGTGGGCAGCGCCCGCGGCGGCCGCGTCGGCGGCCGTGGTGACGCCCGCGGGGTCGAGGTCGCCCCAGTACCAGACGGTCCCCTGCACCGGGCCGCGGCCGGCGACGTCGACCGTGAGCGCGGCGACCTGCGAGGGGAATGTTTTCCCGGATCCCCAGGCCACCGCGCCGACGGGGTGTCTGTCGGCGGCGGAGAGGACGTCGACCGCGGTCCAGTAGGTGTCGCTGTTCTCGACGACCAGCAGGTCCGTGCCTGGTCCGACCGCGGCGGCAGGCAGCGGCGCCGGTACACGTCGGCAGCGCAGGAGGCCGAGGCTGAGTCGTCCTGGTCCGAACAGTTCTGTCCGGGCGAGGGCTTCGAGCCGTTTCTCGTCGCCGAACAGCTCGACCGACCGGTAGCGCAGGAGCACTTGTTGCGGCGGCTCGCCCGAGGCCTCGGCGCGGACGAGCCAGTCGTTGACAGCAGTGAGGTCACGGAACTGGGCGTCGGAGAGCGCCGGCAGCGAGGCGGCCCAGCCCATCCGGGCGCACCACGGGAAACGGGTCCAGGGCCGCTGGCCGGGGGCTTTCCGCGCGCCCGGAACGGTGATTGATTTAGGCAGCGCCGGCCTGGTAGTGGTGTCCCAGGCGTGCAGGGGCAGGGTGACGACGCCGGCCTCTTCCAGCGCTTTCAACGCGACGAACAGTCCCTCAACCTGGCCGACGTTCCCGACCAGGCGTGGGGCGGCCATCGCCCAGAGCGGCCACAACGCTTCCAGCGGTACCCGCACCTGGTCGCGTTCGACCAGTGCCGAGCGCAGCGCGTCGACTTCGGTCTGTCGGACGAGCATCGGCTCACCCGCCGATCCGGTAGGCGCTCGCGTCGACCCAGTTCCGTTGCGCGTCGACGTCGCGTCCCGAGGTGAGGGCGGTGGCGATGTCGATGCCGTCGACGACGGTGGCGCGCAGGCGCAGGAACGACAGGTTGCGTCGCAGGTCACCGTCGTTGCGCAGCTTGACGATCACCGATCCTGGGCCGGTGAACGCGGCGTCGACGCCGGCGTCGTTGAGCCCGGTCGCGCAGACCAGTTGTAGGCCGGTGTGCGCGGCGAGGCGGTGCTGCATCGCGATCAATGCCTCGGCGGACGCGGCGCCGAACGGGTTGTCGAGGATCAGCGTTCCGGGCGGTCGGGCGCCGCCGGGGCGGTGGGCGGAGCGGACGCCGGACAAAGCGCAGTAGACCAGCACTGCGAGGGTGAGGACCTGGCCGCCGGAGAACTCGTGGGGGATGCGGTCCGGCGGGCAGTACAGCACTTTCCCGTCGATGCGCGGCTTGAGGATTTCCACGGTCCACGGGCCGGCCTTGGGACGGTCGATGACGGTGTCACGGACCGCGTCGGCGAGCCATCGGGCGCGTACCTCGGACGATGAGGCGCGTTTCGGGTTCGTGGCGAGCTCAACGGCCCAGGCATCGACCCGCTGGGAGAGCTTCGCGACCGCGGCGTCGGCCGGCGCCTCGTCAAAAAGGATCTTCACCGCGGGCCGTAGGGACAGCTCGCCGAGACCGTCGGGGAGTCGCGATGAGCGTGATACCTCCCGCAGGAGGCGCCGCTGGTCGCGGCACAGCGACACCAGCCCGTCCCGGATCACGGTCCGGTGCGTGTCGAGGGAGTCGAGGTCGCCGCGCGCCGACCGGGTCATGATGTCGATCTTCCGAGTGAGGGCCGTGGCCTCGGTGACCAGCTCGCCGTCGCGCAGCGAGCGCAGGCGGATGGCGACGGGGGCGTCGAGGTCGCGCCAGCGTGGGTCGGCGACCGCGGCGCGGGTGTCTGCGACCGCGTCGCGCAGCGCGTCGCGGGCCTGCCGCTCCGCCTTCTCCGCTGAGTTCAGGGTCGCGATCAGGTCACGCATGCGGGTGCGGGCGGCGTCCTTCGTCGCGTCGAAGAGCGCGACGGTCGGCGGTTTGTCGGCGGTCCACATCGCCGAGGTGTCGGCCAGGGCGGACACGTCCGCGGCGACGAGGTCGTGGAGCTCGCGGGCGTCGGTCTCGGCCCGCTCGGCGGCCTCCCGCGCGGCCAGCAGCTCGGCGTTGCGGATCTCCAGGCGTTCCAGGATCGCGAAGATATTCGCCGGGTCCGCGGGCCGCCATTCCGGGACGTTGGCCAGGTCGACGTGGTTGGGCCGGTCCGCGGGCCGTGCCGACCGCTCCGTCGCGGCGGCTGCGCGCTGGTCGCTCTCGGCGCGCAGCTGGTCGGACTCGGCGGTGCTGGCGTCCCGCCGTGCCTGCCGCTGGGCGGCGGTCCGCAACTCGGCGGACGAGGCCTCGATCGTCCCGGCGAGGACCTCGGCACGCTCGATGGCCGCGGGGGTGTGCCGAGGCAGACGAGCTTGCAGCTCGCCCAGGTGCCGGCCGGCGCGCTCGAGGACTCCGGCCTCCACCAGGCCCCGCTCGGCGTCGTGGAGCTCGTCACGCAGGGCGGTCCAGCCGCGCCGGACGACCTCGAGGCTGCCGCCTGGGTCGGGGGCTGCCACGTCGACGCCGAGCTCGGCCCGTTCCCGCAGCCATGGGTCGCGGCTTGCCCGGGTCCGCGCGGCCAGCTCCGTCGCCGCCTTGGACCGGGTGCGCGCCGACCGTTCGGCCTCCTGGGCGTCGTCGGCGTCCCGTAGGGCACGCTGGCGGTCCCGTTCGGCCGCGGGCCGCCGTTCGGCTGCCTGGTCGGCCTGCGTGCAGACCGTCATGAGCCGCTGTGCGGCCTGCTCGTTCGCGTGGGCCGTGACGCCACGGGCCCGGGCGTCGTCGCGCTGCTGGCGCGCGTCGGCGGCCTGTGCGAGATGTCCGTCCCGGTCGGCACGCAGTGTCTCCTGCTGGCCCTCGGCGGCGTTGACCTCGTCGGCCGCGGTGCGGGAACGCCGCGCCAGCTCGTCGCGGTCCGCTCCGGGCCAGCGGGCGACGAACTGCTGGCCAGCCGCCGCAGCACGCCGGTGGTCGCTCGCCGCCGCGCGGGCCATGCCCGCCGCCGCCGCGGCCGCGGAGCGGACGGTCTCCAGCTCGTCGCGCCGGGTCCGGGCCCAGGCCCGGTCCCAGGTCGCGCGATGGGGGAGGACGACGTGTCGACGCGACTCGTCAGGTGTCAGCGCGGCCTCCGCCGCGGCGGACTGTGGCACTGTGACGACGGTGACCGGCGTCCGCGTGACTAGCTCGGAGGTGGCCAGTGACGACGCGGCGGCGTCGAACCGGGCCGCGTCGAGGACGACCACGCCGCCGGCGAGCTCTGCGTTGGCCGCGATGAAGGCCGGGCGGGCGTCGGCGTCGACGACGTTGTGCTCGATCCACTCCAGGCCGGTGACCGCGCCGACATGCGCGTCGACCAGTGCGGCCAGGACCGCGAGGGCATCTGCCCCGGCGGGCGCGGTGCCTGTTCCGTCCAGGTGGGTGAGCTCGGCGGACGCCTCGGCGGCCAGCCGTTCCTGTTCGGCGGCGCGCAGGTCGGCACTGCGGGCGGCGGCGTCCGCCGCGGCCGCTGCCCGCGCCACCTCGTCGGTGCCACGCAGGCCCTCGTCGACGAGTACCCGCAGCGTCTCGTGAGCGGCGAGGCCGGCGACGTCGTCGTCGAAGTCCCGCAGCGTCCGCTCGGCGTCGGCGGCCTCGGCGCGCAGGCCCCCGAGCCGGCGGTCGAGCGCGTCGAGGGCCGTGACCGCGGCCTGGTGGGCCTTCTCCGCGTCGTCGGCTGCCTTGTCCCAGGCCGTCGCCTGCTCCTCGGCGGACATGACGGCGTCCGCCCACCGGCGCTGGCACAGCTGCGGGCGCTCCCCGT
>NZ_MBLO01000222.1 GCF_001854805.1 Pseudofrankia coriaricola
GCCGCCGCCCGCTCCTCGTCGATCGTGGCCAGCTGGCGCTTCGCGTCGTCCGCGCGGCGCCCGGCGTCGGTGCGTCGTGTCACCGCCTGCTCGGCGGCGTCGTCGGCGGCCTTGGCCTCGGTGTCGGCGGTCCGTGCGCTGCTCAGCGCCTCGTCCGCGAGCGCCTGCAGGCGACCGGCCAGCGCGGCCTTCGCGTCCCGCGCGCCGGCCCGCAGCGGCTCCAGACCGGCGTCGGCCGCGTCGTATGCGGCCTGGGCCGCGTCGCGGGCGGTCCGTGCCTGGGCGATGTCGAGCACGAGGTCGACGGCCTCCCAGGCGTCGGCCTGCGCCGCCGCGGCGCGGGCCACGGCCGTCGTGCGCTCGACGGTCTCGCCCGCGCTGGCGAGGCGCGCCCTGGCGTCCTCCAAGAGTAGCTGCAGGCGGATGTCACTGATCTGGCCGTATTCGCGGCGGGCGGATTGGAGCGCCACGACCGCGGCCTGCGCCGACCTCTCCAGTTCCGTGAGCGAGCGTCGGTCGCGGTCGACCCGGTTGTCGAGCGCCGCCGCGTGCTCCCCGCCCGCGAGCCGTAACCGTACCGTGTGGCCACCGGCCTCCTCCGCGGCGCCCGCACGTGCTCCGACGATCTCGACCCGCGGCCCGATCCGCGCGCCGAACTCGGCCAGTGCCTCCAGACCTGGCCGCTGGACGGCGAGGGCGGCATACGGCGCGAGAGTGCTGGTGAAGTCGGCTAGCTCGCGGTCGTCGTTGAGCGCGGCGACGAAGAACCGGATGACGTTGTCCGGCGAGTCGAACGTGGCGAGCAGCTTCTCGGCGCCGGCCTCTGAGTCGTTCATCCGCATCTGGTAACCGAACAGCACCGGGTCGATGCTGGTGAGCCGTTCCAGCGTCTCGGTCCATTCCTGCTGGGTCTGCGTCATCGCCCACTGGGCGCGCGGCCGCGCCGACAGGGCGCTGGAGACCTGCCCGACGAAGGCCTCGAACGTCGTCCGCCGGCCATCGGTGACAAAGGGCAGGTCGTCGACGCCGTAGTCGCCGGGCCCTGTGCGGAACAGGTACCAGGCGCGGCGCATCTGCGTCGTCGACCGCTGTTTGTGGCCGGGCTGACGACGGCCGTCGCGCCACTCCATCACCGTGCCGGTCACGGTGCGGCTACGGCTGGTCGCGTCCTCCCACTCGCAGATCACATGCGACGTGTCGCCGGTCAGCACGTAGTCGCCGAGGTTCTTGCCGCCGACCTGGGCACGGGCGGCCGGTACGACGAGGCTGGACACCAGCGTGATCAGCGTCGACTTGCCACCGGTGTTCGTCAGCGACAACAGCACCCTTGATGCCGCCCCGTCGCGGGCGGTGAAGTCCAGGTCCAGCGGATCGAACCGAGCCCCGTCCGGGCCGACACCACGCAGATGCACACGGCGCAGCCGCAGCGGCGGGGTCGGCAGCGCCGCCGGCCCGGACGGCGCCTCCGGCTCGTCCCAGGAGAACCCGGCCTGCTCACCACGGGCGGAGCTCATCGCCTAGCCCAGCCCGTCGTCGTCGCCGTCGGGGTCCGCCTGCTCCGGGCCGCTCGCCGGGTCCAGCCGGTCGGGCTCCTGCTCGGCGAACCCGTTGACCAGGGCGTACAGGTCCGAATCCACGCACAGCTCGGCGACCGCGTGCCGGAAACGGGGACGACTCATCCACGTCCCGCCGTCGGTCTCGCCACGGGCCGTCAGATAGCCCGCCTCGGTGAGCACCCGGCACACCCGGGCGACCACGCCCTGACGGTCGCTCACCGACCTGCGCCGCGCGTTCGGGCGCGCGGCCGCGAGCGCCTGCCACCGGCGCCACATCTCGACACGGTCCTCGTCGAGCTCGCCGTCCTGGCCGTTGCGTTCCGCGTGCGCCTGCGCGGTCCGGTCGAGCGTGTCGACGACCGACTGGGCCGTGAAGACGGCGACCCGGTCGGGATCGCTCAGCATCGACGGCTCTGGATAGGCGGTGCGGGCGACCGCGAGCACCACCGCGCCGACTACGGCACGGTGATGGGGCGAGGCCCGCTTCACGACGTCGCCGACGGGGAGACGCAGCGGCGACGTGGCCTCCGCCGTGACGATCACACCGTCGGCGGCGGTCACGATCACCTGGAGGCCCGCGCCGGTGAACAGGGCGTCGGCCGCCTGCGCGAAGTCGGGATCCTGCAGGTAGCGGGTGACCACCCGGTGATAGTCGTCGTGCCGGGCGGGGCTTTCCCGCGGGCGTGCGGACCAGGCGAGGAGCCGGCCGAGGTCGAGGGCGTCAGCTGCGAGGGTCATCCAGCCAGCTCCGCTTCCAGGTTGTCAGGTTCCAGGTCGTCGGGATGGTCGGACGCTCCGTCCGACTGCCAGGGCAGGTCCGGCGTGGCCGCGCGCGCCGCGGCCGGCTGCGGAGCGTCGATGTCGGCGGTCACCGTCGCCGGGACGAGCAGCAGGTCAGCCGAGCGGATCTTGTTGGTGTCGAGGGCGTTCCCCGTGTCGACGGCGAGCAGGACGCGCTCCCCGTTGGCGCGCCCCGCCAACCGGGTCGTCCACGCGCGATGCGCCGCGTGCACGGTCGCCGCGGCGAGCACCGACGGGTCCAGCGGCTCGCCCTCGTCGTCCTGCGCCGCGGCCGCGATCTCGTCGACGCGGGCCAGCATCTGGGACAGCCGGATCGGTTCCTCGACCCCGTCGAGCATGGCGTCGACCGTGTCCTCATACGACTCCCACCAGGCCCGTTCCGCGGACTCGTCGAACTGCGGCTCCTCGATCTCGTCGCCCTGCCCTGGCTCGCGCGCCGCGGCGCACAGCTCGTCGACGAGCGTCGCGAGCGACGGCCACCAGCGCGCCGCGATCCCGCCCACCGTGGCCAGCAGCCGGGGAGCTATCGCCGCTGCCTGGTCGGTGGGGCGAAGGAGGTAAGGATCGAGCAGGTCGGACCCGATGTTCGCCAGGTGCGCGGCGCCGGCCGGCCGGGCGAACCGGTCGTCGAGGGCCTCCCGGAGCCGCCCACGCGCCCCGATCAGATGGCTGTGCAGTTCATTGTGCCGATGCCGGCACTCGCGGAGGATCTCCACGAGCTGGTTCGCGGAGGCAAGCCGGGCGGCGTCGGTGACGTCACCTCGCCGGTCGGCGACCGCGTCGAGCAGCTCCGTCTCCGCGGTGAGGCGCTCGGCCACATGTCGCAGCGCCGTGTCCAGGACGACCGGCACGTCGTCGGCCCAGTCATGCGCGTCGGGGTCGATGAGCGTGTCCGCGACGATCCGGCGGACCCGTTCCTGGAGCTGGATACTCCGATACCGGGCGTGGCGGGCGATCGCGACCGCGGACTCGATCGCACCACGGCCGATGAGGGCCCGCAGCTGCGCCTCGTTGGCGATCTGAGCCGCTTCGATGTCCAGGTCGAGCGCGTCGATGAAGATATTGATGGCCTGCTCGGAGGCCCGCAGGTGCTCCCCGCCCTCCGGGCTCGCCTGCGCGTAGAGCAGCCGGAAACGCTGCGCGAGCCAGGTCGCGCCGCCGGCCGCGTGGACGAGGTAGGGAACGGTCTCGACGTCGGTCGTCACCAGGGAGACGACGACCCGTTCCGCGACGACCCGCCACTGTTCGGGTGTGCCGTCGGGCACCTGGCGCGTCGCCTGCGCCACGGCGTACTCGACGGTCTCGTCCCAGGTCCGGCCCGCCGAGATGCCCATGGCGAGCGCGACCTGGTCGATGACGGCCAGCGCGACGGTGAACAGGTCGTAGCGGGACCAGAAATCCCCGTCCAAGCTCGACTTGGTGCGCTCGATGTCCGTCAGCACCTGAATCGGCGCCAGCGTACGCCGCCGCCGGGCGATGGAGACGTCATCGGTCGGGATCGCGATGTCCCACTCGATGGGCTCACTCGGAGGTACCCACCCGTCGGCCATCGAGCCCCCATCTCGACCGCGGCGATCCCGGCGAGCCACTTCCCGCGCCGACCGCCGCCATCCGGGCACGGCCGGCGGCCGTGCCTCAGCGAGGAGGCATTCCGTAGCGCGGGCTTGCCTTCTGATGCTGTCCACGCCTGTTCTCGGGCACCGGCTCACCCGCCGCGCACCGTCCAAGATTATCCGACAGGTCCGACATGGTTGGCCGCATTGACCCGAGGCCCATCTGCCGTGTCGCCGCGATGCCGCGTCCGAGTGCTAGATCATCGATCACGCGTAGGGTGGCCCGAGGAGCAGGCGCTTCTCACCCGCGACGTCGGCCGGGCGTGCTCGTTGATCTCCGTCGCGGCGTTGCTGGTAGTGTCGTCCGTGCGGGTCAGGCCGTGGGGTGGTTGTGCGCCGTGGGGCACTCTTGTGGCAGTCCGATGCCGGTCGCGTGGGAGGTTCGGCGATGAGCCTGGATGATCCCTTTGACCCGCCCCAGGACCCTGTCGAGCGGGCTGTCTACCTACGCGAGCGGGCGGCGCAGGCTCGCGTACGCGCCCAGGATCTCTTCAGGACGTTGACCAGGGAGACCTGGCAGTCGGATCCTGGGCTTCTGGTCCAGGTGAAGGCGATCCTCTCGGTGCCGCCGGAGCAGCGCCTGCGGATGCTGATGGCGGAACATGCGGTGTTTGCCAGTGCCCGGCTGGTTGTCGAGTGACGGCTGAGGAGTCGACAGCTTCGCTCCAGCTCGAACTGCCGAGGATGCTTGGCATGCTCGCCGAGCACCGTGTCCGTTACATCATTGTCGGTGGGGTGGGTGCGAGGCTGCAGGGAACGCCGTACGTCACTGGTGATCTGGACGTCGTTCCCGATCCCGATCCCGGGAACCTGGCTCGACTCGCGGCCGCGCTCAGCGGCGTCGCGACGCTGAAGAAGACCGCGAACTCGACTGAGTATGTGTCCCACCCCGAGGTGAGGCCAGAGGAGTTCTACGCGGAGTATTTCGCGATGTATAGAATTCGGTACGGTGCTATTGATGTGCTGATCGAGCTTCCGGGTGTCGGCCCCTTCGATGCGATCATGCGAAATGCTCGGCGCTATGACGTCGCCGAGTTCGGTGTTTCGATCTATGTCGCGAGCCTCGAGGACATCATCCGCTCCAAGGAGACGGCGGGTCGGTCGAAGGACTTCGCGGCACTCCCTGCCCTGTACGAGGCGGCGAACCATCTGGCGCAGCATCCCGACGACTACGCACTGAGCGTGGACGCCCTTGATATGCAGGCACCCCCAGAGGGCTTCGAGACCTGACGGTCGCGCACCTCGGGCATGCACGGTGTGAGCCCGTCGGAGACGAAGGCCAGACGACAGGGCTCCGCCTGGCGAGCCGGCTAACGCGTATCGTACCTACACCGGCCGGTTGCCAGGCGTCCGCTGGATGAACTCATTCCAGATCCTCAAACAGGAGAAGGCGCGGTTCGTGCTTTAAGGAAACAGTTCCGCCGCGATCCGTCATCTTCCGATAGGCCATGACCGCCTTGATTGGCTCACAGGGCTGCTCCTCCATGACGCCGTTAACCTGCTGCGGCCGCCGGCTGGCGGGTGTCTGGCGGCCCGCCGTCCGGCAGCCGGTGCGCTGGATCGAGCGGCGCCCGATTACCACGGATCAAGCGGGGTGGCCGCCGGGTTCGGGTCGTCGAACAATTCGGCGGGGCTCGGGACGCGGGTCGGCCGGGGGTGGGACACCGTCGTGCGGTTGAACAGGTGGCGCCAGGTCACGTTCTCCGAGACGCCACAGCCGCCCCAGGACCCGGTCGACACGACCGACGTGAACTCCATGCCGTTGCCGAAGCTGCCGGCGTTGCCCATGGTCGACTGGTTGACGAGCACGCGGCAGACCTTCGTGGCGCGGGCGAGCCGGTCGACCCTGGCCTCGGCCACCGGGCCGTCGCCGGTGTGCAGGGCGCAGCTGTGGCCGCGTCCGCTGTGCGCGAGGACGTCCTGGACGTCGCGGACGGCGCCGTCGAACGTGCGGTAGGGCGCGAGCGTGAGCACGGGTGCCAGCTTCTCGGTGAACAGCGGCCGGCCCGGCTCCACCGCCGGCATCGTGGCGACGAGTGTCGTGACCGCACGGCCGGTGGGGACGGGAATGCCGCACGCGCGCGCGATCTCGACCGCGCTCCGGCCGACCAGGAGACGATCCGGCCGGCCGTCCGGCCACAGGTGGCGCTCCAGCCGGACCGCCTCCTCGTCCGACAGCAGCAGCGCTCCGCCGGCGCGCAGCCGCTCCCGGAAGGCGCCCAGCGCCCGCGCGTCGACCAGTGCGTTGCTCTCGGAGGAGCAGGACGTCCCGTTGTTGAAGCAGGCACCCTTGTTGATCAGTTCGGCGGCGGTGTCCAGGTCGGCGTACTCGTCGACGACCGCGGTCGCGTTGCCGGGCCCGGAGGAGACGGCGGGTGTGCCGCTGGTGTAGACGCGCGTGACGGTCCCGGCCCCGCCGGTCGCCACCACGAAGTCGGCCGCGCGCATGAGTTCCCGGCTTCCGTTCCGGTCGGCGCCGACGACCAGCTGCACCAGGTCCTCCTCGGCGCCGACCTCGCGCAGCGCGTGCCGGACGGCCTCGACCATGCGAGCCAGGGGCTCGGCGGTCGCCGGATGGGGGGTGACGACGACGCTGTTGCGGGTCTTGAGCAGGGACAGCACGCCGGTCGCCAACGCCGTGCAGGGCGCGGTCGCCGGCGTGACCAGGGCGACCACCCCCAGCGGCTTGGCCCACGTCGCGGTGCGCCGTTCGTCGTCCCGCGCGATCACGCCGACCGTCCGCTGGCCGTGCAGGTCGCGCATCGTCCCCAGGACGCGCAGTCGGTGCAGTTCGACCAGGTCCTCGGTGGTCCCCATGCGGGTGCCGGCGACGACCAGCGCGCAGAGCGCCCGGACGAGGTCCTCGCGGTAGCACGCCCGTCCGACGGCGCGTACCACCTGGTCGACGCGTGCCTGATCCCAGTGGTCCGTGGACTCGCCCGCCGCCCGCGCGCGCCCCATCAGCGCGTCCAGCGCGGCTGGAGTGTGGACACCGTCGCCGAGGGGTGCCCGGTCGCGCAGGGCGACCCGGTTCGCGCCGGTCACCTGCTCGGTCACGCCAGCCACCACGGCCGCCCCAGCCCCAGCCCCGACCCCGGCCTCGGCCGGGGTCGGGGCGATTGCGGGGCCGTCGGTCTCGTGCCCGGACCTACCTGGTGGATCGACATCCCGCTCCTCGTGTTCCGTCCGCCTCGGCCCAGGTGTGGAAGGCGCGGCCCTCTTGCCTTAAGTTAGGCTTACCTTCCATATCTTCGGCATCTCACCACAGCGCGCGGCACGGAGCAATGGAGGGGACCCGACCGGCCCGCGCCCCCCGCGCGGTCGGTGACGACTGCCGGATAACCCGCACCAGCCAGTACTCACGTCAGGAAGGACGACAGATGGCGACCTGCCACCCGACGTCGCGTCAGGGGGCCGAACCGTGACCGCGGCGGTCGAGGCCGACGCGCTCGTGAAGACCTTCGGCGACATCCGGGCGCTCGACGGACTGTCCCTGCGGGTCGAGGCCGGCACGATCCTCGGGCTGCTCGGACCCAACGGGGCTGGCAAGACGACGGCCATCAACGTGCTGACCACGCTGCTGAGCCCGGACGCGGGGCGCGCCACGGTCGCCGGCCACGACGTGGTCGAACAGCCGGCGCTCGTCCGGGCGGCGATCGGCGTGACCGGCCAGTTCGCGGCCCTCGACAGCGGCCTGACCGCGCGCGAGAACCTCGTGCTGTTCGGCCGGCTGATGAAGCTCGGCCGGGCCGAGGCCCGTCGGCGGGCCGCCGAGCTGCTGGAGCGGTTCACGCTGACCGAGGCGGCCGACCAGCGCACCGGTACGCTGTCCGGCGGGACGCGCCGCCGCCTCGACCTGGCCGCGTCGATCACCCGCGAGCCGGCCGTGCTGTTCCTCGACGAGCCGACGACCGGGCTCGACCCGCGCAGCCGGCTCGCCCTGTGGGAGGCCGTCCGCGAGCTGCGCGCGAGCGGGATCACCATCCTGCTCACCACGCAGTACCTCGAGGAGGCGGACGAGCTCGCCGATCGCGTCACGATCATCGACCGGGGCCGCGTTGTCGCCGAGGGCACGGCCGAGGAGCTCAAGCGGCGCGTAGGCGGAGCCGTGTGCCACATCGCCGTCGCCGACGCGGCCGACCGCCAACTGGTCTCCGAGACGCTCGGGACCCTCGGCCCGGTGAGTGTCCTGCCCGACGGGGTGAGCCTGCCCGCGACCGGCCCCGAGACGCTGGTCGCCGTCGTCCGTGAGCTGGACGAGGCCCGCCACGCTGGCCTGCCCATCGCGCGGATCGACGACATCGGCCTGCGCCGCCCGACCCTGGACGACGTGTTCCTGGCGCTGACTGGGCACCCGGCCACCCCGGACGCTCAGGCCGACGGTGAGGCCGCGGCCTCCGACGAGGCCGGCCGGCCAGCGCGGCCGACCGCCGAGGTCGCCTCATGACCTCGACCATCCCGGCCGCCGTGGCGGGGACGCTGGCCGGGCCACCGCCACCGGGCGTGGCGGGCACACGGCCCCGGCCGGCGTTCGCCACCGACGTCGCGGTGCTCGCCGAGCGGCACCTGCGCCTGATGAGCCGCCGCCCCGCGTCGATCATCAGCGCCATCGTGCTGCCGCTCGTGTTCGCGCTGCTGTTCTTCACCGTATTCAGCCGGGTGATGCGGCGCGGCGGCCTCGACTACATCGACTACCTGCTGCCCGCCGTCGTCATCCAGGCGGTGTTCTTCACCGGGATGTCGAGCGCCATCCTCGCTGCCGAGGACGCGCTGGGCGGCACGCTGCGCCGGCTGAGGACCATGTCCGTCAGCCGGCCGGCGCCCGCGCTTGGGCTGCTCGCGGCCGAGCTGACCCGCTCGCTCCTCTCGCTCGGCGTGCTGCTGGCGATCGGCGCCGCGCTCGGCTTCCGGTTCCACGGCGGGCCGTGGAAGGCGCTCGGCTTCCCGGTCGTCATGCTGGCGTTCGCCGCCGCCCTGGTCACCTGCTTCATCGCGCTGGGGCTCGCGATCCGCCGGCTGGAGGCCGTGACCACCGCGACGAACCTGATCTACTTCCCGTTCATGCTGCTGTCCAGCGCGTTCACGCCGGCCGCCGCGTTCCCGTCGTGGCTGCGTCCGGTCGTCGAGCAGCAGCCCGTGAGCCGCGTCGCCGACGCGCTGCGGGCACTGACCGCGCACGACGCGGCGCTCGCCCGGCCGCTGCTCATCGCCGGAGCCTGGCTGCTCGGGCTGGGCGTGGTCGGCGTGCTGGGAGCGAGCCGGGCACTCGGGAGGGCCGCCGCGTGAGCCAGGTCGCGCTTCCTCGTCCCGCCCCGGTGGGGGACACCCTGGCCATGGCCGGACGCGCGCTGCGGCTGATGCTGCGTGACCCGGCGACGTTCGTGCTGGCCGTCTTCTTCCCGCTGATCCTTCTCCTGCTGATAACCGTGAGCTTCGCGAAGATCGTCTATCCGGGCGCCGGGTACGACGACTACGTAGATGTCAGCCTGCCGCTGTTCGTCCTCATGGGCATCGCGTTCGCCTCCCCGTTCACCGCCGCCGCTACCGTCACCGACCTACGCGACGGCTTCGACGCGAGGATTCGCACGATGCCCGTCTCGGCGCTGGCGCCACTGGCTGGACGGGTCCTCGCGGACACCGCGCGCAGCGCCATCACGATCGCCGTGGTCGTCGTGGTGGGCGTGCCGCTCGGTTTCCGGTTCACGGCGGGGCCGTGGGCGGCGATCGGCTTTCTCCTGCTGCCGCTCGTGTTCGGGCTCGGGCTCGGCTTCCTCGGGCTGCTGGTGGCGATGCGCGCCCGGGACTCCGAGACCGTCGTCGCCGTGCTCAACCCGCTCCTGCTCGTCTGCTCGTTCCTCTCCACCGGCATGGTGCAGCGGTCCGATCTGCCGGGCTGGGTGCAGCCGATCGCCCGGGTGAACCCGTTCTCCGTGGTCATCGAGGCGATGCGGGCCCTCGCGCATGGCGGCGCCACCACCCGCCCGGTGATCGAGGCGCTGGTCTGGTCCGGGGTCCTGATCGTCGGCTGCGGGGTGCTCGCCGTCCGCGGCTACCGGACCAGGAGTGACCGCCTCGCGGCCTGAGCCGAGGGCGGTCCCTTCCCGGGCCACCGGCGCCCGGCATGATCGCGGTTTGTGTCCTCTGGGGGTCGTGTCCGCGGACCTTCCGTGACCACCAGGCGGCGCAGACGGCGATCATGTCAACGGGCTGCCGGCTTCGTGCCTATTGGTACGAAGAAGAAGGCGGTGCGGCCCGGACGGAGGCGTCCGGGCCGCACCGCCTCGTCGTCAGGTCAGGCGGACACCGACTTGACGGCCGTCCTGATCAGGTCGGCCACGATGGTCGGCTGGGAGAACATCACCAGGTGTGACGAGTCCACCTCGACGGTGTCGGCCCCCGCGCGCCGGTATCCGAAGCGCTCGACCTCCGGATTGATGGCGTGGTCCGAGGTGGCCACGAGGCCCCACGCCGGCCTGGTTTGCCATGCGGCGGCGGGCGCCTTCTCGCCGAACGCCGCCGCGGACAACGGCCGCTGCGACACGGCGAGCACCGCGGTGACGGCCGGGTCGACGTCATGGGCGAAGACCGCCGGGAACTTCTCGACGTCGACCGAGAGATCGACGCCGCCCGGGAAGGGCGTGGCGACCAGAGCCTGGGCCAGGTCGGAGTCGGGGAAGCGGCCCTGGAGCTCGCCCAGGGCCTCGCCTTCCTCGAGGACGAAGCCGGCGAGATAGACCAGGGCCTTCACGTTGTCGGCGACACCGGCCGCGGTGGCCACCGCGCAGCCGTACGAGTGGCCGACGAGGACGACGGGGCCGTCGATGGCCGCGAGGACCGACCCGACGTACTCGGCGTCGCCGAGGAGCGAGCGGTTCGGCACGGCGGGTGCCACCACCCTGAGACCGTCGGCGAGCAGCTCGGGAACCACCCTGGCGAAGCTGGACGCGTCGGCGAACGCGCCGTGGACGAGGACGACGGTGGGCTGCGACATGCTCTTCGGCCTTCCTGACCGGAGTTGTGAGGCCCGAGTACATCACCGGGTAGTTGACGATTTGTGCATGACTGCCCTGCCGGACAACCGGAGGCCTGCTCGCCGCGGCGCGCGTCTCCCGCGCGGAGACCAGCGGGCCGGTCAGGGCCGGTGGCGGATCCACTATGTGTTCACTCGCCATCAAGAACATGGCCCTAAGGTGCCTGGAAACAAGTGGACGCGGCCGGGATCGGATCGCGGTCGTGAATTCGTCCTGCCAGGGCCCTGAATTCGCGGTCGAGAAGGACGACATTCCAGTGTGCGACGCGCGTGCGTTTATTTGTCGATGAGCTCCTGTGTCCACACTGCGATCATGGGTCGCGCGAAATGCCCAAGGGGGCAGCGATGTTCGAGCGACTGGGGCGGACGATGTTCCACCGCCGGTGGTGGGTGGTCGGCCTGGCGGTGGCCTTCTTCGCGTTCGGCGGCATCTGGGGTACGCAGGTCTTCGGCGCGTTGACCACCGAAGGGTTCGAGGACCCGGCCAGCGAGAGCTCCCGCGCCCTGGACCGTGCCGAGGCGACGCTGGGCCGGACCGGCAACGACGTGGTGGTGCTCTACACCAGCCCCAGCGCCACGGTCGACGACCCGGCGTTCAGGCGGGCCGTCACCGAGACGCTGGACGCGCTCCCGGACGACGTGGTGACCAGGACGATCACCTATTGGGGCACGAACAGCCCTGGCCTGGTCAGCCACGACCGGCACGCCACCTTCGCGGTGCTGACCATGGCCGGCGACGACGAGACGCAGCGCGGCGATGCGCTGGAGAAGATCGAGGACGAGCTCGTCGCGCCCGGCCTGCGGACCCAGGTAGGCGGTATCACCGCGGTCAGCCACGACATCGGCGAGCAGGTGGCGGCGGACATCGCCTTTGCCGAGACGATCTCCGTACCTGTACTGCTCGTGCTGCTGGTGCTTATCTTCGGCGGGGTGGCCGCGGCGAGCCTGCCGCTCGCGATCGGCGGTCTGGCGATCCTCGGGGCGTTCACCGCGTTGCGTGGGTTGAGCTACCTGACCGACGTCTCGGTCTTCTCGGTCAACCTGGTGACGATCCTCGGGCTGGGGCTGGCGATCGACTACGGCCTGTTCATGGTCGGGCGGTTCCGAGAGGAGATCGCCCGCGGGCTCGGCGTCGAGGACGCGGTCGCCCGCACGATGGCCACCGCCGGCCACACCGTCGCGGTCTCCGGCATCACCGTCGCGGTCTCGCTGGCCGGACTGCTGATCTTCCCGATGACCTTCCTGCGCTCGATGGGCTTCGGCGGCCTGTCCGCGGTCGTCGTGGCGATGCTGGCGGCACTCACCGTGCTGCCCGCCCTGCTCGGCATCCTCGGCCCCCGGGTTGAGGCTCTCTCCGTGCGGCGCCTGTTCCGCCGCCCGCCGCCGGCTCCCGCGCAGGTCGAGGTCGCGCACGGGTTCTGGTACCGCCTCGCGCACAGCATCATGCGCCGCCCGGTCGTGTACGCGGTCGGGGTGCTCGCGGTCCTGCTGCTGGCCGGTTCGCCGTTCCTGCGCGTCGAGTTCGGCGGTATCGACCCGAGGGTGCTCCCGGCGGGCACCGAGAGCCGCGTGGTCTCCGAAGCCGTCGACCGCGACTTCGTCCGGAACAGCCAGGTGCCGATCGAGGCGATCGTGACCTCGGCCGACCGGGCCGGTCTGGATCGCTACGTCGCCGCGGTCCGGGACGTCGACGGGGTGGCCTCGGCCGAGGTCACCGGCCAGTCCGGCGATGTCTCGCGGATCACGGTCTACTACCAGGGCGACCCCATCTCGGCGGAGGGGCGGGACCTCGTGAGCCGGATCCGCGCCGTACCGGCACCGCCTGGTGGCGAGGTGCTGGTGGGTGGCCTGACCGCGCGGCTGGCCGACCAGCTCGACCGTGTGGGCGATCTGCTGCCCTGGATGGCCCTGATCATCGTCGGCGCGACGTTCATCCTGCTTTTCCTCGCCTTCGGCTCGGTCGTACTGCCGATCAAGGCGATCGTGATGAACGTCCTGTCGCTCGGCGCCTCGTTCGGCGCGCTGGTCCTGATCTTCCAGGACGGCCACCTGTCCGGCCTGCTGAACTTCACCTCCACCGGGACGCTGGAGGCGACCCAGCCGATCCTGGTGCTCGCGATCGTGTTCGGGCTGTCGATGGACTACGAGGTCTTCCTGATGTCCCGGATCCGCGAGGAGTACGACCGGACCGGAGACAACACCATGGCGGTCGCGGTCGGGCTGCAGCGCAGCGGCCGGATCATCACCAGCGCCGCGCTGCTCATCCTGGTCGTGATCGGGCTGTTCTCGATCTCCGGAATCACGTTCATCAAGCTGATCGGAGTGGCGCTGATCATCGCGATCCTGGTGGACGCGACGATCGTCCGGGCGCTACTGGTCCCGGCCACGATGCGCCTGCTCGGGAACGCGAACTGGTGGGCGCCGGCGCCCCTGCGGCGCTTCTACGTCCGCCACGGCCTCCATGAAGCCGAGGACTCGCCCCCGCCGGCACCTCAGCTACGCCCCACACCAGCCAGCACGCAATCCGACTGAGCGGCCGTTGGCCAGGCCGGCACCGGCCGCGGGTCGGCGGTGGGCCTGACGTTCGTGGATGATTGTCGAGAGGTTGGTCCGTGGCGCCACGACTACGCCTGCAGATCATGGGTCCGCTGCGGATCTGGCGGGACGGCGTCGAGCTGGACGCGGGCCCCCGGCAGCAGCGGTGTGTGCTGGCGCTGCTGCTGGTTCGTGCGGGCCGGCCGGTCAGCACGAGCGACCTGGTCAGCCTGATCTGGGAGACCGCGCCGCCGGTCAGCGCCGTGAACGTCATCCACAAATACGTCGGTGCACTGCGGCGGCTGCTCGAGCCCGACCTTCCGCCGCGGGCAGCCGGCGTTTACCTGCTGCGGCACAGCACCGGCTACCGCTTCGTGGCCAATCCCGAGATGCTCGACCTGGCCCTGTTCCGTCGGCGCGTCGCCGCGGCGAAGATGAGCGTGGCCGAGGGCCGCCCGCGGGAGGCGCTCGACCGCTATGTCGACGCGCTGGGGCTCTGCCACGGATCCACCGGCGATGCTCTGGCCGACAGCGCGGCGGTCTCGGCAAGCTTGGCGGGCGTGGACGGCGAGTTCTTCGACGCGGCCGTCGCGGCCACGGACCTCGCCGTGCGGGCGAACCGCTCGGTGGAGGTCCTCGCCGCGTTGCGGTTGGCGGTGGAGATGGGCCGGTTCCACGAGCCGGTGCATGCCAGCCTCGTGACGGCGCTGGCCGCGGCTGGGCACCAGGCCGAGGCGCTGGCGGCGTACCGGACGATCCGCGACCGGCTCGCCGAGGATCTGGGCATCGACCCGGGGCGTGGGCTGCGCGAGGCCCAGCAGCGGGTGCTGACCCAGGCGGTGGTGCCGCCCACACCGCGACGGGAACACGCCGAGCCCGTGATGCCGACCGCGGTGCCCCGGCTGGTTCCCCCGATACGCCCGGCGCAGCTGCCGTCGGATCAACCCCTGTTCGTCGGGCGCAAGGCCGAGCTGGTCATCCTGCGCGACCTGGTCACCGGTATGCGCGGCGTCGATCGCACCAGTCCGCTGGTGATCGCGGTGGACGGCATGGGCGGCGTGGGCAAGTCGACGGTCGTCACGCATTTCGCGCACCTGGCCGCCGGCGAGTTCGGCGACGGCCAGCTCTACCTCGACCTCCAAGGACACGAGGGTGAGGACGGCGGCGTCGCCGCCGGCGACGCCCTGCGCTCCCTGCTGTACGCGCTGGGTGTCCGCGCGTCGGACGTCCCGGACACGTTCGACGCGCTGATCGGCACGTATCGCAGCCTGACCGCCGGAAAGCGGTTCCTGGTGCTGCTGGACAACGTGCGTGACGCGTCGCAGGTGCGCCCGTTGCTGCCGAACTCCGCCGACAGCCTGGTGCTGATCACCAGCCGGCGCCCCTTGCTCGGCCTGGCCGCGTCCGACGGCGCGCGGCTGCTGCGGGCCCATCCTCCCCAGCTGCCGGAGGCCCGGGAACTGCTCCGGACCCGGCTCGCCGCGATGCGGAGCCGGACGTTCGCCGTCGGGGCGGACACCGGCACCCTGGACGAGATCATCGAGTCGTGTGGCCGGCTGCCGCTGGCGCTGGCCGTCCTGGGCGCCCGGCTCGGCGCGCGCCCACAACTGTCGCTGGAGTCGGTCGCCGCCGAGCTGCGGGACGGCGCCCGCCGGCTCGAGGCGTTCCCGGGCGGTCGCGGAGTCATCGATCCCCGGACCGCGTTCTCCTGGTCGTACCGGCAGCTCACCCCCGAGGCGGCCCGGCTGTTCAGGCTGCTGTCGGTGGCGCTTACCCCGGGTATCACGGTCGAGGCGTGCGTCAGCCTCTCCGGCCGGGATCTCCGGTGCGCCCGCGCCGCCCTGGAGGAGCTGACCGAGGCGGCGCTGCTGACCGAGGACGCCACCGGGCACTTCACCTCGCACGTCCTCGTCAAGGCGTACGCGCAGGAGCTCCTGCTGGCCGCCGAGCCGCCAGCCGAACGGCGGGCGGCGCTCACCCGGCTGCTGCAGCACTACCTGCACAGCAGCTCCAACGCGGAGCTCCTGCTCGAACCGCACCGGACCCCGATCGTGCCCCCGCCGGCCCTGCCCAGCGTCGTTGCCGAGCGGCCGGCCTCGTATCAGGAGGCGCTCGACTGGTTCGCCCGCCATCGTGACGTGCTGAAGGAGGCCGTCCGGGTCGCGGCCGAGGCCGGCTACGGCATCGTCCCGTGGCACCTCGCCGTCACCATGCAGTGGTACCTGGAGTGGTACGGGTTCTTCCAGGGCTGGGAGGACGTCATGCGGCTCGCTCTGCGCGCCGCGCGCGAGCAGGGGGACGTGATCGGCGAGGCGCACGTGCTGCGCTCGCTGGCTGGTGCGCGGTGGTACTTCGGCGCGAACGAGGAGGCCCTCGACCTGCTACGGGCGTCCCTGGCCGCCTTCGCCGCGCACGACATGCTCCCGGAACAGGCGATGGTGCAGCTGAACCTGTGCTCGGTCCACACCGCGCTGGGCCGCCACGATCTGGCGCTCGCCCACATCGAGAAGGCCGTGGCGCTGAGCCGCGGCGCCGGCCACAGACGGGCGGAGATCCGCAGCCTCGACTACCACGGGCGGTCGCTGAGCCGCCTCGGGCGGCACGAGGAGGCGGTCCAGGTGTTACAGGAGGCCCTCGACCTCGACGCCAAGATGGAGGAGCACCAGCAGGAGGAAGGTTCCATCCGGGTGGCCGTCGCGCAGAACCTCGCGACGATGGGCCGGCTCGACGAGGCCGTGGACCAGCTCAAGCTGGCGTTCGCGATCGCGGCCAGGCTGAGCCCGGGGCCGGGCCGTGCGACCGCCGCGGCCCCACAGACCGCCATACCTCGGATTTATCCGATGGATTTCGAAGCCATCCGGAGCCTGACGGAGCTGCTGATCTCGGTCGGTGACGTGAGTGGCGCGCTCGAGGCGTTCGGGCGGGCCCGCGAGGTGCTGGAGTCCCTCCAGGACGGCGGACCCGACCGCATGCGGGCCGGCCTGCGGGCTCTGGCGGAAAAGCTGACCCAGCTCGACCCCAGCGTGCCGTGACCTGACCTCACGCCTGGGCCGTGCGGATCGGTCCGGAAACCCGGCGGGTGAACTCGAGCAGCACGTGGGCGAAGCGCTCCGCCTCCTCCAGGTGGGCGAGATGGCCGCTCTCCGGGAACGTCACCAGGCGGGACTCCGGTATGCCCCAGCGCAGCGCCTCCGCCGCGTCCGGCCAGAAGACGTCGTGCGCCCCGGCGGTGACCAGCGTGGGCGCGGTGATCGAGGGCAGACCGTCCCGCACGTCGAAATCCGACTGGGCCCGGGGCCAGCAGCGCACCCGGTCGCGCAGATGCCGGAACTCCGCCTCGCGGCGCCGGTAGTCGGCGAAGTACGCCGGGAAGATCTCCCGCAGCCGCTCGGTTGCCTCGTCCGCGCTGGTGCCCGGCGTCCGGTCCCAGGCGGCGAGTATTCCTGGGGCCGGGTTCTCGGCCGCGTGGCGCCGCAGCAGCTCCCGGGTCGACGCCGACGTGCGCGCGTCGGCGACCGGGCTCGTCGAGTAGAGGATGAGGCCGGCTACCCGCCCCGGATGGCGCAGCGCGTAGTTCTGGGCGACGAATCCGCCGTGCCCGTGCCCGAGCACGAAGACCGGATCACCGCCGAAGGTCCTGACCACGGCGTCCAGGTGCGCCACGTAGGTCGCGACGTCGTAGCCCGCCTCCGTGGTGAGGAAGCCAGACTCGCCGGTTCCGGCCGGCTCGAGATATGCCATGGTCAGCCCGCGTTCGGCGAGTGGAATCTGGAGGTATTCCCAATGCATTCCCGGGCCGCCCGGATGTACCACGCACAGCGGGCCACGACCGCGCACGTGGCACACCAGTGACAGCCCGTCCACCTGGACCTGCCGGGTTCTCTCCGGAATTACCACGGCAAACTCCTCGACACCGAAACCGCAAATTCTCCTCGCGGTCATGGTGCCGGTGGTGAGTGTAGTTTCAGTGACCGGTCGTCGGCTGGTGGTCAGTCGCGCCCGAGCACCGCGTGCACCGAGGAGACCGCGTTCGCGCACTCACCGACCGCGGTGACCACCCGTTCGTCGAGCCCGAGCGAAGCTCGCCGACCGCGAACACCCGGGACGCGCTCGTCTGGAGGGGCAGCGGCGTACCGGACGGTCCGGCGGGCAGCCAGGACCGGGCGAGCGCGGGCGAGGCCGCGCCGGACGGACCCGCGCCGGACGGACCCACGCCGGCAGGGTACCGATCACCGCACCACCCGACGCCCGGTGGGGCCTTCTCCGATTCCCGGACGAACCATCGCCGGATTTGTCGCCGGATATAGGGTTCCGGCGTGCCCCTGGGTCGATCTTCGGGCGGGACGAGGAACGGTCCCGCCTTGTGGCGCTGCTCGGCGACCCGGTCAGCCCGGTGCCGGCGTCGACTGACACGACATAGGTCATCTGACGGATCAGCGGGCACCGACTCTCCGGCGACGCTGCGCGCATCGCCTTTGCGGAGGAGTTCG
Source organism: Pseudofrankia coriaricola (assembly GCF_001854805.1). Taxonomy (GTDB): domain Bacteria; phylum Actinomycetota; class Actinomycetes; order Frankiales; family Frankiaceae; genus Pseudofrankia. Next base: position 18,026 of record NZ_MBLO01000222.1, read on the forward strand.
TCGTGAGTACCAGTGGACAGCCGCGTCTTCGTATTCTCGGTCCGTTGCGGATCTGGCGGGCCGGCGCCGAGCTGGACGCCGGGCCCCGGCAGCAGGCATACCTGCTCGCCATGCTTCTCGTCCGTGCGGGGCGGCCGACCAGCACCAGCGAGCTGATCGACCTGATCTGGGACGACGACGTCCCGCCCTCGGCCGTCAACATTCTCCAGAAGTACGTCGGCGCGCTGCGGCGCCTGCTGGAGCCCGAGCTGCCCGCCCGTGGAACCGGGTCGTACCTGCAGCGCCGCGGTGGCGGCTACCTTTTCGCGGCCGGCCCCGACATGCTGGACGTCGTCGCGTTCCGGGAACTCGTCGAGACGGCGAGGACATGCCTCGCCGAGCGGCGTCTCGGCGAGGCGCTCGACAGCTACGCGGAGGCGCTCGGCCTCTGGCACGGCCCCGCGGGCGACGGGCTGGCCCTCGGACCGAGGGCGATGCCCGTCTTCGCCGCGCTGAACGACGAGTTCTTCGACGCCTGTGCGGCGGCGGCCGAACTCGCGGCGACGCGGAGCCAGCCCGAGCGCGTGCTGGCGCCCCTGCGCCTGGCCGCGGGGATGGCGCCGTTGCACGAGACCGTACAGGCGAGTCTCGTCTTCTCCCTGGCCGCCGCCGGTCAGCAGGCGGAGGCGCTGGCTGTGTTCGAGAAGGTGCGAGCCCAGCTCGCCGACGAGCTTGGCATCGATCCCGGACCGGCGCTGCGGGCCGCCCACCTGCGGGTCCTGGGGCAGCCAACGACGTCGGCGGGTCCCCACGGCGCGGACGTCGGCGGGTCGGCGGGGACGGCGGGCGGATCCCTGTCCGCGCAGCCACCGACGCCCGCGCGACCAGCGACCGAGCCGCCCAGGCCTGTCGGCCGCGCCGAGGAAGCACCCGCCGAGGAGGCACCCGCCGAACGGCCGTGGACGACCGCCCTCGGGACGCCGCACGTCGACGGCCTGATCGGTCGCGTCGAGGAGTTCGGGGTGCTGCGGCACGCGGTGGCCTCGGCGTTCGCCGGCGGCGCGGCGCTCGTGCTCGTCGAGGGCGAGCCGGGGGCGGGCAAGACCCGTCTGCTGGAGGAGGCCGGCGCCCACGCGGACTGGCTCGGCGCGCTTGTCGTGTGGGGCCGCTGCCTCGAGGGCGACGGGACGCCGGCGATGTGGCCATGGGTGCAGGCGGTCGGCGTGGTCCTCGACGGCCTGCCCGCCGCGGCGCGCCAGGGGTGGCACGCCGGCGAGCTCGGCCGTCTCGTGGAGCCCCGAGGCGTCGTCGCCGCGCCGGTACTGCCGGACAGCGGCGCCCAGTTCCGGCTGTTCGAGCGGGCCGTCGCCCTAGTAGGCGAGGTCTCGGCGCGCCGGCCGGTGGTGCTCGTCGTTGACGACCTCCAGTGGGCCGACGTCGCCTCGCTGCAGATGTTCAGCCACCTGGCGGCGCGGCTGCCAGGTGGCACCGTGATCGTCGGCGCGCTCCGCGACCGGGTGCCCGCGCCCGGCTCGGAGCTGGCGCGGATGCTCGCCACGGCGAGCCGGTTGCCCCGTCACCGCCGGATCCGGCTCGGTCCGCTCGACCAGGCGGAGGTGGCGGAGCTGGTCCATCGCGAGACCGGGCAGGTCCCCGGCCCCGCCGTCGCCCGCAGCATCCACGCCCGCACCGCCGGCAACCCCTTCTTCGTCCGGGAGCTGTCCCGACTCCTCGCCGACGGCGGGGAGCTCAACGAGGACGCGGCGGCACGAGCCGGCGTGCCGTCCACCGTCCGGGACGTCGTTCGCGGCCGGATGACCGGCCTGGACGACGACGCCAGCGGCCTGGCGCAGATCGCCGCGCTGATCGGCCGGGACGTCGACCTCGGCCTGCTCGCGAGCGCGGCCGACCTCGAGGTCCAGGCCTGCATCGACCGTCTCGAGCCTCTGGAGGCGCTCGGCCTGCTCGAGCCCCAGCCCGGGGACCCGTTCTCGTTCCGCTTCGCGCACGACCTGGTCCGCGAGTCGGTCGTCAGCACGACGCCGCCGGCGCGCGCGGCCCGGCTGCACCTGCGGGTCGCGGACGCGCTGGAGCGCTCCGGCGCGGACGGCGAGTCCATCGCCGAACGCCTCGCCCACCATCTGTGGGCCGCGGGGCCGCTCGCGGACCCGGCCAGGACCGCCGGCGCGCTGGAACGCGCCGGGCGCCGCGCCGCGGCCAAGTCCGCGTTCGACGCCGCCGCGCGGCAGCTGGTGTCGGCCGCGCAGGTGGCGCGGAAGGCGAGCCTGGCGGAGCTGGAGCTGTCCGCGTTGTCGCAGCTCACCGCGGTGATCGGGATGCGGTCCGGCTACGTCGGCTCCGCGGCCGACCTGCTGGAGCGCGCCGAGCACCTGGCGCGTGGCCTCGGCCGGGAACGGGAGGCCGCCGACTTCCTCTTCTCCCGCTGGGCGGCGTACTCCCAGGGCATCCAGCTCGACCGCGCCGGCCGGCTCGCGCGCCGGTTGCTCGAGGAGGGCGAGCCATCCCCCGACCAGGTCGTGCGCACGTATGGCCTGCACGCCTGGGGCATCCATCAGTGGGACGTCGGCAACATCGGCGAGGCGTTCCGGTACCTGAGCCAGTCCAACTCGATCATGTTCGATGGCCTGGCCCAGCGCGAGGATGATCCGCTCCGGCATGACCTGCAGTTGCTCTCACCCGTGATGCTGGCGCTGAACACGGCGTTGCACGGTGACGTCGACGCGGCGCGGGCGCTGCTCGACACGCTGGAGGCCGCCGCGGGCGACGACTCCTATGCGGTCACGGTCTGGGCCGCCTTCGCCGTCACGGTGGCGGCGCTGGCCGGCGACCCGGCGTGGGCGCTGCGCGCGGCGGAACGGGGGATCGCGGTGGACCCGGAGTTCTCCTTCGTCTTCCTCGGCAGCTACCAGCGGCTGGCCCGGTGCTGGGCGCGGGCCGTGACCGGCGAGGACCCGGCCGGCGCCGCGGCCGAGGCCGAGAGGCTCATCGCCGTGGCCCTGCTCGACCCGCCGCGCTCGGGCCTGGCCACCTGGTACGGACTGCTCGCCGAGATGTGGCTGGCCGCCGGGATGCTGATCGAGGCCGCCGCCGCCCTCGACCGGGCCGGCTCGTTCCTCGACACCTACGGCCAGCGATACCCCGAGGGCCATGTGCTCCTGATGCGGGCGCGGCTGCTGCAGGCACGCGGCGAGCCCGCCGCCGTCATCCGGGCCGTGGCCGAGCGGGCTCGCGCCCTGTCCATCAAGCGCGAGGCCCACCTGTTCGCCCGCCGCGCCGAGGAACTGCTGACCGGGCTGGCGTAGACGCCAGCGCTCTCCTTGCGCCGCTCAGGTGGAACCCAGCGTGGGACGCTTGGAGAAAGCCCAGATGTGGAACCCAAGGCCGATGCCCCAGGCCACTATCGAGTACAGGGGCCAGAAGAAGACATCCGAGGTGAGGGTCGCCCACAGCACTACCTGGGCGACATTGGCCAGAACGTACCAGAAGATATGGGACCAGAGGCCCCACTTCCAGGCGGCTTCGCTTTTTGCTGATTCCATGCCCACAGGCTAGGCCGACGCACTTGATGGGCAGTGGATTTTCTGTTGATCCGCCGACGGCACGGGCCCCGGTTTTGTCCAGTGCACGTCAAGCACCCGATTCTACGCTGGCCCCTGGATGGTGACTGACAACAACTGATGCTGAAGGGCCTACATTGATGACGACAACTCGCCGAACGGTGCTCGCCGGATCCGCCGCGGTCGCGGCCGCCACCGTGGTCGGGGCGCCCGCCGCGCAGGCGCTCGCCCGGCCCGACGGCAGGCAGAAACCCACCGTGGTACTCGTGCACGGCGCGTTCGCCGACGCCTCCGGCTGGAACGACGTCGCCACCCGGCTCATCCGCGACGGCTACCCGGTCATCGCCCCACCGAACCCGCTGCGCGGCGTGGCCGCCGACTCCGCCTACCTGGCCAGCATCCTCGCCACCCTCGGCGGCCCGCTCGTCCTGGCCGCGCACTCCTACGGCGGCATCGTCGTCACGAACGCCGCGACCGGCAATGCCAACGTGAAAGCCCTGGTCTACGTCGCCGCGTTCGTACCCGACCAGGGCGAGACGCTCCTGGGCCTGCAGACGAAATACCCGGGAAGCAAACTCGACGAGACGGCGCTGGACATCCGCCCCTACGCCGACGGCGTCGACGGATACATCAAGAAGGAGGCCTTCCACGACGTGTTCGCCGGAGACCTGCCAAGGACGACCACCAACCTGATGTGGGCCGGCCAGCGCCCCAGCGACGTACGCACCCTGCAGGAACCGTCCGGCCCCCCGGCCTGGAAGACCATTCCTACCTCGTACCTCGTCGCCCGCAACGACAACGTGCTACCCGCCGCGGCGCAACGGTTCATGGCACAGCGAGCCGGCGCCCACACCGTCGAAGCCGCCACCTCACACGTCGCGATGATCGCCAAACCCGCCGCGGCGGCCGACCTCATCAAACACGCCGCAGGCTGACGAAGCCGCAGAGGGGCAGGACGGACGCGACGATCGCCCGGGCGCACGCGCCGGCGCCGGGCTCCGTCCCGAACCAGCCCGGGCGTCATTCGACCGATTTCCGTCGAGGATGGACGATGCATCAGCGTGCATATGAAGGCCAGTGCGCCGCCGAGGAGAAGCGGCACACCTCCACCAGGGCGCCGGCCCGCAATCCGAAGATGACGTTGGTCGCGTTGGCACTGGGCGGTTTCGGGTCGAGATCGAGCATGTCGACGACGAGCCTGGTAGGCGGGAATCGCACGATCGCGGCGGGCCGCGGAAGCGCCGGGCCAGCCCGTGATCCGGCCGCGGCGTATCTGAGAATGTCACCATGGATTCTGCGGTGATCCTGGCCAGTCTGCCTTTCGCTCTCGGCATCGTCATGCTCGGCTTGGGCCTCGGCCTGACCGTGGACGACTTCCGCCGGGTGGGTCGGCATCCGAAGGCGGTCGGGGTCGCGCTGCTCTGCCAGGTCGTGCTGCTGCCGGCGATCTGCTTCGGCCTGGCGCTCGCCTTCCGGCTCCCGCCGGAGCTGGCGGTCGGGCTGATACTGGTCGCGGCGTCGCCGGGTGGCCCAACAGCCAACCTGTACAGCCACCTGTTTGGCGGGAACGTCGCGCTGAACATCACGCTCACCGCGACCAACTCGGTGCTGGTGGTGGTCACCCTGCCGATCGTGGTGAACCTCTCGGCAGAGTACTTCCTGGCCGACGAAGCCGCGATCGGGCTGCGGTTCGACAAGATGCTGCAGGTCTTCACGATCGTGCTCGTGCCGGTCGCCATCGGGATGCTCGTGCGCGCGCGGGCGCCAAAGATGGCGCAGCGGCTCAACCGCCCCGTCCAGGTGCTGTCAGTCGTGGTCCTCGTCGGCGTCATCTTCGCCGTGCTGTTCGGGCAACGGGAGAACCTCGCCGACTACTTCCTTTCGGTCGGGTTGGCCGTGCTGGTCTTCAACATCGTGAGCCTGCTGATCGGCTACGGCGTGCCGCGCCTGGCCGACGTCGACCACCGCGCGGCCATCGCGGCCGGGTTCGAGGTCGGCATCCACAACACCGCACTCGCCCTCACGGTCGCGCTGAGCCCAGCGCTGTTGAACAGTGCCGAGATGGCCATTCCGAGTGTGGTGTACGGCATTGTCATGTTCTTCACGGCGGCCGGGTTCGGCTGGTTGATCACCCGTCGAGTTCAGCCGGGCCCCGTCCCGCTAACCATCCCTGGTGATGCTCGGGGCGGCTTCAAGTGAATCAAAGCTCGGCGAGGAACCTTTCGGCGCGGCGGGCGAAGAGGTAGGACTCGCGTTCGTTGGATCGCTCGTGGGCCTTGTCGGCGGCGGCTCGCACGACGCCCGCGGGTTCGCCGCGGGCGTGGAGCAGGCGCGCGCGCAGCAGCAGGACAAGTCCTTCGGCGTAGCGTTGGCCGTAGGCATCCAGGGCCCGGTCCGCTCGGTCGAGGGCGGCGCCTGCCTCGTCCGGCATGCCGGCGGCCAGCCACATTTCGGCGATCAGTGCGTGGTGGCACGCGACGCCCCACCGCGGAGGGTCGACCAGCGTCCCGGCCAGGAGCTGTTCGGCCTCCGCCGCGGTACCGGCCGGGTTGTCGCCGGTGAGGGCGCGGGCCCAGTACCAGTTCAGCCGTATGTAGTTTTCCTGCTGGATGGCGGCGCGGCCCGTACCGACGGCCATCCACCGCTCGATCGTGCGCATCACCCAGTCCGCGTCACCGGCCATCGAAGCGATGATGGTGATGTAGTACGCCCAGGTCGCGACGGCGTACAGGTCCTCGGGGCCGTTCCATTTTTCGATCATGGTCCCCGCCGTCTCGGCGTCACCGTGGAGCGCGGTCACGACGGCCAGCCAGCCGGGCCACTCACCCGAGACGTCACGCCGGATCGGGGTCTCGCTGTGCGACGAGACCACCCCGTCGAGAAGGGCGGGATTGTTCCCACTGAGGCACCGGTATGCCTCGCCGATGTTGCCGCTGTCCCACTGATGCAGGCCCCAGGCTTGCCGGCCGTACACCTGGACGACCGGATCGCAGGACGCCTCCCCTTGCTCGGACAGCCGGCGGACCAGATGTTCGCGGTCCCACTCCAGGAAGGTGTAAGCCCCGAACAGACGAGCAAAGAGGAGGCCGGCGGCCTCGACCTCCCGCCCGAGTTGGCGCGCCAGGTGTTCCGCGCGCTCCAGCAGATCGAACGTCGTGCCGCCGAACCCGGCCTGCCGGCGCGGGGCGATGGCGAGTAGCGAGAGGGCAGAGAGCTCGAGTTCCGGGAGCCCGGCGGTTCGCGCGATCTGGGCGGCCAGTTCGAGGTGCCGATCGGCGGCCGCGACCGCGAGCTTGGTCGCGGCGCGGCGGCCGGCGCGCTTCAGTACCTCCACGGTGCGAACCGGGTCGGCGAGGGGGCCGGCGGCCCGCAGGTGGTAGGCGAGGCGTTCGGTGATCGACTCGTCGTCGGCTTGGCTTTCTTCGAGTGCGTCCGCGATGCGCAGATGCAGCCGGATGGCCTGCTGATGTGCCGTTGTCTCGGTGACCGACTCTCGAACTATGTCGTGCGCGAAGCGCCACGAGAACGGGTCCTGGGGCCCCGATTCGAGCAGGCCGAGCGCGCGCAGCGGTTCGAGGCGTTCGAGGCAGTCCGCGATGTCGACGCCGGCGGCGCGGGCGAGCAGGCCGAGGTCGAGGTCACGGCCGATGAGTGCCGCGACCCGCAGCAGGTCGCGGCCGCCGTCGTCGAGGCCCGTCATCCGATCGCGGACGACGTCTCGCACCGTGGACGGCACCCCGGCGCGGGCCGATACGGCGCCGTCGCCGACCGCGCCACGGTCGACGAGGAGCCGCGACAGTTCGCGGACGAAGAAGGGATTGCCGGCGGTGCGAACGTGGATGTCGCGGGCGACGTCCGTGCCGGGTTCGTGGCCGGTCTCGCGACGGATGAGTTCGGCCACGTCGGTCAGGCTGAGCGGGCCGAGTCGGATCCTGCGATGGCTGTTCAGCCGGCTGGCGGCGGCCAGTACTCGCGAGAGGTCGGAGCCGGGTCTGGGTGCGCGGTCGCGAAGGGCGCCGATGATCGCGGTGCCGGTCGGTAGCCGGCCCGCCAGGTGGCCGAACAGCTGGAGCGAGGCGGCATCAGCCCATTGAAGATCGTCCATGACGAGCAGCACCGGCCGTTCCGCTGCGGCCTGGCCAATGACGGTGACGACCTGCTCGAACAGACGGAACTGTCCGCGGGCGCCGGAAACCGGCGGCGCGGCGTCATCGTGTCGAGATTCGAGGAGACTGCCGAGTTCGCTGGCCAGCCACTTCTCGCGCGCCGACGCGGGCAGGCTGTCAAGAACAACAGAGAGCGCCTGCTCCCACGGCCACATCGATGGTGTTCCGTCGCCTTCCAGGCAGGAAGCCCAGACGACGAACGCGCCGCGCTGGTCCGCGGCGGCAGCGGCCTGCTCCAGCAGGCGCGTCTTGCCCGCCCCCGGTTCGCCTTCGACGATGCGGAGCCCGGTGCGGCCCGCGAGCGCCTCCTCGATGGCTTGCCGCAGCACTCCGAGCTCCTCGCGCCGGCCGACCAGGCCGGCTGCCCGCCTCGCCGGTACACGTTCGCCCTCGCTCTCGTGCTCCACGCTCGCCCGGACGGTCGGCCTCGGGGTCTGCGTCAGCACGCGCAGGTGCGCGGCCTGCAGCTCCGGGCCGGGGTCGATGCCGAGCTCCTCGGTGAGGCGGTCGCGGACCGCGTGAAACGCTGACAGCGCCTCCGCCTGCCGTCCCGCGGCGCCGAGGGCGGTGATGAGGCTGGCCTGTACGGGTTCGTGGAACAGTGCCATCGACGCGGCCAGCCGCAACGGCGGGATCACCCGCGCCGGTTGGCGCAACGCCACGGCCAGCTCGGCCGCTGCCGCGCCGGCGGCATGGAACTCCTCGTCGAGGGCGGCCAGGACCGGAGGCACGGTCGATCCGTGGAAGACTCCGTCCCCCGCCGGACCCTGCCAGAGGCCGAGCGCTTCGACGTAGTGGTCGAGCGCCACTTCGCGAGCCTGCTCGGCGAGAGCGGCCTGGGCTGCTTTGAGGAGTTCCCGGAACGTGACGAGGTCCAGCATGCCGGGACCGGCGATGAACACGTACCCGTTGCCGCGGCGGTACAGGTATGTACCAGCCTGCCGAGCGGGGAGCGCGGGTTCGAGCACCCGCCGCAATGCCCCGATGTACTTGTGGATGACGTTGAGCGCACTGGCCGGGACGTCATCGGCCCAGATCAGGTCGATCAGTTCTCTCGTGCTCACCGGACGGCCCACGCGAGCCAGGAGCAGCGCCAACAGCTGCGCCTGCTGACGGGGGCCAGGGTCCAGTTCGGCGCCATCACGCCACAGGCGTAACGGACCGAGAATCTGCAGGCACGGCGTACCTGCGCCGGCAGGCGGATCCCCGCCGTCGGGCCGAACGGGATAGGAACGCCCCGCCATGTCTGTCGACTCCCGGATGGACATGACAGCTTTGTCCGCCTGCGACCTCTATCGGACCGCCGCGCGCCGAGTCTAGCCGAGCTGGGGCGGGCCTACCACACGGAGTGGGAGCGGCTGCGCGAGCGAGACCCGTTGTGCGTCGTGGTCCATCTCGACGAGGACCGGGTGGTCGGCAGCGCGGTGTCCCAGGCGGCGGCCGTCGGTACGAGACCGCGTGCGCCTACGCCGTCGGGATCACCACCCCAGGTGGTTTCACCCGCTACTCGCAGCGGGCCACCCGCACACCGGCCGGCTCGCCGAGATGTGGCTGGCCGCCGGGAGGCTGGTCGAGGCCGCCGCCGCCCTCGACCGGGCCGGCTCGTTCCTCATGAGCTTTGCCCGCCACGACACGGTCCTTCCATGGGCCACGTTCACCGTGAACGTGGGCGTCGGGTCTGGATGGCGTGGCCCGGTCAGGTCTCTGTGCCGGGCGTGGCGGCCTTTGCTGGGCGGTGGGTGAGCGCGAGTGCCGCGCCGGCGGCGAGGAGAACCGCGAGTGCCGCGAAGCCGTAGGTGAGGGTGGTGAGCGTGGCGACGGCGGCGACAAGCAAGGGGCCACCTGCGTCGCCGAGTTCGCGGCCGAGTTCGGCGGCGCCCATGGTCTGGCCGAGGCGGTCCGCGGGGGTGCCCGCGGCCAGCGCCGCGAAGCCCAGCGGGGTGATCACGCCTGTGCCCATGCCGATCAGGGCAGCGCCGACGAGCACTCCGGTCAGACCCGGCAGCGTCGCACCGACCAGACCAGCGGCGGTGATCGCCAGGCCCGCGGCCAGACCGGAGCGGGTCGTGAGGCGTCCCTGGTCCAGCGCGCGCCCGGCCCATGGCTGGGTGAACGCCGCACAGGCGGCGAGCACGGACACGGCGGCGCCGGTGGCCATCGGGCTCAGCCCGGCGGCTCGGCCGGAGACGGGCAGAAAGCCGACCCCGGTCGACAGGGCCGCCGTCGCCGCGGCCAGCGCGGCGGTCGGGGCGAGGAAGACCGGATCGGCCAACCGCCGGGCCAGGTCCAGCACCGTCTGTCGGGCCTTGGGCAGTGGCGGTACGCCGGGAACGGCCAGCACAGCCCAGAGGGCGACCGCCGCGCCGAGCATCGCCAGCACCGCGAACAGCAGCCGCAGGCCCCCGGCCCACACGAGCACCCCGCCCAGCAGCGGGCCGAGGGTATAGCCGATCGACTTGTAGAAGCCGTAGGAGCCGAACGCCCGGCCATGTTTCGCGGCCGGGTTGAGCCTGGCGACCAGCGCGGACGCCGAGGGAGAGAACGCCGAGGCCGCGGCGCCCTGGCCGAGGCGGGCGGCCCACAGCCAGCCGGGGCTGTCCGCGACGGCATACAGCGCGGAGGCGATGGCGAAGGCCACGAGCCCGCCGAGCAGGACCGGCCGGGCTCCCACCCGATCGGCGAGACTGCCGAACACCGGCTTGAGCAGCACCTCGGCTCCGTCGTACAGGGCGAGCAGCCCGCCGAGCACCATGAGCGAGGTGACCGCGTCCGTGGAGAAGCCGCCGAGGTTCGCGGCGATGCCATGCGCGCCGAAGGCCGTGGTGAACCCGGCCGCGTAGAGCGGCCACATCTGCCGGGCCGGCGCCGCCCGGACCGTCGCCGACCGCGTCATCGGTCGTGTAGGGCGCGGAAGGCGAGCTCGGCGTGGTTCTCGCGGGCCGTGGCGCACTCCTTGAGCCATCTGGTGGCCTCGGCCGCCTCCGGTGCGCCGAACACGTCCCGCGCGGTCAGGTCACGATGCCAGCGGCGCGGCCGCCTCAGGCTAGGCAGCTCGGTAGCCGGGGATGTCGTCGACGCGACGGTAGACCGGCAGGCCCCGCTCCTGGGCGATCTGGACGTCCTGGTCGGCGCCGGTGGACTCACCGGGTAGCCGGAGTACCGCGTCGCAATGCTGTAGCAGGCGTTCCGCGGTGGGGTACATGATCTGTTCGGCGACCGGATCGGTTGGGCCGGCGCCGCCCGCGCCGCGCAGCACGGGCAGCGCGACCCACTCTCCGATCATCGGGACGTGGCCGCTGCGGAAGATCGGCCAGGCAGCCTCCTCCAGGCGGGCCAGGTTCCGCGCCATCAGATCGGGATCGTCGCCGGTGCCCGAGCGGTAGGGCCCCGCGATAAGAATCAGCATGGTGCCAACCGTATCGTGCATGACTCGGCATGAACAAGAAGGAACGTGCATGCTTGCCGCTCAACGCCGCGACCTTCTCCTCGAACGCCTGCGCACTGACGGCCGGATCATCGCCAAGGTCCTCGCCGCCGAACTCGGCCTGTCCGAGGACAGCATCCGCCGCGACCTGCGCGACCTCGCGGCGGCGGGCTTGTGCCAGCGCGTCTACGGCGGTGCGCTGCCCGTCTCTCCGGCGATCGCTGACTACGCCGCACGCCAGGACGTCGAGGTGCCCGGCAAGCAGCGGGTGGCGGTCGCCGCGGCCGCGCTGATCGAACCGGGCAGCACCGCGATCCTCGACGGCGGCACGACCGCGTTGGCCGTGGTGCATGCGCTGCCCGTCGACCTGCGGGCCACCGTCGTGACGCACAGCCCGACCGTGGCGAGCGCGCTGGTCGACCACCAGGACGTGGAGGTCTACCTGATCGGCGGTCGGCTGTTCAAGCACTCGATGGTCGCTTGCGGCGCCGCCGCCGTGGAGGCCGCGCGCGGGCTGCATGCCGATCTGTTTCTGCTGGGCGTGACCGGCGTGCACCCCGAGGCGGGGCTTACCACCGGCGACGCGGATGAGGCCGCGATGAAACGTGCCCTGGCGCACCAGGCCGCCGACACCTACGTGCTGGCGAGTTCGGAGAAGATCGGCGCGGCGTCGCGGTTCGCCGTGCTGCCGCTGACGGAGGTCGCCGGGGTTGTCACCGACGCGAGCGCGGACAACCCGACGGTGCGAGCGCTGGACGTGCCCGTTATCCATGCTCCGTAACGCGCGTCGCCCGTTGGCCCGATGGCCCGATGGCCCGATGGCCCGGATCTACGGCGTGACGGCCGGCTCGGCGCTCGCGTCCGCGTGGTAGCGGCCGATGGGGACGACCATGGGCGTGCCGGAGACGGGGTCGGGGACGACCCGGGCGCGGATCCCGAAGACGGTGGTCACCAGCTCCTCGGTCACGATCTCGGACGCGTCGCCGGCGGCGACGACGGCGCCCGAGCGCATGGCGATCAGATGGTCGGCGTAGCGGCAGGCCAGGTTGAGGTCGTGCAGCACGATCACGATCGTCTTCCCCTCCTGCCGGTTGAGGTCCGTGAGCAGGTCGAGGACGTCGACCTGGTGGCTGACGTCCAGGAAGGTCGTCGGCTCGTCGAGCAGCAGCAGGTCGGTGCCCTGGGCCAGGGTCATCGCGATCCAGACCCGTTGGCGCTGCCCGCCGGACAGCTCGTCGACGGACCGGGACGCGAGCTCGACGGTGTCCGTCACCACCAGCGCCCGCGCGACGGCCGCGTCGTCGCCGGGGCCGAGCTGGCGGAACCAGCCCTGGTGCGGGTAGCGGCCGCGCGCGACGAGGTCGACGACCCTGATGCCGTCCGGCGCCGCCGGCGACTGCGGCAGGATGCCGAGCTTCGCGGCGACGGCCTTGGTCGGCAGCGAGTGGATGTCCTTGCCGTCCAGGTACACCGCGCCGGACGCCGGCGCGAGCAGCCGGGCGAGGCCGCGCAGCAGCGTCGACTTCCCGCACGCGTTCGCGCCGACGATCACGGTGATCCGGCCGGTCGGGATGTCGACCGACAGGTCCTTGACGATCTCCCGCTCGCCATACCGGAGCGTCACCGCCTGGCCGGACAGCCGGGCCTGGGCCACCGTGGTCGTGCTTCCCCCGGTCGTCATCGTCCACTCCTTGGTGTTGTCCAGGTCGTCGCCCGCCGGTCGTGCTGTCGCCATCCGTCCGCCGGTGCCTGCCTGGCACAGCGGCCGGGCACGGCGGCCACGTCGGTCGGCCGCCGTGGTCCGTCGGTCCGGTCCGTCGGTCCGGTCAGCCGCCGCGGCCGGTTCGGTTCGTGGCGGCGAGCAGCCACAGCAGGTAGGGCGCACCGATGATCGCGGTCACCACACCCACCGGGAAGTCGATGGAGGGGATGGCGTGCTGGCCGATGAGGTCCGAGGTCGTCATCACCAGGGCGCCCACGAGCGCCGCCGGGAGGATCGCCGCCTCGCCGTCGACGACGAGGCGACGGGCGATCGGCCCGGAGGTGAAGGCCACGAACGCGACCGGCCCGACGGCCGCCGTGGCCACCGCCGTCAGCGCGACGCCGAGCAGCAGCAGCGCGAGGCGGGACCGTTCGACGGTCACGCCGAGCGCCCGCGCCACGTCGTCCCCGGCCCGCAGCACCGCGAGCCGCCGGCCGGACAGCAGCACCAGCGGGACCAGCACGGCCAGGGCCAGGCCGAGAGGCCGGACCGTGTCCCACGACTTGGCGTTGAGGCTGCCGGTCAGCCAGCCGAGCGCCTGCCGCGCCTCGTACACCTTGGAGATCGTCATTACGTACGAGATGACGCTGCTGAGCATCGCCCCCACCGCGATGCCGATCAGCACCAGGCGGTAGCCGGTCACGCCTCGGCGCCAGGCGAGCAGGTACATGATCGTCGCGGTGACCAGGGCGCCGACGAAGGCGACGACCGACACCGGGTAGCCGCCGAGCCCGAACCCGACGATCGCGATGACGGCCGCCGCGCTCGCGCCGTCGGTGATCCCGATCACGTCGGGGCTGGCCAGCGGGTTGCGCAGCAGCGCCTGGAAGATGGCGCCCGACATCCCGAACGCGGCGCCGGCCAGCACACCGGTGAGCGCCCGGGGGAGCCGGATGCTGGTCACGATGTAGCCGTCGCCGCCCTCGTCGGCGCCGATCAGGGTCCGCACGACGTCGAGCACGGGGATCTTGACCTCGCCCAGCGAGAGCGAGACGCACAGCACGCAGAAGCACAGCGCGGCCAGCGTGAGAATCACGCCCACCTGGCGCGCGTCGCGGACCCGCCGCGCCCGGACGACGGCCGCCCGCGCCGCCGCGTCCAGCTCCGCCGCGGACCTCGCCCGCGCCGCCGCGGACATGTCCCCGGATGCGGGGGCCGGCCCGGGCCGAACGGTGGCGGCGGACGTGGACATCGATGACGTGGACATGGACGCGGGCTCCGGGTTGGCCTGAGAGGTCGGGGACGGGGCTCCTGCTGGATCGGCCCCGCCGATCCAGCAGGTCCGTGTCACAGCTCGGCCATCCGCTGGCGGCGGACGAGCGCGATCAGGAACGGGCCGCCCAGGAACGCCAGCACGACACCCACCTGCAGCTCACCTGGCCGGGCGATCACCCGCCCGAGCACGTCCGACGCGAGCAGCAGGATCGGGGCGATCAGTGCCGCGTACGGGAGGATCCAGCGGTGGTCCGGCCCGGTGAAGGGCCGGGCGAGGTGCGGCGCGAGCAGGCCGATGAACCAGATCGGCCCGGCGATGGAGGTCGCCGTGGCGCACAGCACGACGGCCAGGCCGGCGACGCCCGCGCGTGCCACCCCCACCCGTTGCCCGAGCCCGCGCGCGACCTCGTCGCCGAGGGCGAGTGCGTTGAGCAGCCGCCCGGAGCACAGCGCGGGCAGCGCCGCGACGGCGACGAACGGTGCCAGCTCGGCGACCAGTTCCGGGCGCCGGCCGGCGAGCGAGCCGACGCTCCAGAACCGGAACTGGTCGAACGTCGCGGTGTCGGTCAGCAGCACGGCCGTCGTCGCCGAGAGCATTGCGGCCTGCACGGCCGCGCCGGCGAGCGCGAGCTTCACCGGCGTCGCGCCCCCGCCGCCGACCGCGCCGATCGCGTAGACGAGCACGGCGACGGCGAGGGCACCGGCGAACGCGAACCACACGTAGCCGAGTGCCGAGGTGATCCCGCCGAGGCTGATCGCGCACACGACCGCGAACGCCGCGCCGCCGTTGACCCCGAGCAGCCCCGGGTCCGCCAGCGGGTTGCGGGTGACCGCCTGCATGATCGTGCCGGACAGACCCAGCGCCACGCCGACCAGCAGGCCCGCGAACAGCCGCGGGATCCGGTTGATGACCACCTCGTGGTCGCTGTTGCCCGGCTGCTGGTGGCGCAGCGCGTCGAGGATGACGCCGAGGCCGACCTGCCGCGCGCCGACGGCGATCGCGAGCAGCGACACCGCCAGCAGTAGGACGGCGAGCCCGGCGAGCCCGAGCATCAGTCGTCCCCGACGCCGTGACGCCGCCGGCACCGCTCCAGCCGTCCCGGCCGCGCGGGCCGCGCGGACCGGGGCTGACAGGTCGGGTGATCGGTCAGCCCCGGCCGGCGTCACTGGTAGCGGCGGAGCCGCGACCGTGACGTCGGCCGATGTGGTGGGCGTCGCCGACGGCGGCACGGTTGGGGTCATCGATCAGGCTCCGGCCTTGCCCGCGGTCTTGTCGAGGTACGGCCGCAGCTTGTCGAGCGAGTACGGGATCGACAGGGGCGACGGCGTGTTCAGGCCGACGATCGTCGCGTAGTCGAGGACCGCCACCGTTCCCGGAAGCTGGTCGAAGCCCGGGATGTCCCCCAGGTCGCTCTCGTCGCCGCCGTTGATGAGGAAAGCCAGGAGGTCGGCGCGCAGCAGGTCGGCGCGCTCGGTGCTCACGTTGACCCTCGTCTCACCGGTCTTCGCGGCCTCGTCGAGTACCGGCTGGTAGAGCTTCATGCCGAACTCCTCGAAGAACAGGCTGGAGCCGTCCTTCGGGTCGCCGACGATGTACATCGAGTCGCCGACGATGTACTGGGCCAGGGCGAACGTCTTGCCCTTCAGCTGGGGCAGCTCCGCGGCCGCCGCCTTCACCGGCGCGTCGGCGTCGGCGATCACCTTGTCGGCCTTCGCCGTGTCGTTGAGGAACTGCCCGGCGGTGTGGGTGAGGTCCTGCCAGGCGGGCACCGCGTCGCCCGGCGGGCCGGCGATGGTCGGCACGCTCGCGGACAGCAGTTTGTAGGTCTCCTCGTCCTGGATCGCGTAGGCCGCGACGACGAGGTCCGGGTGCAGCGCGAGGATCTTCTCAACCGGCAGCCCGTCGGTCACCGAGATCTTCGTGGCGTCCGCGGGGAGCTTCTCCCACGGGACACCGCTCGCAGGCATTCCCGGGTCGACCGCGTACGCGATCGGCTGCACGCCCATCGCGAGCATCACATCGGTCCACTGCAGGTCGAGGGTGACGACCCGCTTCGGGATGGTCTTGATCGTGGTACTGCCGTAGACGTGCTGGACAGTGACCGGGGTGGACAGGGTCTGCGAAGGGGTGGCCGAGGCCGCGGGTGCCTGGTCGTCGTCGTCGGAGCCGCAGGCGGCGGCGGTGCCGGCGAGGAGCACCGCCGCGACCAGCGCCAGGACCATTCGCCACATTCGGCTGGATCTGAGCATGAAGTTAGCCTTACCTTAGTTATCAGTCGATCGTCATCCAGCCGACCATGTGGCGTCCGTCACACGTCAGGCCGGACGCCTCGCCATGCCCGCCCGTCCGGGGCGGCTCGCGCAGTGCGTAGCGCGCATCGCCGCAGGTCATAGCATGACATATTTAGCTTTGGCTTACCTAAGCTGATAGACACCTGGGGTGGCTCGGCTGCCCGGCCCGAACCGGACGGTGCGGGGCCGGCCCTCGCGCGTGGCGCGGCGTATCCGGCGCAACCCTTGGATCTGCCCGGACCCGACGGAAGGAGCTGCCCGTGAACGTCGTCGTGCCACCGCCCACCGACGGTGGTGCGCCGCCCGCCGATGGCGACGCGCCGGCGGCCCACGACGGCACCGCGCACGCCGGCATCGCCCACGCTGGCGCCGCGCACTCCGGCGCCGTGCCGTCGACCGGCACGGCAGGCCTGGCGGGCGGCGATCAGCCGACTGGCGGAGATCTGCTGCGGGCGGCGGTGCGCGGCCAGCGGCGCCGGCTGGCCGGCGGCGTCGTGGGGGCGATCTGTCACCAGGGCGGCGAGGCCCTCGTGCCCGTCCTGATCGGTGTCATCATCGACCGCGCGGTCGCGACCGGCGCGACCAGCGGCCTGCTTGCCTGGCTCGGGGCGCTCGCCGCGGACTTCGTCCTGCTGTCCCTGGGCTTCCGGTTCGGCTTCCGGGTGACGGTGAACGCCTCCGAGTGGGCCGGGCATGACCTGCGCCTCCGGGTGGCGGCACGCGTCGTCGACGACCGCGGCGGGGCCGAGGAGGGCCGCCTCGCCGGCGAGCTCACGAACCTGGCCACCAGCGACGTCCGGCGTGCCAGTGCCGTCAACCTGGTCATGCCGGGCGGCACCGCCGGGTTCGCCGGCCTGGTGGTCGCGGCCGTCGCGCTGCTGAACGTGTCGATCGTGCTCGGCCTGCTGGTGCTGCTCGGCACGCCCCCGCTGCTGTGGCTCTCGCACCTGCTGGGCCGGCCGCTGGAGCGGCGCAGCGCGGTCGAGCAGGAACGCGCCGCGCGCGCGTCGGGCGTCGCCACCGACCTGGCCACCGGTCTGCGGGTGCTCAAGGGCATCGGCGCGGAGGATGCCGCGGTGGCCCGTTACCGGCGTACGAGCCAGGACTCGCTGGCCGCGACGCTGCGGGCCGCCCGGGCCCAGGCGGGGTTCGACGGCGCGGTGCTCGTGCTCAACGGGATCTTCCTGGCGGTGGTGGCGCTGCTCGCCGGGCGGCTGGCGGCACACGGCGAGATCAGCATCGGCGGTCTCGTCACCGCGGTGGGGCTCGCCCAGTACCTGCTCAGCCCCCTGGGCATGGTGACCACCGTCATCGGCCAGTTCGCCCAGGCCCGAGCGTCGGCCACGCGGATCGCCGCTGTCCTCGGCGCGCGGCCGGCGGTGGCCGGCGGGCGGGCGGACCCGCCGGCGCACCCGCACGGCCGCCTGCGGATCGGCGGCCTCGCCTGCGTCGACGGGCTGCGCGGCGTCGACCTCGATGTCGCCCCGGGAGAACTGCTGGGCCTGGTCGTCACCGACCCGGACGCCACCGGCGCCCTGTTGCGCTGCCTGGCGCGCGAGCGCGACCCGGACGCCGGTGTCGTCGAGCTCGACGGCGTGTCGCTCGCGGACCTCCCGCCCGGCGAGGCCCGCCGGCTGCTCCTCGTCGCCGACCACGACGCCGACCTCTTCGCGGGCACCCTCGCCGAGAACGTCGCCTCCGGCCTCGCCGCGGACGGACCGGCCATGTTCGCCGCGGCCGACGCGCCGACGCGCGCCGCCGCCCTGTCGTCGGCGCTGGCGGCGGCAGGGGCCGACGAGGTGGCGCGGGCGCTTCCCGACGGCGTCGACACGGAGATCTCCGAGTTCGGTCGGTCGCTGTCGGGCGGCCAGCGCCAGCGGGTCGCGCTCGCCCGCGCGCTCGCCGCCGACCCTCCCGTGCTGGTGCTGCATGAGCCGACCACCGCCGTCGACACGGTCACGGAGGCCCGGATCGCCACCGGCCTGCGCGAGCTGCGGCGCGGGCGGACGACGGTGCTGGTCGCGACGAGCCCGGCGCTGCTGGCCGTGACCGACCGGGTGGTGATGCTCGACGGCGGCGGCGTGCGGGCCGACGGCACGCACCGCGACCTGCTCGACAGCGACGCCGGCTACCGCGCGGCGGTGCTCGCGTGACCGCCCCGGGCGGATCGACGGCCGGCACGGCGCCGGGGGCGGTGCTGCTGCCGACCGCGAGCGGCGCGCGCACCGGGGCCGCCGTCGGCGAGCTGTTGCGGCCGCGGTGGGCGCTGGCCGTCGCCGCGCTGGTTGCGGTCGCGGCGGCGACGGGCGTCGGGCTGCTGACGGCGCCGATCCTCGGGCACCTCGTCGACCTCGCCGTCGACGGTCACCGGGCCGCCGCGATGACGACGCCGTTCCTGTTCCTGGTCGTGGTCGCGGTCGTCGCCGGGGCGCTGACGGTGGTCGGTGAGTCGCTGGTCGCGCGCCTCGGCGAGGACATGCTCGCCGAGCTGCGCGAACGGCTGGTGGCCCGGGCGCTGCGCCTGCCGCTGGAGCGGGTCGAGGCGGCGGGGACGGGTGACCTGACCGCCCGGGTAACCAACGACGTCGGGATGATCGCCGACGTCGTCCGGTCGGCGCTGCCGCAGTTCGCCCGCGCCGGTCTGACGATCGGGCTCACCCTGGTCGGCATCGCGGTGCTCGACTGGCGTTTCCTGCTGGCCGCGCTGCTGGCCACCCCGGTCCAGGCCGCGACGGTCCGGTGGTACGCGCGGACCGCGCCGCCGGTGTACGCCACGCAGCGGATCGCCGCCGGCGCCCAGCAGCAGCAGCTCCTGGAGACGGTCGGCGGCGCGGCGACGGTCCGGGCGTTCCACCTTTCCGCGCGCCAGCTGGGACGGGTCGAGGAGCGGTCCGCGACGGCTGTCCGCTGGACGCTGTCGGGGACCGCGCTGATCACCCGGTTCTTCGGCCGGCTGAACCTGGCGGAGTTCATCGGGCTCGCCGCGGTGCTGTCCACCGGTTTCCTGCTCGTCCGGCACGACGCGGTCAGCATCGGCACGGCGACCGCGGCGGCGCTGTACTTCCACAACCTGTTCAACCCGATCAACGCCGCCCTCAGCCTCGTCGACGACGCCCAGGCCGCCGGCGCGAGCCTCGCCCGCCTGGTCGGCGTCATCGACCTGCCGGACGAGACCGCCACGGCCGCGGCACCGCCCCCCCAGGGCACGCGCGCGGCGGACGGCAACGGGCGTCGCACCGCGCGGCCGCCCGCCGAGGCGTCTTCCGTCGTCTCCACTGCTTCCGTCTTCTCCACTGCCTCCACCGGACCGGCCCCCGCCGGCGTGCTGGCCGGGGCCGGCCAGCAGGTCGCGACGGCGAGGCCCGTGGCGCCCGGCGTCCTGGTCGAGCCGAGCGCGGCGTCCGTGAGCGTGGCCCGGGTGACGTTCGGCTACCGCCCGGGGCATGACGTGCTGCGGGACGTCGATCTCACGGTCCGGGCGGGGGAACGGGTCGCGCTGGTCGGCGCGAGCGGCGCCGGCAAGACGACCCTGGCCAAGCTGATCGCGGGTATCCACCTGCCGTCACGCGGCTCGGTGTCGATCGGCGGTGTCCCGCTCGACGAGCTCGGGCCGGCGGCGACGAGGCGCACCGTGGCGCTGGTCACCCAGGAGGTGCACGTCTTCGCCGGCCTGCTGACCGACGACCTCCGGCTGGCCGCGCCGGGCGCCACCGACGACGAGCTGCGCGCGGCGCTCGACACGGTCGGGGCCCTCGCCTGGGTGCAGCTGCTGCCGGCGGGCCTGGACACTGTCGTCGGCGAGGGCGGCCACCGGCTGACCGTCGCCCAGGCACAGCAGCTGGCGCTCGCGCGCCTGGTCCTCGCCGACCCGCCGGTCGCCATCCTGGACGAGGCCACGGCCGAGGCCGGCAGCGCGGCGGCCCGCGCACTGGACGCCGCCGCCGACGCGGCGCTGCGCGGCCGCACCGCCATCCTGGTCGCCCACCGGCTCGCCCAGGCGGCCACGGCCGACCGCGTTGTCGTGCTCGACGAGGGCCGCGTCGTCGAGTCCGGCCCGCACGCCGAGCTGCTGACCACGCCCGGTCCGTACGCCACCCTCTGGTCCGCCTGGACCGCCCACCGTCCGGACGCTCCTGGCGGGTCCGTGCCGCCCCTCGCCCCGAGGAGGGCCTGATGGCCGCCGACCTGGCCGCGGCTGATCTCGCCGAGCTGCGGCGGCCGGTCCGCGGGCGGACGATGGTGGGAGCCGTGCTGCAGGCGCTGGCCGCGGTGCTGGCGGTGACGCCGGCGGTCGTGCTGGTGGAGATCGCGCGGCGGCTGCTGAACGGGTCAGGGCAGCCCGTGTGGCCGCTCGCGTGGCTGGCGGTCGGGCTGCTCGTGGCCCGGTTCGTGCTGTACGCGTCGGCGAGCCTGCTCAACCATCTCGCCGACGCGGACCTCGCCTACCTGCTGCGCCGCCGCCTGACCGAGCAGCTGAGCGCGCTGCCGCTGAGCTGGTTCGCGGGCGGCGTGTCTGCCCGGGTGCGCGCCACGGCGCAGGACGACGTCGCGACGCTGCACCACGCGGTGGCACACGCCCGCGGGGACCTGGCCTCAGCCGTGGCCGGCCCGGTGGTGGTCGTCGGCTACCTGCTCTGGGTGGACTGGCCGCTGGCCCTGCTGACGGTGGTGATGGTCGGCGCGGCCCAGGCGATCCGGATGCGGGTCCAGGTCCGTGCCACGGAACAGATGGGCCGCATCGCGGCGGCGAACACAGAGCTGACGGCGGCGGTGCTCGAGACGGTGCGGGGCATCAGCGTCGTCAAGACGTTCGCCGGCGGCCGGGGCGCGGCGCGGTTCACCGCGGCCGCGGCGCAGTACGTCGACGCCGACGAGCAGGCACAGCGGATCTTTCTGCGGCCCCGCGGCGTGGCCAGGGCGACGGTCGCCCCGGCGACCGTGGTGTTCGCGGTCACCGCCGTCGGGACCGGGCTGGTCGCGGCCGGGTGGAGCGACCCGGTGGACCTGGTGGCCTTCACCCTGCTCGCGGTCGGCCTGTTCGAGCAGCTCACCCCGATCTACCTCGCCCAGGACCTGCGGGAGAGCGCCCAGGGAGCGGCCGGCCGCATCGGCGAGCTGCTGCGGGAGCCTGCGCAGCCGGCCGTCGAGCACGGGCGGGCCCGCGCGGTGGGCACCCCGCTGACGGTGGAGTTCGACGACGTCCACTTCGGCTACGCGGACGGGCACCGGGTCCTGCACGGCGTAAGCGCCACACTCGCGCCGGGCACCGTGACGGCGCTGGTCGGGCCGTCCGGGGCGGGGAAGTCGACGCTGGCCATGCTGTTGGCGCGCTTCGCCGACGTCTCCGAGGGCGCCATCCGGCTCGGCGGCGTCGACCTGCGCGACCTCGACCGGGACGACCTGTACCGCCACGTCGGGTTCCTGCTGCAGGACGCCGTCCTGCTGCGCCGCTCGATCCGCGACAACATCGCCCTGCCCGTCCCGGACGCGAGCGAGGAGGCGGTGCGCGCGGCGGCCCGCGCGGCCGCCGTCGACGACCGGGTCCTGGCGCTGCCGCGAGGCTACGACTCGGTGGCCGGCGAGGACGCCCTTCTGTCCGGCGGGGAGGCGCAGCGGGTCGCGATCGCGCGGACCCTGCTCGCCGGGACGCCGATCGTCGTCCTCGACGAGGCGACCGCGTTCGCCGACCCGGACTCCGAGGCCGCGATCCAGGACGCGCTGGCGGAGCTGGCCGCCGGCCGCACCCTGCTCGTGATCGCGCACCGCCTTTACACGGTCACCGAGGCCGACCAGATCCTGGTCCTCGACGAGGGGCGCATCGTCGAGCGCGGCCGGCACGGCGACCTGCTCGCCGCCGACGGGCGCTACGCCCAGCTCTGGCACGCCCAGCAGGGGAGTGAACTGTGACGGACGATCCGCTGCGGGGCCTCATCCCGGCCGGTCAGCACCGGCCGCTGGGCCGCTACCTGGCGGCGGTGGCCGCCTACGCCGTGAGCGAGGGCGTCGCGTTCGGGGTGCTCGTCCCACTGCTGATCGCCCTGCTCGACGGCCGCGCCGCCACCGCCGCCTGGTGGCTGATCCCGCTCACCGCCGCCGCCGGGGTTGGCTGGTTCGCGCACTACTACCTCGGGTCGCGGGCGCTGCGGATGTCCTCGGCCTGGCGCCGCGCTCTCTACACCCGCATCGGTGACAAGGTCGTGACGCTGCCGCTGGGCTGGTTCGACGGGCCGAGGGCCGGCCAGGTGCCGCAGCTGATCGTCGGTGACGTGGCCCGGGTGGCGAGCACTGTCTTCCTCGTCCAGGCCCTCCTCGGCGCGGTCCTGACCCCGGCCACGATCGCGGTGTTCCTGCTCGTCTTCGACTGGCGGGTCGGGCTCGCGGCGCTGCTTGTCGTCCCGGTCGTGCTCGCCGCGCTCTCGGTCGGCCGCCGGCTGACGGAACGTACCGAGGCGGCCAACCACGCCGCGACCGCCGAGGCCGGCAGCCGGCTGGTCGAGTTCGCCGGCGCCCAGCCGACCCTGCGGGCCACCGGCAACGCCGCCGCCGGCCGCGTGGGCCTCGACGAGGCGCTGGCCGCCCAGCACCGGGCGGCGCGGCGCGAGATCGTCGGCTCGCTGCCCGGCGAGTACCTCGGCGAGCTCGGCATCCAGCTCGCCTTCACCGCGCTGCTCCTCACCGGCCTCGCCCTGGCCACCGACCATCAGCTCGCGCCGGCCCGGATGATCGCCGTCGTCGTCCTCGGGATCAGCCTGCTGCGCCCGCTTGACGCGCTCGTCGGCCTCGGCGGGGTGCTGCGGGCCTGCCAGTCGTCCGCCGGGCGGATCGACGAGCTCCTCGCGGTCGAGCCGCTCCCGGAGCCCGCGGCCGGCCAGCCGATCGGCGACGCCGGGATCGAGCTCGCCGACGTCCGCTTCGGCTATCCCGGCGGCCCCGAGGTGTTCACCGGGCTGACGCTGACGATCCCGGCCGGCCGCACCACCGCGCTCGTCGGCGCGTCCGGCTCGGGGAAGACCACCGTCACCAAGCTCATCGCCCGCTTCCACGACGTCGGCGCCGGCTCGGTGCGCGTCGGCGGCGTCGACGTCCGCGAGCTCACCAGCGCCGAGCTGCTCGGCCACATCGCGCTCGTGTTCCAGGACGTCTACCTGTTCGACGCCACCCTCGAGGACAACATTCGCTTCGGCAACCCCGACGCCACCCCGGAACAGGTGCGCGACGCGGCCCGGCGCGCCCAGGTGGACTCCATCGTCGCCCGGCTCCCGGACGGCTGGGTCAGCCGCGTCGGCGAGGGCGGCCGGCTGCTGTCCGGCGGCGAACGCCAGCGCGTCGCCATCGCCCGCGCCCTGTGCAAGGACGCGCCCATCGTGCTCCTCGACGAGGCCACCGCGTCCCTCGACACCGAGAACGAGGCCGCGGTGCACGCGGCCCTGGCGGAGCTCGCCGTCCACCGCACGGTCCTGGTCATCGCGCACCGCCTCGACACGATCGTGCGCGCCGACCAGATCGCGGTCCTCGACGGTGGCCGCGTCGTGGAGTGCGGCCCGCATGCCGAGCTGCTGGCCCAGGACGGGCGATACGCCGCCTTCTGGCGCGAACGCGGCCGCGCCCGCGGGTGGCGGCTGCACGCCGGCGAGCGCCTGGACCGGGAGCCCGCCGACCAGACAAGCCCATAAGGCGGGTGCCGCGCTCTCCGAGGTGGTCGCGGCCCTGGCGTCGGGCGGTGGCCGGTCCTTGCCGTCGTCCGCCGGTCGGTTTGCCGGATGTAGGTTAACCTGGCCTTACTTGTCGGGCCGGACTGTGGGGCGGTTGGTGCGTACTGTCACGGACGGCGTTCCCGCCGAGCGTCCGCCGGCCCCCTCGGCACACCCGCCGAAGGGCGACGCGACGGCGACGCACCCGCCCGTCCCGGTGGTCGGTACGTCCGCGGCGATCCTCGCGGTCGCACCGGTGCCCGTGGCCGTCGGGGAGTCCCAGGCCACGCGGCTGCGCCAGGCCCGCTGGCGGCTGTGGGAGCCGCGGCGGCGGCGGTTGCCAGGTCTGACGCTCGCGGTGGTCGTGCTGGCCGGGGTGTGCCTGCTCAGCGTCTGGATCGGCGCGAACCATCTCCCGTTCACCGTCGTGTGGCGGGTCCTGTGGCACGACGACGGCTCGCAGGCCGCCGTGGTCGTCCACGACCTGCGGATCCCGCGCACGCTGCTCGGCCTGGTGGTCGGCGCCGCGCTGGGCGTCGCCGGAGCGCTGACGCAGGCGCTGACCCGCAACGACCTGGTCGAGCCGGGGATGCTCGGGGTCAGCATCGGCGCGTCCGCCGCGGTCGTCGTCGCGATCTCGGTCTTCGGCATCACGAGCCCGGCCGGCTACGTGTGGTTCTCGCTCGTCGGCGCCGCCGTGACCTCGGTCGCCGTGTTCGCGATCGGCGCCACCGGCCGCTCGGGGACGTCGCCGGCGACCCTGGTCGTGACCGGCGCGGCCGCCACCGCCGTCCTCGGGTCGTTCGTCTACGCCGCGCTGCTGCTCGACACCCGCACGTTCGACCAGTTCCGGCACTGGGACGTCGGCTCGCTGGCGGTGCGGGGATCGGGCAGCCTGACCGCGACGGCGCCGATCATGGCGGCCGGTCTCCTCATCGCCTGCACCCTCGGCCGCCCGCTGAACGCCCTCGCGCTGGGAGATGAGGCGGCGCGCGGGCTGGGCGTCCGCCTGCACCGCGCCCGGGTGTCGGGTGCCGTCGCCGTCGTCCTGCTCTGCGGCGGGGCGACGGCCGCGGCCGGGCCGATCACGTTCGTCGGCCTGGCCGTCCCGCACATCGCCCGCGTGATCGCCGGTCCCGACAACCGCTGGGTCCTGCCGTACTCCGCGGTGCTGGCCCCGGTCCTGCTGATCGGCTCGGACCTCGTCGGCCGGGTGATCATCGCGCCGGGAGAGCTGCAGGTGGGGGTCGTCACGGCCTTCGTCGGGGCGCCGGTGTTCATCGTGCTGTGCCGCCGCGCGAGGCTGGGCCGGGCGTGACCACAACCGCCGCCACCTCCGCCGCCCGCCCGTCCGTGTGGCGCCACCGGGTCGCCCGGTTCGGCGGCGACGCGGTGTCCGTCCGGGTCGTCCCGCGCTCCGTCGCGCTGAGCTGTGGTTTCGTCGTGGTGATCGTCGCCGCCGGCGTCGCCACGCTGACCACGGGGGACTACTCGATCCCGGTCGGCGACGTCGTGCGCGCCCTGCTCGGGCACGGCGACGGCGGCACGGACTTCGTGGTCAACACCCTGCGGCTGCCGCGCCTGCTGACCGGCCTGCTGGTCGGCGCCGCGCTGGCGCTGTCCGGCGCCATCTTCCAGAGCGTCTCGGACAACGTGCTGGGCAGCCCGGACATCCTCGGCTTCACCACCGGCTCGGCCACCGGCGCGGTCATCGTCCTGCTGGTCCTGCGCGGCGACGCGACGCAGGCGTCGCTGGGCGCGCTGGCCGGCGGCGTCGCCACCGGCGCCGCCGTCTACCTCCTGGCCTACCGGCGCGGCCTCGCCGGCACACGGCTGGTCCTCGTGGGGATCGCTACGGCGGCGCTGCTCAATGCCGTCAACTCCTATCTGATCACCCGGGCGACGCTGGCGGACGCGGTCACGGCGCAGGTCTGGCTGATCGGCAGCCTCAACAGCCGCGGCTGGGAGCAGGTCCGGCCGCTGGCCGTGGCCCTGGTCATCCTGGTGCCGATCGGCGTGTACCAGGGCCGCCGGCTGGCCTACCTGGAGCTGGGGACGGACACCGCGAAGGCCCTCGGGGTCGACGTCGAGCGGTGCCGCCTCACGCTCGTCACGGTCGCGGCGGCGCTGGCGGCCACCGCGACGGCGGCGGCCGGCCCGGTCGGCTTCGTCGCCCTGACCGCGCCGCCGCTCGCCCGCTGGCTCACCGCGGCGCCGTCGCCGCCGCTGGTCCCGACCGCGCTGGCCGGCGCGGCGCTGGTCACGGTCAGCGACCTGGCGGCGCAGCGCCTGTTCGCCCCCACCCAGCTCCCGGTCGGCGTGGCGACCGCCGCCATCGGCGGCATCTACCTCGCCATCCTGCTGGTCCGCCAGCGGCGGTCGGCGTGACACCGCGCGGACGGCACCCACGGGTGACGGCGCGCCCGGCCGGTCGACGACGGGCCGGGCCGACGAAGGAGGACCGCCGATGACGCGGCTGAGCGCCCGTGATCTCACCCTCGCCTACGACAACCGGGTCGTGGCCCGCGAGCTGGGGATCGACATCCAGGACGGCGCGTTCACCGTCATCGTCGGCCCGAACGCCTGCGGCAAGTCGACGCTGCTGCGCGCGCTCGTCCGGCTGCTGCGGCCGAAGGCGGGCGCGGTCCACCTCGACGGCGCGCTGATCTCGTCGTACTCGACGAAGGAGGTCGCCCGCCGGCTTGGCCTACTGGCCCAGTCCGCGACCGCTCCGGCCGGCATCACCGTCGCCGACCTGGTCGCCCGCGGCCGGTACCCGCACCAGCGGCTGCTGCGGCAGTGGTCCCGGGAGGACGAGCGGGTCGTGGCCGAGGTGATGGCCAGGACCAACGTCACCGAGCTCGCCGACCGGATGGTCGACGAGCTGTCCGGCGGCCAGCGCCAGCGGGTGTGGCTGGCGATGGTCCTCGCCCAGCGGACGCCGATCCTGCTGCTCGACGAGCCGACGACGTTCCTGGACATCGCCCATCAGGTCGAGGTGCTGGACCTGTGCGCCGAGCTGCTCGCGGGCGGGGGGCACACGCTGGTGGCCGTGCTGCACGACCTCAACCAGGCCAGCCGGTACGCCGACCACCTGGTGGCCATGCGCGACGGGCGGATCGTCGCCCAGGGGCCGCCGTCCGAGATCGTCACCGCCGGCCTCGTCGCGGACGTCTTCGGCCTGGCCTGCCGGGTCATCACCGATCCGGAGTCGGGGACCCCGCTGGTGATCCCGGTGCACCGGCGCCGCCGCCCGGCCGAGCCGGGGACGGCCGCCCAGACCGCTGCGGAGACCTCCGGGGGGACAGCGGTTGTGGAGACCTCCGCGGGGACAACGGTGGAGACAGCCGGGCAGGCGGTCGGGGTGCTGAGCGTGGCGGCCGCTTCGGACGGATCGGCTGGACCGCTCACGGAGGCGAGCGAACCCGTCGACATGGGTTGACTCGTATGTAAAATTTAAGTTAGCTATACCTAAGTATGTCGGGCAGGTAACCGCCGCCCGCTGTCGCCGATCATGCGGGCCGCGGGCGCTCGACGCTGCCCGCCTGGAGGCCGCGCGCAGCGGCTGATCGGACGGCGCGGGCACGATCCGGTCAGGACGGTGCGGAGTTGGACAGCGCGACGGGCAGCCGGCTGCTGCGGTCGCGGCTGCTGGAACGGCGCGGCGAGCTCGCCCTCGGTGGGATGGCCACGGTCGTCCAGCAGACCGCGATGCTCGCCCTCCCGTGGTGCGTCCAGCGCGCTCTCGACCGGGGCGTCACCCCGCGCTCGGTGCACGGCACGCTCACCTGGGCCGTCCCGACGGCGCTGATCGCCGTGGTGTTCGTGCTCGGCGGCGCCGGCGGCCTGTGGTGGTCGGGCCGGGCCGCGAACCGGGTCGCGCATTCGCTGCGGGCGGCGCTGGTCCGGCGCGTGTCCGTCCTCGACCGCCCCGCCCTCGGCCGCTACGGGCACGGCGACCTGGCCACCCGGGTCACCCGGGACGTCGACCTGGTCCGGCTGTGGGTGCAGAACCTCTCGATCTGGGTCCGGATCGTCGTGACGATCGTCATCGTGCTGCCCGCCTTCGCGCTGCTCGCCTGGCCGCTGCTGGTCGTGGGAGTGGTGACCATCCCGCTGGTCGCGCTGGCGAACGCGTACTTCCCCGCGCGGTTCGACACGGCGAACGAGAAGCTCTCCTCGGCGTTCGCCACTCGGGCGGACGCGGTGGAGGAGGCCAGCGCCGCGGTGCGCGGCCTCGGCGGTGAGTCGGCCCTCGTGCGCCGCCATCACGACCGCAGCGCGGCCCTCACCCAGCACACGATGACGACCGCGCGCATCTCGGCGATGTGGTCGGCCGTGCCGCCGACCGTGCCCCGGCTGGCGATCGCCGCCGGCCTGGCCATCGGCGGGACGGCGGCGCTGCGCGGCGACCTCACCGTCGGTGGCCTGGTCGCCTTCACCTCCTGGATGACCACCCTGACGCTCGCCGTCACGGTCGCGGTCGACCTGCTCTCCGCCCAGGGCCAGGCCCGCGTCGCGGCCGGTCGCATCGCCGAGATCCTGGACACCGCGGTCGACGACGGCGAGCCGGCCGACGCCGAGTCCCCGCCGCCCGGGGCGGTGCTGCGCGCCGCCGCCGTGACGGCGCGGCACGGCGGCCGCCGGGTGCTCGGCCCGGTCGACCTGTCCGTCGGCCCCGGCGAGCTTGTCGCCGTCACGGGCCCGACGGGCAGCGGCAAGAGCACGCTCGCCCGCCTGCTGTGCCGGCTGGAGGACCCGGAGACCGGGACGGTCAGCCTGGGCGGCGTCGACCTGCGCCGGGCGCCCCGCCTGGAGCTCGCCCGCCGGGTCGGCCTGGTGCCGCAGCGGCCGCTGATCCTGGCCGGCACGGTCGCCGACAACCTGCGGGTCGGCCGCGACATCGAGCTCGGCGAGCTGCGGGCGGCATGCGAGGTCGCCGCCGTCGACGACTTCGTCCGCGGCCTGCCCGACGGCTACGACACCGAGTTGGGCGAGCGCGGGGCGTCCGTGTCCGGCGGCCAGGGACAGCGGCTGGCGCTGGCGCGCGGGCTGGTCGGCCGGCCGGACGTCCTCATCCTCGACGACGTGACCGCGGCCGTCGACGCCGCGACGGAGGCCACGATCCTGCGCCGCCTGCGGGCGTGGTCGCCCGAGTCCGCGCTCGTCGTCATCTCCCACCGCCCGTCCGTGCTGGCCGCCGCCGACCGGGTGCTGCGGCTGACGGCCGACGGCACGCCGGCACCGGCGGCCGGCGTACAGGCGCCGGCGGCTGGACCACCCGAGGCGGGGCCAACGCTGGCACCCGCGCCCGCGCCGATCCAGCGACAGGGTGGCGACGAGGTCGTCGGGGTGGGCGGCGGCAATGGCTGAGGCCGTGCGGCTGCTGGCCGAGGACCCGCCCACCGCCGGCGTCTTCCGGCGCTTCTGGCCCTACCTGCGCCCGCACCGGGCGATCCTGGGCGGCGCGCTGCTGGCGAGCCTGGCCAGCACGGCGGCGGTGGTGGGCATCGCCCCGGCCATCGGCCTGGGGGTCGATGCCGTGACCGTCGGCGACCGGGGCCGGCTGTGGTGGGCGGCCGCCCTGATGGCCGGGCTCGTCGTGGCCCGGATGCTCCTGCTGCGGTGGTCCGAGATCCTGCTGTCCGCGGCCGGGGAGCGAACGATCCGCGGCCTGCGCGAGCTCGTCGTCGAACGCCTCGCCCGCGCGCCGCTGCGCTTCATCGAGGCGCACCGGACGGGCAACCTGCTGCGCCGCTCGACCGGTGAGATCGCCGACCTCACGCTGTTCCTGCGCGACCAGCTGCCCAACCTGGTCAGCGTCAGCCTCACCGTCGTCCTGACCACCACGCTGCTGCTGGTCTACTCGTGGCTGCTCGCGCTGCTGCTGCTCGCGTTGTTCCTGCCGGTCGCGGCCGTGATCGCCGCCTGGTTCAACCGGGGCGCGCCGGCGGCGTTCGGGCGGCAGGCGGCGACGGACGCCACCATGACCGCGACCTTCACGGAGATGCTGGGCGCGCACGAGGCCCTGGTCGCGCCGGGGCGGCCGGACGAGTGGATCCGCCGGTTCCAGGCCGACAACGACGAGCTGCTGCGGGCGTCCGACCGGACGATCGGCGTCCAGAACCGCCTGCAGCTGTTCGGGGTGATCGAGGGCCTGGCCACCGCCGCGCTGCTGTTGCTGGGCGTCTGGCTGGTGCGGACGGGGCAGCTGGACGTGGGCACGGTGGTCGTGTTCGTGGTCGCGACGAGCAACCTGTTCGAGGGCCTGCTGATGCTGGCGGGGCTCGCCGGGCAGGCCCAGCTGGCCCGGGTCGGCCTCGCCCGCCTGACAGACCTGCTCGACGTGCTCCCGCCGGCCCCGCCCGCGGGCCCAGGAGCGCGGGGGAGCGAGCTGCCGGCGCGGGGCGACCTGGTCGCCGACGGGCTGCGGTTCGGCTACGCCGACCGCGCGGACGTGCTGCGTGGCGTCTCGGTCGCCTTCGCCGCCGGTGACCGGGCGGGCCTGGTCGGTGCCACCGGGTCCGGCAAGACCACGCTGGCCAAGCTGCTGACCGGGTTGTACGAGCCGGACGCCGGGACGGTGCGCTACGGCGGGGTGGACCTGCGCGCGGCCACCCCGGAACAGGTCCGGGCGCGCATCGTCCTCATCCCGCAGCAGGTGCACATCATCACCGGCACGCTGGCCGAGAACCTGGCCCTCACGCCGGGCGCCCCGGACCGGGCGGCGATGGAGCGGGCGGTCGACCTGCTGGGCCTGGCCGACTGGGTCGCCCGGCTCCCGGGCGGCCTGGACGCGGACCTGGGTGGGCGCGGCGACCGGCTGTCGGCCGGCGAGCGGCAGATCGTCGGGCTGCTGCGGGCCGCGCTGGTCGACCCGGAGGTGCTGGTGCTCGACGAGGCGACCGCGGACCTCGACCCGGACACCGCCCGGCGGCTGGAGGCGGCCGTCGAACGGTTCCGGGCCGGCCGGACGCTGATCGTGATCGCGCACCGGCCGACCACCATCGAGCGCCTGCCACGGATCGTGCGCGTCGAGGCCGGCCGGCTGAGCTGATCCGGCGCGCGGCGTCGGAGTGGTGGGTATCCGAAGCGCGGGGGTAGACGAATGCGGCGATTTTAGGTAAAGATAACCTAAAGTAAGGCGAACCTAAATCACGGGCACTGATTTAGCGGGCAGAGATCCAAGGAGACGGGCACCTCATGTCGACCAACCCGTTCGATGACGAGATGGGCAGCTTCTACGTCCTGGTCAACGCGGAGGGCCAGCACTCGCTGTGGCCGACGTTCGCGCCGGTGCCGGCCGGCTGGACGACGGTGCACGGGGCCGCGAGCCGGGCGTCCTGCCTGGAGTACGTGGAGGCCAACTGGACGGACCTGCGTCCGGCCAGCCTGATCGCCCGGATGGAGGCCGACGGCCCAGCGGCGCCGGCGACGGATGCGCTCGCCGCGCGGGGCAGCCGCGACGGCGTCGACTCCGGCACGTCGCGATGACGGCGCCGGTGGTCTACCGCGAACGGACGGTGGCCGGCCTCGGCGACCCGCTCGCCGCGGCGGCCCGGTTCGCCCGCGGTGCGGCCGCGCCGGTCACCGTGTACGAGCAGGACGGCGAATGGCGCTGTGGCTCGGGCGCCCTGGCCGAGATCGTCCTGTACTGGGACGAGATCCGCTACCGGATGGACGGTGGCTGGCGAGTCGAGCCGGTCGAGGGTGACCCGTTGCGCGCCCTCGCCCGCGTCCTGTCCGTCCTCCCGATCGCGGACTGGCGAGCGTGCGGCTGGGCCGGCTTCGAGCTCGGCCCCCGGGAGCTCGGGCTGCCCGGGCCGGTCAGCCCCGACCCGCTCGCCCATCTGGTCATCCCGGCCCGCGAGGCGCGGCTGTCGGCGACCGGCGCGCTGCTGCGCGCGGCCGACCCGGCCGACCTGGACGCCCTGGCCGAGCTCGTGACCGGCGCGGACGCCGCCGAGCCGGGCGAGGCCCGGCCGCTGGCCGACCTGGAGCACGACGCCGACGAGTACCGGCGCACGGTCGCGCGCGCCGTCGAGGACATCGCGGCCGGCCGGCTGCGCAAGGTGATCGCCTCCCGGGTCGTCCCGGTCGAGGGCGAGATCGACCTGGTCGCCACCTACGAGCTCGGCCGGCGCGGCAACACGCCCGCCCGGTCCTTCCTGGTCGACCTGGCCGGCGAGCGCGCGATCGGCTTCAGCCCGGAGACCGTGGTCGAGGTCGGCGCCGACGGCCGGGTCTCCAGCCAGCCGCTGGCCGGCACGAGGGCGTTGCTCGGCGACGACGGCGACGCGGCCCGGCGGGACGAGCTGCTGCGCGACCCGAAGGAGATCTACGAGCACGCGGTGTCCGTGCAGGCGGTCCAGGACGAGCTGCGGCCGCTGTGCGCGCCGGGCACACTGGTCGTGGACGAGTTCATGAACGTCCTCGAGCGGGGCAGCGTCCAGCACCTGGCCTCGCGGGTCAGCGGCCGGCTCGTTCCCGGCCGGGACGGCTGGGACGCGCTGGCCGCCGTCTTCCCGTCGATCACGGCGACCGGCGTGCCGAAGGACGCCGCCTGCGCCGCGATCCGCGGCTACGAGCCGCGGCCGCGCGGCCTCTACAGCGGCGCCGTGATCAGCGCGACCTCGGACGGCGCCATCGACGCCGCCCTCGTCCTGCGGACGGTGTTCCAGCGCGACGGCCGGACCTGGCTGCGCGCCGGCGCGGGCATCGTCGGGGCGTCGAGCCCGGAGCGGGAACTGGAGGAGACGCGCGAGAAGCTGCGCAGCGTCAGCCGCTTCCTCGTGCCGGCCCGGCCGGCGGCGGCACCTGAGCCGGCCGCGATCCCGGCCGCTTCGGGGCTGGTCGGTTCGGTGACGGCCGAGGATCTCGAGGCGTTGCGGCGCGCCGTCGCCGAGCTCCTGGAGGAGGACCCGGCAGCCCTGGGGGACCAGGACAACCTCTTCGAACAGGGACTGGAGTCGATCGCCCTGATCAAGGCGATCGGGCAGTGGCGGCGGGCCGGGATCGAGGTCAACTTCGCGGAGCTGGCCGAGACCCCGACCCTCGACGGCTGGTTCAAGCTGTTGACCAGCCGGCGGCCCGCGGCCCCGGCGTGGACCGAGACCGGGACCGGAACGGGACCGGCGGGCGCCGAACCGGTGGGTGCCGAGAGGGTGGAGCCCGAGGCCGGCACCGAGTTCCCGCTGGCGCTGATGCAGCACGCCTACTGGGTCGGGCGCGGCACGGGCCAGACCTACGGGGGCGTCGCCGCCCACCTCTACACCGAGTTCGACGGGAGCGGCCTCGAGCCGGCCCGGCTGTCCGCCGCTACCCGGCGGCTCATCGAACGGCACGAGGCCCTGCGTACCCGGATCACCGACAACGGCGGCCAGGTCGTCGAACAGGTCTCCGGCTGGCGCGGGCTGACCGTCCACGACCTGCGCGGCCTGGACGAGGACACCGCCGCCGCCCGGCTGGCCGCCGTCCGCGACGACCTGTCCCACCAGATGCTCGACATCGAGCGGGGTGAGGTCTTCTCGACCGCGCTCAGCCTGCGGCCGGGCGGCGCGACCCGGTTCCACCTCGACGTCGACATGGTCGCCGCGGACGCCGTCAGCTACCGCGTGCTGCTCGCCGACCTGGCCGACCTGTACGACCGCCCGCACGAGGTCGCGCCCGCGCTGGCCTACAGCTACCGCCGCTACCGGGCGGAGCACGGGGCCGCCCGGCCGGAGGCGGTGGCCCAGGCCCGCGCCGCCTGGCTCGACCGCCTGCCCAGCCTGCCGGGAGCGCCCCAGCTCGCGCTGGCATCGGCCCCGGTGGCGACCGACGGCCCCACCGGCCCCACCGGACCCGGCGGCCCCACCGGACCCGGCGGCCCGGCGGCGGCGCCGCGGGTGTCGCGGCGCCACTTCCAGCTGCCGCCGTCGGCCCGCGAGGCCCTCGGCCGGGCGGCCCACCAGCGCGGCGTGACCCCGGCGATGGCCGTCGCGACCGCGTTCGCCGAGGTCCTCGGCGGCTGGAGCGCGCAGCCGCGGTTCCTGCTTAACGTCCCGCTGTTCGACCGCGAGCAGCTCCACCCCGACGTCAACCGCGTCGTCGGCGACTTCACCAGCTCGGTGCTGCTGGAGATCGACCTGACCGACCGCGTCCCGTTCGTCGACCGCGGCCGCCAGGTCCAGGCCCGGCTGCACGCCGACGCCGCCCACGCGGACTACTCCGGCGTCGAGGTGCTGCGCGACCTGGGCCGCCGCCACGGCGAGCCGGTGCTGGCACCGGTCGTGTTCACCAGCGCGCTCGGCCTCGGCGAGCTGTTCGACGCCCCGGTGCGCCGGGAGTTCGGCCAGCCGGTGTGGATCATCTCGCAGGGCCCGCAGGTGCTGCTGGACGCCCAGGTCACCGAGCTCGACGGCGGGCTGCTGGTCAACTGGGACATCCGCGAGGGCTCCTTCGCGCCCGGCGTCGTCGACGCGATGTTCGCGGCGTTCGAACGGCTCGTGCGAGACCTGGCCGACCTGGGCTCGGCGAGCAGCGCGGGCGGCGGCGCCTGGGACCAGCCCGTCGACGGCCTCCTCGACGAGTCCACCCGAGCGGTGCGCCGCCGGGTCGCGGCGACGGCCGGGCCGGCGTCCACCCGCCTGCTGCACGAGGGGTTCTTCGCGGCGGCGGAACACCGTCCGGACGCGCCCGCCCTGCTGTGGGACGAGGCGGCGTCCGCGGCTGGACCGGCCGGGGGCCGGTCGCTCTCCTACGGCGAGCTCGCCGAGCGGGCGACGGCCGTCGCCGGCGCGCTGGTCGCGCGCGGCGTCCGGCGCGGCGAGCTGGTCGGCGTCTGCCTCCCGAAGGGGCCGGACCAGGTCGTCAGCGTCCTCGGCGTGCTCACGGCCGGAGCGACCTACGTGCCGATCGGGGTGGAACAGCCGCCGGCCCGGGTCGCGCAGATCGCCGCGACCGCCGGCCTGCGCACGGTCATCGCCAGCCCGGCGGCCGGCCAGGACTGGCCAGCCGGCATGACCCCGCTCATCCTCGACGACGCTCACGAGGCCGCCCCGCGCGGCGCGCTCACGCTGGGCGCGGCGGACGATCCCGCCCGCCTCGACGAACCCGCCTACGTCCTGTTCACCTCAGGGTCGACCGGCCAGCCCAAGGGCGTCGAGGTCGGGCACCGGGCCGCGATGAACACCATCGACGACCTGATCGACCGGCTGGAGCTCGGCGCGGGGGACCGCACGCTGGCCGTCTCGGCTCTCGACTTCGACCTGTCGGTCTTCGACATCTTCGCCCCGCTGTCCTCCGGCGGCGCGGTCGTGATCGTCGACGAGGAGTCCCGGCGCGAGGCGACCCGGTGGGCCGAGCTCATCGCCGGCGGCGTCACGATCCTCAACTGCGTGCCGGCCGTGCTGGACCTGGTCCTGTCCGCCGGCGTGCCGCTGGGCGGCAGCCTGCGCGCGGTGCTGCTCGGCGGGGACCGGGTCGGCGTCGACCTGCCGGGCAGGCTTGCGGCAGCCGTCCCAGGCTGCCGGTTCCTGGGGCTCGGCGGCACGACCGAGACCGCGATCCACTCGACCGTGTGCGAGGTCGCCGGGGGCGGCCCGGTGCCGCCCGAGTGGCGCTCGGTGCCCTACGGCAAGCCGCTGCGCAACGTCGCGCTGCGTGTCGTGGACACCCTGGGCCGCGACTGCCCCGACCACGTCGCCGGCGAGTTGTGGATCGGCGGCGCCGGCGTCGCCCGCGGCTACCGGGGCGACCCGGAACGCACCGCGGACCGGTTCGTGACCCACGAGGGCGCCCGCTGGTACCGCACCGGCGACCTGGCCCGGTACCAGGCGGACGGCACCGTCGAGTTCCTCGGCCGCCGCGACCACCAGGTCAAGATCAAGGGATTCCGGGTCGAGCTCGGCGAGATCGAGGCGG
Organism: Pseudofrankia coriaricola; assembly: GCF_001854805.1. Classification (GTDB taxonomy): domain Bacteria; phylum Actinomycetota; class Actinomycetes; order Frankiales; family Frankiaceae; genus Pseudofrankia. Next base: position 54,037 of record NZ_MBLO01000222.1, read on the forward strand.
CACTCGGCTCCGTGCCCGGAGTCCGGTCCGGGGTGGCCGCGCTGACGCCCGGCGCGGGTGGCCGGCCGCCGGCGCTCGGGGCGGTCGTCGTCCTGGCCGCGGGGACCGACGAGACGCAGGCGCCGGCCGCGGTCCAGGCGGGCCTGCGGGCGCTGCTGCCGCCGCACATGGTGCCCGACCGCATCGTCGTGGTGGCCGAGCTCCCGCTGAGTGCCAACGGGAAGATCGACCGGCGGGCGGTCGGCGCGCTCCTCGAGCGCGAGCTGGCCGGGCCCCACCGCGCCTCGGCACCGCCGCGGTCGGACCTGGAACGGGTGATCCGGGCCGTCTGGCGGGAGGTGCTGGGCGTCGACGAGTTCGGCGTCGACGAGGAGTTCTTCGCTCTCGGCGGCGACTCCGTGCTGGCCACGTCCGTCGTGGCCCGGCTGCGCGAGGAACTCGACACCGGCGAGGTGACGGTGCGGATGGTCTTCGGCGCACCGACGGTCGCGGGGCTCGCGGACAACATGCGCGCGGCCGAGGCACTGCCTGGGCGGCTCGACCGCGTCGCGGCGATCGCCTGGGAGATCGCCGCGCTCTCCGACGACGAGATCGAGGCACGGCTGCTCGACGCCACCGACCAGGCCGGCTCGTCCGACCAGGCCGGCGCCGCCGGCGCCTCCGCCGGCACCGCCGGGACGCAGCAGTGAGCGCCCCGCTGGTCACCGACGCCGCGGCCCAGCCGGACACGGCCGGCGGCTGGGTCCCCTGGCCGGAGGAGTTCGCCCGCCGCTACGTCGCCGAGGGCTACTGGCGCGGCGGCCCGCTGGGCGACCGCCTCCGGGACTGGGCCGCCCGGTCCGGCGCCGCCACGGCCGTCGTGGCCGGGCCGGCGTCGTGCCCGGTCCGGCTCTCCTACGCCGAGCTCGACCAGGCCGCGGACGACCTGGCGGCCGGGCTCACCCAGCTCGGCATCGCGCCCGGCGACCGCATCCTGGTCCAGCTGCCGAACCGCGCCGAGTTCGTGACGCTCCTGTTCGCGATGCTGCGTCTCGGTGTCATCCCGGTGCTGGCGCTGCCGGCGCACCGCCGGGTGGAGATCGAGCACCTCGCCAGCCTGTCCGGCGCCGTCGCCTACGCGGTCCCGGACACGCACGAGGGCTTCGACCACCGCGCGCTGGCGAGGGACATCATGGCCACGGTCCCGGCCGTGCGCCACGTGCTCGTGGCCGGCGACGCCGGCGAGTTCACCGGCCTCGACGCGCTCGCGGCGGCCGGCGCGGCCGCGCGGGCCGAGGGGCGGGCCGCGGCGCCGCCCGCCCCCGACCCGGCCGGCGTCGCGGTGCTGCTCATCTCGGGCGGCACGACCGGCAAGCCCAAGCTGATCCCGCGCACCCATTGGGACTACGCGTACAACGCGGCGGCCAGCGCCGAGCTGTGCGGGCTCACCGCCGAGGACACCTACCTGGTCGCGCTGCCCGCGGCGCACAACTTCCCGCTGGCCTGCCCGGGGATCCTGGGGGCGTTCGGCTCCGGGGCGACCGTGGTCATGGCGAGCTCGCCCAGCCCGGAGGTCGCCTTCGACCTGATCGCGCGGGAGCGGGTGACAGTGACCGCCCTCGTGCCGGCGCTGGCGCGGATCTGGGTCAGCGCCGCCGAGTGGGAGCGGCCCGACACCGCGAGCCTGCGCCTGCTGCAGGTGGGGGGCGCCCGGCTGGACGCGGAGCTCGCCCGGCGGATCCCGACGACCCTCGGCGCGCAGGTCCAGCAGGTCTTCGGCATGGCCGAGGGGCTGCTGAACTACACCCGCCTGGACGAGGGCGACGAGCTGGCCTTCACCACCCAGGGCCGGCCGCTCGCGCCGGCCGACGAGATCCGGATCGTCGACCGCGACGGCGCCGACGTGCCCCCCGGCGAGGTCGGCGAGCTGTGGACCCGCGGCCCGTACACCCTGCGTGGCTACTACCGAGCCGCCGAGCACAACGCGACCGCCTTCAGCCCGGACGGCTACTACCAGTCCGGCGACCTGGTCCGGCAGACCCCCAGCGGCAACCTGGTCGTCGAGGGCCGGATCAAGGACGTCATCAACCGCGGCGGCGAGAACGTCTCCGCCGGCGAGCTGGAGGAGCACCTGCTCGCCCACCCGGCGATCGCGCAGGCCGCCGTCATCGCGGCGGCGGACGAGCAGGTCGGCGAGAGCGTCCGCGCGGTCGTCGTCCTCGTGCCCGCGGCGACGCTCACCCTCAAGGCGGTCAAGGCCTTCCTGCGCGAGCGCGGGCTCGCCCGTTTCATGCTCCCCGACCTGCTCACGGTGGCCGACGCGCTGCCGCTCACCGCGGTCGGAAAGATCGACAAGCGGGAGCTGCGGCGCCGCATCGGCTGACGCCGCCCGGCCAGCGCCGCCGGGGCGCCGGGCCGTGCACTCGGCCCGGCGCCCGCCACCCCAGCCGCACCCGTGCCGCCCCCCAGCCCACCGAGGCCGGCACCACCGGAAGGACGTGCATCGTGGCAAGTCCCGACTCCGCGCAGCGCAAGCGCGAGCTGCTCCGCCGCCGGCTGGCCGCCGAGCGGCTGACGCGTGAGGCGACGGGCGGCGCTGGCGGCCGGGCCCGGCGGGAGCCCGGGCGGGGCTACCCGGTCAGCCCGGGGCAGCGACGGATGTGGTTCCTGTCGCGGCTCGACCCGGGCAGCGCCGCGTACACGATCTCGGCCGCCTTCGAGCTGACCGGTCCGCTCGATGCGGAGGCACTGCGCCGCGCCCTGCTCCTTGTCGCGCGCCAGCACGAGATCCTGCGCACGACGTACCAGGTCACACCGGACGGGCACCTGGAGCAGGTATCCCGGGACGACGTCGAACCGGCCTGGCTCAGCGTCGACCTGTCCACCGAGCCCGCCGAGCCCGCCGAGCCCGCCGAGCCCGCCGAGGACCGCGACGGGCGCGCGCGGGAGATCGCCCTGCGCGCGGCCCGGCGCCCGTTCGACCTGACAGCCGAGTCGCCGCTGCGGGTCACCGTCCTGCGGCATGGGCCGCTGCGGCACACGCTCGCGCTCGCCGCCCACCACATCGCCTGGGACGACGCGTCCTGGGACGTCTTCTTCGGCGACCTGCTGGCCGCCTACAGCCGGGGGGACCGCGACCCGGACACGTCCCAGGACGCCGGGGCGGACGGCGCCGTCCAGTTCCTCGACGCGGCCGTGCTGGATGGCGATCCGCCCGTCCGGCCGGAGGGCCTGTCCTACTGGCGGGACCGGCTGCTCCCGCTGGCCGAGCCGGTGCGCCTGCCCGAGCCGACCCCGGACGACCGAGCGGCCGACGCCCTCGCGGCCAGCGGCCTGCCCAGCGCGGCCGCCGCCGGCCGGCGCGACGCGGGCCGGCAGGTTGTCCACCACGCACCAGCGGAGCTCGCCGGCCGGATCCGGACGTTCGCCGCCCTGTACGGCGTGACGCCGTTCATGGTGCTGGTCGCCGGCTACGCCGCCCTGATCCACCGGGTCACCGGCGCGACCGACGTCACCGTCGGCTCGCCCGTCGTCAACCGGGACGCCGCCGCGACCGACGGCGTCATCGGCTACTTCGGCAACACCGTCTGCCTCCGGCTGGCGGTGGCACCGGCCGACACCTTCACCGACCTCCTCGAACAGGCCCGCGAGGCATGCCTGGGTGCCTTCGCCCACGCCGACGTCGACCTGGTCGACGTCGTGCGCGCCGTCAACCCGGACCGCTCCGACGGGGTGTCCAGCCTGTTCAGCACGATGTTCGGCGTCCGCTCGCCGGCCGCCGCCGCGCTGCACCGCCATGACCCCGCCGGCGGCGACCTGCGCGGCGAGCGCCGCCCCCTGCACAACGGCACCGCCCAGTTCCCGCTGATGGTGGTGGCCGAGCTCGGTGGGGACGCGGGCCAGCCCGACTCGCTCGAACTGGAGACGACCTTCCAGCCCGGGACGGTGTCGGCCGCGTTCGCCAGCTCCGTCGGCCCGCGCCTTGCCCGGCTACTGACCCGGGTGGTGGCCGAGCCCGACGCGCCGATCGGCCCGGTGGACCTGCTCGACCAGGCCGAGCGTGACCAGGTCCTGCGCGCCTGGAACGACACTGCCGGGCCCAGCCCGACCGAGCCGTGGGAGGCTCTGTTCGCCGCGCGGGCGGACCGCGACCCCGATCGGCCGGCGCTGGTCACCGCCGGCCGGACGCTGACCTATGGCGAGCTGGCCGCCGCGGCCGACGCGTTCGGCCGCCGGCTGGCCGGCCGAGGAGCCGGACGCGGCTCCGTCGTCGGGATCGCGCTGCCCCGCTCGGTCGACCTGGTCGTCGCGCTGGCAGGCGTCGGCCGCGCCGGCGCCGCCTACCTTCCGATCGGCCCCGACTACCCGGCCGACCGGATCGCGTTCATGATCGAGGACGCGGCCCCGTCGGTCGTGGTGACCACACGCGCCCTCGCCCCGCGGATCCCGGCCGCACCCGGCATGGAACTCGTCCTCATCGACGAGCCCGAGCCCGCGGCCGCGGCGGTCGCCGGACCCTGGCCGCCGGCCGTCGACCCGGACGACCTGGTGTACGTGATCTACACGTCGGGCTCGACCGGCCGGCCCAAGGGCGTCCCGCTCGGCCACCGGTCACTCACGAACTTCCTCTCATCCGTCGCCGACACGGTTGGCATCGGACCGGACGACCGGGTGCTGGCCGCGACCACGCTGACGTTCGACCCGAGCACGCTCGAACTGCTCGCGCCGCTGACGGTCGGCGCCTCGGTCCACCTCGTCGAAGGCGAGGCCGCCCGAGACCCGTCCCAGCTCTCCCGGCTGCTGACCACCGGCGCGGTCACGCTCGCCCAGGCGACCCCGTCGCGGTGGCGGTCCATCCTCGATGCCGCCCCCGAGGCCTACCCGGGGGTGCGCGTCCTGTGCGGCGGCGAACCGATGCCGGCGGGCCTTGCCCGGGAGCTTGCCGCGCGCGCGCAGAGCGTCACCAACCTGTATGGGCCGACCGAGACGGCGGTCTGGGTGACGGTGGGCCCCTGGCACGGCGCCGGCGCCGACGGCGGGCCACCGCCGGTCGGCCGGCTGCTGCGCAACACCCGGGCCTACGTGCTGGACGGCGCGCTCATGCCGGTGCCGCCCGGAGTCGTGGGTGAGCTGTACATCGCCGGGGTCTGCGTCGCCCATGGCTACCTCGCCCGGCCGGAGCTGACCGCGGCCCGCTTCGTCGCGAGCCCCTTCGCGGCCGGCGAGCGGATGTACCGCACCGGCGACCTCGCCCACTGGACCGCGCGGACCTCCCAGATCGCCGGGGGCGATCCGGCAGGGACCCCGGGCGAGCTGGTCGTGGCCGGCCGCTCGGACGACCAGGTCAAGGTGCGCGGCTTCCGGATCGAGCCGGGTGAGATCGAGGCGGTGCTCGAACGCCACCCGGCGGTCGCGCGCTGCGCGGTCGTCGTCCGCGAGGACGGACCTGCCGGGCGCGCGCTGGTGGCGTACGTCGTCCCGGCGGCCGGCGCGGCCCGCGCGGCCCGCGCGGCCGACCGGCTCGAGCCGGCGCCGGCGGGCCAGCCCGCTGAGGCCTCGGACGGGAGGAGCGCGGCGCTCGCGGACCGGCTCCGCGCGCACGCGGCGTCGTTCCTGCCCGGCTACATGGTGCCGGCGGCCTTCGTGACGCTGCCCGCCCTGCCCACCAACACGAGCGGGAAGCTGGACCGCCGCGGCCTGCCCGCCCCCGACTTCGCGGCGGCCCGGCCCGGCCGAGCGCCCACCACCCGCACGGAGACGGTCCTGCGGGACGTCTTCGCGGCCGTGCTCGGCCAGCCCGGCCTCGGCGTCGACGACTCGTTCTTCCATCACGGCGGGGACAGCATCCTGGCCTTCGCCGTCGTCACCCAGGCGGCCGCCGCCGGCGTGCCGGTCGCGCTGGCCGACGTGTTCACCACCCCGACCGGCGCCGGCCTGGCCGCCGCCGCGGACGCGGTGGCCACGGCCGAGCTGACGGCCGCGGCCGGTCCGGTGCCCCCGGCCGAGCCGGAACTCGCCGAGCTGGCGCCCGTCGATCCGGCGGACCTCGCCCGCTGGCGTGACCGGCTGCCCGGGCTGACCGAGGTGTGGCCGCTGTCGCCGTCGCAGGCGGGGATGCTGTTCCACCGCCTCGTCGACGGCGACGACACGCCGGACGTATACGTGATCCAGTTCGTCCTGGACCTGGAGGGCGAGCTCGACCTCGACCGGCTGCGGGCGGCATCGCGGACGCTGACCGCCCGGCACGCCATCCTGCGCGCCGCCGTCCTGGCCGACGGCCGGGCACCGGCCCAGGTGATCCTGGCCCACGCCGAGCCGGAGTGGACCGTCGTCGACCTGTCTGCCTGGCCCGCCGCCGAGCGGGCGGCCGAAGCGGACCGGCTGGTCGCGGACGACCGGGCCGCGCGGTTCGACCTGGCGGCGCCCCCGCTCATCCGCTTCCTGTGGGTCCGCACCGGGCCGGACAGCGCCCGGCTGGCGGTCTGCGCCCACCACGTCATCGTCGACGGCTGGTCGCTGCCTCTCCTGCTGCGCGAGCTGTTCGAGCTGGCCGCCGGCTCCGACGCCAACTCCATCGCCGCCGGCGGCTCTGGCCCCGCCACCGACACGGCGGCGGCCCGCCCGCCGGCCGCCCGCCCCTACGCGGACTACCTGCGCTGGCTGGGTGCCCAGGACCGGGACGCCGCGCGGGCGGCGTGGCGCGCGGAGCTCGCCGGCATTGAGGGACCGACCCTGCTGGCGCCCGGCGCCGGCCACCGCGCCGCCGCGCCGGCCGGGGCAGCCCAGTCGGCGGGCGCCGCCGAGCCGGGCCCGGCGGCCGCCCTCGACCGCGAGGTCGACCTGGAGCTGGCCGACCGGCTCGCCGCGCTCGGCCGCGAGCGGGGCCTGACGCTGAGCACCGTGCTGCGGGCGGCCCACGCGGTGCTGCTCGCGCGGGCGGCCGGCCGCGACGACGTCGTCCTCGGCGCGGTGACCGCCGGTAGGCCGCCGGAGCTGACCGGCGTCGATGCCATGATCGGCCTGTTCGTCACCACCGTCCCGGTCCGGGCCACGGTCACCGCGCAGCGGACGTTCGCCGCGCTCATGGCCGACCTCCAGGCCGCCCAGGGCCGGCTGTTCGCGCACCAGCACCTCGGCCTGGCCGACATCCAGGCGCTGGCCGGCCAGGGGGACCTGTTCGACACCCTGCTCGTGCTCGAGTCCTACCCGTTCGACGCGGTCACGCTGATTCCCGCCGGCGGGCCGCGGCTCGCCGCCGTCGACGGTCACGACGCCACCCACTACGCGCTGACCATCCGGGTGATCCCCGGCGACCGGCTTCGGCTGACCTTCGGCTACCAGCGCGGCGTCCTCGACGACGCGACCGTCGCCGGCCTCGCCGACCGCATGCTCGCGCTGCTCGGCGAGATCGCGGCCGACCCGGACCGGCCGATCGGCGCCGTCGCCGCCCTGCCCCCGGCCGCGTGCGCCCAGGCCGCGCTCACCTCGGCGCCCCGGCGCGGCGACTGGGGCGCCGACGCCACCCTGCCCGACCTGTTCGAGGCCCAGGCCCGCCGGACCCCGGACGCGGTGGCGCTGCGCTGGCGCGAAGAGGAGCTCACCTACGCCGAGCTCGACGCCCGCGCCTCCCGGCTCGCGGGGCTGCTGCGCGGGCGGGGCGTCGGGCCGGAGTCGATCGTGGCGGTCGCGCTGCCCCGGTCGACCGACCTGGTCGTGACCCTGCTGGCGGTGCAGAAGGCCGGCGGCGCCTACCTGCCGGTCGACCCGGACTACCCCGCGGACCGGATCGCGTTCATGCTGCGCGACGCCGCGCCGGTGTGCGCGGTGACCACCGCGGCGACCCGGGTGACGCTGCCGACCCGCACGGGCGTGCCCCTGATCGCGCTGGACGACCCGCTGGTCGTCGCGGCCCTGGCCGAGCAGCCGTCGACCTCGCTTGTGCCTCCGGGGACGGGGGCCGCCGGAGGTGCGAAGGAAGACCATTTTCGCACCTCCTTTGGCCCACCGGGCCCGGACGGGCGCGCACGGGCGGACAGCCTCGCCTACGTCATCTACACCTCCGGCTCGACCGGCCGGCCGAAGGGCACCCTGATCCCGCACCGCAACGTGGTGCGCCTGTTCGCCGACAGCCGGGACCACTTCCACTTCGACGAGTCGGACGTGTGGACGCTGTTCCACTCGGTGTCGTTCGACTTCTCGGTGTGGGAGCTGTGGGGGCCGCTCCTGCACGGTGGCCGACTCGTCGTCGTCGACCACGACGTCTCCCGTTCCCCCGAGCAGTTCCTCGCCCTGCTGCGCCGCGAGTCCGTCACCGTCCTCAACCAGACGCCGTCGGCCTTCGGCGCGCTGATGGCGGCCGAGGCGGCCGCCGGTGGCGGCGGCGATCTCGGCCTCCGCCTGGTCATCTTCGGCGGCGAAGCGCTGGAGGTCGGCCGGCTCGCCCCGTGGTACGAGCGCCACCCGGACGGCGCCCCCGCCCTGGTCAACATGTACGGGATCACCGAGACCACGGTGCACGTCACGTACCTGCGGCTTGGTCAGGCCGACGCCGCGTCCGGGCGGCGCGGCCTGATCGGCGAACCGCTGCGTGGCCTGCGCGCGCGGCTCCTCGACCGCCACCTCGCCCCGGTGCCGCCCGGCGTCGCCGGCGAGATCTACGTCAGTGGCGGCCAGCTCGCCCGCGGCTACCTGGGGCGGTCCGCCCTGACCTCGGCCCGGTTCGTGGCCGACCCGTACGGCGAGCCCGGCGACCGGATGTACCGCACCGGCGACCTGGCCCGGCTGGGCGACGACGGCTCGCTGGAATACCTGGGCCGGGCCGACGACCAGGTCAAGATCCGGGGCTTCCGGATCGAGCCGGGCGAGATCGAGGCCGTCCTCGCCGCCGACGCAGCGGTGGAGCGGGTGGTCGTCGTCGCCCGGGAGGACGGCGCGGACCGGCGCCGGCTCGTCGCCTACGCCGTCCCCCGCGCGGGCCACCACGTCGACGGCGCGGCGCTGCGGGCCCGGGCCGCGGCGGCGCTGCCCGACTTCATGGTCCCGGCGGCGGTCGTCAGCCTGGACGCGCTGCCCCTGACCGGCAACGGGAAGCTCGACCGGGCCGCGCTGCCGGCCCCCGACCTGACCGCCGTGACGTCGGCGCGCCCCGGCGGCACCGACCTGGAGCGCGCGCTGTGCGCGGTGTTCGCCGCCGTGCTCGGCCTCGACCGGGTCGGCGTCGACGATGACTTCCTCGCGCTCGGCGGCGACAGCATCCTCGCGATCCAGCTGGTCAACCGGGCCCGCCGGGAGGGCGTCGAGCTCACCCCGCGCGAGGTCTTCGTCCAGCGGACGCCGGCCGCGCTCGCCGCGCTCGTCGCCGGCCGCGCCGCTGTGCCCGAGCCGCAGCCAGTCCTGGAGACCGAGCCCGCCCGGCCGGCATCGGCCAAGGGGTCCGCCGCCGCGGCGGTCGTCCCGGCCGGGACCTTCGACGCGACGGCCACCGGGATCTTCACCCCGCTGCCGATCGTGGCCCGGCTCGCCGAGTGGGGCGGCGAGATCCGGCGGTTCAACCAGGCGTTCCTGGCCCGGACGCCGGCCGGCACCGACGAGGCCGCGCTGCGGGCCGCGCTCGCCGCGCTGGTCGCGCACCACGACGGCCTGCGTTCCCGGCTGCTGCGGCCCGCGCCTGGCGTGTGGCTGCTCCAGATCGACCCGGCGGCACCCACGGCTGGTGACGGGGCCACCGCTGGTGACGGGGCCGCGGCAGGCACGGCATCGGCAGGCACGGCAGCGGGGGACACGACGGCCGGCGACGGGGCGGCGGACGCCGGCCTGCTGACCCGGATCGACGTCGCCGGGCTCGACCCGACCGCGCTGCGCGCCGTCATCACCGCCGCCTCTGGCTCGGCCGCCGGGCGCCTCGACCCGGACGCCGGGGTGATGCTCCGCGCGGTCTGGCTCGACGCCGGCCCCGGCGAGCCCGGCCGGCTGGTGCTCGTCGCCCATCACCTCGTCATCGACGGCGTGTCGTGGCGGATCCTGCTCGCGGACCTGGAGGCCGCGTACGTCACGGCCCGGTCCGGCGGCCGGCCCTGGCTCGACCCGGTGGCCACCTCGCTGCGCGCGTTCAGCCAGGTCCTCGGCGAGCAGGCGGCCGCGCCGGCCCGGCTCGGCGAGCTGGCCCACTGGCTGGCGACGCTCGCGCCGGGCGGGCGACCGTTCGCCGAACCGGCGAGGCCGGTCACCGTTTCCGGTGGCCTGGCCGAGCCCCAGCCAGGGCCCGGCGCCGTCGGCACAATCGCCGACACCGCGAGCCTGGTCGTCAAGCTGCCACCGGCCGCCACGGCCGCCCTGCTCACCGGCGTTCCCGTCGCGACGGGCGCCGAGGTCACCGACGTGCTGTTGGCCGGGCTGCGGCTGGCTGTCCCGGCCCGGCAGGCGGACGGCCAGCCCGGCGGCAGGCCGGCCGGCGCCGATGACGCCGCCGGTGAGGTCGATGGCGACCTTCTCGTCGACCTCGAACGCCACGGCCGCGAGGAGATCGTCTCCGGGGTGGACCTCGCCAGGACCGTTGGCTGGTTCACCAGCATCGCGCCGGTCAGGCTGGCGCCGGCCCGGGCGGAGGCGCGCGCGACGCTCGCCGACGTGACGGCGCGGCTGCGGGCCGCGCCCGATGGCGGCATCGGCTTCGGCATGCTGCGCTACGCCAGCCCACTGGCCGGCCCGGCGCTCGCCCGCGCCGGGCGGGCCCAGGTGCTGTTCAACTACCTGGGCCGGTTCGGCGCCGACCGCCGGGCCGACTGGGGGCCGGCCGAGGAGTTCGACGCGCTCGCCGCCAGGCCTGACCCCGGCCTGGGCGTGGGCTACCCGCTGACCGTCGACGCGGTCTGCGTCGAGACCGCCGACGGGCCGGCGCTGCGCGCGACGTTCACCTACCTGACGACGGTGCTCGCGGCGGATGAGACGGCGCGCATCGCCGACGGCTTCCTCGACGCCCTGCGTGAGCTGGCCGCGCTCGCGCCGGCCGCCGCCACCACCACCGCCGCCGCCACCACCGCCGCCACCACCGCCACCACCGCCGCCGCCGCCACCGCCGCCGCCACCACCGCCGCGACGGCGACGGCTCAGCCGCCGGTCGAGCTGCTCGCGCTCTCGGCGCAGGAGTCGGCTCGGATCGCGGGCGCGTTCCCGGCGGCGGTCGAGGACGTCTGGCCGCTCTCGCCGCTGCAGGAGGGCCTGTACTTCCACTCGGCCCTCGACCAGACCAGCGACGCCTACACCGCCCAGTTCACGTTCGACTTCGACCACCGGCTCGACGTGGAGCGGCTGCGCCGAGCCTGCCAGGCGCTCATGGCCCGTACCCCGACCCTGCGCGCGGGCTTCCTCAGCGACGGCCTGCCTCGCCCGGTGCAGGTCATCGCGCGCGAGCTGCCCGCGCCGGTCGACGAGGTCGACCTGTCCGGCCTGCCCGAGCCCGAGCGGGCAGCCGAGGCCGAGCGGATCGCCGCGGCCGACCGGGCCCGCCCGTTCGACGTCGCCCGGCCGCCGCTGTTCCGCCTGACCTTGATCCACCTGGCCGAGGGGCGCGACCGGCTCGTCGTCAACCGCCAGGTGCTGCTGTGGGACGGCTGGTCCGGCGCCCTGTTCGTCGAGGGCCTGCTTGACCTCTACGCCGCGGGCGGGGACCCGTCGCGCCCGGCGCCGCCCGCGCCGCGCGGCTCGTACCGGGACTACCTGGTGTGGCTGCGCCAGCGGGACACGGCCGCCTCCGAGAAGGCCTGGCGCTCGGCGCTCGCCGACCTGGAGGGCCCGACGCTGGTGGTACCGGCGGCGCGGGGCCTGCAGCCGGTCGCGCCGGCCCGGATCACCGCCGAGCTGCCCGAGGCGACGGCGAGCGCGGCGCGGGCGGCCGTCCGCGCCCATGGCGTCACCCTGAACACGGTCTTCAACGCCGCGCTCGCGCTGGTGCTGGCGACCGCGACCGGGACGGACGACGTCGTGTTCGGCACGACCGTCGCGGGCCGCCCGACGGAGCTCGACGGGATCGACGAGGTCGTCGGGCTGTTCCTGAACACCGTTCCGGTCCGGATCCGGCTCGACCCGCGCGAGACCGTCGGCGAGCTGCTGCGCCGGCTCACGGGGCAGCGGCTGGACCTGCTGGACCACGAGTACCTCGGCCTCGGCGACATCCAGCGGGCCAGCGGCCACCCGGTGCTGTTCGACACCCTCTACGTCCTGCAGAACTTCATCGACGAGGTGGCGAACGACCAGACGAGTGCCCGCCACGGGATCATCGGGGGCGGCAGCCTCGACCACACCCACTACCCGCTCACGTTCGTCCTGTTCCCGGGGGCGCGGATCACGGCGCGGCTGGAGTACCGCGCGGACGTGGTCGCGCCGGAGGCGGCCGAGGGACTGTTCGCCCGCCTCATGGCGACGATCGACGCGCTGGTCGGCGAGGTCGACGCGCCGGTCGGCTCCCTCGACCTGCTGCTGCCCGCCGAGCGGGCAAGGCTCGCGGTCGGGGCGGCGCCGGCGCTGCCGATCGGCGGCCAGACCGTCTCCGACCTGCTCGCCGAGCGGGCCGGCGACCTCGGCGACCAGGTCGCGCTGGTCCTCGGCGCCCAGCGGCTGACCTACCGCGAGCTCGACGACCGGGCGAACCGGCTGGCCCGGCTCCTGATCGCCCGCGGCGCCGGCCCGGAGATCGTGGTGGCCCTGGGGATCGGCCGGACGGTGGACATGGTCGTCGCCCTGTTCGCCGTCCTGCGCACCGGCGCCGCCTACCTGCCACTCGAGCTGGACCATCCGCCCGCCCGCCTGCTCGAGATGGTGGCCGACGCGGGGGCTGAGCTGGTGGTGACCACCCAGGCCGCCGGCAGCTACCTCACCGGCGGGACGGACGCTCCCAGCACGGACGCTCCCAGCACGGACGCTCCCGGCACGAACGCTCCCGGCACGGTCGTGGCCGGCACGGTCGCGCCGGCCGATGGCCCGGACCGGGTCGTTCCGGCCTGGCTGGTGCTCGACGACGAGGCCGTCGCGGCCGAGCTCGCCGCGACCGCCCCCGGCACGCTGTCGGACGCCGAGCTCGGCGCCTTCGCCCGCGGCCGCGCGGACCGGCTCGACCACCCCGCCTACGTGATCTACACGTCGGGCTCGACCGGCCGGCCCAAGGGCGTCGTCACGCCCTACCGCGGCCTGACGAACATGTGGCTCAACCACCGGGACGAGATCTTCGGCCCGACCGTGGCCGCGGCCCGGGGTTCCTGCCGGATCGGCGAAGCCGATCTGGGAGGTCGTGGCCGGCGTCTGCGGATCGCGCACACCGTCTCGTTCGCGTTCGACATGTCCTGGGAGGAGCTCCTCTGGCTCGTCGAGGGCCACGAGGTGCACATCTGCGACGAGGACCTGCGCCGCGACGCCGAGGGCCTCGTCGCCTACTGCGACCGCCACCGGATCGACGTCGTCAACGTCACGCCCACCTACGCGGCCCACCTGTTCGAGTCCGGGCTGCTGGACCGGACCGACGAGCCCGCCGCCGGCGAGGCGGGGTCGGGCTCCGGCGCGACGCCGGACCGGGAGGGCGCCCCGGCGAACGGGTACCGTCACCGGCCGCCCCTGGTCATGCTCGGCGGCGAGGCCGTGCCCGACTCGGTCTGGAACCGGCTGCGCGACACCCACGGGACGGCCGGCTACAACCTCTACGGGCCGACCGAGTACACGATCAACACCCTCGGTGCCGCCACCGCCGACAGCCGGACCCCGACCGTCGGCCGGCCGATCCGCAACACCTCGGTCTACGTGCTCGACCGCTGGCTGCGCCCGGTCCCGGACGGCGTCCCCGGCGAGCTGTACATCGCCGGCGAGGGCCTCGCCCGCGGCTACCTGAACCAGTTCGGCCTGACCGCGACCCGGTTCGTCGCCGACCCGGCCCGTCCGGGCGGCCGGATGTACCGCACGGGCGACCTGGTGACGCGCCGGGCCGGCGACGGCAACCTCGACTTCCTGGGCCGCACCGACGACCAGGTCAAGATCCGCGGCCACCGGATCGAGCTCGGCGAGGTCACCGCCGCCGTCGACGGCCACGAGGCGGTCAGCCAGTCGGCCGTGATCGCGGCCGACGACCCGGCGACACCGGGCGCGAAGCGGCTTGTCGCCTACGTGGTGCCGGCCGAGCGGTCGGCGGCCGACCGGGCCGCGATCGAGGCCGAACAGGTCGGTGAGTGGCGCCAGGTCTATACCGACGAGTACGAGCGGATCCCGACCGCGCTGCGCGCGGAGAGCTTCGACGGCTGGGACTCCAGCCACGACGGCCAGCCGATCCCGCTGGAGCACATGCGGGAGTGGCGGGCGAGGACCGTCGACCGGATCCGGGCGCTCGCGCCCCGCCGGTTGCTGGAGATCGGTGTCGGCACCGGCCTGCTGCTCGGGCAGCTCGCGCCCGGGTGCGAGCAGTACTGGGGCACGGACTTCGCCGCCCCCGTCATCGCGAAGCTGCGCGCCGAGCTCGCCGCCGACCCGGCCCGCTTCGGCCAGGTCGAGCTGCGCCACCAGCCGGCCCACGTGACCGACGGGCTGCCCGCGGCCTTCTTCGACACGATCGTCATCAACTCGGTGGTCCAGTACTTCCCGGGCGCCGACTACCTGCGGTCGGTGCTGCGCGGCGCGCTCGACCTGCTCGCCCCCGGGGGCTCGCTGTTCGTCGGCGACGTGCGGGACCTGGGCCGGCTGCGCGTGTTCCACAGCGCGATCGAGCTCGCCCGCTCCGGCCACGCGCCCGCCGCCACCGCGCCTGTGCGGCCCGGCCCCGACCCGGCCCGGCTCGCGGCGGCCGTCGACCGGCGGGTCCTGCTGGAGAAGGAGCTGGTGGTCGCGCCGGCGTTCTTCGCCGACGTGGCCCAAGTCGCCGATCTTGAGGTGTGCGTGCGGGTCCGGCGGGGACGCCACCGCGACGAGCTCACCCAGCACCGCTACGACGTCGTGCTGCGCCACCCCGGCCCGGCGGACACCGGCACCGGGCCGGCCACCGCCTCACCCGGCGCTGAGCCGGACCCGTTCGTCACGGCCTGGGGCGTCGACGTGCACAGCCTGGACGAGTTCGGCGCCTTCGTGCGCGCCCGCGGACCGGAGCGGATCCGCCTCACCGCGATCCCGGACGCCCGCGTCGCCGCCGACGTCGCCGCGGCGGGGCTCGACCCGGTTGGCCGGGCGGGCTCGGCGGACGCCGAGGCCGGCGCCGTCGATCCGCATGACGTGTACGCGCTGGCCGACGCCCTGGGCTACGAGGCAGCCGTGACGCCTCGCCCCGACGACGCCGGACGGCTAGACGCCGTGCTCGTGCGCGGCTCGGGGCCGGCGGCCCTCCCGGTGACCCGGCCGGCCGCGGACCCGGCCGGCCGGCCGCACCCGGGGGCGGCGCTGACGAACGACCCGACGGCGGCCCGCGCCGCCGGCGCGCTCGTCGGCCGCCTGCGCGCCGACCTGGCCACCGTCCTCCCGGACTACCTCGTCCCGTCGGCGTTCGTGCCGCTGCCGGCCATTCCCCGCAACGCCAACGGCAAGCTCGACCTGGCGGCCCTGCCGCCGGCCGAGGCGGCCGCGGCGCCGCGTTCGGGCCGGGCGCCGGCCACCCCCGTCGAACGGACCCTGGCGGAGCTGTTCGCCGACGTCCTCGGCCTGCCCGAGGTGGGGGCGGACGACGACTTCTTCGCGCTCGGCGGCCACTCCCTGCTCGCGACCCGGGTGGTCAGCCGGGCCCGGGCTGCGCTCGACGCGGAGCTCGCCATCCGGGACCTGTTCGACGCGCCGACGGTCGAGGCGCTGGCGGCGAAGGTAGCCAGCCGCACCGTGGCCAAGCGCCCGCCGCTGGTCCCGGCGCGGCGCCCCGAGCGGATCCCGCTCTCGCCGGCGCAGCGGCGCCTCTGGCTCGTCGAGGCGCTGGCCGGCGGCACCAACGCCTACAACTACCCGCTCGCGTTCCGGACGGGCGCCCGCCTCGACATCGCCGCGCTGCGCGCCGCCGTGACTGACCTCCTCAGTCGGCACGAGGCCCTGCGCACGGTGATCGACGTCGTCGACGGCGAGCCCTACCAGCGGATCCTCGACTCGGCCGACGCGAACCTCGGGGTCGAGGTGCTCAGGTGCGCCCCGGACGAGGTGACTGGCTGGATCACCCGGGCCGCGGCGCGCCGGTTCGACCTGACCCGCGAGGCGCCGCTGCGGATGGCCCTGCTGCGCTGCCCGGACGCCGACGTGCTGGTGGCCGTCCTGCACCACATCGCGACGGACGAGTGGTCGGACCGCCCGTTCCTGCTTGACCTGGACGCCGCCTACGCCGCGAGGCTGGCCGGGCACGCGCCGGACTGGGAGCCGCTGCCGGTCCAGTACGCCGACTACACGCTCTGGCAGCGCGACCTGCTGGGTGAGCCCGGCGACGAGGACAGCCTGGCCACCAGGCAGCTCTCCTTCTGGCTGGAGGCACTGCGCGGCCTGCCGGAGGAGATCCCGCTGCCGCTGGACCGGCCGCGCCCGGATGCCCGGGACGGTGCGTCCGCGAGGGTGGCCCGCGTCCTGACCGCACCGGTGGCGACCGGGCTGCGCGCCCTGTGCGCGGCCACCGGGACGAGCATGTCGATGCTCGCCCACGCGGCCATCGCGACCCTGCTGCACCGGCTGGGCTCCGGCGACGACATCCCGATCGGCGTGCCCATCGCCGGCCGGACCGACGCCGCCCTCGACCGCCTCGTCGGATTCTTCGTGAACACACTGGTGATCCGGTCCGATCTGACCGGCGACCCGACCTTCCGGGACCTGCTGGGCCGGACCCGCCAGACCGACCTGGCCGCCTTCGACCACCAGGACCTCCCGTTCGAGGAGGTGGTCGCGGCGGTCAACCCGCGCCGCGCGCCCGGCGTCAACCCGCTGTTCCAGGTGATGGCCGGCTACCACCACCTGGCCGACGACGACCGGGAGCTGCTCGGGGCGCCGGTGGCCTGGATCAGCCCCGAGGCCGGGACGGCCAAGTTCGACCTGGACGTGACGTTCGTCGACCGGTTCGCCCAGGGCGAGATCACGGCGCTGGTCGAGTTCGCCACCGACGTGCTCGACCCGGACAGCGGCGCCCGGCTGGCCGACCGGCTGGTCCGGCTGCTCGCCGAGATCGTCCGCGGCCCGGACCTGCCGGTCAGCCGGCTGGAGATCGTCGACGAGGCTGAGCGCGCGGCCGCCCTGCGCGTGTCCCGTGGCCCGGTGCGGGCGCTGCCCGGCCTGAATGCCGACGCCGGTGCCGATGTCGGTGCCGCCGAGGCGGGGACGACGGTGCCGGACCTGCTTGCCCGGGCCGTCGCCGTGTATCCCGACCGGGTCGCGCTGGTCACCGCCGAGGGCCGGACGACCTTCGCGGAGCTGGGGAGAGAGGCCGACCGGATCGCCGGCGTGGTGTCCCGCCTGGGCGCCCGCCCCGAGGCGGTGGTGGCGCTCGCGCTGCCTCGCGCGCTGATGGTCCCCGCGATCTTCGGCGTGCTGGCGGCGGGCGCGAGCTACCTGCCGATCGACGTCGAGGCGCCGGCGGACCGGCTGGCGTTCCTGCTGGCCGACGCGGCGCCGGCGGCCGTCCTCACGACCAGGGCCTTCGCGAGGCTGCTGCCCGCTGTCCCGGCCGCTGTCATCCCGCTCGACGTCCCGCTGCCCGACGCCTCGCCGCTCGACGGCCGGACGCTCGACGCCGCGCCGTCCGACGGCCCGGATCGTGACGCCGCCCTTCCCGACGGCGCGTCCGAGTCGGCCCGCCGGCCGGCGGCGCGCCGGCGCCGGCCCGACCCGGCCGGCGCGGCCAGCGTGATCTACACCTCGGGGTCGACCGGCGTCCCCAAGGCGGTCGTCGGCACCCACCGGGGCCTGGTCAACCTCTTCGCCTCGCACGCGGTCGACCTCATCGCGCCGGCCGAGCGTGCCGCCGGTCCCGGTCGGGGCGCCCGGCGTGTCCTGCACGCGGCCTCGTTCAGCTTCGACGGCTCCTGGGAGCCGCTGCTGTGGCTGCTGGCCGGGCACGAGACGCATGTCGTCGACGAGCGGGTCGCGCGGGACGCGGCCGCCCTCGTCGACTACATCGAGCGGACCCGGATCGACGTGCTCGACCTGACCCCGACCTACCTCCAGGAGCTGGTCAAGAACGGCTTCCTGCGGCCGGCGGGCCACCGGCCGGGCGTGCTCCTGGTCGGCGGCGAGGCCACCCCGCCGGCGCTGTGGGAGCGGCTCTGCTCGCTGCCCGGGATGGTGGCCCACGACCTGTACGGGCCGACCGAGTTCTCGGTCGACGCCTACGGCTGGCACAGCGCGGGTGGCGTCCCACGGCCGGCGGCCGACAGCGCGGACTCGGCGGCCGAGGCCGGCGCTGGTTGGGCCGCGCCCATCGGGAACACCGGCGCGTACCTCCTGGACGCCGCGCTGCGGCCCGTTCCCGACGGGGTGGCGGGCGAGCTGTACCTGTCCGGTCCCGGGCTCGCCCGGGGCTACCTGCGCCGCGCGGGCCTGACGGCGGGCCGTTTCGTCGCCGGCCCGTTCGGCGCGGCGGGGGAGCGCATGTACCGCACCGGGGACCTGGCGCGCCGCCGGCCCGACGGCTCGCTCGCGTTCCTCGGGCGCGCCGACGACCAGATCAAGCTGCGCGGGTTCCGGATCGAGCTCGGCGAGATCGAGCGGGCGCTGGAGGCGGCGCCGGGTGTTGCCCAGGCGGCGGTCTGGTTCCGCCCGGACGCCCCGCCCGCTCTCCAGCTCGTCGCCTACCTGGTGCCAGCCGCCGTCGCCGCCGTCGCCGTCGCCACTGCCGCCACTGCCGCCACTGCCGACGCGGCCGGGCCGGGCGCGTCCGGCGCGACGGCCGGGTCGGACCCGGTCGAGGCCGCCCGCGCGCACGCGGCCCGGGTGCTGCCGGCGTACATGGTGCCCCAGGCGTTCGTCGCGCTGGACCGGCTGCCCCGCACGGTCAACGGCAAGCTGGACCGGGCCGCGCTGCCTGAGCCGACAGCGCCCGCGCCGGCCGGCGGCCGCCGGCCCCGCGACGCGCGCGAGGAACTGCTCGCCGAGCGGTTCGCCGCCGTGCTGGGCGCCCGGCGGGTCGGGACCGACGCCGACTTCTTCGCCCTCGGCGGCCACTCGCTGCTCGTCATGCGGCTGTGCGCCGCGATCCGGTCGACGTTCGGCGTGGAGATCACGCCGCGCGCGGTCTTCGAGGACCCGACGGTCGCCCGGCTCGCGCGGCGGATGGACCAGGCCGGCGCCGCCCGTCCGGCCGTCGGCCGCGCGCGGCGCCCGGTGAACCCGCCGCTGTCGTTCGCGCAGCAGCGCCTGTGGGTGCTGGCGCAGGTGGAGGGCCCCAGCTCGACGTACAACATCCCGATCACCTGGCGGCTGACCGGGCCGCTGGACCTGGCCGCGCTGCGCGCGGCGGTGGACGACGTCGTCGCCAGGCACGAGGCGCTGCGGACCGTCTTCCCCGCGCCCGGTGGCGAGCCGGTCCAGTGGATCCTCGACCCGGCCGACACGGAGATCCCGTTCGACGTCGTCGAGTGGGCGTCCGTGGCCGGGGGCGGCGGCGGCCGGCCCGTGCCGGAACCGGGCGACCCGGTGCTGGCGGACGTCCTCGCCGAGGCCGCGGCCTACGCGTTCGACCTGGAGCGCGAACCACCGATGCGGGTGACCGTCGTCCGGTGCTCGCCCGAGCTGCACATCGCGCTGTTCCTGATCCACCACATCGCCGCTGACGAGGGCTCCGACCGGCCGCTGGCCCGCGACCTGTCCGCCGCGTACCGGGCGCGGGCCGCCGGCGCCGCGCCGGACTGGGCGCCGCTGCCCGTCCAGTACGTCGACTACACGCTGTGGCAGCGGGAGCTGCTCGGCGATGAGGCCGACGCGACGAGCCCCGCCGCCACGTCGCGGGAGTTCTGGCGCCGCCAGCTCGCCGGCCTGCCGGCCGGGCTGGCGCTGCCGACCGACCGGCCGCGCCCGGACGAGCCGACCCACACCGGCGGGATCGTCGAGCTGTCGATCGACGCCGAGCACGTCGCCGCGCTGCGCGCCGTCGGCCGAGCCCACAACGCCAGCCTTTTCATGGTGCTGCGGGCCGTCGTCGCGACCCTGCTGCACCGGTTGGGCGCGGGCGACGACATCCCGATCGGCAGCCCGGTCTCCGGCCGGGTCGACGACACTCTCGACGACCTCGTCGGCTTCTTCCTCAACACGGTCGTCCTGCGGACCGACCTGTCGGGCGACCCGACGTTCGGCGAGCTGCTGGGGCGGGTCCGCGACAGCGACCTCGCCGCCTTCGACCACCAGGAGCTGCCGTTCGACCGGGTCGTGGACGCCGTCAACCCGCCACGGCTGCTGGCCCGTCACCCGCTGTTCCAGGTCATGATCGTGTACCTGGCGGCGTCCGACGCCGTCGGCGAGCTGGCCTTCGACGGCGTGGGCGCCCGCCCCGAACCGGTGCGGACCGCGAGCGCCAAGTTCGACCTGTCCTTCGACTTCCTCGAACGGACCGGCGCCGACGGCGGCCTGGTCGTCGGCGTCCGCTACAGCGACGACCTGTTCGACCGCGCCAGCGCCGACCGGCTCGGCGAGCGGCTGCTGCACGTTCTCGCCGCGGTCGCCGCGGACCAGCCGGCACCGGTCAGCGCGTTGGACGTCGGCGGCGAGGTCGAGCGCGCGTTGGCGGTGAGGAAATTCGAGGAGGCGGCGCCGATTTCCGCGCGGACCGCCCGGCCGGTGGCGGGGCGCGTGCCCTCGAACGAGATCGAGGCGACGCTGGTCGCCGCGTTCGCCGCGGTGCTCAAGGTCGACGAGGTCGGCGTCGACGACGACTTCTTCGCCCTCGGGGGCGACAGCATCGTCGCGATGCGGCTGGTCAACCGGATCCGCGCCGCCGGCCTCACCGTGACCCCGCGGCTGCTGTTCGGCCACCGCACCCCCGAGACGCTCGCCACCGTCGTCACCCGCCGCGCGCCGTCGCGGTCCACCGCCGCTGCTGGCGGGCAGACCGGGCAGGCGGCCGGTGGCACGGCCGAGGCGGGCCCCGAGCCCGCCGAGGTCGTCGTCGCCCCGCCGACGCCCGCGCTGCAGGCGGTGCGCGGCCGCGGCACCGAGACGGACGGGCGCCTCGCGTTCGCGTCCTTCTCCTCGCCGGTGCTGCTGCGCACCCCCGCCGGTCTCGACCTGGCGACGCTGGTCGCGGCGATCACGACGGTCGTCGACCACCACGACGTCCTGCGGGCCCGTCTCGTCCGCTCGGACTCCGCCAGGCCGCTCCCGGACGGCGCGGCGGCGACGGGCGCCGACGGCGGTCCCGCCTGGTCGCTGGCGGTCGCGCCGCGCGGCGGCGTCGAGGTCGGGCGCTGGGTCCGCCGGGTCGACGCGGCCGACCTCGCCGCGGGGGAGGGCTTCGACGGCGCGGGCGGGCATGCGCTGGTCGCCGGGCTCGCGGCGGCGGCGAACGCCGAGCTCGATCCGGACGACGGGCAGACCATGCGCTGCGTCTGGCTGGACGCGGGCGGCTCCCGTCCCGGCCGGCTGCTGCTGATCATTCACCACGCGCTGATCGACGGCGTCTCCTGGCCGGTCGTGCTGGAGGACCTCGCGGCCGCGGCGAACGCGCTGGCGGCGGGCGGGCGGCCCCGGCTCGCGCCCGTCCCGGTCTCGTTCACCGACTGGGCGCGCCGCCTCGACGAACGGGCGCGCGCGGCGGAGACGGACCAGCGGCTGCCTTTCTGGTCGGGCCTGCTCGACCGCGCCACGCCCGTGGTGTGGACGGCGCACCCGGCCGGACCGGCCGACTCGGCGGGCCCGCGGGACCCGGCCGGTCAGGCGGACCCCGTCGGTCAGCAGGACGCGGCCGGTCAGGCGAACACGGCCGGTCAGGCGAACGCCGTCGGCGTGGCCGGTCGGGGCGGCGACGACCAGGCGGCGGCGCTCACGGTGAGCCTGCCGCCGGAGCGGGCGGCGCCCATGCTGTCGACGGTTCCCGCCGCGTTCGGGGTCGGTGTCGACGAGCTCCTGCTCGCGGCGCTGTCCCTGGCCGTGGCCGACCAGACCCAGCCGGACCGCGCCGGCTCGTCGGCGATGGTCGCCGTGGTGCAGGCCCACGGCCGGCAGGAGCAGGTCGTCGACGACCTGGACCTGTCCCGGACGGTCGGCTGGCTCGCCGAGATCTTCCCGTTCCTGCTCGAGCGCGCCCCCGACGACGGCGCCGTCTTCGGTGACCGTTCCGTGGACGCCACGGTGGCGCGGGTGCACGCGCTCATGGGTCAGATCCCCGACGGCGGAACCGACTACAGCATGCTGCGCTACCTCAACCCGCGGACCGCGCCGGTCCTCGCGGCGACGCCGCTGCCCACGGTCTACCTGAACTACGTGGGCCGGCTGACGCGGGGCGAGGTCGCGGACTGGTCGGTCGCCGCCGAGGACGAGGAGCTGTTCGCCGACTGGAACGCGGACCAGCCCGACCCGTTCCCGCTCAGCCTGATCGTCCGGGCCGTCGACGGCCCGGACGGCCCGGAGCTCGGCGCGCGGTGGTCCGTGGGACCGGACGGTCCGCCGGCGGGGGTCCTGCGCGGCCTCGCGGCCTCGTGGACGCGGGCGCTCGACGCCCTCTCGGCCCGCGCCACGCGCCTGGGGGAGCCTGCATCCTCGGCATCCGTCTCAGACAGCGCCAGCTGAGCCGCCCCGACCAAGCCATTCCAACCGAGCCACGCAACCGAGCCACGCCATGACCCGGGTCGGGACCGGCCCGCGGCTGACCAAAGAGAGAAACCACAGTGCGAGACAGGCTGAAACTCAGTGGGGCGAGCATGGCCGGCACGACGGATGCGCAGGATGCGCACCGCGAGGAGATCCTGGACCTGGCCATCGGTCCGGTGCCGGAATGGGGCACCGGCTGCGCGCGGGACATGATCGCGACGCTGCGGTCCAGCGCCGAGCCGTTCCCCTGCATCTTCGCGACGGCCGCGGCGAACCGGGGCGGGCTGCGGTTCGGCTTCGTCGACGACCTTGACGACGAGCGGACCTGGTCCGTTCTGCCGGACATACTCGCCACCTACCTCTCGGTCTACCAGTCGATATCCCGGAACACCTCACTCGTCGTGTTCTTCGGGTCCGGCGGCGAGACGGTGGGCGAGTGGACCGACGACATCCTCGGGTACGAGCGGCGGTTCTGGTCGTTGCTGCGGTACCTGCACGACAGCGACGGCGAGCCCTGGCCGTCGGACATCCCGACCGACACCGACACACCGGGCTGGGAGTTCAGCTTCCGCGGCACCCCGATCTTCGTCGTCTGCAACACGCCGGCCCACCAGCGGCTGCGCAGCCGGAGCAGCCCGGTCTTCAACATCACGTTCCAGCCGCGCTGGGTCTTCGAGGGGCTGGAGCCGCACACCCCGCGCGGCGCCGCCGCCCGCAGGACCATCCGCGAGCGCCTCCGCCGGATGGACAAGGTGGACTCGACCCCGCTGCTGGGCTCGTACGGTGATCCCGCCAACCGGGAGTGGAAGCAGTACTTCCTGCGCGACGACGCCTCGGTCCCCGCCAGGTGCCCGTTCCACGCCGATTCCGCGGGCGGAGATGTCGCCTCCGTGGGTCCGGTGGTGGCTCCGGCCTTGGCGCAGGCTGAGGATGCCGGTCCGCGCGCGGACCGGAACACCCAGATCCGGGTCCTGGACGCCGAGTACAACCCGGTGCCCGTCGGCGCCGTCGGCGAGCTGTTCATCGGCGAGCTGTTCCTCGGCGGGCCGCCGCTCGCCTGGGGCTATCTCGACGACCCTCGCCGCGCGGCGGAGCGCTTCCTGCCCGACCCGTTCAGTCCGGTACCCGGCAGCCGGATGTACGCGACCGGGGACCTGGCCCGGTTCCGCGCTGACGGGGAGGTCGAGTTCCTCGGCCCGGTCGACCGCCTGGACCGGCAACACGCCCGAACCACCAGCCCCGCCGGGAGAGGAATCCGATGACTCCGGACCAGACGACGCTGGCCGAGCTCAGCAGCCCGGACAGCCCACTCGACACAGCTCTACCCGACACAGCTCTACCCGACACAGCTCTACCCGACACAGCCCCGCTGGCCACGCCGCCGGCTCCGCCCGCGGCCGGACAGGTCCACCCGCACGAGGCGGCCGAGCGGCCCGGCCCATCCGGACCCGTCGGCCCAGCCGGGTTCGACGACCTGGCCCGCCGGGTGGAAGCCGCCC
Source organism: Pseudofrankia coriaricola (assembly GCF_001854805.1). GTDB lineage: Bacteria > Actinomycetota > Actinomycetes > Frankiales > Frankiaceae > Pseudofrankia. Next base: position 78,228 of record NZ_MBLO01000222.1, read on the forward strand.
GGCGCGGGCCGGGCGCGCACGCGCTGGTGCGCTCGTTCGCGTCGAACCCGGCCTTCCGCCCGGCCGAGTGGGAGGAGCTGACCACCGAGGACGACCCGTACCGGCGCCCGGTCCGGCCCGCCGACCTGGCCTGGCTGGACTACGGCACCCCGCTGCGGCCCGAGGAGGTGCTGAAGCTCTCGGGGCTGCTCGGGCACCGGATGCTGCGCAACATCTACGACGCGGACCTGCTGTACCTGCCGCCGAGCCGCGACGCGGCGGCCGAGCGCGACGCGGCGGACTTCTACGGCGAGGCGAACCGGCTGCGCGGCGCGCTCGCCCAGCCGATTCTCGAACACCACCTGTTCTCGTTCCTGGCGCACCAGCGCCCCTCCGTGCCGGGCAGCCCGGCGGAACCTGCCGCCAACCCCGAGACAGCGCCGGCCGGCGGGGCCGACGCCGGCGCTGGCGCGGGTGACAAGCGCCTGGGCGGGCTCCTGCGCGAGCTGCACGGCTACTGGGAGGAGCGCCGGGACCGTCCCGGGGATGCGTTCGCGGTGCTGCGCGGCACCCGCGACCGGCGGGAGGCGACGACGTTCGCGCTGCTGCAGCTCTCGGCCTACCTGCCGGCGGGGCGCGCCGCGACCGCCCGGGCGTCACTCGGCGAGTACGACCTCGCCCAGCCCGCCGCCCGGGCGCTGCTCCTCGGCGACTACCAGCGCTGGGTGGCCAGCTCGGCCGCGTGGACCGCCCTGCTCGCCGCGGCCCGGCTCACCCCGGGGGCCGGGGCGTACTGGCAGCTCTATCTGAACACCTCGCTGGCCCGCGGCAACCATCTCCACCAGCTGTCCCGGTCGCCGCGACGGCACGCGGAGCTGCTCGGCGCGTTCGTGCACCAGCGCATCGACGACGTGGCCGTCGCCACCGCGTGGGCGGACGCGGTCGAGGACGGCCTCGGCGAGCGGACGGCCCTCTTCGCGTCGGTTCCGGCGGTGGCCCCGGCGGCGCTGGACGACCTGGTCGACACGCTCCTCGCCCCGCTGCTCGCGCTGTATGGCGACGCGGCGCTGGCCGCCTTCCACACCGGCTTCGCCGACGCGGCCCACCTCGCCCGCCTGTGGGACCGGGACCTAGCCGCGCAGCTGGCGTGGGCGGACTCGATCGACGAGTACAAGGCGAAGGCCGAGGCCATCGACGCATACCTGACGGCGGAGCGGATCGAGGTCGACCTGGACACGTTCGTCGAGTCCTGCGACGAGACGTCGACGACGCACGTCCACGACGAGCACCGGCTGGTCATGATCGAGTCCGGTGACATGCACTTCTGGAACAACGTCACCCACAAGATCGCGCTGAGTGACGGCGACAAGATCCTGATTCCGAAGTCGCGGCTGCACGGGTCCACCGTGCTGTCGGGATCGTGCACCTACCACCAGCCGATCATTCCGGACGACATGTACCTGAGGTTCTGAGCCCGCCGACGCGACCACGTCACCCAGGGCTCGGGCATGTGCTCGTCGTGCCCTGGTCTGGGACGACCGGCCGGTCGTCCCAGACCACCTGATCGTTCCGTGGCGGGCCGCGGAGCGCCGTTCGGGAATGGGCTCCGGGCGGCGGTCGTCGCGGATCGCCGCGCACACCTCGACCTTCGACAGCTTCGGCACCGGCACCCCTCACGCAGAAAGCCGTGCGACGCACCTTGGCCCAGAACGTGTGAGCCGTTCATGATCTGGTGTGATTTTCGGGCTATCACTTCGAAAATCACACCAGATCATGAAGCTCGCCTCCGACGGGAGCCGGCGGAGCGAGCCGCCGCTCGACCTTCTTCCGCACGTCCTCCGCCAGGAGCCGCGTGACCCCGGCGAGGGCGGGGAGCTGGTCGGGATCAGTCGTGAGCGCCTGGAAGACCTGCCCGACGGTTATCCCGTGATCGGGCCGGCGCAGAATCCTGATCGGGTCCCCGGCGGAGACGTCTCCTTCACCCAGAACCCGGAGGTACGCGCCGGGCGTGCCGCGCTGGATGAAACGCTGAATGAGGTCGGGGACGTCCCAGAAGCCGGCGAACACGCGGCATGGTATGCGCGGCGCCGTCACCTGGAGCACCGCGGACCCGATGGCCCACATCTCGCCGATCAGAGCACCGGTGACATCTATCCCCAGTGAGGTCAGATTCTCGCCGAAACTGCCGGGAGGGATGCCGCGGTCAAGCGCGCTCTCCCACCAGGAGAAATCCTCCTGGGCGTAGACGTACGCGGCGCGGTCGACACCGCCGTGAAACGTGAGGTCGCAGATGGTGTCCCCGGTCAGGCCGACACGGCCGACGCGCACCGGCCCGCTGACGGGACGCTTGTCGATCCCGCTCCGGCCCTTCCGCCCGGTCCACGCGTCATTCCGGACGACGGCGAGATTGACCGCAAGAAGACTCCCCATCGGATACCCCAACATCCGCAATGAAAGACCTTGAACAGAGGCTACGGTCTCGCGGCCGGGCGGGGACGGTCCCACGCGGCGGTCGCCCGGCGGACCTGGCATCTGGAGGCAGTCCGTGATCACCCGAAAAGGGTTTGTTAGGTAAGGCTAACTCTTGTGTAGGTAAGGCTTACCTGCTAATCTTCCTGCGCGTCAGGTCCGACTTGGCCTCCGCCGCCCTCGGGAGTTGGCCGTGTGTGTGCCGGGGCAGGCTGGATCTTGCCCGCTGACCGAGGGGAACGATGGTGAGTTCGCGCTCTGGCGACGGTGCGTTGCCGGCCCGGCCGGTCGACGGACCGGCGACGCTCGAGAACTTCAACGACTTCAGCGTGCCCGCGGCCATCACGACCGTCGTCGATCTGTTCACGGCCCAGGTGCGGAGCACGCCGGAGGCGACCGCCGTCGTGGCTCCCGGGGCGCGGATGACCTACGGGGAGTTCGGGGCGCGGGTGTTCCAGCTCGCGCGGGTACTGCGCGCCCGGGGCCTCGGCCCGGAGGACATCGTCGGCATCCGGCTGGTCCGGTCCGCCGAAATGGTCGTCGCGCTGCTCGCGGTCATGGTCGCCGGCGGGGCCTTCGTCCCGATCGAGCCGGGATGGCCCGACCAGCGGCGCCGGCGGGTGCTGGCCGACGCGCGGGCCCGGCTGATCGTGACCGATGCGGAGGCGCCGGCCACGCCCGGCGGCCTGGTAGACGGCGGGTTGGTAGACGGCGGGTTGGTCGACGGCGGGTTGGTCGACGGAGTGCCGGCCGTCCCGGTCGACCTGGACGCCTGGTCCTGGGGCGCCGAGTCGGCCGAGCCGCTCGATCTGCCGATCCCACCGGCGGGGCTGGCGTACGTGATCTTCACCTCAGGGTCGACCGGCGCTCCCAAGGGGGCGATGATCCGGCATGACGCGATCGCCGAGCGGCTGCGGTGGCAGGTGACGGACCTGTTCGGCTTCGGCCCGGACGACGCGTCCTTGTTCAAGGCGCCGCTGTCGTTCGACATCTCGATCAACGAGATCCTGCTGCCGCTGGTCTGCGGCGGCCGGCTGGTCATCGCGGAGCCGGACGGCGAGCTCGACCCGGGATACCTGGTCGACCTGATCGAGGGCGAGCGGGTCACCTTCGTCTACCTGGTGTCGTCGATGCTGGACATCCTGCTGGAGGCGGCGGAGGGCACGGAGGCGCTGGCCTCGCTGCGGCATGTCTGGTGCGGCGGAGAGGTGCTGACGCCCGCGCTCTTCGCCCGGTTCCGCGCCCAGCTCGGTACGGCGATGTACCACGGCTACGGACCGGCCGAGACGACGATCGGCGTCTCCCACGTGATCTACAAGGACGACGCCGAGCGTCTCGCCGCGTCGATCGGCCGGCCCAACCCGCACACCCAGCTCCACGTCGTCGACGACACGATGGCACCGGTGCCCGACGGCGAGGTCGGTGAACTGTACGTGGCCGGGTTTCTGCTCGGCAGGGGCTATGTGAACAACGGGCCGCTGACCGCCGCGCGTTTTGTCGCGAACCCGTTCGTGGGCGGTGGCGAGCGGATGTACCGGACCGGGGACCTCGCCCGCTGGAACGCCGCCGGCTGGCTGGAGTTCGTTGGCCGGGCCGACAACCAGGTGAAGATCCGCGGGATGCGGCTCGAGCTGGAAGAGGTGGAGGCGGCGCTCGCCACGCACCCCCGGGTACGGCGGGCGGCGGTCGCGGTGTCCCGCGACACCGCCGCGCCCCGGCTGCTCGCCTTCGTCGTCCCCGATGCCGGCGCGACCGCCGCCGACCGTGCCGGGGGCTCCCCGGCGCCGGGGACGGCGGGTGAGCCGTTCGCCGACGAGGTGCTGGCCTGGTGCGCCGACCTGCTTCCCCAATACATGGTGCCGAGCGTCGTGACCGTGCTCGACACGCTCCCGGTCACCGCCGGCGGAAAGGTGGACCGCCGCGCTCTGACCGAATCGGCGTCAGCGCCCGCCCGCCCACGGACGCCATCCGTCGGACGGCGATAACCCTGATTCGGCGCGACGCAGGTGGACGACATCCCAGGTCGACCAGCCGCGCAATCTCACCCGTGACCGCGAGCTGTCCAGGCGCGCGGCCTGACCATGGAAACGAGAAAGAGTGCGAAACAGACTGAAGCTCATTCCGGCGTTTTTCCTCGCCGTCATCGCGCTCGCCCTCGCGGCGGGCTGCGGCGGCAGCGACGACGGCGACGGGACGCCGGCGCCGGCGCCGGCGAGCGCGGCCTCGGGCAGCTTTCCGGTCACGCTGAAGGACAAGTTCGGCACCGCGGTGGTCCCGGCCGAGCCGAAGCGCATCATCGCGCTCAGCTACGAAGAGGACACTCTGGCGGCGCTCGGCATCACGCCGATCGCCTACGGGAAGAACGAGTACAAGCCCGACGGCGTCTTCCCGTGGCTGACGGGGAAGGTCGACCTCTCGAAGAGCACCGCGCTCGACACCGCCGGGGACCTGAACCTCGAGCAGATCGCGGCGCTGAAGCCCGACCTGATCCTGGCCACGAACTTCTACGGTCTGGCGGACTACTACGACCGGCTGTCCAAGATCGCGCCGACCGTGGGCTTCACCGACGACGCCGGTATCGCGACCTGGCAGGAGAACAGCACCATCATCGGCAAGGCCGTGGGCCGTGAGGCCGACACCGCGAAGGCGATCGCGGCCACCGATAAGATCATTAAGGACACCGCGACGGGCCTGCCCGGCCTGGCCGGAAAGACGTTCAGCTACTCCTTCTACTACGAGCCGGGTGGCCTGGCGGTCATCGACGACCCGGAGACGGTCTCGGTCCAGCTCTACTCCGAGCTCGGCATGAAGCTCGCGCCGGGCGTCACGGAGAACGTGGTCGACCGTTCGCTGAGCATGGAGAAGCTCAGCGCGCTGGACGCCGACTTCGTGCTGATCGGGTACGCCACCCCGGACCTGAAGACCGAGATGGACGGCAACAAGCTGTTCACCGAGATCCCGGCGGTCAGGGCGGGACGGGTCCTGGAGGTCGACGCCTTCACGGCGGGCGCGGTGAACAACCCGACGATTCTCAACATCCCGTGGCAGCTCGAGCAGCTCAAGCCGACCCTGGCCAAGGCCGCCGCCAGCAGCTGACCCCCGGCGGAGCGGAGCTCGCGTGGCCTTCGCCGCGCGAGTGGCAACGGTGACCGGCCAGCGAGCGGCGTTCACCGCCTCGGCCCACTGGCCTTTGGCCATATGGCCGGGTGCGGCGCGTAAGGGACCGCACGTCCGCTGTTCCTGGCCCGGGCCTGTGGCGGCGGCGGTGTCGTGCGGGTCGGTGATGATGGGTGGCATGCCGCGACGCAACGACCTGGGACAGCTGGTAGGAGATCCAGTCGGCTGGTCGGGAGCGCGACCGCCACGGACGCGGGTGTTCACCGGGCGCTCGGTGCGGCTGTGCCCGTTGTCCGTCGAGGAGCATGCGCGGCAGGTGGTCGAGCAGCTGAGCCCGCATCCCCAGTTGTGGACCTACCAAGGCGACGACGCGCCGGCCGACGCGGAGGAGGCGGCCCTAGGGATCACTGTCATGACCCAGCGGGCGGACACGTGCGCGTTCGCGATCGTGGACCTGGCCAGTGGGGTGTTCCAGGGGCGGGTGGCGCTGTTGCGCAGCCAGCCGGACGTCGGGTCGATCGAGGTCGGCGGGATCATCTACGCGCCGTCGCTGCAGCGGACCCGAGCCGCGACCGAGGTGCAGTACCTGCTCATGAGGTACGCCTTCGACGACCTTGGTTACCGCAGGTACGAGTGGAAATGCGACAGTCTCAACCAGCCCTCCCGCGTGGCCGCCACCCGGTTGGGCTTCGTGGAGGAGGGCACCTGGCGCAACGCCCTGGTCGTCAAGGGGCGCAACCGGGACACCGCCTGGTACTCGATCGCCGACCACGAGTGGCCCCTTGTCCGCAAGGCGCTCGAAGCCTGGCTCGCGGACGACAACTTCGACGGGGCCGGCCGCCAGCGACGGTCGCTCGCCGAACTGCGAGCACGCCTCGGCGACGGCCCGGCATAGACAGACCTACCCGACGGGATATTCCCCCAGCCGTTCCGACGGACTCACCCGGACGACACGGCGGTTTCACCCGATTGTCCTTTCGGCGGCTGCTCGCGGATGACAGGCTGACGGGACTGGGCAAGATCCTCGTAACGCAGGGAGTGGCGATCTGTTTACCGAAGTAGAGCGGTATGCGTTTCCCGCCGGCCGAGTTCTTTGCGGTCTCGGTCCCCGCCGGATCGGTGTGGTCCCGGTGATCGCGGACGTCGCGCGGTGATTCTGGACCGCCAATCGTCGTCGGCGCCTTCGAGGCACTCCCGTGATGGCAGGGGAACGTCCACCCGCCCTCGCATCGACGGATCGCACGAGAGCGCGCCACCCAGATCGGGCGTCATCACGCTGAACGTCGTGTGGTTGGCTTTGCTGACCGTACTGGCGGTCGCGGCCGTCGGGCGTGTTGTCTATCACGGCGTCAGCCATGACGTTCTCGCCTGGACGGTCGGCAGCTATTTCGTGACCGGCTTCGGCGTCACGGTCGGATACCACCGATACCTGACGCACGAGGGCTTCCGGTGCTCGGCGGTTCTCCGCGCCATCCTGCTCTTCACGGGCGCCATGGCCATCCAGGGGACCCTGGAAAGCTGGCGCAGAACGCACCTGGCCCATCACGCGCACACCGATGTGCGGGATCTCGACCCGCACACGCCGAACCAGTACGACGGTTTTTGGATGGGTCTGTGGCATTCGCACGTGGGCTGGATGATGGTACATCAACAGCTTCCCGAGCCGTTCGACCAACGCAACGACGTCGATCTGCTCGTGCGGTGGCAGCGTCAGTACTACGCGGTGCCGGCGGTGTTGAGCTTCCTGATCCCGTGGGCCGCGACCGGCTGGCAGTTCGACGGGCTCCTCGTCGCCGGCTTCCTCCGGGTCTTTCTGCTGTTCCACTTCACGGCCTCGATCAACTCCGTCTGCCACATCTGGGGAACTCACGGCAGCCGGAAGCCGTCAGCGGTCCGCACCGCTCGCCTGGCTCGTGACTTCGCCCTGATCGCGCTCCCGACCATGGGTGAGGGATGGCACTGGATGCATCACGTGATTCCGGGGTGCGTGGTCCACGGGTCCGGCCTGCGTCCCGATCCCACGAAATGGCTGATCTGGTCGCTCGAGCGGTCGGGTCTCGCCCGGGACGTCAAGTGGTACAGAAAGGAGCGGGCCAGAATTCTCGGCTACCGGCCCGCTCCGGTCGCCATGGACGCCGGCGGCCATCTGGATCGGTGACCGCCCGCGGGGCTACGGCCGGACCTCGACCGTCCGGACTGTTCGCCACGACACGACCACCTGGCCGCCGCCATCCAGTGGGAACGCCGTCACGTCGCCCTGAGTGATCCATCCTTGGATGTCCCGCATGAACGCGGTTATCCGGGCATCCCAGGGCGCAGGGGCGTCCACCAGGCCGCCGATGTCGACCCGGTGCTCGATGGTGCCGTCAATAACGAGCGAGACGCCCACAGTTGTCACAGGCCTCAGCCTGTCATGCCGGTCGGGCGTTGGGTGAACCCGGTGGCGATGGAGGGTCACGTCGCCGTGGGTGCGGGATCCGTTGCTGTGCGGTCGACGGGTTCGTCCGGGTCAGGAAGGCTCACCGGACGGGGGTAGCGCTCCGGCCGCCCGGGCGACCGTCACCGCCTCGGCCAAGGCGGCGAACTCGGTCCGCAGGGGGGTGAAGGCGGGCAGCGCGGACATCGGATCTCCGCCGGACACCGGAAGGCCGGTCATCGCGTCCGCGCATGCCTGGAACGCGGCGCGGACGGCGGTCGGTCCGGCAGGCAGCGACCCGTGGAGACCGGCCGGATCGGCCAGCACCAGATAGCCGAGCCGGCGGGCGGCGACCACGGCGGGCCAGAGCAGGTCCGCCGTTCGTGGTCCGCGTATCCACTCGTCCTCGGCGTCGACGTGCAGGGCGGTCATCCGGGCGAGGGCCGTTTCCAGCCGTTCGCGGGCATCGGCGACTCCCGCCGCGCGACTGGCGTCGCCTGGGCCTTCACCGCCCGCCGTGAGCCGAAGGACGAGCAGGTCGCCGGTCGCGTCGAGGGAGTCCGCCATTGCCCGCGGCAGCCTGCGTTCGGCGGCGCGCGGCCAGAGCAGCAGGACGACGACAAGGCCGACGGCACAGCCCAGCAGCGTGTCCAGCAGTCGTGGTGCGACCAGCTCGGCTGGGGGCGTGCCCGGTCTGGCGAACTCCACGAGTATCAGGGCCAAGGGTGTGATAAGCACCGTGGCCAGTGCGTAGTTCGCCGCCATGAGGACCTGGGCGGCCCCCTCCAACACGGCGATCATGCCGATCAGCCACCAGGCGGGCAGCTGCACGCTGAGGATGCCCAGCGCGACCACCGCTCCGATGGCCGTCCCCGCGGCCCGCTGCAGTGACCGTCGGCCGGCGGCGCGGACGGTCGTCCCCTGCACCACCGTGGCCGCGGCGGCCGGAGCCCAGTAGGGATGATCCACCCCGGCGGCGATCGCCAGCGCCGCCGCGACGAGCCCGGCCAGACCGGCCCGGGCCGCCAGCGGCCAGGCCAGGGCGTCCCGGTCCAACCGCCCGCGCCGCTCGGCCCGGGCGGCGGGCAGCAATGGGGCCGCCGGCCGGTCCGGCGCGGGATGAGCCAGCCCGGCGACGGCCGCACAGAGGCCGGCCCGCGCCCTCGAGGCCGCCGCCCCCACGCCTGGCAGGCCGGCACGGTCCTGGTCCTGGTCGACCAGGTCGGCACCGGTGCCACCAGCGCCGACCTGGATCCCGGCGGCCAGTTCGCGCAGGGTCGCGGGGAGAACGGGTGGGACCGGTTCCCGGGTCACGGTCGCGTAGGAAACGGACGCGTCGAACACGTGCTGCGCCCCGTATGCCACCGCCGACAGTGCTCGCCTGCTCCGGTCCTGCCCGGAGCCTTCCCTGAGCACCGTCCTGAGGTGGCGAACGGCCTGCGCGGCGTTGTGCCGCGCGGAGTCGTAGTCCGGCGTGCCGATCGCCTCCAGCATGTCGGCGAGGCTGGTCAGGGCCGTCGCGGCTGCCCGCCGCGCCGGCCCGTGCCGGTCCGGGAGCGACGCGGATATCGTCAGCAGCCAGGCGAAACCGGCGCCGGCCAGCGTGAGCGCGACGCGTTCCCCGATCCGCTCGACGTCCTGCGGAAGCTGCGTCGCCACGGCGCAGCTGATGACGAACGGGTATGCCCCAGGAGCGGGCACGTCGAACGCGCGCACGAGTAGGGTCGCCAAGGCCGCCAGTCCGGAGATCCCCACCGCGATCGTCCAGCTGGCTCCCGCCGCGGTTACCCCGATCGCGGCGGACAGGGCGAGGCCAACTCCGATCACCGGTAGTGCCCGTGCTCGGAAGGCCAAGGCCGCGTCCGGAAAGTAGGCGGCGATGAAGGCACCGAACGTCGCCAAAAGTCCGTCCTGCGGCTTTCCGGCAAGTTCACCGACAGTCAACGGCACGGCGAACGCGATCGCGCAGACCACGGCTATCCGCAGCCGCCCGCGGGGGCGGGCCACGCCGAACACCGCGCCGATCCGGCTCGGGCCGGCGGGCGCGGGAACCGGAGGACGGGGCGGGTCGCTCGTCATGAGGCGGCGGCAGGGCTCGGCACCACACCGCAAGCATTCCCCAGCCCTGCCGATCGACCGCGGTGACCGGCCACCGCGAACCGGGGCTCAGGTACCTCGGCCGGTCCACGAGATCAGCGACGACTCTGGCTACCCGGACCCGCGTCCCCGCGACGGACGCGTCGATGCCCCGACCGGGTCAGCGGGTCATGACGGTGTGGGACGGCCGTCGCGCGGCCAGGTCGGCGTCGGCTCGACCTCGGCTGATCCCATCAGCCGCAGCTTGCGTTGCGCGCGCTCGTAGAAGGTCGTCCGGCCGAGGCGGACGACGTGGGCCGCGGCGGGCCGCGGATGCAGGATGACGCATGCGCCCGGCTCGACGTAGCCGGACACGCGGCCGTCGACCTCGACCGCGAGCCGACCGCTCGCCGGCAGAACGTCCAGAGCAAGCGCGTCATGCACCGACAGCACGAGCCCGCGGTTGAACGCCGAGTGCGGAGCCGCCGGGGTGACGAGAAGCGCCTCGACCGACGGACTGACGATCGGCCCCCCGGCGGAGAAGCTATAGGCGGTCGATCCGGTTGGCGTGGCGACGACCACCGCGTCAGCGGCGTAGCTGACGAACGGCCGGCCGCCGACCCGCAGGGCGACCGCGGCGCTGCCGTGACCGGGTACTCGCACGACCGCGACGTCGTTGAACGCGCTGACCGTCTCGCCGTGCACCTCGGCGTCGACCGCGAGCCGCGGTTCGACCGTATACAGATGTTGGTCGATCGCGGACAGGGCGTCGGGCAGGTCGGGTACGTCGACCTCGGCCAGGAAGCCCAGCCTGCCGAGGTTGACGCCGAGCACGGGCGCGTGTCCGCCGTCGGCCAGCCGCATCGCCCGCAGCATCGTGCCGTCGCCGCCCAGACTGACGATCAGGTCGCTACGACGGCCCAGCTCCGCCGCCGGCACCGGAAGGGCGGCGCATCGCAACCGCCGGATCTCCTCGTCGACGCCGAGCACCTGGGCACCGCGGACGGCGGCCCAGTCAACGATGGCGGTCACCGCTTCAGCCGAGTCGCGAAGAGGGTGCAGCACGATCCCCACCGTGTGCATCCGTTTCGCTCCGCTCTCCGCCGCCACCGGTCCCACGGCCGCGTACAGCCGCGGCCCCGCCTCATTCTGCTGACGATCGCCGCGGGCTGCCCAGCAGTCTTCCAGGGGAACGCTGTCTCTTGCGAGCCCCAGACGGTCAGCGGCGGGATCCGGTCGGCGAGGGCGGCGAGCGCGGCCAGCACTATGTCGTCGTCCACGCCGTCCCTCAACGGCGGTCGTCCTCGGATGCCGGACCGAGCAGTGACACGAAGACGTCTTCGAGCCAGCGGGTGAGGTGGGCCAGGTCCCAGCCGCGCTCCTCGACGAGCAGCGCGACCGCGTGCCAGCCCACCAGCGCCCACAGCGTGTCGGTGGCGTCGTCGACGGACAGGGTGGGCCGCAGGCCGCCGGCCTCGGCCACGGCACCGACGACCCGCCGCACGTCGTCGTGGCGCTGGCGCTGGGATTCGCGCCACGCCTCTCGCAGCGCTGGGTCGGTAACGGCGGCCTGCTCGAACGCGCGGTAGATCGGGTAGAGCCGCAGCAGGGTCGGCGCACCGATCCGGGCGGCGAGCCTGGCCTGCGCATCCGGATCGCGGGTGGCGAACAGCGCCTGCATCTCCGGCCGGTCGGCCAGGGCGACCGGCTCGTCGTCGCCGACGATCGCCCGGTCGACGGCGAGCAGCAGCAGCTGCGGTTTCTCGGCCACCGCATAGACCGACTTCGGCGTGACCCGGGCCCGCTTCGCGATCGCCGCCATCGTGGTGGGGGCGTACCCGTGCTCGGCGAACAACACCGACGCGGCCGAGATGATCGCCTCTCGGGTCGCCGCGGCCTGTTCTGCCCGCCGCGGGGCATGGTAGGGCCGCGATTCTTTCGCTACAGTCATGCTCACCTCATTTCATCGACACTATAGCGAAGGGTGTTCCATGTTCATTCTCACCGCCGTGCTGTCCTTGCTCCTCGCCGCCGTGATGGCACAGTCCGCGGTCCGCAAGGCCAACCCGGACAAGCAGACGTTGCTGCTGCGCGACCGCCTCGGCGTGCCGCCGTGGCTGTGGACCGCGGTCGGTCTCCCGGAGGCGTTCGCCGCCGTCGGCCTGGTGGCCGGGTTGTGGCGGGCGCCCCTCGGCGTCGCCGCGGCCGTCGGCGCCGCGCTGCTGATGGCCGGCGCCGTCGCGTTGCACCTACGGGTGCGATTCCTGGGGGCGGCCCTGGTACCGCCGATCGGCGTCGGGGCCTTCGCCGTCATCGTCGTGGTGCTGCGCGCCGTCACGGCCTGACCGATACCGCCGAGCACGCCGAGGCGGGCGGCGGCCTGTGGGATGCCAGGACTGGGCACAGTCGACGACCGGCGCGTACGGGAACAACCCGCGACGGCCAGGCACCCACAGGCGGCAGGCCGGTCGTGCCGCCGCAAGGTCGGGGCGTGCCGTCGTCGAGATCGCCGATGTTCGGGGACACCGTCGAGCCCGACGACGCGGTCCACGAAGCGCCGGTCGCGGCGGCGATGTTACGCGAACCCGGCGGGTGGGCCGATCGAGCCGACCGTCGTATGGGTCCCCGTGAGACGCACCTTTAGTCGAGGGTCCGGGGCAGGCCGAAGTGCGGGGCGACCGTTGTCTCGAAGCGGGTGATCTCCCGGACCAGGTCGCCGGCGACATCGATCACAATGATCCCGGCGAGGTGCAGGCCGCCGGTGACCGGATCGCGGAGGTACTCGCCCCACGCGGGCTGGCCGTTCGCGCGCACGGGCACCAGGCGATCGATCCGCCGCAGGCGGGAGCGGACGGCGGTGAAGAACTGGCGGATGGCCTCGCGGCCGCGGTACTCGAACGGCAGCGGCGGCATCCGTACCCAGGCGTCGTCAGTCATGAGCGCCACGAGCGCGTCGACGTCCAGGTCGGTGAAGGCGGCGACGAAGCGGTCGAGCAGCGCGCGTTCCTCGGGACTCCGGGGCACCGGCGGCGGCGGGCCGGGCGAGCGGGCCGCGTCCATCGTCGCGCGGGCGCGTCGCAACGCGCTGGTGACCGCGTCCTCGGTGAGCCCGAGCAGGTCGGCGGTCTCGCTCGCGCGGTACCCGAGCACGTCTCGCAGGATCAGGACGGCCCGCTGGTTTGGCGGCAGCAGTTGGACCGCGGTGACGAACGCGAGCGAGATCGCCTCGCGGGAGGCGTACTGGGCCTCGGGCCCTGGCGCCTCGTCGGGCAGCCCCTCCAGTAGGGCGTCCGGATACGGCTGCAGCCACGGGACCTCACCCAGGTGAGTCGGCTCCGGCGACGGCGCGGGCAGGGGCGGCGCGGGCAGGGGCGACGCCGTCGTCGGCCGCCGCGTGGACGAGCGCAGCAGGTTGAGGCACCGGTTGGTGGCGATCCGGTGCAGCCAGGTCCGCACCGAGGAACGCCCTTCGAAGCCGGCCAAGCCGAGCCAGGCGGACAGCATCGTCTCCTGCACCGCGTCCTGCGCGTCCTGGAGCGAACCGAGCATCCGGTAGCAGTGCACGGCCAGCTCACCGCGGTAGGGCTCGACGAGGTCGGCGAACGCGTCGCGGTCGCCGTCGCGGGCCCGCTGGAGCAGTTCCGCCGACATCTGCCACCTCCGTCTGGTCGTCTCTCCACCTACTGACCCCGGGCGTGAGCGGAACTGGTCGCCGTCGGGCCGCCCAGTTTCCGGCGAGCGTCGGTTCTGTTCCTTCGAACGCATCCGTACCGGCCGCGGACCGCCGTGCGACCTGGCGGCCTCGGCGGTCGACGACGTGCGAACGCCCATGAGGGCGGAACCGAAGGAGAACGACGCGACATGTCAGTGTCATCGACGACTACCGGGCCCGGCGTTGAGCCGGCACCGGCACCGGGCCTGGACCGGGGCGACCGAGCCCCGACCACGCTGCCCACCGAGCCGGGCGCCCAGCCGGCGCGGCGGGCCTGGACGCTGGTCCTGGCCTCGCTCGGGGTGTTCATGACCGCGCTCGACACGCTGGTGGTGGCCAACTCCCTGCCCGCGCTGCGGGCGAGCCTGCACGCCGATCTCGGCGATCTCGAATGGACGGTGAACGCCTACAACCTGGCGTTCGCGGTCGCGCTCCTGACCGGGGCCGCCCTCGGCGACCGGTACGGACGCAAACGGACCTACTGGATGGGCCTGCTCGGGTTCACCCTTGCCTCCGCCGCGGCGGCGCTATCACCGAGCGTCGGCGTGCTCATCGCGGCCCGCGGCGTGCAGGGCGTGGCGTCGGCGGCCATCATGCCCATGACGCTGACCCTGATCAGCGAAGCTTTCCCGGCCGACCGGCGGGGCGCCGCGATCGGGCTGTGGGGCGGTATCACCGGGCTGGCGGTCGCGCTCGGGCCGGTCGTGGGCGGCGCCATCGTCGGCGGGATCAGTTGGCATTGGATCTTCTGGCTCAACGTCCCCGTCGGCCTGGCGCTGGTACCGCTGTCCATGGCCCGGCTTAACGAGAGCTTCGGTCCCCGGTCGCAACTCGACATCGTCGGGCTGGTGCTGGCCGCCGCCGGATTCTTCGGCATCACCTGGGGCCTGATCCGCTCCAGCCGGGTCGGCTGGGACAGTGGACAGACCATCAGCGCGCTCGGAGCAGGCTTCGTCCTGGTCGCGGCGTTCCTGGTGTGGGAGCGGCGCACCGCGACGCCGATGCTGTCGGCGCGGCTGTTCCAGTCGCGGGCGTTCAACGCCGCCAACGGCGTCAGCTTCTTCATGTACGCGTCGCTGTTCGGCGTGCTGTTCCTGATGATGCAGTTCCTGCAGACCGGGCTCGGATACTCGCCACTCGCGGCGGGCCTGCGGACCCTGCCGTGGACGGGTGCCCCGATGGTGGTCGCGCCCATCGCCGGCGCGCTGGCCGACCGGTTCGGGAATCGTCCCTTCCTGGTCGTCGGCCTGGCCCTGCAGGCCGTCGGGCTGGGCTGGATCGCCGCCATCGCCGAACCCGGGATGAGTTACCGGTGGCTGGCGGTGGCGCTCGGCGTCGCCGGTGTCGGGATATCGCTGTGCTTCCCGACCGTCGCCAACGCGGTCGTCGGTTCGGTGCCCGCCTCGGAGATGGGCGTCGCGTCGGGCACCAACAGTTCGGTGCGCGAGATCGGCGGCGTGTTCGGGATCGCGATCCTGGCCTCCGTCTTCGCGGGCTCCGGCGTCTACACATCCACGCGGACGTTCGTCGACCACTTCACCACGGCCGTGTGGATCGGGGCGGCGTTCTCCGCGGTCGGGATCCTCGCCGCCGCGGCCGTCCCAGGTCGCCACGACCTCACCCCGATCCCGACAGCATCGACCAGAGGACAGCATGAATGACCTTTCGGACCGGACCACTCTCGTCGTCGGCGCGAGCCGGGGCCTGGGACGGGGGATCGCCCGGACCTTCGCCGAGGCGGGTGCCCCGACTGTCGCGGTCGCCCGCACCGGCGCGGCGCTCGCGGAGCTCGCCGCCACCGACGCGCGCATCCGGACCGAGGTCGCCGACGCCGCCGACGCCGCGGCGGCGGGGAGCCTCTTCGACCGCTACGAGCCGTCGATCGTCGTTCTGGTCGCCGGCGCCAGCCCGCTGATGCGTCCGCTGCACCACCAGACCTGGGAGACCTTCTCGGCCAACTGGCACACCGACGTCCGGATCGCGTTCCACTGGCTCCGGGAGGCCCTGCTCCGGCCGTTGCGGCCTGGCGCCACAGTGGTCGTGGTCAGCAGTGGCGCCGCGCTGGCCGGGTCCCCGCTCAGCGGCGGATACGCCGGCGCCAAGGCCACCCAGCACCTGATCACCGGCTACGCGCGCGACGAGGCGGACCGCGCCGGCCTGGGAATCACCTTCACCGCGGTGCTTCCCCGGCTCACGCCACTGACCGGTCTCGGGCAGCCCGCGGTCCGGGCCTACGCGGCGCGCGGCGGCCAGTCCGAGGACGACTACCTCCGGCAGCTGGGCGAGCCCCTCACCCCCGAGATCGCCGGGACCGCCCTGGTCGACCTGGCGCGGGCCGACGCCGCCACCGTCGCGCCCGGCTACCTGCTGACCGGCGACGGCCTGAGGGCACTGCCACGGTAGGCCGAGGGAGTCTCGCGACGAAGCAGGCGAGCCAAAGCTGTGGGACGCGATGGTCCAGGACGGCGGCGAGTGCCCGGTCTGGGTGAGCGGCGTCGCGATCATCGATCATCATGGCAGTTCCTCATTCGCGGGAGAAGGCCGCCGGACGGCGTACCACCACCCGCGGTGAGCAGGGCGGCAACGCCGTCTGCCGGCCGGTCGTCGGCGGCGACGCGGTCGCATCGTAGGAGGCTCCCGGCCACGCGCGCGGCCTTCGTCCGACCATGTGGCCTTCGTCCGGCCGTCCGGGCTTCGTCCGACCGTCTGGCGCTTGTCCGGCTGTCGGCTGGTCCGGGCGGACCCACCGTCAGGCCGGGCCTGGCCCCTGGTCGGCGAACCGCCACCGGAAGGAATGCACCTCCAACTCGCCGACCGGCGTGTCCTCGCCTGCCACGAGCCGGCAGTAGCGCACGGCCCGGTTACCCGCACCCGACTCGATCGTCTCCGTGTAGCGCAGACCGGGCTCCAGCACGACGTCGACCACCGGATGCATGTCCCGAATGTCTGCCCCCCGGATAGATCGCGCAAGACGCCGAGCCGCCCAGGCCGACTCGCTGTCGGTCAGGTGTGCAGGCGGGCGCCTTTGAGGATCTTGTCGACGGCGTTCCGCGGGCCGTGGAGGGCGAGTCCCGCCAGGTCGAGCTGATCGCGGGGGACCGCCCGCACGGCTGCCCTGTTGTCGTGGTCGTTCCCGGTCGCGAACAGGTCGGAGGTGAAGACGGCCATCGCGATGCCCCGTGCCAGCGCGCGGGAGTGCGCTGCCGTCATGGTCTCCTTCGACCCCGAGAAGACGAGGACTGGCTGGCGGAACATCGGAAGGTAGCGCGTGTCGTCGGCGTCGGCGTACGGCTCGCCGATCAGCTCCGGATCCGCGGCGGCGATGCCGCTGGCGAGGAACGCGCAGACGTTGAGTCGTTGCCAGGTCGCCAGATCGTCGCGCACCATCACGGCGATCTTGGTGGTGAAGGGGACAGGCCCGTCTGTTGACATGGGTGCAATCTGTACGGCGCCGGCGCGGCTGTCTTGTACGTTCCTGACGTGGCCGGACGTTCGGACATCGCGGCGTGGCGGCCTTCGGTGAGCGGAATCGTCGAGGTCTTCCACGCCCGCTTCACCGAGCACGCGTATCCGTCGCACACCCACGACGCCTGGACACTGCTCGTCCTCGACGAGGGGGTCGTGCGGTACGACCTCGATCGGCGTGAGCACGGCGCGCTGCCCCCGTTCGTGACGCTGCTGCCGCCGCACGTTCCCCATGACGGCCGCTCGGTCCGTCCGGAGGGATTTCGCAAGCGGGTCCTGTACCTGGACCGCGCCCTGCTCGACGACGGCCTGGTCGGCGCGGCGGTCGACGCTCCGAGCCTGCGGGATGCGGCTCTGCGCCGCGAGGTCCATCAACTGCACAACCTGCTCGCTCGTCCGCATGAGCTGTTCGAGGCGCAGAGCCGGCTTGCGCTGATCCGGGAGCGGCTGCTGGGGCACCTGCGCCCCCGGCTCGGCGACCCGCCCGTCCGCCGGGACTCCGGGGTGGCCCGCCGGTTGCGGGACCTCCTGGACGGGAGCGTGCCGCGGGGCCTGTCACTCGACGAGGCGGCCCAGGCGCTGAACGCCCACCCGGCGCACCTCGTGCGCGCCTTCCGGCGGGAGTACGGTCTGCCGCCGCACCAGTACCTGATCGGCCGCCGTCTCGACCTGGCCCGCCGCCTGCTCCTCGCCGGCCACCGCCCGGCGGAGGCGGCCGCGATGGCTGGGTTCTACGACCAGTCCCACCTGACGCGCCACCTCATCCGCATGGTGGGGACCGCGCCTGGGCGCTATGCCAGGGGACTGGCACCGGAGACGGTCACGGGAACTGGCCGGGCGGAGTCTCGAGCGCTCCCACCCGTGTACCCGTCGCGTCGAGCGAACGACTAGCACCGCCCGGCCGTAGACCGAGTGCCGGCCCTAGTGGCGCTTCAGGCGCCCGTTTGGCAAGGCTGGCCCGGTGACCTCGTCACGCTGTGAGCTTGATCGGCGGAACTGTACTGGGATCCGAACCGGCCGGGGCTCGGAGTTCGGATCCCAGTACGGTCCTGGCGATCTTCCGGGCTGGAGGCCGGGTGAACGTTGCCGGGAGCGGTGCTGGCGATCTTGGCGTTCCGCGGAACGCGGGGACGGCGCGCGTGCCGTCCGGCCCCGCGGGCTCGGGCGGTTGGTGGGGGCGGCGCGGGGGAGTGGTTCCTTGTCCTGGCCCGCGGAGGCGGACCGGTAGGGTCCCGTCGAGACGACGGAACGTGAGCGGCCCCGGATGCCATCTGGCCGGCCCGAGCAGAGGAGAGCACTGATGACGGCAGTCGAGGTGCGGGAGGTGACCGAGTCGCTGCGGGCGCTCGGGATTGCCGTCGTCGCCGATGAGCCGGAGGTCGATGAGGACCTTCCGGTCGTCAGCTGGGAGGACGACCTCCAGGGTTTCCTCGAGGCCGCGAAGGACCTCGAGCCGGCCGAGGCGTACGTCGGCCCCCTCACGATCGACGATGACCTGGTCAGCTCGCTCGAGGATGACGACGACCTGGACGAGTCCGAGCGTGCGTCGCTCAAGAAGATCCTTGACGAGGCGCGGGCGCTGGTCGGCCAGGAGGTCGGAACTCAGTCGATCTTCCTCGCCGATCACATGATGCACGAGTACTACTCGCTGATCCCGGCCGCCCATGACCTGTTCGAGCGCATCGAGCAGTTCGCCGACGCCCTTGCCGACGACGACGCCTGCGGCTGCGGCCACGACCATGAACACGAACACGATCACGGCCACGCCGAGCTGAAGGTGGTCGCCGCCGAGTAGGCGCGCGGGTAACCACGCGGCGGGCCGATGGCGGCTGGAGCACGGAAGAACCCTGGGTCCGGGCTCGCTACCCCGTGAGCGGGAAGATCAGGCAGGTCGTGCTCGCTGTCGCGACGACCCGGCCGGCCTCGTCGCGGACGTCACCCTCCGCGAAGGCCACCCGCCGCCCCGGCTTGGTGACCCAGCCGTGCGCGACCAGATCGGTCCGCGTGCCCGGCTCGACCCGCACCGGGCGCAGGTAGTTCACCTTGATCTCGATGGAGGTGTACCCGACGCCGGCTGGCAGGGTGGAGTGCACCGCGCAGGCCGCGGCGGTGTCGAGCAGGGTGCAGACGAGCCCGCCGTGCACGACCCCGATCGGGTTGTAAGCTGACTCGTCCGGCGTGCACGCGAACCGGACGTCTCCCGGCTCGACGCCCACGGGCCGGAAGCCGAACATCGCGGCGATGGGCGGCGGCGGGACCTCGCCGTCGCGCAGCGCGCGCAGGAACTCCAGACCGCTCATGGTCGCGGCGCGCGCGGCCGTCGCCAGCGGGTCGTGCCAGTTGACGGTCTTGTGTCGCGGTTCCCCCCAGGCGTCAAAGGCCGGCGGCGGGCTCACCAACAATTCCGGTGGCACCGACTCCGACGAGGGCGGCGTGGACGGGTCCGCGATCGTCATGGCGGCACCCTACCATCTAGGTTCGATAGGCGAACCTAGATGGACTGTCGCGCCGAGAATCCCCTGACGCCGTCCGATTTCCGCCAGGGAATCGATCTCGTCGCGAGACCGGCAGGTCAGCCACCGGAGCTGAAGGCGGCGTCGAACGCGGCGGACGGCGGGTCGACGGCGAGCCGGCGGACGAAGGCCAGCGCCTCCGGTGCCCCGGCGAGGCGGTCCATGCCTGCGTCCTCCCACTCGACCGAGATCGGCCCGTCGTAGCCGATCGTGTTCAGCATCCGGAACGAGTCATCCCAGGGGACGTCGCCGCGGCCGGTGGAGACGAAGTCCCAGCCGCGCCGCGGGTCCGCCCACGGCAGGTGGGAACCGAGCCGGCCGTTGCGGCCGTTGCCGACCCGGCGTTTCGCGTCCTTGCAGTCGACGTGGTAGATCCGGTCGCGGAAGTCCCAGAGGAACCCGACCGGGTCGAGGTCCTGCCAGACGAAGTGGCTCGGGTCCCAGTTCAGCCCGAACGCCGGCCGCCGGCCGATCGCGTCCAGCGCCCGCACCGTCGTCCAGTAGTCGTAGGCGATCTCGCTCGGGTGCACCTCGTGCGCGAACCGAACGCCCGCGGCGTCGAACGCGTCCAGGATCGGGTTCCACCGGTCGGCGAAGTCGCGGTAGCCGGCGTCGACCAGCTCCTGTGACACCGGCGGGAACATCGCCACGTACTTCCACGCCGCCGACCCGGTGAAGCCGACGACGGTGTCCACCCCGAGGCGCGCCGCGGCGTGCGCGGTCGCGATCATCTCCTCGGCGGCCCTGGCCCGCACGCCATCCGGGTCGCCGTCGCCCCACACCCGGGCGGGCACGATGTCCCGGTGGCGAACGTCGATCGGGTCGTCGCAGACCGCCTGCCCGGCCAGGTGGTTGGAGATCGCCCAGACCCTCAGGTCGTTCTTCTCCAGGATGTCGAGCCGGGACCGGGCGTAGGCGTCGTCCTCGGCGGCCCGCCGAACGTCGAGATGGTCACCCCAGCAGGCGATCTCCAGGCCGTCGTAGCCCCAGCCGGAGGCCAGCCGGGCGACCTCCTCGAACGGCAGGTCCGCCCACTGGCCGGTGAACAGGGTGACCGGTCGCGCCATGATCTGTCCCTACCTTCCTCGTGACCTTCGCTCGCGGTCAGTTCTCGACGGGTGCCCAGCACGAGCCGTCCGCGGCGCTGCGGTCGACGGCGTCGAGGACGAGCTGCACCTGCAGGCCGTCGGTGAAGCTCGGGGTCGGCGGTGTGCCGGCGGCGATGGCGGCCACCAGGTCGCGCACCTCATGGGTGAACGAGTGCTCGTACCCGAGGGCGTGGCCGGGCGGCCACCAGGCGTCCAGGTAGGGGTGGTTTGGCTCCGTGACCAGGATGCGGGTGAAGCCGGCGGTCTCGCCGTCCACCCGGCCGTCGTAGAACTCCAGCTCGTTGAGCCGTTCCAGGTCGAAGACCAGGGAGCCCTCGGAGCCGTTCACCTCGACCCGCAGCCCGTTCTTGCGGCCGAGCGCGAACCGGGACGCCTCGTAGCTGGCGAGCGCCCCGCCGTCGAGCCGGGCCAGGAACAGCGCCGCGTCGTCCACGGTCACGGTTCCGGTACCGCCGCCGCCCTGCCCACTGCCGCCACCCGGCCCGGTAGCGGACAGCCCGCTGGCCGACAGGCCGGACGCCGCCGCCGGCAGCGGCCGCTCCCGCACGAAGGTCTCGGTCATCGCGCAGACGCCCGTGACCCGCTGGCCGCTGATGAACTGGGTGAGATCGACGATGTGCGCGCCGATGTCGCCGAGCGCGCCGGACCCGGCGATCTCCCGGCGCAGCCGCCAGGCCAGAGGGAACTCGGGGTCGACCAGCCAGTCCTGCAGGTAGACGGCGCGCACGTGGCGCAGGGTGCCGAGCCGGCCGGCGGCGACCAGGTCGCGGGCGAACGACGCGGCGGGGATCCGTCGGTAGTTGAAGCCGACCGCCGAGCGCACTCCCGCCGCCGCCGCCCGCTCGGCGGCCTCGGCCATCGCCCGCGCCTCCTCGACGGTGTTCGCGAGCGGCTTCTCGCACAGCACGTGCTTGCCGGCGGCGAGCGCGGCGAGCGCGATCTCGGCGTGGCTGGAGCCGGGAGTGCAGATGTCGACCAGGTCGACGTCGTCGCGGCGCAGCAGCGCCTTCCAGTCGGTCTCGTGGGAGCGCCAGCCCAGCCTCGCGGCCGCGGCCGTGACCTTCTCCTGGTCACGGCCGCACACCGCGGCGAGATCGACCTCCAGCGGGAGGTCGAAGAACCGGTTCACCGAGCGCCACGCCTGGGAGTGGGCGGCGCCCATGAAGGCGTAGCCCACCATTCCGACGCCCAGCCGCTGTCGTTCCGTCATTGCGAGATTCTCCAGGTGAGGGACGTCGCTCAGATGTCTCTGCCTCGTCGGCGGCGCGTCGCGCGTCAGGACGGCGGCGCGCCGTCGGTCAGGATGGCGGTGCGCCGTGCGTCAGGACGCGAAGCCGAACTTGAGGTACCTGTCGACGTTGTCCTTGGTGACCGTCACGGAGGCGAGGGTGATCGACGACGGGACGTCGTTCTCGACCAGGTCGGACAGGGTCTTGCCCTGCGCGACGAGGCGGGCCAGGTTGATCGCCGAGGATGCCATCGTCGGCGGGTAGGTGACGGTGGCCTTCACGACCCCG
Source organism: Pseudofrankia coriaricola (assembly GCF_001854805.1). GTDB lineage: Bacteria > Actinomycetota > Actinomycetes > Frankiales > Frankiaceae > Pseudofrankia. Next base: position 100,601 of record NZ_MBLO01000222.1, read on the forward strand.
CTGTCCGCCTTGATCAGGTCCATGACGTCCTTGGACCCGGCGCCGCCGACCAGGAAGAACTCGTCGCGGCCGGCCGAGTCGATCGCGGACAGGACGCCGATGCCCTGGTCGTCGTCGTGGTTCCAGAGCGCGTCGATGCGCGGCGCGGCCTGCAGCAGGTTCGCGGCGGATCGCTCCCCGGACTCGACGGTGAACTCGGCCGGCACGCGCGGGCCGACCTTGAGACCGGCGGTCGCGAGCGCGTCCTTGAAGCCCTGGCTGCGCTGCTGGGTGAGGGGCAGGCTGTCGATGCCGGGGATCTCGGCGATGACGGGATTGCTGACCCCCTTGGCCTTGAGCTGCCCGGCGATGTAGTTGCCGGCGGCGACGCCCATGCCGTAGTTGTCCCCGCCGATCCAGGTCCGGTATGCCAGCGAGCTGTCGAAGACGCGGTCGAGGTTGATCACCGGGATGTTGGCGAGCATCGCCTTGCGGGCGACCTCGGTCAGCGCCTTGCCGTCATGCGGCAGGATCACCAGCACGTCGACGCCCTCGTTGATGAGGGTCTCGACCTGGCCGATCTGCAGATTGAGGTCGTTGGTGCCCTCGGTCGCCTTCAGGGTCACGTCCGGATGCACGCCGGCCTGGGCGCGGGCGTTGCGGGTGATGGCGCCGATCCAGCCGTGGTCGGCGGCCGGGGCGGAGAACCCGATGGTGATCTGCTTGCCGGCCGCGGCGTTGTCGCCGCCGCCGCCGGTGGAGACGTTGGTGGCATCGCCGGAGCTGTCGTCGTCGTTGCTGGTGCAGCCGGCGAGCGTCGCGACGCCCGCCACGCCTAAGGCCGCGCCGCCGGCGAGAAACCGGCGCCGGCCGAGCATCGTGCCGCGCAGTTGTGCCATGTCCCGCTCCCTCTGGATCGTTCTGAGCCTGGATCGTTCTGAGCGGCGGTCGGCTCAAGGTCGCCCAGGGGCGACCATCGCCGCTCCGCCTCGGGCGCTGCGCGCCCTCAATGCGTGGTTCCGGGGTTAGGCGTATGGGGGTGGTCGGGCTGGGTCCGGGCTGACGACGTGGTCGGGTTGGTACTTGCGCTGATGCGCCGTCGCCAATGACGGCTGAGCTGCGTGGGTACGGCGCGGGACTACATCCGCGTGTTCTCCCGGGCCAGCCGTTTCTGCAGGAGCACGGCGGCCACGATGATCAGGCCCTTGGCGAGGGCCTGGGTGGAGGTCGTCAGGTTGTTCAGGGTGAAGATGTTGCTGACCGTGGTGAAGATCAGTACTCCGAGGACGGTGCCGACGATCGTGCCGCGGCCGCCGGAGAGCAGGGTGCCGCCGATCACCACGGCGGCGATCGCGTCCAGCTCGTAGAGCAGGCCGTGGGTGGAGGTGCCGGACGTGGTCCGCGCCGTGATCATGATGGCGGCGATGCCGCAGCAGAACCCGAGCAGCGTGTAGAGCCACAGGGTCTGGCGCCGCACGTTGATGCCCGCGAGCCGGGCCGCCTCCGGATTGCCGCCGACCGCGAACGTGCGCCGGCCGAACGTCGTCCGGTTCAGCACCACCCACCCGACCAGCGCGACGAGCGCGAACATGATGACCAGCACCGGGATGCCACCCGGCTCGGCGCGGAAGAAGTCGCGGAACCCCTGGACCCGCACGACCTGCGTCTGCCGGTTCGAGATCTCCTCGGCGAGGCCGCGGGCCGACGCCAGCATCGCCAGCGTCGCGATGAACGGCACGATCCGGCCGTAGGCGACCAGGATGCCGTTCACGAGGCCGCATACGGTGCCGACCGCGAGCGCGACGAACACCATCACCAGGAACGTCGAGTCGCGGGCCATGTTCTGGGTGGCGAGCGTGGTCGACCAGACCGAGGCGAGCGCGACGATGGCGCCGACGGACAGGTCGATCCCACCGCCCGCGATGACGAACGTCATGCCGACGCTGACGACGCCGATGACCGACGCCAGCCGCAGAACCGTGAGCGTGTTGTCGGTGCTGCCGAACCGGTCGCCGGCGGTGATGAGCCCGATGACGCAGATCAGCGCGAGGGCCGCGATCAGGCCGAGGTTCCGGCCGGCGCCGCCGCCGAGCAGCCTCCCCAGCACCGCCCAGCCGGCCATGCCCGGTCCCCGCGCCTCGGCGGCGTCAGCCTTCCCCGCGAGCGCGCCGGTGAGGCCCGGGGCGACGGCGGCGTCCGCCTCGACCGCGGCCCGCTCGACCCGCGCCCGCTCATCCGTCGGCGGTGCCGCGGCTGGCGGCGCGGCGGCTGGCAGGGCCGCGGCCGACGGCGCCGCGGCTGGCGGGATCGCCGCCGGCGGTGCCGCTGCCGGCGGCTCGAGTGGTTCGGCGGCGGCCGGGGCCTCGGCCGCCGCCGGGTCCAGTGCCGGGGCGTCGGTCAGGTGTGGCTCGTTCACGCGACGCGTCCCTCCTCCATGACCAGGTCGAGGACCTGGGACTCGCTGATGTCGGTGGCCGCGGCCTCGTGCACGACCCGGCCGGCGGCGACCACCAGGACCCGGTCGGCCAGCCCGATCACCTCGGGCACTTCGCTGGAGACCAGCACCACGGCGACCCCGGACCGGGCCAGCCGGCGGACCAGGGCGTAGATCTCGTCGCGGGCGCCGACGTCCACGCCGCGGGTCGGCTCGTCGAGCAGCAGCACCTGGCAGTCCCGCAGCAGCCAGCGGGCCAGCACGACCTTCTGCTGGTTGCCGCCGGACAGGGTGCGCACCGGGCGGGCCACCCCGGCCGGCCGGATGTCGAGCGCGCCGGCCTGCTGGCTCGCCGCCGCCGACTCGCGGCCGTCCCGGGTGAACGGCCCGGCGGCGAACCGCGTCAGCGTGGCGAGCGTGATGTTGCGGTAGACGGGCTCGTCGGGCAGCAGGGCCTGGCTCTTGCGCTCTTCGGGGCACAGCCCGACGCCGGCGGCGACCGCGGCGCCGACCGAGCCGCGGCGCAGCCGCCGGCCGGCCACCCGCACCTCGCCGGTGGCGGCCCGGCGGGCGCCGTAGACCGTCTCAAGGATCTCCGAGCGCCCGGAGCCCACGAGCCCGGCGAGGCCGACGACCTCCCCGGCGCGCACGGCGAACGACACGTCGTGGAACTCGCGCGGGCGGCCGAGGCCGCTGACCCGCAGCACCTCGGGGGCGTCCGGGGCCGGGCCGACCCTGGGCGGGAACGCGTGCTCGATGGCGCGGCCGGTCATCATCCGGATGACGTCGTCGGTCGACGTGGTGCGGGCCGGCAGCCCGCGGGCCACGGTGCGGCCGTCCTTGAGGACCGTGACCCGGTCGCCGATCCGGCGGATCTCGGCGAGCCGGTGCGAGATGTAGACGACGGCGACGCCGTGCACGGTCAGGTCGCCGACCAGCCGGAACAGGTTGTCGACCTCGTCCGCGTCGAGCACGGCGGACGGCTCGTCCATGATGATCAGCCGCGCGTCGTGGGACAGGGCGCGGGCCATGCTCACGACCTGCTTGCCGGCCGCGGACAGGTGGCCGACCTCGCGGTTCACGGGGATCTCGGCGTGGCCCAGCCGGGTGAGCAGCGCCCGGGCGGCGTCGTCCATCGCGCGCCGGCGGGACAGCCCGACGCGGGCCAGCTCATGGCCGAGGAAGATGTTGTCGGCGACCGACAGGCCGTCGACCAGGTCGAGCTCCTGGTACATCGTGGCGATGCCGAGCCTGGTCGCGGCGGTCGGCGTCTGCAGGCTGACCTGCTCGCCGCGCCAGTGGATCGCGCCGGCGTCCGGCTGGTGCGCCCCGGACAGCACCTTGATCAACGTGGACTTGCCGGCCCCGTTCTGGCCAAGCAGGCAGTGCACCTCGCCGGCGCGGACGTCGAGGTCGACGCCGTCGAGCGCGCGCACACCGGGGAACGTCTTGACGACACCGGTAACGGCTAGGAGCGGATCGGACGTGTTCGGTAAGGCGGGGTCGTTGTCCACCACTGATCCCATGATCTGCGCCACTTCCGACCAACTTTGATCGGCCTGCAGTCAAGTTAGAGATCCCTTCAACCCAGGTCAAGAGGTCATCTTCATAAGTTTCAAAGTCATTGACGAAAGTTCGATGGAGCGGCCCTGTGCCGAAGACGGGCGACCGGTCGACCGTGATCGATGAGGGTCGTCCTCGTCGGCCTTGGTTGCAGCTCGTCTCACCTGCGCTTGCTAGGCGCTTGCCATAGCAAGCGCAGGTCGGTCGGCGGTTCGGCCCGGTGAACTGTGAGAGGGGCGAGCGCCGCGACGACGTCTGATGGAGCAGGGACACCCTGCGCTGGTCGCCACCACGCCCATCTCCCCGAGGTCGGAGCGTGGCGACTCACAGGAAGAACCCGTTGATCGCTGAGCAGCGGTGGCACGCCAGCCCGGGCGCGACGACGGGCCAACGCCGGCGAGCCGGGGAAGCGTCGATACTCCGCTGGATCATGGCCGGGTCCATGATCCAGAGGGAAATCCTCGGACCGGTGATCGAGGCGTCGCCGAGGGTCGCACCAGATCATGGCCCGGCTCATGATCTGGTGCGATTTTCGGAGTCGGAACTCCGAAAATCGCACCAGCTGATCGGCGGCGTCCCGCGTACCGGCCGCCGGCGATTTTCGTCTAGCAGGAGGGCAGCCAGCGGCCGGTGACCAGGTCGGTCCACAGGCGCCGGATCGCGAGGCTGTTGCGGTCGGCCCGGGCGTGGGCGTTCAGGTGCGGCGCGAGTGGGAACGGCGTCGGCAGCAGGTCGAGCAGGTCACGGTCCTCGGTCTCGACGGCGACGTCGAAGGCCAGGATGTCGGCGGCGGGGCGCTCCTGCTCGGTGTCGGTGCGCAGGACGATCTGCACCAGTCGGCACCGTTCGTCGTCGACCGGCGTGATCGCTTTGGTCATCAGATGCCGCAGGCCGTCCGGATAGGTGATGTGGATACGAGCGAAGAACGGCGCGTACAGGTCGGCGACGGTGGTACGTGTCGTCGCGCCGATCTCACCGGGCCGGGATTCGACGTTGACCTGGCCACGCGAGCGCAGGCCGTGTGGCTCGCGGGTCACCACCGTGTCGGTCAGCTCGGCGCGGTCCGGGTTTCCGAACGTGTTCCGGTGCACGAACGCGACGTGGGCCGGGTCGAAGTTGTTCTCCAACAGGTGCATGGCGGTGCACGCGAAGTCGAACTCGTATTCCGGCACCACGCGCCAGGCGGGGTCGTCGTACTCCGGCAACGGCGGGATGTCGACGATCGGATCGTCGGCCAGGCAGACCCACACCATTCCGTGCCGCTCCCGCGTCGCGACCATGGTCAGGCCACTCTTCGTCGGATGCGGCGCGTTCGGGAACTGTGGAATGCGCCGTGTGTGTCCGGCGCCGTCCCATTCCCAACCGTGGTACGGACAGACCAGATGGCAGTTGGCGATCCAGCCCCGTGAGAGCGGTGCGTCCCGGTGCGCGCACCGGTCCAGCGCGCCGCTGGCCGGGGCGCCCGGAGAAGGGCGCCAGAGCACAAGGGGGGTGCCTAGAACGGTAATCGCCACCGGTTCGTCGCCCAGACTCCCGGCCAGACACACGGCGTACCAGAACCTGCGAAGAATTGGATGTTCGGAGATCACCAGATGATCGGGCCCGTCGTGCCGCGTGGCTCGATCCTGGTGCTGGTTGCCGGAAGTCCGTGGGGCCGCCCTCATATCAGGACCGTCCTCCGAGGGCCGCGTGGAGGCGGTAACCAACCGCCGGCCACCCACGAGACCTCTTCCCCGAGCTAACCCCCCGAACATGGCCACCCGGTTTCGGTGCCATTGCGGCCGAGCACCACCCCAGGGCTTTCGGCCACCTCCCCGGGCCTGGCGCGGCGGGGGAGGGCGCGGGTCAGCCGGGGGAGTAGACCGTGTCGCTCGCCAGGCGGGCGGCGCCGACGATGCCGGCCGCGTCGCCCAGCTCGGTGAGGACCACGGGGAGGTTGCCGGTGGCCAGCGGCAGCGACCGGCGGTACACCACGCCGCGGATCTCGGCGAGCAGCAGGTGCCCGAGCCCGGAGACGCCGCCGCCGATGACGACCAGGCCCGGGTTGAAGAACGAGACGAGGCCGGCGAGCACGGTGCCGACCCGCCGGCCGCCGTCGCGGATCAGCGCGAGGGCGGCCTGGTCGCCGTGTCGGGCCGCGGTGCCGACGTCGGCCGCGGTCAGCGGGGCGCCGCCTTCGGCCAGCGCGGCGAGCTCCGGGGAGCGGCCGGAGCGGGCGGCCGCCGCCGCGTCCCTGGCCAGCGCGGCTCCGCCGAAGAACGCCTCCAGGCAGCCGGAGTTCCCGCAGGCGCACGCGGGCCCGGACTCCTCGGCCTGGATGTGCCCGATGTCGCCGGCGCAGCCGTCGACCCCCCGGTAGAGCCGGCCGTCGACCACGATGCCGCAGCCGATGCCTGTGCCGATCTTGACGAAGAGGAAGTCCCTCGCCGACCGGGCGACACCGGCGTGCAGCTCGCCGAGCGCCATCGCGTTGACGTCGTTGTCGACCAGCACGTGGCAGCCGAGCTCGCGGGCCAGCACGTCGCGCACCGGGTAGCCATCCCAGCCCGGCATGATCGGCGGGGCGACCGGGGCGCCGGTGTGGAAGTTCACCGGCCCGGGCAGCCCGATGCCGAGCCCGGCCGGCCGGGCCAGGTGCTGCTCGGCGAGCAGCTTCCTGGTCAGCTCCAGGACGCGGCCGAGCACGTGCTCCGCGCCGCGGCGCACGTCGAGGTCCTCCTCGCGCTGCACGAGCACCTGCAGCCGGCCGTCGGTGATCCCGACCGTCAGCGAGGTGGCGCCGACGTCGACGCCGACGAAACGCAGCCGCCCCGCCAGGTCGACCAGGGTGGCGCGCCGGCCGCCCCGGGACACGCCCGGTCCGATGTCGTCCACCAGCCCGAGCTCGGCGAGCCGGCTCACCTCGGTGGCCACCGTCGTGCGGGACGTGCCGATGCGTTCCGCCAGCTCGACGCGGGACAGCGGACCGCCGTCGCGGAGGTGGCGCAGGATGCGCGCCTGCGTGCCGTTCTCCGCGCCGGCGGCAAGGGTCGAGGCCATGGCGGCTCCTGTCGCGCGGGCCGGTGGCGCCCGGCCGCCGGCCGGCCCGAAGGCCGAGCGGTGAGCGGTCGGGAGGCGCGGCCGGTGGGCCGGCCCGATCATACGGGGCCGGGGCGGCGGGGTGGGTGCGCGCTGACGCCGCGCACCGACGGCGGCGCGGCCCTGCCCTGAGCCACCCACCGGACCCACGGTTGTTTCCTGATCCCGCGATTGGTGTCGACAATGGATGGCCGAGGTGATGCCGGCCGCCTGTTACGGTCCTGGGCGTAACGCTGACGACCTGAAGGTCTAGCGCTCAGGAGGGGCGGTCGGAAAATGGCTGACGCCCAGCCTACGATGCACATTCCCGAGCCCGACAACGGGGCCGACGGACCGGAGCCGCGCAGAAAGACCATCAGCAGTCCCTATCTGCACCGCCTCCAGCGCCGCCACTTCCTGCTGTTCGACGTCGCGCCGATTCTCGGCACCGCGGCGGCCCTCGCCCTGCTGGCGGTGCGCCCCATCGGGGTCACGGAGGTCGCGCTGCTGTTCTCGCTGTGGCTCGTCACCGGGCTCGGGGTGACCGTGGGCTATCACCGGCTCTTCACCCACCGCACCTTCAAGGCGGTGCCCGCCGTCGCGAGCACGCTCGCGGTGCTCGGTTCGATGGCGGGCCAGGGCCCCGTGGTGTCCTGGGTCGCCCTGCACCGGCGTCACCACGAGCGCAGCGACCGCGAGGGGGACCCACACTCGCCCAACCTCGCCGGCGGGGGCGCGCGGGGCCGGCTGCGCGGCCTCGCCCACTCCCACTTCCTGTGGATGCGTCGGCACGAGTACCCGAACGTCGCGCACTACGCGCCAGACCTGATCAGGAACCGCCCGCTGCTGCGCGTCGCCCGGCTCTACTACTACTGGGTCGCGCTCGGGCTCGCGGTCCCCGCGCTTGTCGGCGGGATCGTCTACCAGAGCTGGACCGGAGCGCTGAGCTGCTTGCTCTGGGGCGGGCTGGTGCGGATGTTCGTGCTGGAACACATCATCTGGTCGATCAACTCCGTGCTGCACATGGTCGGTACCCGTCCCTACCAGTCCCGGGACAGGAGCAGAAACGGCGCTTTCTTCGCCCTGCTGACTCTCGGGGAGTCCTGGCACAACAACCATCACGCGTTCCCGGAGTCGCCCTCCTTCGGGCTGAGCTGGTACCGCCTGGACCCGGGCTACTGGCTGATAAGGCTGCTCGCGGCCTGCGGCCTCGCCTCGGATCTCGGCGTTCCGTCCAAGGAACGAATCAGGTCGAGGCGCGTGTCCAGGAAAGACGATCCCGTCACCGCCGCCGCGGCATAAGGAGCAGCCAAGATGACGCCATCCCAGGCGGAGATCGTCCAGTGGTGCCGGGCGTATCTCGCCGACCTGCTCGAGGTGTCGGTCGAGTCGATCGACCCGGACGCGGACTTCGACCGGCTGGGAGTCGACTCCGCGCTCGCCGTGTCCCTGCTGATCGAGGTCGAGGAGCGCTACGGCGTGGACCTCCCGCCGGAGGCGTTGTTCGAGAACCCGAACCTGAGCGCGGTCGCCGCGTACCTGTACGCCCACAGCCCGCGGCAGGTGGCCCAGCCGTGACGGCCGTGTCGGCCGACACCGGCCGGACCAGTCAGGCCGCGGCGGCGATCCGTCACCACTACGACGTCGGCAACGCGTTCTACAGCCTCTGGCTGGACCGGTCCCTGACCTACTCGTGCGCGATGCCCGCCGGTGACGACGACACTCTCGAAGCCGCCCAGGAACGGAAGATCCGTTTTCACCTGGACGCGATCGGTGCCGGTCAGGCCACGAGCGTCCTGGACATCGGCTGCGGATGGGGCGCGGTCCTGGCGCGGCTGGCCGAGACGCACCGCGTCGCCCGGGCCGTCGGGCTCACCCTCAGCGACGAACAGGCGGCCTACGTCCGCGACCGCGGATACCCCGGCGTGGAGGTCCGGACGGACAACTGGCTGGACTACGAGCCGGCGGCCCCGTTCGACGGGATCATCTCGATCGGCGCCTTCGAGCACTTCGCCACCCCGGCGGACCCACCGGCCGAGAAGGTGCGCCTGTACCGGGAGTTCTTCCGCCGCTGCCACGGCTGGCTCAACCAGGGCGGCGTGCTGTCGCTTCAGACGATCGCCTACGCGAACATGTCCCGCGACGACGCGAGCGCGTTCATGCAGCGGGAGATCTTTCCGAACGCGGACCTGCCGACCCTGGCGGAGATCACGGCCGCCGCGGAGGGCGTGTTCGAGGTGCGGTCGGTGAGCAACGGCCGCCTCGACTACGCGTGGACCTGCGAGCGGTGGGCACGCCGGCTGCGCTCCCGCCGCGACGAGGCCGCCGGGCTCGTCGGACCGGAGACGGTGGCGCGGTACGAGCGCTACCTGAAGCTCTCGGCGCTCGGATTCCGCATGGGGAAGATCTGCCTGTTGAGGATCGTGCTGCGCCCATATGACCAGCGGTATTTCGCGGGCTCGGGGGACCGCCGGTACTTCGCGGGCCCGGGGGAGTAGGCGGATGGTCCCGCGGACGCGGCCGGTGGGCGTCGAGCGCGCGGCCGAGCAGCCTCGGCCGCCGGTCCGGTTCAACCCCTTCAGCGCCGAGTTCCAGCGCGATCCCTATCCGGTCTACCGCGAGCTGCGCGAGATCCGGCCCGTGCACAGGACGCTGGGCATGTGGGTCCTGACCCGGCACGCGGATGTGCGGGGCGTGCTGCGTGACCGCACGTTCAGCGCCGGGCTCATCCCGCGGCTGGTCAGCCAGCAGGCGGACCGGTTCGCGCATGTCGACGCGGACCGGATCGTGCGGCTGGGGAACAAGTCGCTGGTCTTCACCGACAACCCGGACCATGCGCGGCTACGTGGCCTGGTGAACCGTGTTTTCACCGCGCCGGCGGCCGCCAGGCTTCGGCCCCGTGTCTCCCAGATCGCCGAGCGCCTGGTGCAGCGGGCCCTGGACGACGGCGGCATGGACGCCATGGCCGACTTCGCCGCGGTCCTGCCGCTCACGGTCATGTGCGACTGGATGGACCTGCCGGGCAGCCTGCGCGCGCAGGTCGGCCCCTGGACCCACGACATCCGTTTCCTGCTCGAGCCGGGGCTGATGAGAGCCGACGACTTCGTGCGCGTCGCGCAGGTCGTCGACCTGTTCGCGCACGCTCTCGACGAGGTCGTCGCCCACCGGCGATCCGCGCCGGGCGACGACCTGATCAGCCACCTGCTCGCCGCCCGCACCGGCGGCGGCGGCGACCGACTCAGCGACGAAGAGCTCGTCTTTGTCTGCATCATGTGCTTCGTGGCCGGCAACGAGACCACAAAATCCCTCATCGGCAACGGCCTGCTCGCACTGCTGCGCCATCCTGACCAGGGCGATCTCCTACGCGACCGGCCCGCGCTGGGCAAGAGCGCCGTCACCGAGGCCCTGCGCTATGACAGCCCGCTCCAGCTCACCAAGCGGGTCGCCACCCGTGACGTCGAGATCGGGGAGGAGCGGGTGCGGACGGGCGACCAGGTTCTCCTGTGCCTGGGCGCGGCGAACCGCGATCCCGCGGTGTTCGGCGAGCCGGACGACTTCGACATCGGCCGGGACGCGCGGGGGCATCTCGCGTTCGGCCACGGGATGCACGGATGCCTGGGAGGAGTTCTCGCCGAGCTGCAGGCCGAGATCGCCTTCGACCACCTGTTCCGGCGCGTCGGGCGCCTGGAGCTGCTCGGCGGTCAGCTCCAGTGGCAGGACCACAGCTTCATCGTCCGCGGCCTGAAAAACCTGCCGGTCACGGTTCGGGGCCGCGGGTGACGGCCGGCCGGCTCCTGACCGACCCCTGGCTGCGAACGGGCACAGGGCCGCGACGGGAGCCGTCGGACGCGGCCGTGCGGCTGCTGTGCCTCCCACACGCGGGCGCCGGCGCCGCGTCGTTCAACCGCTGGCTCGGCCTGTTCGGGCCGTCGATCGCGGTGGTGCGCGTCCAGCTGCCCGGTCGTGAGGACGTCGCGGCGCTGCCCGCGTTCCGCCGGGTCCGCGACGCCGTCGACGCCCTCCTGCCGCGGGTCAGGCGGCACGGCGACCTGCCGGTGGCGCTCTACGGCCACAGCATGGGCGCCCTGGTCGCCTTCGAGCTGGCCAGGGCCCTCGACGCCGAGGGGGTGCCACCGCTGCATCTGTTCGTCTCCGGGCGCCGGGCACCGCAGCGGCCGGCGCGTACGGCGCCGGTTCATCACCTGCCTGACGAGGCGTTCGCCGCCGCGCTGGCCACGATGGGTGGGACGGCACCGCCCCTGGGCCGAAGCCCGGCGCTCCTGCGGTACTCGCTCGGGCTGATCCGCGCCGATCTGGAGCTGTCCGAGGAGTACGCGTACCAGCCGGGTGCCCGGCTGGGCTGCCCAATCACGGCCTTCCACGGAACTGAGGACCCGATTGTCACCGCGGCCGAGGTGGCCGCCTGGGGGGACCTGACCGCGGCGGACTTCGGGATGCACGCGTTCTCCGGCGACCATTTCTTTCATCAGCGTCATCGATCGGCGATCGCGACGCACATCACCCGGGCGTTGGGGTGAGCTTCCGGCGCCCCACCCGGACAGCGGACAGGGCAGGGCATGACACAGCAAGGAACACCGCTTCCCGATGTTCTGCGCCGCCGCGCGACCGACGAGCCGGCCGCCAGGGCATACGTCTTCGTCAACGAGTACCTGGAGGAGACCGCGGTGCTGACCTACCGCGACCTCCACACGCGGGCGCTGGCCGTGGCCGAGCAGCTGCGCCGGCACTGCGAACCGGGTGACCGGGCGCTGCTCCTGTTCCCGCCGGGCCTCGACTTCATCGTCGCGTATTTCGGCTGCCTCTTCGCGCAGGTCATCGCGGTTCCCGCCAGCCCGCCGCGCAGGAATCACGTTCAGGACGCGACATACCGCATCGTCCGGGACTGCGCGCCGGCCGTGGTGCTCACCGTCGGCGCGATGCTCGAGGCCACCAGGGCCGCGCTGGAGCCCTTGCATCCGGAGCTGCGCTGGCTCCCGGTCGACCAGCTGCCCGACGCCCCGGACGGCGGATTCGAGCCTCAGCCGTGCCCGCCGGACGCCATCGCCTTCCTCCAGTACACGTCGGGATCGACCTCCGATCCCAAGGGCGTCATGGTCTCGCACCGGAACCTGTCCGCGAACGAGGAGATGATCCGGCGCGCGTTCGGCCACGACGCGTACTCGACCGTCGTCGGCTGGGCGCCGCTGTTCCACGACCAGGGCCTGATCGGGAACGTCCTGCAGCCCCTCCACCTCGGGGCCACCAGCATCCTCATGTCACCGGGGGCGTTCATCCGCTGGCCGCTGCTCTGGCTTTCGGCCATCTCCCGCTACCGCGCGCATACCAGCGGCGGGCCGAACTTCGCCTTTGACGCCTGTGTCGCCCGCGCCGCCCGCGGGGGACTGCCCGAGCTCGACCTGAGCTGCTGGAAGGTCGCGTTCAACGGCGCCGAGCCCATCCGGCCCGAGACGCTGCGCGGCTTTGCCGACGCGTTCGCGCCCTTCGGATTCAGCGAGAACGCGCTGTACCCCTGCTACGGCCTGGCCGAGGCGACACTGCTGGTGACCGGCAGCGAGAAGGGCCGCGGTCCGCGCATGCTCGAGATGGACACCGAAGCGCTCGGCCGCGGACGGTACGCCGCCGCCCGCGGTGGCGGCGGTCGGACTCTCGCCGGATCGGGCATCGCCCTGTCCGACGAGCACGTCCGGATCGTGGACCCGGAGACGCTGCGCCCCTGTCCCGACGACCACATCGGCGAGGTCTGGGTCGCCGGCGAGCACGTCGCGCGGGGTTACTGGGGACGCCCGGAGGCCACTGCCGGCACCTTCCAGGCCGAGTGCGCCGGTGAACCTGGCCGCGCCTATCTGCGCACGGGCGATCTCGGCCTGGTGGTCGACGGCGAACTGTACGTCGTGGGCCGGCTGAAGGACGTCGTCATCATCCGGGGCAGGAACTACTACCCCCAGGACATCGAGCACACGGCGCAGTCCTCGCATCCCGCGCTGCGGGCCGGTGGGTGCGCCGCCTTCTCGGTTCCCGGCGCCGGCGGCGAGAAGCTTGTGGTCGTCCAGGAGATCAGGGCCGAGCAGCGGCGGAAGGCCGACGCGAACGAGGTCGCCGCGTCGATCCGCGCGGCGGTGCTGCGAGAGCACGAGCTTTCGGTGGGCGACCTGGTGCTCACGCTGCCCGGCCGCCTCCCGAAGACCAGCAGTGGCAAGATCATGCGGGCCGCCGCTCGGAAACGTTACCTCGAGGCCGGTTTCGAGCTCTGGACGGCGCAGACGTCCTCGGTCGCCTGACGGCCCGACCTGTGGAATGGCGGCACGCGGAAAAACGGCACGTGGAAGGACGGTACGTGGACGTTTTCACGGCGCAGAATCCCGACTTCGCCGAGGCCGTGCGGGCCGCGGTGCTCAGCATGCCCGCCGCCAGGCATCTGGGATTCGTGTTCGGGCGGATCGCGCCGGGCGAGGTCGAGATCGTTCAGCCGTACCGAGAGGAGCTGACCCAGCACGACGGTTTCATTCAGGGAGGCGTGCTCGGCGCCCTGGCGGACTTCGCCGGGGGCTCGGCCGCCGGAACGCTGCTGCCGCCGGGATGGACGAACATGACCATCGACTACACGGTCAAGATCGTGGCGCCGGCCAGGGGCGACAGTGTGGTGGCGCGTGGGCGGGTCGTCAAACCCGGAATGACCCTGTCCGTGGCCGCCGCGGATGTCTTCGCGCTCGGCGACACGGGGGAGACGCTGTGCGCGACCGCTCTCGTGACCATGCGCAATCTCCGCATACCCAGGACCTGACGGCCGCGAACTCCCCGACCCCTCAGTGATCAGGGCCGGCCTGGCCCGGCCACGGAGGGCGAGGGAACTCCGCCGGTGGCCGGTGGCGCTGGAGGCCGGTGGTGATCTGGTGGGATCGTCGGAGTCAGAGCGAGCAACTGAAATTACTCAAGTCACGACGCAAAAGCATATGTGACGCTGGTCACCTGACGGTCCGCCGGTCGGGACATCCCCATAAAACGATCTTCGTGGTTGCGAGCCAGACCCGTGTTTCGCACGTCGGGTTGTGGCGGGTGTAGCCGCCTCGGCGATCATGCTGTCAGTCGGCCAGGTTGTAGGCGACGGGATGCAGTGGCTGATAGATCGGCAACTCGCCGCCGCTGGGGAGGGGAATCGTGGCGAGCCGGCCCCAGCGAAGTTCGGTGACGTCGCGGGAAACGTCGACGCCGGTGGCCGCGACCGCGTCGAGTGCCTCGTCGACGTCGGGGCACAGCAGGTAGAACTCGTGCCGTGGCGCGTCGTCGGTCGGGTGTACGGCGATTTCGGCGGGTGGCAGCTTGAAGACGAGCCACCCTGCGCCGGCATCGACGTGGGGGAATCCGAGGACGTCGCGGATGAACTCCCGGTCGGCGGCGGCGTCATGGCTGTAGAGGATCACGTGCGCACCGTCGAACACGTCGTCTCCTTCTTCGGGCAGCTTGCCGCCCTGCGGTGTGCCATGCGGCGTCTTCGTGGGAGAAACGAGGACGCCGCCGCGCTCGGCGAGTTGAGAGGCGGTGCCGGCAGGGCTCCTGTTTGTGAGATTACGCGGGGCCCGCATAGGGCGGTGCGACGCCCGTGGTGTGTCCTGCTCCACGTGCGGCGCCGGACCGTACAACTTCCTGATCCGGGTCCTCGCGGACGGCCCGGTCCGGCGCTGGGTGGACCGCGTCACCGGCCTCTTGCTGAGCGCCTTTGGCGTCCGCCTCGCCGTCGAGCCCTGGCGGAGCCGCCTGTTCCGGAGCTCACCGTCGGCATCTGCCCAGGCGGCGGGCCAAGCCGATCGCGCCGACGACGGCAAACGCTGCCCCGGCAGCAGCCCCCGCCAGGTCCCACCACATCGGCTCGCCATCCAGCTGGCTTGCCAGAGCCACGTGTCCGGGCTGGTCAGGATCGTAGACGACCCGGATGGTGTCCACCCGTGTGCACGGCGGAGGTCACCGAGAAGCCGATCCTGCGCTGTTCGACGACCTGACCAGCGGCGTACCCATTCGCCGATCACGGCTGGAGGCTCATCGGTCGAGCGTCAATGATCGTCGGTGGGGTATGAGAACTGGCGTCCGGCCGACCGTCGACGGCCATTCCCGGAAGATCCATGGGAAACATCCTGGCGCGGCCGCTGCGGCCGCCGGCGCAGGTTCGCCGCGCCGCTGACTTGCCGGCGTCGCTTATGCCTGGTCGGCCGCGTCGAGGAACTTCGCCAGCAAATCGGTGATCGCGGCGGGTTGTTCCAGGGTGCTCGTGTGCCCGCAGTTCGGGATGATCTGTAGCTTGGCGCCGGGAATACCGGCGGCCAGGCGTTCGGCGTCCGCCGGCGGCGTGGCCAGGTCGTCGGCGCCGACGACGACGAGCGTGGGAACGGTGATTCCGCCGATCTCCTGGTACACCGGCACGCGGTCCGCCACCGCGAGGACCGCACGGCGAATCCCGGCGCGGTCGCCACGGCGTAGCCGGCGGACCCACTCGTCCATGACGGGTTCGCTACCCGGGTCGGCGAGGAAGCCCGCACCGAACAGGAGCGGGGCGACCTTGCTCTTGACCGGCCTGATGCCGAGGAACCGGTAGGCCAGGGAAAGCAGCCGAAACTCCCCGACCCTGTCAGGATTTTCCGGGCCGGCACTCGTGTCCAACAGGGTCAACGAGCGCAGCAGCTCGCCGTGGCGGGCCGCGAGGCGTTGCCCGACGAATCCACCCATGGACAGTCCGACCCAGTGAACCGGGGCCACGTCGAGCTTCTGGATCAGGGCGACCGCGTCGTTGGTGAGGGTGTCCATGTCATAACCGCCGGGGGCCGCCGGACTGGCGCCCTGTCCCCGCCAGTCCACCGCCACGCAGCGGTATCTGTCGCGCAGAGCGGTGATCTGCGGGCGAAACATCCAGCCGCCGAACAGCAGCCCGTGGCCGAACACGATCGTCGGCGCGTCGGGCAGGTCGGTGGGAGCTCCGGTGTCGGAGTAGGAGATCGTCGCCCCGCTGACGTCGATGGTCGGCATGGCCCCTCGTCTTCGTGGCAGTTCTCAGACCGGCCCAGTATCGGTGGCACGGAAAAGGTGATCAACCAACGGCGCGTGGATGGCCGGCGAAGTCGCCTACCGCCGGCTTCGTTGCGTCCGGCCAGGGATGGTGCACGCGAGGGATGGCGTGCGCGAGGGCTGCTGGCGCTCACCGTCGGCGCGTCGCGAACTGTGCGGACGCGCCGATCTCGCCGGAGCGCGGACGTTCTGGTTGACTCCGGGGCGTGGCCGACGACAGTCTCGCCGACTTCGAGGCGAAGAGCTTCACCCACGACGGCAGGACTCGGACGGTGTACCGGGCTGGCACGGGCCCGGCCGTGATCGTGATCGCCGAGATGCCGGGAATCACTCCCAAGGTGGCCGCGCTCGCGCGCCGGATCGTCGGCATCGGCTGCACCGCGGTGATGCCGCACCTGTTCGGTGTTCCCGGCAAGGACCCACTCGCCGGCGGCAGGCTGGGCTGGATGCGATACGGCGCGTCGTCGATGCTGCCCGTCTGCGTCAGCCGCGAGTTCACCGTCCTGGCGACGAATCGGACGTCACCCGTGGTCTCGTGGCTGCGCGCCCTCGCCGCGGACGAGCACACGCGCTGCGGCGGGCCCGGTGTGGGGGCCATCGGCATGTGCTTCACCGGCGGGTTCGCGTTGGCGATGGCGACCCACCCCAGCCTGATCGCTCCGGTGCTGGCTTCGCCGTCCCTACCGTTTCCGCTCACCAAGGGCAGAAAAGGTGCCATCGACTGTTCCGGCGCCGACCTGGACGTGATCAAGGGGCGGTGCGCCGCGGAAAACCTGCAGGTGCTTGGCCTGCGTTTCCGGGGCGACACCATCGCACCCCCTCAGCGTTTCCAGTTCCTGCGGGAGCAGCTCGGTGACGCCTTCGTCGCCGTCGAACTCGACGACAGCAGCGCCAACCCCGAGGCGCTGATGAAGCCGCACTCCGTCGTCACCGAGCACCTGATCGACGAGCCGGGCCAGCCGACGCGGGCGGCGCTCGACCAGGTCCTCGACCTGTTCCGAACACGCCTCCTACTACCTCGGAATGGCGAACTACCGGAATAGCACGCGCCCGGACGGATCGCCGACGCGGCGAGCCGTTGCCGTCGATCAGCTCGGGCGCCCGTCGTAGGACGTGCGGCAGGCACGGCCGAGCCCACTCGGTCCGTCCAGCCGGCCGACGGCCCGCGGCCGCGGCTGACGGCCTGCCGCTGACGGGGCCGGTTCCATGGCTGGCGAGACACGGGTCACGCCCGCGCCCCGCCAGCCCATGGCTCCTGGTGGTTCGTGGGCTAGGCCGATTCGGTGGGCAGGCCGGCGTCCACCCAGTCCTGGATGCCCTCGCGGTACTTGCGGACGTTCGAGTAGCCGAGCGCGGTGAGCCGGTCGGCGACCTGTCCGCTGTTGGGGCAGGCCGGGTTGGAGCAGTAGGTGACGATGGCGGCGTCGCGGTCCGGCAGCGAGGCCGGCGCCTTGGCGTCGACCTCGGCCGGGACCAGGGCGAGCGCGCCGGGCAGGTGCTGCTGTGCGTAGTACCCGCCGCCCAGCGCGTCGACGACGGTCACGTTTCCGGCGTCGATCGCCGCCTTCAGCTCGTCACGGGTGATGAGTGCGGTCATGCCACTGCCTCCTGGAGACGGACTATAGTCCGGTTATGTCCCAGGATATTAACGGACCGCAGTCCGGTTGCGCAACCCCACTGGAGCTGTTCCACGCCCCGCCGCCCAGGGAGCGAGCCGACGCCGCACGCAACCGGGCCGCCGTGCTCGAGGCGGCCGCCCGGCTGTTCGCCGAGCGCGGGGTGGCGGCGGTCTCCATGGACCAGGTCGCGGCAGCCGCGGGCGTGGGCAAGGGCACCCTGTTCCGCCGCTTCGGCGACAAGGCGGGCCTGGCGGTCGCGCTGCTCGACCTGCGGGAGCGGGTGTTGCAGGAGGCGATCCTGCGCGGGCCGGCGCCACTCGGTCCCGGCGCGCCGTCCGCCGAACGGCTCACCGCGTTCGTCGACTCCTACCTCGACTACCTGCTGGAACACCTGGACCTGGTGCGGATGTCGGAGACCGCGGCCCCCGGCGCGCGCTACCGGATCGGGGCCTACCGGTTCTGGCACCGGCACGTGGCGATCCTGCTGGACGGCGTACCCGACCCGGACCACGCCGCGCACACCCTGCTCGCCGCGCTGGCGGCCGAGCACGTGGCCGCCCTGCTGCCCGAGCTAGGCGAGCCGCGCATGAGAACGGGCCTGCGCCGTCTCGCCGACGACTACTCCCGGTGGCGCGACCCGTCTCCGAGCCCGGCCCACGACCAGACCCAAAGGCCGGGGATCACCCCTTAACTGGTGCTCGACCGATGGGGCTGAGAAACAACTGGCCTGGTGCATTTCGAAAGGCGCCCGCTCGGCGCCGTCGACATGGACTGCGCGCGCCTGTAGGCGGCGCCGCGCGGCGGAGGAAACGGACGGACCTCAGCTGGTGCGGCGGGCGGCGAGGTGGCCGAGCCAGCCGTCTGGATGGCGGATCTCGACGGCGTCGGCCTGTGCGCCCGCCCGGACGCGCATGCTCAGGGAACCGCCGCCGTCGGCCAGTTCGATGACCGCCAGCTCCAGCTCGGGGGGTTCGAGCGGGAGCAGGCGGTCACGCAGCACCGCGTAGCTGACGGCGTACAGCTCACCCGGTACCGACCAGCCGTCGGCGGTGACCGGCTCCAGGCCGGGAAACTCGTCACGGAACGACCAGAACCGGTAGCGCGGCGCCGTCCACGCCCGGCCCAGGAACTCCGCGTCCGCCAGCGGCGCATGGATCGAACCGCCGCTCATCGCCTGGCCGTTGACGAACATCCGGACCATGCCGGACCGGTTGCCGAAGTGGGGCAGGCCGACGCCGAGGTCGTCGACGCCCTGCCGTGCACCCATGTTCACGTCGGTCATGTTCAGTCATCCCCTACCGGGCCGGCAGCGTGGCCGGTACGGCGTGCGTGCCCGCGGACGGCGTGCGCGAGGGCCGCGGCGACGGCCTGCTCCTCGTCGCCGCTCGCGAGCGCCGCGATCAGCGCCCTGTGCTGCTCGACCGGCTCGTAGCCGCCCTGCTGGACGTAGTCGTCGGTCGGGTACAGGAACGCCTGCGACTCCAGGAAGGTCGACGTGCGCGTGCTGAACGCCGCCCGGTTCACAGCCATGTGCAGGTCCAGGTGCGCCATCGCGAACGCCGGGCTGCCGATCCCGCCGTCGCGCAACGCCGCGTCCAGCGGGCCGAGTTTGTCGAGGATCGTCTGCCAGTCGACCTCGGCCGCGCGCCGGCTCACCAGCCGGGCCACCACCTCGTCGAACGCGACCCGCAGCAGGTGCATCTCGGCGCGTTCCCGTGGCCCGACGGCGCAGACCTCCAGCTGGCCGCGCCGGATCCGGGTCACCAGCGCCTCGCTGGTGAGGCGCTGCAACGCCTCCCGGACCGGCGTCCGGCTCACCCCGAGCTCCTCGGCGATCCGGTCCTCCACGAGCCGGGTGCCGGGTGGCAGCTCGCCCGTCATCACGGCCTGCCGCAGGTAGCGGTACACGCGCTCGCGCACGGTCGCGGCGCCGGCGGCGCCCGTAGCGGCCATGGCGGAGGTGGGGGCCGGGGCCATCGCGGCGTCGGTGGGGGCCGCGCCAACGACCGGCGAGGCGTCGGACCCGGTGCCGGACCTGGAGCCGTGCGCGAGCCCGCCCGGCTCGGACGGGCGCAGTACCTCGGGTGTCATGGGTTCTCCTGGGTCAGGACCGCGCGGACCGCCGCCGCGCGGGAGGCGTGCGTCGCGCGTTGCATCAGCGTCCCCGAGCTCACGGTGGCGCCCGCGGCCAGCGCGCGCCCCTGCAGCTCGGACAGGCGGTTGTTCAGGTCGAAGAACGCGCCTCCTGGCCCGAGCAGCAGTTCGGTCGGGAAGGGGAACGGATGGGCCTCGGACTCGGGCGTCTCCCCCCACGTGGTGGAGTTGATGAGGATCGTCGGGGGCCGGCCGGCGAGTGCGTCCGCGAGGTCGACGGGGGCGACCGCGTCGGCGCCGGCCAGCCCGGCGAGCTCCGCCGCGCCCGCCGTCGACCGCGCGCTGACCAGCAGGCGCGCCACCGGCCACACGCGGCGTACCGCGAGCGCGACCGACCGGGCCGACGCGCCGGCGCCGAGCAGCACAATGCTGGCCGGGACACGTCCGGCGGCGAGCAGCTCGAGCACGGCCTGCGCCGCCCACGAGTTGGTGTTCACCCCGATCGGGCCGGCCCCGGACGGCTGCGTCCCGGCCGGGGCGCCGGGCGCCCAGGCGGCCGGTGGCCGAAGCACGGTGTCGACGACCCCGGTGGTGGCGGCCGACGGGGAGAGCCGGCCCAGCCGGGCGGCGACGTCGCGCTTCCACGGGCTGAGAACGACGCCCAGCGTCCAGCCGGGGTCCGCGACGAGCGCGTCCGGGTCGGCGAAGGGACGGGCCGTTCCGAGGGTGAGGCCGGCGGCGGTGACCGCGCGCGCGAGCATCGGGCTGCCTACGGCGTGCGGCGCGGTGGTGCCGATCGCGCCGATCCCGACCGTCGGACCAGGAACGCCGGCCGCGCCGACGTGGGCACCGTCCGTTCGGACGCCGAGCGGCCCGAGCTCGGCGGCGAGGAAGGCGGCGACCGTCATGCCGACGACGTCGTCTCCGGGAACCGGACCGCCGTTCGGCCAGATCGGCCCGGGGGCGAGGCTCGTCCAGGCGGCGACGGTGGCGGTCATGCCAGGCCCCCGGCGCGTGCCGCGGCGACGGGGATCGGCGTCGCGGTGACGGGGGCGGCCGTTCCGGTGGCCGTCGCCGGCACCGGGGCGAGCTGCCGCCCGCGCGCCGCGCCGAGGGCCTGGCCGTCCTTGGCGACGAGCTCGCCGCGCAGGTAGGTGGCCCGTACGGCACCGACCGTCGGCCAGCCCGCGTACGGCGTCACCGGGTGCTTGGAGTGCAGCCGCCCGGGGTCGATCTCGCCGGGCGCGGCCGGGTCGACGAGCACCAGGTCGGCGTCGGCGCCGACGCCGAGGTGGCCCTTGCGGTCGTCGAGCCGCCAGGTTCTGGCCGGGGTGTGGCAGCACAGCCGGACCAGGTCGGGGAGGGTGAGCCGGCCTCGGTGTACCTCGGTGAGCAGCAACGGCAGCATCGTCTCCACGCCGATGAAGCCGCCGTGCGCCCGCCACACGTCCACCTCAGTCTGCTCGTCGGCGGTGTGCGGCGCGTGGTCGGTCGCGATGATGTCGACGTCGCCGGCCGCGATACCCCGCCACAGCGCGGCGACGTCGTCCGCCGGCCGGATCGGCGGGTTCAGCTTCACCAGGTTCCCGTACCGGTCGTACGCGGTGTCGTCGAGCAGCAGGTGGGCGACGAGCACCTCGACCGTGACCCGATGACCTAGCGAGCGCAGCAGGCGGACCCGGTCGAGCCCGGCGGCGGTGGACAGGTGATGGATGTGCAGCTGGGTGCCCGCCGCGCCGGCCAGTGTGATGATCCTGGTGACGGCCTCGACCTCGACGACGGCCGGCCGGCCCTCCAGGTGGGCGTGGGGGTCGGTGCGCCCGGCCGCGCGCAGCTCGGCGGACAGCCGGCGCAGCAGCGCGTCGTTCTCCGCGTGCACGCCGACGACGAGACCGGCGGCCGCCGCGGCGCGCAGCCCGGTGAAGATCGCGCCGTCGTCCGGGCACGGGTTGTCGCCGGTCGTCTGCCCCATGAACAGCTTGAGGCCCATCGCGCCCGCGGCGGCCATGCCGGCGATCTCGTCCGCGTTCGCCTTGCCGAGCATGCCGTACAGGCCGAAGTCGACGTGCGCCTTCGGCGCGACGAGTGCGAGCTTCTCGGTGAAGCCGGCGGCGGTCTCCACCGGTGGCAGCGTGTTCGGCATGTCGACGACGGTCGTCACCCCGCCGGCCGCCGCCGCCCTGGTGCCGCTGGCGAAGTCCTCCTTGCGGGTCATCCCCGGCTCGCGCAGGTGGACGTGCACGTCGACGAGGCCGGGCAGCACCACCAGGCCGGTCGCGTCGAGCTCCCGCAGCCCGCCGCCGAGCTCGGTGCCGACCGCGGCGACCCGGCCGTCGCGGATGCCGAGGTCGGTGCGTACCGCCCGGTCGTGCGAGACGACCGTGCCGCCGTGTACGACCAGGTCGAACGGCGGCCCCGCCGCGGCAGGGCCGGCGTGGCTGTTCATGAGCGTGCTCCTCGGTTGCGTGTCCAGGGTGGCGGGACGGCGTCGATGGTGACAGGCGACGCCGTGCAGGGTGACGGCGCGACGCCGTCCAGGGTGACGGCGTGACGGCGGCCGGTCAGGCGGGCAGCTGCATCGACTTCACCTCGGTCAGCTCGGCGAGCCCCTCCCGGCCGTGCTCGCGTCCGTTCCCGGACTCCTTCACCCCGCCGTACGGCGCCGACAGGTTGAACCCGCCGCCGTTGACGACGACCTGGCCGGCCCGCAGCCGCCGGGCGACGGCGACCGACCGGTCCAGGTCGCCGCTCCAGACCGAGGCGGTCAGCCCGTAGCGGGTCCCGTTCGCCACCGCGACCATCTCGTCGACGTCGTCGCAGGCGTGCACGGTCAGCACGGGCCCGAAGATCTCCTCCTGGGCGAGCGGGTGGTCGGGCGGGACGTCGCTGAACACCGTCGGGCGGATGTAGTAGCCGCCGGCGGCGCCGTCGGGGAGCCCCTCCGGGGCGCCCGGGCCACCCGCGAGCAGGCGGAGGCCAGAGTCGACTCCGGAGCGGAGGTAGCCGGCGACCCGGTCGCGCTGGACGGCGCTCACCACCGGGCCGAGCCGCGTCCCGGCGGCCCGCGGCGGCCCGGCCACGGTGTCCGCGACCAGGCCCACCAGCTGTTCCTCCACCTCGGGGAGCAGCGACCGCGGCACGATCAGCCGGCTCTGCGCCCCGCACACCTGGCCGTTGTTGAAGAAGCAGCTGCCGAGGACGGCCGGCAGCGCGGTGTCCAGCGGTGCGCCCGGCAGCAGCAGCGCCGGGTTCTTGCCGCCGAGCTCCAGCACGCTGCGGGTGATCGTGGCGGCGGTCGCGGCGAGGATCTGCCGGCCGACCGCCCGCGAGCCGGTGAAGCTGATCATATCGACGTCCGGGTGGGAGACCAGCGCGGCGCCGACGGTCGGGCCGGTGCCGCCGACGACGCCCACGACACCGGGCGGCAGGTCCAGCTCGGCGAGCAGCCGGGTCGCCGCCCAGGCGGCCAGCGGCTTCACCTCCGACGGCTTGACCACCACGGTGTTGCCGAGCACGATCGCCGACGAGATCTTGCTGACCAGCATGTGCAGCGGGAAGTTCCAGGCGGTGATGGCGGCGACCAGGCCCGCGGGCTCCCGCACGACGAGCGAGATGCCCTCGCGGCGCGGCGTGAGCACCGCCTCGGCCAGCTCCTCCAGGTGCTCCAGGCAGGCGACCGCCCTGCCGACGTGGATGTTGCGGGCGAACGCCGGGAGCAGGCCCATCTCGTCGATGACCAGCTCGGTGAGCGAGTCCGCGGCGGCGGCGAGCTTGCCGCGCCACGCGTCCAGGTAGGCCATCCGCTCCCGCAACGGGGTGGCCGCCCAGCCGGGCTGCGCGGCCTGGGCGGCGGCCAGCGCCCGCGCGACGAGCGCGTCGTCGCCCTGCCCGGCATACCCGATCACGGCTCCGTTCGACGGGTCGTGCACTGGCAGGGCATCGCCGCCGGTGCCCTCGAGCAGCTCGCCGGCGACGAGATGGCCGGTGACGGGATGGTCGCTGGGGGCCACGGTTCCTCCTGTGATGGGCGTGGGCGGCGGACTAGAGGGCCAAAGGGTGTGCGAAAATGATCTTCCTTCGCACACCCGGCGGCCGTTGTCCCCAGGATCACTGACGGGGCAGGGCGGTGGACGGTTCGTGGTCGGGCTGGTCAGCAGCTGGGCCAGCGGCAGGCCGTTCGGGCGGTCACCTCGGCGGGTCCAGCAGCGGGACGCCCAGGTCGAGCACCTCGGCGGCGCGGGCCGCGCCGCGCCGCGCCGCCCGCCGCGCCGGGGACCCGGCGGCGAGGTAGTGATCGGCGTGCCGGGTCCCGGCGGACAGGAAGCTCAGTGCGAGTGCCCTGGCCCCGTCGGCGAGCAGCAGCCGGGCGCTCGGGGACGCCGACGCGGCGGCGAACGCGGCCTCGTGGTTGCCGCAGCCGCCGGTCTCCAGGCGAAGCATCGGCTGGATCATCGGGATCGCCCAGGACAGGTTCCCGACGTCGGTGCTGGCGGCCCGCCCGGACGGAGGTGTGTACGTCTCGCCGGCGCCATCCTCGCCGTCCTCCTCGCCGCCGTCGACGTTGACGAAGCTCAGGTCGACGCCGCCGAACCGGGGACACGCCTGGGCGAACAGGCGCGACAGCAGCCGGTCATAGCGGATCTCGGAGAACCGCGGCAGGGTGCGGCGCAGGGTCGGCGCGCAGCCGGCGGCCAGCCCGCCGGCGCGCAGGCAGTCGCCGACCCGGGCGGTGACGCCGTCGAGCGTGCCGGCGTCGGCCGCGCGCACCTTCACCGTCATCGCGGTCCGGTCCGGGATGATGTTGACCGCGTCGCCGGCGTCGGTGACCAGGGTGTGGACGCGGACGCTGTCGGGCAGCTGCTGGCGCAGCAGGCCGATCGCGACGCTCGCGACGGTGATCGCGTCGTAGGCGTTGCGGCCGCGCTCCGGGAACGACGACGCGTGCGCGGCCTTGCCGGCGTAGCCGACCGCGAGGGTGTCGTTGGCGAGCGTCGCCGGGCACAGCTCGTCCCGGTTGGCTGGGTGGATCTGCCCGGCGAGGTGGACGTCGTCGAACACGCCGGCCTCGATGAGGTAGATCTTGCCACCGGCGTTCTCCTCGGCCGGGCAGCCGATCACCAGCACCCGCAGCCCGGCCGCGTCGGCGACGCTCGCGAGCGCCGCGCCGGCGGCGACGGCCATCGTGCCGATCAGGTTGTGCCCGCAGGCGTGCCCGATGCCGGGCAGCGCGTCGTACTCCGCGGTGAACGCGACGGTGAGCGGGCCGCTGCCATACTCGGCGCGAAACGCCGTCGGCATGCTGGCGAGCCCGCGGGTGACGGTGAAGCCGTGCTCGGTGAGCGCGCCGCACAGCGCGTCGGCGGCGTGGTACTCGACCAGCCCCAGCTCGGGATGGGCGTGGATGGCCAGCGAAAGCTCCCACCAGCGCCCAAGCCCGGCGGCGAGATGGTCCTCGACCCGGGCGACGAGGGCCGGGTCGGCGTCGACGACGCCGGCCAGCGACGACCCACCCGGCTCGCCGAACGCCAGCTCGGCCGGGGCGACGGCGAGCGCCAGGCCGGTCACCGGGCACCCCCGGCCGCCCCCGACGCGGTCGGGGCGACGGCGAAGCCGAACCGGTCGGCGAGCGCGACCAGGCCCGACGGCAGCGCGTAGGCGGCGAGCCCGAGCAGCGCGGCGACGGCCGACGTCGCCCACAGCAGCTCGCTGTCCCGGTTCGCCAGGGACGTCGTCATCAGCTCTCCGACCCCTTCCAGCCCAGACAGCCATTCGGCGAGCAGCGCGGCGAGCACCGCCATCGGCGCGGCGACCCGCAGCCCGACCAGCAGGCTGCCGACGGCGTTCGGAAGCAGCCCGGTGCGCAGCCGGCGCGCGAACGGCGTCGCGTACAGGTCCTGCAGCTCGCGCACCTCCGCCGGCAGCGACTCCATCCCGTCCAGCGCGGCGATCAGCAGGGTGAACACGGTGACCACGACGACGCAGGCGACCGACGTGCCGAGGCCCCGGCCCGTGATCATGGTGAGCAGCGGCGCCACGCCGACGATCGGCAGGGTCCGGAACAGCAACGCGTACGCGGTCAGCGGGGTACGGACCAGCGGCAGCCGGATCGCGGCGACGGCGAGCAGCAGGGCCGCCGCGGCGGACGCCGCGAGCCCCAGCACCGCGCCCTGAAGGGTCACCCAGCAGCGATCGACCAGCAGCGGCGCGTTCGACCACGCCGCCCGCGCCGCCTCGGCCGGCGACGCGACCTGGTAGGTGGGCACGTCGCCGGCCCAGACGTAGAGCTGCCAGCCAGCGACCAGGACGGCCAGCGCCCCGGCGACGCTGGCCGCGTGCGCTCCCCGGCGGGCGGCCACGCCCCGGCGGCCGGCGGAGCCTTGCCGGGCGGTGGTGCCTCGGCGGCGGTCGGTCGACGGGGCGTTCACCGGATCCTCCTGCGCAGCGGTGTCATCAGGGCGGCGGCCAGCGCGAACAGGACGAGCGCGGCGAGCGCGGCGAGCAGCAGCGCCGCCCACAGCACCTCGGGCTGGTAGCTGAACAGCGCGTTGACCATCACCTGGCCGAGGCCACGGGTGCCGGTCGCGCCCGACCACTCGGCGACGATCGCGCCGACGAAGCAGGCCGGCAGCATCGCGCGCAGCCCCAGGTCGATGACCGGCACACTGTTCCAGAAGCCGACGTGCCACCACCAGCGCAGCCGGCCGGTCGAGTACAGCGCGCCGAGCTCGTCGCGGCCGCGGGCGGTGGCCAGCGCGGAGCCGGCCAGCATCGCGGCCACCGGCACCAGCCCCGACAGCACGGTCACCGTGGTCACGAGCGTCTGGCCGCGGGTCATCACCAGCGCGAGCGCCGGGGTGACGGTGATCAGCGGCAGTGACCCGATGACGACGGAGGCACCGCCGAGCGCCGGGGTGAGCGCGGGTACCGCGGCGACCACGACGACGCCGACGGCGGTCACCGCGAGCAGGATCCCGACCCCGGTGAACGTCGCGGTCAGCGTCGGCTCGGCGTTCCACCAGATCATCGACCACTGGTCGTGCAGCGCCCGCACGGTCGCGGCCGGGCCGATCAGGCCGGCGCCAAGCCAGCCGGTCGCGGCGAGCGCGGCCCACAGCGCGGGCAGCGCGACGACCGCCACGGCGGCGACGAGCACGCGGACCGGGAGCGGCGGGCGCGCCACACCGGCCGCCCCGGCCCCGCGCCGGGACGCCGGGGCCGGCGACGGCCCCGACGCGGACGCTGACCCCTGCCGCGGCCCCGTCGGCGGCGCCGGTCCCGAGGCCGCGGCGGCTGCCGGGGCGGCCGCCGCCGTCATCGCGCGCCCTCCAGCGCGGCGCGGATGGCGCGGCAGCGGGCCGCGAACTCGGCGCTGTCCCGCTGCTCGCGCCGGTCCGGCCGGGGCACCGGCACCTCATGCACGGCGTGCACCGAGCACGGGCGCGGGCCGAGCACGACGACCGTGTCGGCCAGCAGCACCGCCTCGTCCACCGAGTGGGTGACCAGCAGGCAGGTGGTGCCGGTGTCGGACAGGATGCGCAGCAGCTCGAAGTTCAGGTCGGCGCGGGTGATCTCGTCGAGGGCGCCGAACGGCTCGTCGAGTAGCAGCACATCCGGCCGGGTCGCCAGGGCCCGGGCGAGGGCGACCCGCTGGCGCATCCCGCCGGACAGCTCCCGTGGCCGCCGGCCCGCCCAGTCCGCCAGGCCGGTGATCTCCAGCAGGTGGTCGACCCAGGCCCGGTCCTTCGGCAGCCTGGCCAGGTCGAACGGCAGCTCGATGTTGCGCCGCACCGACCGCCAGGACAGCAGCCCCGGGTCCTGGAACGCGAACCCGGCCCGGCGGGCGCGCCTGAGCTGCGCGGGCGAGACGCCGGCGACGTCGATGGTGCCGGCGGTCGGCTCCAGCAGCCCGGCGACCAGGCGCAGCAGCGTCGACTTGCCGCAGCCGGACGGTCCTACCAGCACGCCTATGCCGCCCACGGGCACGGTGAAGCTGACGTCGTCGACGGCGGTGACGGCGCCGCGCCGGCCGGGGTATCCG
Source organism: Pseudofrankia coriaricola (assembly GCF_001854805.1). Taxonomy (GTDB): domain Bacteria; phylum Actinomycetota; class Actinomycetes; order Frankiales; family Frankiaceae; genus Pseudofrankia. The sequence goes on from NZ_MBLO01000222.1 coordinate 128,457, forward strand.
AAGCTCACGCCGTCGACCCGCAGCACCGGCGGGCCAGCCCCGCCGGCGACCGCGGGCGCGGGGTACCGCCCAGGGCCCGCCGCCGCCGACGTGGGCGCCGATGCCGAGGCCGACGTGGGTGCTGGTTCCGGCATGGCGGACCTGGGCCCTGGCACGTCGGTCCCGCCGCTGGCGGTGGCCGTGCCGCCGGTCTGGGCGCGGCCGGTGGTGGGTGGGGCCATGCTCATGCGGGAACCTCCCGGGGTCGGGGCGCTGGGGCGCTGGACGGTTCGGGGCGGTGGTGCACCTGGGTTCCGGCGACCCACACCTCGGCGACGTGCGCCGGGCCGGCCGCGGCCACCGCGATGTCGGCGAGCGGCCAGTCCGGATGGCCGAACAGATGCCGCCACGGGCTCAGGTCGAGCAGGACGAGGTCCGCGAGCCGGCCCTCGGCGGGCGGCCGCGGCGCGGCCGCGCCGAACGCGGCGCGCCCGGCGGAGGTGGCGAGCGCGAGCGCCGCGGTGCCCGGCACCCGCCGGTGGGCCTGGGCCTGCCAGAGCCCGCGGGCCAGGCGCAGCTCCGCCCAGCCGTCGTGGTCGTCGGACAGGGCGAGCCCGTCCAGGCCGAGGCAGGCGGCGCGGACCCTGGCCGCGGCCCGGGCGACCGGCGCGACACCGGCGGCCAGCCGCAGGTTCGACGAGGCGTTCAGGGCGAGCGTGACGCCCCGCTCGCCGAGCAGCGCCAGCTCGTCGTCGCGCAGCTGGGTGCCGTGCGCGACGGTGGTCCGCTCGGTGAGCAGCCCGAGCCGGTCCATCGCGGGCAGCAGCCCGTCCGGGTACACGTCGTCCGCCCAGGCTCGTTGTCCCGGGCTTTCCAGCAGGTGCAGGTGCAGCCGGCGGCCGGTCGCGGCGCTGTGCTCGGCGAGCCGGGCCAGCGTCGCCTCGGCGACCCACTGCGGGCCGACCGGGCCGAGCTGGACGTCGACCAGCCCGGCGGCCCGCGAGCCGGTGACCTCGGCCGTCAGCTCGCCGGCGAGCCGCTCGACGTCCTCGATCAGCGCGTCGACGGCGGCGCGGCCGGCACCGGGCGCGTCGCGCCGCCGCCCTCGGCGGTCGCCGCCCGCGTCGAGGACCGGGAACGCGACGGCGGCGCGGATCCCGCGGGCGATCGCCGCCCTGGCCGCCGCCCGCACCTCGCCGACGACGTCGGGCCCCGTCGGGTTGACGCAGAAGACCGCGGCGCCGACGCCGGCGCGCAGCATGGCGCCCGCGGCGAGCCCGACCAGCTCGTCCTGGCCGCGCGGGCGGACCGGGCGGTCCAGCGTTTCCAGCCACTCCTCGAGCGGTGCGTCGGGAATGCCCGCGTCGACGGTGCCCGGGCCGCGCCCGTGGTCGTGCCCGTTCAGCAGCGGCGGGCAGAGCACCAGCGCCGTCGGCGGCGACGAGCCGGCCGCCGGTGCCGGGCGCAGGGTCGTGATGACGCCGTCGTCGACCGCCAGCTCCCACTCGGCACCCGCGCCCGCGCGCGCTTCGGGCAGGCCGGCGTCGCCGATGACGCCGGCCAGCCGCCAGCGGCCGGTGCGAGTGGCGCTCATGGTGTGGACGGTCATCATCGGGTCCCCGGTCGTCGTCCTGTCCCGCCCTCGTGCCCGGTGACGTCGGCTACGCCGTCGCTCCGGCGCCGACGAGGATGTCGGTCGTCATGACGGCGGCGTAGTCGACCGGCTTCTCGATGAGGCCAGCGGTCTTGTAGAGGTCGTAGACCTTCTCGAACGCGGCCTGGTCGACCCACATCAGGCCGTGCTTCTCGGTGTCCGGCCCGGTGATCAGCGGCACGGCGGCCTTCGCCGACTCCTTCTCGTCGGCGAGCACCGCGCCCGTCTCGTTGTGGTACTGGTCCCAGGTGTACTGGGCGATCTCCTCGGGGTTCTTCACGAAGTAGTCCCAGCCCTTGCGGTCCGCCCGCAGCCACTTGGTGAGCAGGTCCTTCTTCCCCTCGACGGTCTTCTTCGTCGCGAACAGGGCGTTGCCGTAGTCGGGGTTGCCCAGCTGGGAGAAGTAGGTGATGGTGACCGGCACGCCGGACTGGCGCAGCGACAGGCCCTGCTGGGTGCCGTAGCCGATGTAGCCGTCGACCTGCTTGGAGCTCAGGATGCTCGGGTCCGTGCCGACCGGGACCATCTTCACGGTCGACGGGTCGACGCCCGCCTGGCTGAGCATCGCCGACAGCAGCGGGCGTTCCGTGGTCGGCAGGCCGACCGTCTTGCCGGCCATCGCGGCGAGCGACGTCACCGGGTTGCTCTCGAGGGACATCAGCGCGTTCGGGGTCGACTGGTAGATCGTGGCGAACGCCATCACGGGAATGCTCTTGCTGACGGACAGCAGGATGTCGGAGCCGTTCGCGTCGCCGATGTCGGCCTGGCCGCTGGTCACGACCGAGACCGGGTCGATGTTCGGGCCGCCGGAGACGAACTTCGCGTCGATGCCCTCGGCGGTGAAGTAGCCGTTCTTCAGCGCGGCGAAGTGCCCGCCGAACTGGGTGAACTTCTTCCAGCCGAGCTGGCAGGTAACGGTCGTGAGACCGGCGGCGGACGTGGACGAGCTGTCGTCGTCCGAGCCGCAGGCGGCGAGCAGCGGGCCGGCGGCGAGCAGCGCACCCCCGCCGAACAGACCACGCAACACGGCACGGCGGCTGGTGGTGGAGTCGAGCGCAGACATGGTTTTCCTCTCCGGAACACCGAAGGAGCAGGCAGGGAAGGACGGGGGAGCCGCGGGGGAGGGGCGCGGAGCGGGGTATGGCGGAAAGGAACCGGAGCTTGGCCGCGGGCGCGGCGGACGAGAGGAGAACGGTCGGTGTCAGGAGGTGACGCGCTGCTGGAGCTTGCGGCGGCGCACCCAGGCGCCCACGTCCAGCGGGCCGGCGTCGCGCAGGGCATCGGCCAGGACGGTGTCGGCGAGAAAGCCGTCGGTCGGCGGCGCGTCGCCGTGCTCGGAGCTGGCGCCGTGCTCATCGAACGGGACGAGCTCGCGGTGGTCGCTCGGCCGGTAGAAGAACGGGAGGGTCAGCCGATCGCCGGCGGCGGTGGGGCCGGCTGGCCGGACCTCGTGCGGCACCGCCCACCAGGCGCCGCGGGTCAGGTAGGTGAGCAGCTCGCCGACGTTGACGACGAACTCGCCGGCGGCGGGCGCGACGTCGTGCCACCCGCCGGAGCGGTCCCGCATCACCAGGCCGCCGTTGCCCGGCGGGTCCTGGAGCAGGACGGTGAACAGGGTCAGGTCGGAGTGCACCGCGTTGCGGATCCTCGGCGCGGCGGACGGCGCGGGCGCCGGGTAGTAGTTGGCGGCGAGATCGGCCCAGTTCCCGGCCACCATGCCCGACCAGCGGGAGGGCGCAAGGCCGAGCGCCGCCGCCATGGCCGTGCCCAGCAGCGCCGCCGACTCCTGCATGGCGGCGTAGTAGCGGTGCCAGGCCTCGACGAAGCCGGGCAGCTCGGCCGGCCACAGCGCGCAGTCCGCGACGGCGGTCGCCACGAGGTCGGTCGCGCGCCCCGGCGTCGGCTCGACCGGGTCGGATCCAGACCCGGATCCGGCGCGCTCGCCCAAGCCGAGCAGCGTGCTGGCGACCCGTGGGCCGATGTGGAACATCTCCTTCTCGTCCGCGTAGCCGTACTCGTTGCGGTTGCCGTCGGTGCCACGCCAGCCGACGTACTGGTCGTCCGGGCTGACCAGCGTGGCCTTCGCCGGCCGGGGCAGGGCGAAGAGCTCCCGCGTCCGCCCGAGCACCTCGCCCGTGAGGCCGGTGGGCAGCGGCAGCCCGGTCAGCACGAAGGCGCCGATCTCATGGCAGACCCGGTCGAGCTCCCCGCCGGCGGGCGTACGACCGGCGCGGGCATCCGCGACGATCTCCGGCAGTGAGAACGACGGAACCTCCACCGGGACACCTCCGCGCACTTCGGATCCGAACTTGGATCCGAACGTTAGGGGTGTCAGATTGCGGGCGTGTCACGCGGGCGTACCGGGACGTAACTACCTTCGGCGGTGCCTCGCGACCGGGAAACCCCACGCGAAGGCCCAGCTCACAGCCGTTGCCGTCGCGAACCATGGACTCCCACCCCGCCTCGGCCACCGGCGCCGCGCCGGCGGCCGCCATCGCGGCCGCCGGCTCCGCCGATCCGCGCAGTGACACCGTGACCCGCCCGACTCCTGGGATGCGCCGGGCGGTGGCGGACGCCGAGGTCGGCGACGACGTGTATGGCGAGGACTCGTCGGTGCGGGCCCTGGAGGAACACACGGCGGGTCTGCTCGGGCATGAGGCGGCCCGAGCGGATGGATCGGGCCTCGTCCACTGAGGGGCAGTGATCGCCGGCGGTGTATGGCAGCTGGCGTCCGGCTGACCGCCGAGCCACTCCCGAAAGCGTCCACGGGATAGGCCTCAGGCCCCGGCGCGTCAGCCAGGACACCCGGTGGCCCGCCGTCAGTCGAGGGCGGTCAGCCGCACCGGGATGCCGTTGAGGACGGCGTTGCCGGACAGCGGGTCGACCTGGGAGGCGTCCGTGAGGACGTTCGTGTTCACGCCGGGATGTTCGGCGGCGACCGTCATCCGGGTACCGGTCTGGCCGTGGCCCCAGCCGTGCGGGAGACAGACGACGCCGGCCATCACCTCGTCGCTCACCTCGACCTGGACCTCCAGCGCGCCCGTCGCGGACGCCAGCCTGGTCCGGCCGCCGTCGCGGACGCCGTGGCGGGCCGCGTCGTCCGGATGCACGAGCAGGGTGCAGCGCTCCCGGCCCTTGACCATCGCCGGGACGTTGTGCAGCCAGCTGTTGTTGGTTCGCGGGTGGCGCCGGCCGATCAGCACCAGGCCGGCGCCCGCGCTGCCCACGCCGTCGGCACCGCCCCCGCCGGCGGCGTCGAGCGCGGCGCGCAGCCTGGGCACGTCCGCCGCGACCGGTTCCGGGGCGAGCTCGACCTTCCCGCTGACGGTGCGCAGCATGGCCGGGATCCGCGGGGTGAGTGGCCCGAGGTCCACACCGTGCGGGTTGGCCAGCAGCAGGGCGAGCCGTATCCCGTCCGGCCGGGCGCCGAACCCGTCGCCGAAGTGCCCGGTGCGCAGCGCGACGTCCAGCAGGCGTTCCGGCGTGGTCTCGCCGTCGACGAGCGCGCGCAGCTCGGCCGGGTCGCGGCCGGCGGCCGGCGAGCCCGGCTCGGCGACGGCGCGGCGCAGGGCGTCGTCGAGCAGCGACTCGTGGACGGCCGACACGTCGGTGTCCGCTGGCTGGCCGAGCGCGATCAACGTGAGCCGGGCCAGGAGGTCATGCTCGGCCAGCCCGCCGGGATCGGGCGGCAGGACCGGTGGCGAGTAGCTGGCGACGGTGCGCACGGCCAGCGCCCCGAACATGAAGTCGTAATGCCCGACGCGGGCCGGGTCGGTGGGCGGCAGCACGACGTCGGCGTGACGGGACGTCTCGTTCAGGTACGGGTCGACGCTCACCATGAAGTCGAGCGTGTCGAGTGCCGCCGCCAGCCGCCTCGCGTCCGGAGTGGACAGCGCGGGGTTGCCGGCCACGGTGACCAGTGCCCGCAGCCGGCCGTCGCCGGGTGTGTCGATCTCCTCGGCCAGCGCCGCGACGGGCAGCTCTCCCATCACCTCGGGCAGCCCGCGGACCCGGGTGTGCCACCGCCCGGTACGCCACCCCCGCCCACCGGGGCGCCCGTCAGGACGCGGCCGGTCGGCGCGGCCATGGGCGCCCCGGCCGAACATCGCCCCACCGGCGGTGTCGAGATTGCCGGTCAGCGCGTTCAGGACGATCGTGAGCCAGCTCGTCAGCCCGCCGAACGCGACCGTCGTCGTGCCCATCCGGCCGTAGACGGCGGCGCGCGGCGCCGCGGCGAGCTCCCGCGCGATCCGCCGGGTCGTCTCGGCGGGCATCCCGCAGGTCGCCTCGACCGCCGCCGCGGTGAACGGCGCGGCCAGTTCGACGGCGCGCTCCACCCCGGTGAGGTGTTCGGCGACCGCGCCGAGCCTGATCTGGCCCGCCGCCGCCAGCTCGTTGACCAGCGCGAACAGCCACAGCGCGTCCGTGCCCGGCCGGATCGGCAGATGCTCGTCGGCGAGGGCGGCGGTGCGGGTCCGGCGCGGGTCGACGACGACGACCGTGCCGCCGCGGGCGCGGATCGCGGCCAGCCGGCCGGGGAAGTCGGGGGCGGTGCACAGGCTGCCGTTGGAGACCGCCGGGTTCGCACCGAGCATCAGCAGGTAGTCGGTGCGGTCCAGGTCGGGCACCGGGATCAGGGACGGATGCCCGAAGACATGACCGCAGGCGGCGTGCATCGGCATCTGGTCGACCGTCGCCGCGGTGAACAGCGAGCGGCTTCCCAACGCGCTGAGGAACGCCGGAAGGTGCTGCGTGCCAGCCATCGTGTGCGCGTTCGGGTTGCCGAGATACACGCCGACGGCGTCCCGGCCATGCGCGTCGACGACCCGGCGTAGGCCGGCCCGCACGACGTCGAAGGCCTCGTCCCAGCCGACCTCGCGCCACCCGGCGTCACCGGGGCGCCCGCGACCGTCGTGACCGCCGCGACCGTCGTGACCGCCGCGACCGTCGTGACCGCCGCCGGCGGTGTCGCGGACAAGCGGGCGGCGCAGCCGGTCCGGGTCGTTGAGCAGCTGCGGCAGCGCGGCGCCCTTCGGGCAGACGTACCCGTGGCTGAACACGTGCGCCGCGTCGCCGCGCGCGCCGACGACCCTGCCATCGGCCACCCGCAGCTCCAGCCCGCAGGTCGCCTCGCACAGCGGACAGGTACGCAGCGCGGTCGTCCCTAACCCAGGAGTCATACCCGGCAGGGTCGCACATCTGATCGGCCCTGGCCCAAGATCTGCGCGGGCTCCCCGGCGGCCGCACCGCTGACGCGGGCGGGTCGTCACGTTCTGGACGGCGGCCGGTTCGGGTGACTGCTGACGGGCCCCGCGAGGCTCGGGTGCCGGCTGCCGTGAGGTTGGGTCGCGGGAAAAGTGCCGGGTGTTCCCTCCAGGCATCGATGGCGACGCCGAGGTCCCTCAATCACTCTGTGCTGTCACTGCGGGTCGGCAGTCGCCGGTGCAGGATTTCCGCCGCGCGAACGCGTCGGCCATGAGCACGAAATGAGATGTTGACCGGCGCATCCGCGACGATCGGTCACCACCGGTCAGACGGTTCCGCCTCTTCGACCACTGGGACACGGTATGGGGCGCCGTACTGGGCAGGCACGGGTGCGGGTGCCTGATGCGCCGGCGACGCCGAATCGGCGGCCTTCGGCGGGCGCTGGACGTCGGTCCCGCTCCAGGCGAGATAGGCGACCAGGATGACGATCACGAACGTCGCGGTTACGGCGACGGTCCCGTCGCCGTAACCGAGGCCATGCAGGTCGTGTTCCTTGGCCAGGTAATCGGCGATCGACGCACCGAGGGGCCGCGTGAGCACATAGGCGAACCAGAACGCGCCGACGGCGTTAATCCGCCGAAGCCGGTAGGCGACGGCGGGGACAAGGATCGCGACCGCGAAGAAGCCGATCGACGCGAGGAAACCCAGGTGGAGGGTGAACGCGGTGAGATCCCCGGCCGCCGTGCCGAGCGCGAACGTGGCGAGAACAGCGGACCAGTAGTAGATCTCGCGCCGACGGGTGACGATGCTGTGGATCGACAACGACCGCTCGTCGCGATGCCACCGAAAGAAGATCGTGGCCAGTACCACTGCGTAGAACAGGGTCGTGACGGGGTACGGGATGCCGATGACGCGGTGGACGCCGTCCGCCGCCATGGTGCCGAAGACGGCGACCATGGCGACCGCAAACCAGTAGACGGCGGTGACATAGCGGCGGGTGCGCAGCTGCAGCCACATCGCCAAGGTGAACCCGACGAGGCCCACCCCGCCCGCCAGCGGCACGCTGCGGTTGGCAAGGAAGTCTGACGCGGCCTCACCCATCCCGGTGGTGAGGATCTTGACGATCCAGAACATGACGGTGATCTCGGGCACCTTGGGTGCGAGCCGCCTGATGGCACGCCGCCGCCCTCCCCGGGCTGACGATGTCATGGACGTCCTCTTTCTGGTCATTGATTTCGCGGCTGGCCGCGTACGTAGACCACGTGGGCGCGGACCCGTGTGGCTGGCGTTCCGATGCATATCAGGTTTTGCCGCCCAGCCTTCGCGGAGGGGCCGGCGCGCTCGCCGCCAGTCAGGTTTTCGTCAGGTTGGCGGCGGCATTCTTGGCGGCGTGACCATGTCTACCCCAGCCGTGAAGGCACGGGCCGCGAGCCGGCCGATGTTGAACAAGGTCCCGGAGATCACCTTCTACTTCTGGATAATCAAAGCCCTGTGCACGACCGTGGGCGAGAGCGCCGCGGACTACCTCAACAGCACGTTGGGGTTCGGGCTCGGCAATACGACGACGGTGATGTCCGTCCTGCTCGTCGCCTCGCTGGTGGCGCAGTTCCGGCTTCGCCGCTACATCCCGGGCGTGTATTGGACCACCGTTGTCCTCATCAGCGTCGTCGGCACTCTGATCACCGACAATCTGACTGATGGGCTGAACATCAGCCTCGTTGTCAGCACCGTTGCCTTCGCCGCGCTGTTGGCGCTGACGTTCGTCGTGTGGTATCGCACCGAGCGCACTCTGTCGATCCACAGCATCGTGACGAGACGGCGCGAGACGTTCTACTGGCTGGCGGTGCTGTCCACATTCGCGCTCGGCACCGCCGCGGGCGACCTGCTGACCGATCGGCTGGGGCTCAGCCTGCTCACCGCGGTCATCATCTTCGCCGTCGCGCTCGCGGTCGTCTATGCCGCCTACCGGTGGATCGGGCTGGGCCCGATCCTGTCCTTCTGGATCGCTTACGTGCTCACCCGGCCGCTGGGTGGCTCGACCGGCGACTACCTCAGCGGCGCCACCGACGAGGGCGGCGCGGGGCTTGGCACCCTGGCTACGAGCCTGCTGTTCCTCGTCGCGATCGTTGCCACGGTCGTCTACCTGACCGTCGCGAAGAAGGACCGCACAGAACTCGTCCACACCGGCTCTACCGGGGCCACAGCTGGCGGCCTGGGCGATGGCGACCCCGCTCGAGAAGCTGTCGGCTAGCGGGACACGGATGGGTCCGCCGTCGTCGAGGGCTGGCGTCCCGCGCATGACGCGCGGCCGACGGCCTCCACGCGGCGAGTGTCCTCGGTGACCGGAGTCGTCTTCGGCGGTCGCGGCCGTCCCGGACCGCGGTCTCGTCATTAGGCGTCGGGCAGCATCGGGAATGTGACGACCACGCGGCCCCATGGTGCCGGGAGGACCAGGACGTCACCGCCGACGAGCCGGGCCAGCCGGCGCGCGAGCGACAGGCCGAGGCCCGCGCCGTCTCCGGTTGCGGCGGCACCCCGGTATCCGGGTTCGAAGACCGCGTCCACCTCGTCGGGCGTGAACCCCGGGCCGTCGTCCGTGATGGTCAGCCGGGCAGCGTTCGCCCCGCCCGCCGCGGGGTCTACCTCGTCGATCTGCAGGGTGACGGCTGACCGGGTGTGACGTAGCGCGTTGTCGACGATGGGCGTGAGGATCCGTTCGGCCAGGTCCGGATCGCACAGCGCAGGCCGGGCTGCGCCGTGGACACTCATCCGCGTCTGAGGGCCTCCCGCGGCGGCGGCTCCCGCGGCAAACGCGACCCGTTCGGCCACCTCGACGAGATCCGCGCGACCCGTCGTCGCGGTGCCGCCGGGCGCTTTCAGGAGCGTCTCGACAACCCCTGCCAGCTGGTCGACCTCGCCGACGACACCCTCGAGCGCCGCCCGCAGCGGTTCGGGCCGGATGTCATATCGGGCGCTCGCCTCGGCGGCGGCACGCATCCTGGCCAGCGGTGCCTTGAGTTCGTGGGCGATCTGCGAGGTGACCAGCGTCTCGTGCCGCAGGCTCGCCGCCAGCCGGGTGAGCAGGCCGTCCAAGGTCGCGGCGAGGCCGGTGATCTCGTCACGCGGCGGTCCCAGCCCGAACCGCTGGTCCGGGTCGTGCGCGCCCCAGTCACCGGCGAGCGCCGTCATCTCGGCCACCGGGCGAAGCGCCGAGCCGACCAGCCGGCGTACCAGGACGGCCGCGCCCGCGACGATCACGACGTCGAGCGCCACCGCCGCGCCGACGGCCAGCCGTTCGCTGTGGATGTAGGGCGCCAGACTGAGCGCGACCACCACCGTGCCGATGCGTCGAGGCCCGTCCAGGACCGGCAACGACCGGAGCTCTACTTGACCGACCATCCGCGTGGCCGGCCCAGCTGAGGCGAGCGTGGCCGCCGCGGACGCCAGGGACCGGTCCACGGGCGGGTGTACCACCGGCGACGTCTTCAGGTCGAACAGCCACATCTCTTGCTCGATCGCCTCGTCGCCCGGTGTCTCCTCGAGCACCAACCGACCGGCGTCGACGGTGACCAGCGCCGATGCCGCCCGGGCCCGCGACGCCAGCAGGGCGTCGGCGTCGTGGCGCAGCCAGCCGCGCAGAAGCAGCCAGAAGGCCACGGTGAGTAGCGCGACCGAGGTCGTGATGACCGCGACGGTGAGCCACACCAATCGTCGACGCATCAGTCGAGCCGGTAGCCGACACCGCGGGCGGTCGCGATCGACGGGTGGCTGCCGACGTCGCGCAGCGCGCGCCGAAGTCGCGCGACATAGCTGTCCAGGGTGTTCTCCCGCACGACCGAACCCGGCGGCCACGCGCTGGAGATCAACGATGCCCGCCGCACCACCTCGCCGCGCCGGCTGACGAGCGCCGCGAGCAGTCGGTACTCGGTCGGCGACAGCGGACACGCGCCGCTCGGTCCGGCGACGACGTGCCGTACCGGATCGAGGGCGAACTCGGTCCCGGCGGCGCCGGACGCTCGGCGTACCAGCACGTCGAGGCGCGCGAGCAATTCGTCGATCACGAACGGCTTGGTCAGATAGTCGTCGGCGCCGGCGCCGAAACCGAGCACTTTGTCGGCGACCGAGCTTTTCGCGGACAGCAGCAGGGCCGGCGCCGCGACGCCGCGGCTACGCAGTGCCCCCAGCAGGTCCCGCCCGTCCGTGTCGGGCAGCGCGACGTCGAGAATCAGTGCGTCAGGCGACACGGAACCTGCCGCGCGCCGTATGGCGTCACGCCCCGTCGCCGCGGACCACGCCACGTCGAACCCCTCAAGGCGTAGCACCCGCACGATCGTCGTGCACAGCGCCTCATCGTCGTCGACGACCGCGACAACCCCGCGCATCAGCCGCTCAACGCCGCCAGCGGCCTGACCACGGATGGACGGCTGGGCGCGACGCACCGTGCGAGAGCGATGTCAGGTACCACGATTGCCTCCACCCATCGTCGCGCCGAAATTGCTGCAAGCTATTGCAAGCCGCTCTGTCCGAGCCTGGGCGGCACCAATGGCCCCGTCCGGCCAGCTCGGGCTCGACGCATTGTCGGTCGTCGAACATGTGAGCACGATGAACGGTCCGGTGGGAGTAGTCAGGCCGACCGACACGCCGTGGAGGGCTACGGGCGGCGCCACATCTCGCCACGCCAAGACGGCCGGACGAGTCCGCCCGTCCATCCGGCTCGGAGCAGCCGTCTTGAGGCGCGTCTGTCGCGTCCACGTCGCGGCCGAGATGACCAGCAATCCACGTGGCCGTACCGCGACCTTGGCCGGCGGTCTCGGCCCGTCCGATCGCCCGGCGGTGAAGCCTGTCCGGCCAGCTGCCGCCGGCCGCCCTGGCCCGGCTGCCCTGCTCGCGCTGGTCGACGTTCCTCGTCACCGCGCACCGCGGGGCGCTGGCACCGAGACGTGGTCCCGCGACACCGGTCTCGCCCTATTCGAAGAGGCGTTGGCCCCAGTACTGGCCGGGCTGGACGCCCGGCGGGCAGGCGAACAGCCCGCTGCCGACGTGTTGGATGTATTCGTTGAGAGCGTCGTTGACCTTGCCGGCCAGCGACCTCTGGATCGGGACGAACTGGGCGCCCGGGTCGCGCTGGTAGGCGATCGCACGACGGGCAAAGGAGCGGGCTGCGGGGCGTCAGGGCGCGGTGGCGCTGACTCGTCCGGTTCGGACCGCCTCGACCAGCGCGGCGTGGTCGGCCTCGTTCTGGTCGGCGTATGCCTCCGCGAAGCGAGCGACCGCCCGGTCGAATGCCGCGCTGGTGCCCAGGTAGGCCGCGATCGCGATACGGTCGCCCGACCGTGCGTGGGCCCGCGCGAGGGTGGCCGCACACAAGCGCCCGAACAGCGTCATGCCGTCGGGACCCATGGTCTCCGTCTCCACGACGCCCTTCCAGTCCTGCAGCTGCCGGACGTAGAAGTCGCGCCGCCGCCCGTCGAGGCCCTCCACCCGCTGCCAGCCGAGAAAGATGTCGCTGGCGGCCTGGATGAGGCGCTGCCCGACGACCACCCGTTCGCCCTGGTTGCCGTACTCGCTCCCGGCCAGGTGATCGGCCAGGACTGATGTTCCCGCCTCCTTGATCTGTAGCAGGAGCGGGTCGCCATCGTCGCGGCCGAGCAGCAGCGCGACCCAACAGCGGGTGCCCACGCTGCCGACGCCGACGACCTTGCGAGCGAAGTCGACGAGACGGTACTGAGCGAGCAGCGAGCGCCGATCAGCCGACAGGGTGGCGGAGTACCGGTCCACGATGGAGCCAAGCCATCCCATCAGCAGCTCTCGTTCGCTCCCGGCGTCTAGCTCGCCGATCGGGACGAGCAGCGGAGGGTCAGACGCGAAACGCCGTTCGCCGCCCACAACCTCGGTCAGCTTGGTGAACGCCCGTAGCTGGTCGCGAGACCGGGCCCGCGATGTCGCCCGCGACAGGCGCCTGGAACCCCGCCGGCCCAGCACATCCGCGAACCGCGTGACCAGATCGTCGACATCGACGTGCGCATACCAGACGTCGAGGTTGGTCATCGCCGCGAACCGGTGCATCCACATGCGGTAGGCCCCGACCGCCGCGGTGACAATTTCACGTCGCGCGGACGAGTCGAAGCCGTTGGCACGGCCGGCGATGACCAGACTGGCGGCGAACCGCTTCACGTCCCACTCCCACGGGCCAGGAAGGGTCTCGTCGAAGTCGTTGATGTCGAACACAAGGCGTCGTTCGGGGGACGCCAGCAGCCGGAAGTTCAGCATGTGCGCGTCGCCGCAGAGCTGGACCGCGATCCCCGACGTCGGCGTCCCGGCGAGATCCGCCGCCATGATCGCGGCGGCACCCCGATAAAATCTGAACGGCGATTCCATCATCCGCTGGTAGCGGAGAGGGACGAGTTCGGGCAGGCGGCTGTGCGACTGCCGGTCAATCACGTCGATCGGGTCGGCCCGGTCCGGCGCCGGTTCGTACTCCGCATGGGTCCCGCGCGCGGCCCAGACTCGTGCGGCCTTTCCCTGGGCCGCGCGCTCCGCCGGTCGCGGCGCAGCACTGTCGTGCGTTCCTTCGGCTGGCCGCTGCCGGGAGCCATGCGCGGGAGGATGCGTGACAAAAGTGGTCATATTCGGCCTCTCGTGGGCCTCATCCCTGAACAATGTATACAAGTGCGCCGTGTACTGCACCTCGATCGACAGGTTCCCTGCGGCAACACCATCTATGCCCACTACTTCCGGCCGGGCAGCCAGCCCGGCTCTTAGGTTCTTCGATGGGTGGGTCTCGAGGCATCCGCTACCGCTGCCTCGGCAGTTGTATCACCCAGAAGCGGACGCAGCCACTGGGCCGCGGGATCGGCGTCGATGAGCAGAGCCTTGGCGAGCAGAGTCATCGGAACCGCCAAGAGCGCCCCGAGCGGGCCGAGAACGAACGCCCAGAACACCAACGACAAGAAGGTCAGCGTCGCGGACAGCCTAACCACGTTGCCGACGATCTTCGGCTGGATGAACGACTGCACGACCATGTTGATCGATGAGTAGACCGCCACGACCCAGAGCATGCGGCCCACGCCGCCCTCGAGCAGGCCGAGCAGGGCGGGTGGGATCAGACCCACCACGAACCCGATGTTGGGGATGTAGTTGGTGATGAACGACAGCAGCCCCCACAACAGCGGCAGTGGGATTGCCAGCCATTGCAGCGCCAGGGCGTCGAGCGCGGCGACGATCAGTCCGAAAAGCGAGGAAACGGCCAGATAGCGGCGTGTGTTGCGGGCGAACTCTCGCAATGCACCCACCAGGAGCGGCCGTGACTCGGCGACCACGTCGAGTCGGCGCGCAAACAGCTCGCAGTCGATGGCCAGGAAAAAGACCAGAGTGACGATGAGCACCAGGTTGGACCCCACCGAGGTCAGCCCGGAAAGGATGTTCTGCAGCACGCCGGCAAGTTTGGACAGGTCGAGCCGGCCGACCGCGGCGCTGGCTTGTTTCGGCTGGACGCCGAGGTCCTCCAGCCACCGGACGGCCTGGTTCAGCAGGTTGTCGAACTGCGTGCCGTAGTCCGGCAGCAGCGTGATCAGCCGGGCGGCCGACGCGACGAGGGCGGCGGCCAGGCCGACCAGGATCGCATATATCGTCGTCATCATCACGACAATGCCGACCCACCCGGGCACTCCGCGCCGGCGCAGACGTGCCTGCAGCGGGTGCACCATGACGACGAGGACCAACGCCAGAAACGCCGGGCCTAGTGCGCTCCGGAAGGCCCGCATTCCGGCTGTGGCGACGGCCAGAGACGCCAGTCCCAGCAGAATCACGATCGGGCGCGCCAGCGATCCTGTTGGGGCACCGTTTGACGACATCCGCACGGTGTTTCCGACCCTTCCGCGCTCGCGCGTGTGGGGACGCGCCGGCGCCGACGAGCTCGCCAGCGGCCCCGGCATGTCCGAGCTCCGCCAGATGCGCAGGTCTCGGGGCTCGGGTGATTGATCGTCCGGTGCTGGCCGCGGCGGCTGGCACGGAGCCCGACTAAATACTATTAGTCGGATGCGAGGAGTGTCACGATGCCGCTAACGAGGAAGTACAGCCCGCTCGCCGCGGCAATCAGAAAGACAATATCCCATCCGTGTTGGCTCATCCGGGCGTTGTAAGCGGCAAGAATCCGCCCAGTCTGTCGCGGCGCGAGCAGTCTGAGGATGATCGGCAACTCTACCATGAGTAGCACGAGCGAAGCGCAGACGAACAGGGACAGAATGGTGACACCCGAGCCGATGTCGGCATCGGCAAGATATTTCAGGGCGGCGACATAGAGCGCGGAAGGCAGATATGTGGCCACCCCGAGGAAGAAGATAGTTCGGGTTCCTGTGGGCCCCTGGCTGGCGGAAGTCTCTTTCGGCGCCAGGTCGCGCGCCGCATCCGAGCCGTCCGCTTCTCGCGAGGTTGTCGCGCCGCGTCTGGACGGCCGTCGGATCGTGGTCGCGCGGTGTCGAGCGATCCAGAGCGCCACCAGCAGCAGCACCGCCCCAAGAAACGTCTGCGTGCCGGCGCTCAAGGTCCGCTCCTGCCTTCCAGACAGCTCGGCGGAGCGCAAGGCCACCAAGATGGCGGCTCCGGCGCCGACGGTTACTGTTGCCGCCCCGCCGAGGTAGGCAAATGCGCGCCGCAACGAAGGGGGATCGCCCAGGTAACGCACCACGATCGCCAGGCCTAGCGGATAGATGCCGGCGGCAACGGCCAGCGGCAGGGCGCCGGTCACTTTCGTCTCCCTCGACGTGGCACCAGCCGGCGCCGGGGTTCAGCGTAGTACTTTCTCATTGACGCGCCGGAGCTGTGCTGCGTGAGTATCGCCGCTGGCCTCGAGCCCGGAGACCTTGACGAGGCGCTAGAAGCGGGTCCTGGTGCCGGCGGCTTTCATCCGGATATGAACGTGGACCTGATCGTTTTGCTGGCGCACGCCCGATGTCCCGCCCGGCCACGTGCTGGCGCCGAGCGATCAGGTAGGCGAAGATGCCCGGGAACGGGAGGGCGAGCACCAATAAAATCCATACAGCCTTCACCCACCCACCCAGTTCTCGATCACGAAAAATGTCGGCGATGATACGCGATATGGGCGCCAGCCTGATAACTCGCAGGAAGACGCGGAGCAGGGTCCTGAAGGCACCGAGAACTGGGTGGTCGTAGGCCATATACTGGTGAGTCATTATCTTCGCTCCCGCCCATCGCGGTCAGACATCTACAGTCCCACTCAAGGAGGGGCCGGTCGATTCGATCAGCGGTCGGGAACTCGCCCGACTTGCGTTGACGGTGCAACTAGGGCGAACCTGGCAGTCGGCGACTACCGGATCTGCTGGCGCGGCAGCTAGGAACCATATACCCTGTCCGGGTTTCGCCATTTTCCCGAGGTTGAGCCGCCGCCGCTCGCCAGGCGGACCACCGCTTCGAGTGCGAGGCTGTGATGGTCTTCTGTGCGTGGCGGTGGAGGAGCCTAGATGGAGATCAGGCCGGAGGCGGTGGCCATCCCCAAGGAGATCGACCAGCTCGAGCAGGGGAAATACGGCCCTATCTACCCGAGGACACCGGCGTGCTACGGGTTCACCGTCATCGCCAAGGTGAAGCCTGGCCGGGCCGAGGCGATACGTGCGCACGGCCGCACCCTTGCCGGCGCGCTGGAGCAGGATCCCGGTCTTCTCGCGCCGCTGAAGCTGCACTACCTGCGCTGGGTGCTCTTCGATGACGATACGCGTTTCATGTACCAGGGGATCTTCGACACGGACTTCGACAAGTACACCGAGGACGCGGCCGCGCTTTTCAGCAGGGCGGGGGTGAGTACGGCCTTCGAGAACCTTGAAGGGTTCCCCGAGGACTGGCGGACCAACCCCGAGGCGTTCGTCCGTTTCGTGCGCGCGCACCACTGCCCGAGCTTCATCGAGTACGGCGAGTATCCGTACGTGACGTCCGATGAGATCAAGAAGGCCCTGCGAATCAAGAACGCCCTGTCGGAGATGCTCGACCAGATGCAGTGAGCGTTTCCGTCGTGGCGTCGGGCTCCAGGCCCGCCCCCATCGCCAGTCGTGAAAAGGGAAAAGCGCCGTGAGAATGGCACCGTCCGGGCCGACCGTGCCTTCCGCCGTGGATCGGGGAACGTGATGACCGAGCCGCGTACGGCCCGCACCTACAACCAGAACCACGCCCCCCGCCCATACACCCCGGGCCGGCGGCGGGTGAGCATCTACGTGTCGTGGAGCTATCCGGCCGAGGCCGGCCGGGATCCGGCCGGGCTTGACAACCGGTTCTCCACGATGACCGAGGTCCGACGGGTTTCCTGGCCCGCCTACGAGAAACCTCGATGGTCCGACCCGTTCCAGTTCCAGCAGGGCATCGCAGGGGCTTTGGAATTGTTCTTCCGGTCCTGGGTGCCATTCCAGACATGCGTCCAGGAGGCCACGGGGCACGCGGTGCCGGTGTATCAGCGGGTCGATCAGGCGGGGTTTCGGACCGTGCTGGACGAGCGGGTTCTGGCGGACACCGACACCTTGTTCGTGTTCGGGCTGGATCACACGACCACCGGGCAGGAGGCCGGGCAGGCCGAGATCGAGGCGCTGCGGCATTTCCTGAGCCGAGAGGACGCCTGCCTGGTCCTTGGACCGCACCACGACGTCGGGGCCTCGGACGACCTGGCCGTGCGGGACATCGAGTACCACCATCACGGGGATCTCCTGGTTCCCCGCCAGCAGCGGTTCGCCGGATACGTCCGCGGCCTGATGCGGGGGCTGGGGGTGCCCGTCGAGAACCGCTACGGGCTGCGTCCCGCCGTCCGCGACGGCGACCAGCTCGCCCCGCTGTCCGTGGCGAGGGACCTGGACCCCAGAGGATGGCTGGACGGCGTGAGCCACTTCACCTCCCACCAGCATCTGCCGCACTACGCGGTGACGACCGACGAGCCGGGCGTCGTCCACGTCCTGGCCAGGCAGCCCGTCGACACGACACGGCCGCATCCGTTCACCGAGGCCGGCGCCACCGAGTTCGACATGTTCCTGTGGATGCCCCCGGCCGGCGACCGGGCCGGCGACGTGCTCCTGGCGGACTCCACGATCTTCAGCTCGTTGTTCGGCGGTGACGAGAGCCCGCGGAACTTCTGGCGCAACCTCGTCTCGACCTAGTGGCGGAAGACCTAGGCCGGAAGGAAGCGGGAACGTGAGCGGGCGGACGCGTGCCTCATTGCAACTCGACGACATCCAGCGTGGGGTCCTGAGCCCTCGGCCGACCCCCTATGCGGCGACCTACCTCCTGTTCCGGGTCGATGACCCGGTGCACGGCCGGGAGCTGATGCGCCGCGTGGGCGCGGTAGTGACCTCCGCCGCCGACCCGGTCAGCCCTCTGGGGAACACCTGGGTGAGCGTCGCGCTGACCTGCCACGGGCTGCGGGCGCTGGGCGTTCCGGACTCCGCCCTGGCCACGTTCGCCTGGGAGTTCCGCCAGGGCATGGCCGCCAGGGCCAGAGCGCTCGGTGATGTCGGCGAGAGCGGCCCCGAGAGCTGGGAGGCGCCGCTGGGCACCTCCGCCGTCCATGTGGTGCTCCTGGCGGTCGCGCCGGACGCCACACAGCTGCGGGCGGCCATTGACTGGGCCCGGCCCGCCTACGACCACCTGTCCGGCGTGACCGCGATCTGGCGACAGGACTGCTACACCCTGCCCACCGAAACAGAGCATTTCGGCTATCGCGACGGCATCAGCCAGCCAGCGATCGAGGGCAGCCCCATCGCCGGATCAAACCCGCTGCAGGCACCGCTGAAGGCCGGCGAGTTCGTACTCGGCTACCCCGACGAGCTCGGCGGCGTCCAGTCCCCGCAACCGGCTGTGCTCGGACGCAACGGCAGTTACGTGGCCATCCGCAAACTTCACCAGCGGGTCGGCGCGTTCCGGCGCTACCTGCGGGACAACGCCACCAGCCCCGAGGACGAGGAGCTGCTGGCCGCCAAGATCATGGGTCGATGGCGCAGCGGCGCACCGCTCGCGCTCAGCCCACACCACGACGACCCCGCTCTCGGGGCCGACCCAGACCGCCGCAACACCTTCCTCTACGAGCGCGACGACCCGGCAGGATTCACCACCCCCGGCGGCTGCCACATCCGGCGGGCCAACCCCCGCGACGCCTCGGTCGCCGGCGAGCCGCGGCTGCACCGCATGATCAGGCGCGGCGGCGTCTACGGCCCGCCGCTGCCTCCCGGAATCCTGGACGACGACGGGGCCGACCGCGGCCTGATGTTCACGTTCGTCGGCGCCCACCTCGGGCGCCAGTTCGAGTTCGTCCAGTCCGAATGGATGAACGACGGCGTCTTCTTCGGCGCGAACGACGCTCGCGACCCCATCATCGGAGTCCACGACGGCACCACCGGCTTCACCATCCCCCGACGGCCACTGCGCCGGCGTCTGTCTCCGCTGCCACGGTTCGTCGTCACGCGCGGCGGCGAGTACTGCTTCCTGCCAGGCCTGAACGCACTGCGCTGGCTGGGCGATCTGAAGGACTGACCGCGCACCACCGCCCCGACACGCCGCGCCACCCAGGCGGGCAACCTCGTGGACACCCTGCATCCGCTGTTCAAAGCCGTCACGGTGATCTCCATCGCCGCCACCATGTTCGCCGCCGGCCTCGGGGCCACCCTGCCGGCGCCGCGCGCCATCGTCATCCCGCGGCGGTGGTCACGCGACCCCCGGCGGCGCCCGGGCCGACCGCCCGGTCCCGCCCTCGCCCAGCGAGGCGGCAACACCCGGGACCGGTCCAGCGACGGCCGCGCTCACCGCAGGATCTTCTCCTTGGCACGTTGGAACTCCGCTGCGGTGATGTCGCCGCTGGCCCTGAGCCCGGAGAGCCTGGTCAGGTCGTCGACATCCCTATTGGTTCCGCCAGCCGCCTCACGGATGTAGGCGTTGACCATCCCGCGCTGTTCCTGCGACCGCCGCGCGTCCCGCTCGGCCATGTTCTTCCCTCTCACGATGAGATAGGCGAAGATACCGATAAATGGCAGGATCAGGACGAAGAGGAGCCACCCTGCCTTCGCCCATCCGCTCATTTCTCTGTCCCGGAAGATGTCGACGACGACGCGAAATACGAGAACCAGAAGGATAACCCACAGGAAGATCCAGAAAAGGGTCCAGAAGGCGCCTAGAACCGGATAGTCATACGCAAGGTACTGGGTAGCCGACACGCCGTCCTCCAACCCGCAGCCGGTAGTACCTCTACAATCACGCCGCATAAGGAAACGGTCGACTCGATCAGTCGCGGACGGTGACATGCCAACGATTCCCCTGACCGGCCGCGAACTGAAGATTCCGGACATGCCAGACTGGAGGCCACGCGGGAACGGCGACGCTGGAGAACGCCACTCGCGGATCGCGCGGGCGGCACTGGTGCGTCGACTGGTGCGTCGACGTCCGGGTGGCCGGGTGGCGCGAACATGATGTTGCGGTGGGTTTTGCGACTCGGATCCGTGCATGAATGGTGCGCCTATGTGCATATGGAGCCAATGCGCCCGCGCCATGGCCCGGCGGTCGGAGTGCGCCGAGCCGCTTTCGAGCGCACGCTCGGAACGTAGGAGTGCATCGGCCGATCGGGCGGCGCGCGTCGTCCGTCGGGCGCGACTCTCGTGCGCCCCACGAATGGGCTCGCATCCGGCCGGGCCTTCCGACGACGTGGCTCACGTGCTGACACCTGCGTCTGAGCAGTCCCGTTGCGTGGGCCCGACTGAAGGAGAAGCGACCGTGACCAGCTACCCACCGATCGCCGACCACGGCATGATCGGAGATCTTCAGACCGCGGCGCTGGTGTCCTCCGAAGGATCGATCGACTGGTGGTGTACGCCGCGGTTCGATTCGCCCAGCATTTTCGCCTCCCTTCTCGACAGGGAGCGCGGTGGCTACTGCCGGCTCGCCGCTGACCTTCCGGGCGAGAGCGAGCTCACAATCCGCCAGTTGTACCTGTCGGACACCGCCGTGCTGGTCACTCGATTCATGGCTCCCAGCGGCGTCGGAGAGGTCGCCGACTTCATGGAACCGCTGGACACCACCGTGCCCACGCACCGGCATCGCCTGCTGAGAGTCGCGCGGGTGGTACGGGGGAGCCTCCCCTTCACGTTCACATGCCGGCCCCGGTTCGACTACGGACGCGCGCCGCACACCCTCACACAGATCGACCGCGGATCCGCGGTCTTCCGAGGGCCCAACGTAGATCTGCGTCTTCAGGCCACCGGACCTGTCACGTTCCAAGCCGACTCCAACGATGTCTCGGCCCATTTCACTCTCTCGGCCGGAGACGTCGCCGCCATCGTCCTGACCAGCGATGCACCGGACAGCATCGCGCCACGCCCGCTGTCACTGGACGACATCCGGGACGACTTGGAGTCCTGCCGCGGGTTCTGGATCACATGGCTGCGCTCCTGCACCTACCGGGGCCGCTGGAAGAACGCGGTCAACCGTTCGGCGATCACCCTCAAGCTGCTCACCTACGCCCCCACGGGGGCGCCAATCGCCGCGGCCACCGCCGGGCTGCCAGAGCAGATCGGCGGTGAACGCAACTGGGACTACCGATACACCTGGATCCGGGACGCGTCCCTCTCGGTCAGATCACTGATCGACCTTGGGTTCACCCAGGAGGCCCAGGCCTTTCGTCGATGGCTGCGTGACCGGGTCACCGATGGCGGCACCGCCTCTGGTGAGCCGCTGCAGATCATGTACCGGATCGATGGCGACCCTCAGCTGGGTGAGGAGACCCTCGATCACTTCGAGGGCTACCGGGGATCGGCACCGGTTCGGGTCGGCAATGCCGCCGCCGACCAGATCCAGCTCGACATCTACGGAGAGGCCGCCGACGCGCTTGCTCTCAGCGGCGACATCGGAGGCTTCCGCGGCTGGCAGGCCTTCGCCGCCATGCTCGACTGGCTCACCGACCACTGGGACCGGCCCGACGAGGGCATCTGGGAGACCCGCGGAGGTCAGYAGGACTTCACCTACAGCCGGCTGATGGCCTGGGTCGCCTTCGACCGTGGCATTCGCCTGGCGACCCAGTACTCGCGCCCCGCGGACGTCCCCCGCTGGACACAGGTCCGCGATGCGATCTTCAACCAGATCGTCGACCGCGGCTGGAGCCCGAAGCGGGAGGCATTCGTCCAGCACTACAACACCGACGTTCTGGACGCATCGCTCCTGCTCATGCCCCGCGTGGGATTCCTGTCCCCACGGGACCCCGCGTGGCTGAGCACCCTCGATGCGATGGGCCAGGAACTGGTCAGCGACAGCCTCGTGTACCGCTACGATCCCGAGGCCTCTCCGGACGGGCTGCGCGGTTCCGAGGGAACCTTCAACCTCTGCAGCTTCTTCTACGTCGAGGCGCTGGCCCGCGCCGGCCGCCTGATCCAGGCACGGTACGCCTTCGACAAGATGCTGACCTACGCCAACCACGTCGGCCTGTTCGCCGAGGAGATCGGACCTTCCGGTGAGCAGCTCGGCAACTTCCCGCAGGCGTTCACCCACCTCGCGCTAGTCACCGCGGCCATGGCCCTGGACGACGAGCTCGACGCGGCGGAGAACGCGCCCGGGTAGCCGGACGGCGGTCAACCCGGCGAACGAGCGGCTGGCGTGTCCGGACCCGACCGGCATCCCGGACACGAGGAAATGATTCCCAGACGCTGATCTGGCCTGGCCGCCACTGGCCTGGCCGCCACTGGCCTGGCCGCCACTGGCCTGGCGACCGCTGGCCTGGCGACCGCTGGCCTGGCCGCCACGGGCCAGGCCGTCGGTCCGCGGATGGGCCTACCTGGCTGTTCGCCCTTGCCGGTGATGGCTCCGCCGACGTCCCGCGCGGGCGGCGGGTGACAGCTCACGAAGCCGACCGGCCGGACGCCCGAGGAGGACCACGCTGAAACCGTCTTCTGGCAGTCCGTCAGAGATCGACGCCCGCGCGGTCGTCCTCCCGCTGGCGCTCGCGCAGTTCATCTGCAGCTATGCGGCATCGAGCTTGAACGTGGCCATCACCGCCATCTCGAAAGACCTGGACACCACCGTGATCGGTGTGCAGACAACGATCACGTTGTTCACGCTCACCATGGCCGCACTGATGATCCCCGGCAGCAAGCTGTCGGACCGCTGGGGCCGGCGGACATGCTTCATCGCCGGTCTGGCTGTCTACGGTGTCGGCGCGCTGCTGGCATCGCTTTCGCCGGGCCTGGGGCTGATGATCTTTGGAAACTCGATCCTGGAGGGCGCCGGCTCCGCGCTGATGATTCCGCCGGTGTACATCCTGGTCACCGTGACCTTCACCGAGGTCAGGACGCGAGCAAAGTACTTCGGCGTGGTCAGTGGCGCGGGCGCCCTGGGCGCCGCCGTCGGACCATTGATCGGCGGACTGATCACAGGCCTGCTCGGATGGCGCGCGCTGTTTCTGATCCAGGCCCTGGCGGTGGCATTGATCATCTTCCTGGCGCGCAATCTCACTGACCAGCCGCGAGAGGGACCTCGGCCGCCGTTCGACCTGGCCGGCGCAGTGCTGTCCGCGGCTGGCCTGTTCTTCCTGGTTCTGGGAATCCTGCAGACCAACACCTATGGCTGGTTCGTCTCCCGCAAGGACTTCTCGGTCGCGGGCACGGTCCTGATCTCCAAGGGCGGAATGTCTCCGGTCTGGCTGTACATCGGTGTCGGCGCGGTCATCCTCACCTGTTTCTTCTGGCACCTGCGCACGTGGGAGCGAAAAGGCAAGGATCCACTGCTCCGCCGCCGTCTCCTCCGTAACCGAACGGCCAATCTTGGCCTTGGGGTACAGCTCGTCCAATGGCTCACCATGCAGGGCTCCTTCTTCGTCGTCAGCGTGTTCCTCCAGCAGGTCTGGAAGTACGACGCGATCCGTACAG
The DNA here is from genome assembly GCF_001854805.1 of Pseudofrankia coriaricola. Lineage (GTDB taxonomy): Bacteria > Actinomycetota > Actinomycetes > Frankiales > Frankiaceae > Pseudofrankia. Next base: position 152,184 of record NZ_MBLO01000222.1, read on the forward strand.
GCCTGATGCTCACCCCCGCCAGCGTGGGAATCCTGGTCTCCTCTGTGGCCGCCGAGAGACTCGCGAGACGGCATTCGCAAAGCACTCTGATCAAAGCGGGTTTTGTGGTCACCACGGCAGGCATGGCCCTGCTCCTGGCACTGGTCCGGGCCACCTCGGGGGTCCTCAGCCTCATACCGGGGCTCCTTCTGACCGGCCTGGGTGTAGGCGTCATGCTCACCGCCGCGGTCAACCTCGTACAGTCGAGCTTCCCGGACGGCGACCAGAGCGATATCTCGGGCCTGTCCCGAAGTGTCTCCAATCTTGGGTCATCGCTGGGAACGGCATCGGCCGGTTCGATCCTGGTCGCCGCCACCCACCCCGGCGGCCGACCCTTCGCGCTGTCCCTCACGACGCTGCTGGTCATCACACTGATCGGCCTCGTCATCGCGCTCCTCATCCCAAGCCGCGCCGGGCCCTAGCGGAGCGCCGTACCGGGCTGCGGACCCGACCGGATGCCGCAAGGCGGCGTACCTGTTTGTCTGGCGACCCGCGGTCGTCAATGCCGGACGGTTGGACGCGGCTCGCGTCGGATGAATCTGAGGCGGATAAATCTCAGTTGACTGGCGGAGTGCCGTTATCCAAACCTTGTGGTATTCCTCATCGGTCGATGATCTTGAGGTCATCTGACTCGCATAGAGGGCCGCCCCGGGATCGACCTGCGGATCTCGGGCGGTTCCCGTGCTGCCAACCAGCTGGCGATGGTTGGATTGATCGACGTGGCGTCCGCCGTCGCGCTGGGAGCGCGGCGCGGTGAGATACAAGACGTCGGACGATCGCAACTCCCGCGAGTGCGGGGTCGAGGTGCATCACCCCCTGCCGCGACTGGTGGTATCTGACCGCAGGTCCCGGCCGGCGATCCGCCTGGGTAAGGCGGTGGGTCGCCGCGGTGCTGCCTGGTCTGCTGATCTCTCCGTGGGGTCGATGGCGCACGGTTTGACCCTTGCGTTGAGTCTTCCGTCTGTCGCCAGCACTGTTCAGGGCTCGATGACGAGGTGTTCGATGAGGTTGTCGCGGAGGGTGAACTGGTAGCGTAGATCGGCGACGCCGCCGGGGAAGTTGCCCTCGAGGTGGTTCTTGGCGATGTAGTGGATCTGGTCGGTTTTCTGCGCGGCGGTGAGTTCGATGGTGTAGGTGAACTCGCTGGCCGAGCGGGTCAGCCAGGTTTCGATCGCCGCTGTTCCGTGGTAGGTGGTGCCGTCGTCGATCACGGTGGCGTCGGTGGTGAACGCGCTGATCGCGGCCGGGGTGTTGTGGGTGCGGTGCGCGGCCAGGTAGCGGACGATCACCTCGGGTAGGGCGTCGGGGGCGATGGGCTGGGGCTCGTTGTCACTCATGGCTGTCCTGACTGTGAGCGGCGGACGGATCACACGGTCGGCGTGGTGCCGCCGTCGATGACGTGCTCGGCGCCGACGATCGACGAAGCGCGGTCGGAGACGAGAAAGGCGACCAGTTCGGCGACCTCCTCGGGCCGGTTGGGGCGCCCGAGCGGAATGCCGCCGAGGGAGTCCATCAGCCCCGCCAACGCGTCCTTGCGGCTGATGCCGGAGCCCTGAGCAAGCCGGTCGATGAGAGCGTCGGCCGCGGCGGTCTGAATGAAGCCGGGCGACACGGTGTTGACGCGTACCCCGCGCGGGGCGACCTCGTTGGCCAGCCCCTTGCTGTAGGTGGTCAGCGCGGCCTTGGCGGCGGCGTAGGCAAGGGTGCCGTTCCACAGCGGCATCCGGCGCTGGATGGAGGAGACATGGACGATGGCCCCCTTTCCGGCCTCGATCATGCCAGGTAGCAGGCCGCGGTCCAGGCGGACCGCGGCCAGCAGGTTGATGGTCAACTCGGTGGCCCAGTCGTCCTCGCCGAGGGCGGCGAATCCGCCCGACGGTGCCTCGGAACCGCCGAGATTGTGGACCAGGATGTCGACGCCGCCCAGGCGGTCGAGCGCTTCGGCCACCACGGTCGCCGCCCCGGCGGCGGTGGCGAGGTCCGCGGGGATGAACAGCTTCGGATCGAGGTCGTCCGGCTGGCGGCGGCCGGTCACCAGCACGGTCGCGTCGGCATGGGCGAGGCGGCGGGCGATGGCCGCGCCCGTGCCCCCGGTACCACCGGTGACCAGCGCACGCCGGCCGTGCAGGGACTCGGTAGGAGGGATGTAGGTCACGACGCTGTCCTTCCGGGCGCGGGCATCCTCGATGCCCACACCCCGTAGTTACTGCTAAAATAGAAGTAAGTGGCTTCGACTTTAGCAGCTACTGGGGAGGGGGTCCGCCATGGCGAGCCGGATCAGGCTCGAGGACCGAGAGTGCCCGCTGTCGACAACGGTGCAGCACGTCGGCGAGTGGTGGACGCTGCTGATCCTGCACGACGCCTTCGACGGCTACACCCGCTTCGACCAGTTCCAGGACAGCCTCGGCATCTCCTCCAGCATGCTCACCGCCCGCCTCAAGACCCTCGTCGCCGACGGTCTGCTGGAACGCCGGCCCTACCAGACCAACCCGGTCCGGCACGAGTACGTCCTTACCGACCTCGGCCGCTCGCTGCGCCCGGTGATCGTGACGCTGGCGGCGTGGGGCAATTCCCGCCTCCCCGCCGAGCAACGCAGCATGATCCTCGTCGACGCGAACAGTGGAGAAGAAGTCGAACCCGTCGTCATCGACGCGAAAACCGGCCGCCGCCTCGACGACAGCGACGCCTACGTCTTCACCGCGGGACCCGCCGCCAGCTCGGCCATGCGCGCCCGCTACATCTCTACCGCCGACGCCACGTAGCCCCCGGGGGGTGGTTAAGACCAGGCTGCCGGGTCGAGCCTGACAGAGAGGGTTCCGCGCTCATCCCTCGGACGGCCCCCTGGTGGCGCCGAGGTAGACGTCTGATCCCCATCTCGCGCCAAACGCCGCCGCGAAGGGCTCGACACGAACGTCGGCGCTCTCGTGAGGAGCGTCGACCACCAGCGCCTGCCCGGCCTGCATAGACGATCTGGACGCCGACCCGATACGCGACGAACTTTCGCTTCGGTCGGCGCCATTGATCGTCACCAGGGAACCGGTCCGTTGCGCCGGCTCGCACGGGTGCGATTAGGCCATGTGGCAGAAGCCGGGCGAGGTCGCGGGCTTCTAACGTCGCTGTCACGATGTCAGCGGGTGAGGGGTGACTGTGAGCGACGGCGCGACAGCCGTGGTGCTGCTTCATGGTGAGTGCGAGGACGGCTCCGTGTGGGCGGCTGTCATAAGGCTGCTGCGTGAGGCCGGCGTCGATGTGACAGCTCCCGCGGTGCAGTTGCGATCACTCGAGGGGGATGCGAGGTATGTCCGCGACGTCTCGTGGCGGATCCCCGGACCGGTCCTGCTCGTGGGCCACGGGTACGGCGCCGCCGTCGCCTCGGTGGCCGCGGCCCACCTCGCGAACGCTGTAGGAGTGGTGTTCGTCGCGGGATTTGTCCTGGCTCCGGCGCAGAGCGTCGTCGATGTCGTTTCCACGCCGCGGGGGCGCACCTATCTGGCTTCGTTGCGCCCGGAGGATTTCCTTGACTCGGCGGGGAATTCAGTCAGCGAACTGCGGCTCGGGCCCGGCGAGTACGCCGACACCTTGGCCGCTGACCTGCCCGCCGTGGTGACCAGCCCGCTGGCGGTGGCTCAGCGGCCGGTAGCCGCTGCGGCGCTCGAAGAACGGGCGAGCTCGGCCGGGTGGACGACGCTGCCGTCGTGGTACCTGGTCGCCGCGTCCGACCGGTTCATCGATCCCGACCTACAGCGCGCGATGGCGGAGCGAGCTGGATCGGTCACCCGAGAAGTGAACGCGTCGCATCTTGTCCCTGTCTCCCAGCCGGGCGCCGTGGTAGCGGTCGTCCAAGAAGCCCTGTCAGGGTGCAACCGCGAGACCCGGCACCTGAGATGACGACACAGACTCGACCTAGCATGAGACCTGTGTCCGCCGTCCGTCCGTTGCTCGGACGGGAGCGGGAACTCGGCGTCATCGACGACATCCTCGCCGGGTGTCCCGCGACGGGTCGCTGCCTGGTGTTGCGTGGAGAGGCTGGAATCGGCAAGTCCGCGTTGGCAGCCGAAGCTGGACGGCGCGCGGCGGCGATGGGCCTGCGCGTGCTACGCGCCTCCGGGGTGCAGTCCGAGGCGCACCTTCCCTTCGCCGGCCTGCACCAGCTCCTACAGCCGATTCGGGGCATGATCGATGACCTGCCGGCCAGGCAACGCGCCGCATTGCGTGCCGCGTTGGGGACCGCCACCGCCACGGACGGCACCGCCGGCGCAGACGAGCGGCCTCCCGATGCCGACGACTTCTTTCTCGTCGCGCTCGCCACCCTCACCGTGCTGACCGAGTACGCGGCCAGCGCGCCGGTGGTGGCCTTGGTCGAAGACGCGCACTGGGTCGACAGCTCGACCCGCCACGTACTCGCTTTCGTAGCCCGGCGGCTGGAGTCCGAGCCGATGGTGGTGTTGATCTCCACGAGGGACGATCCCGACGAGATATTCACCCGCGCCGCGCTGCCCGAATTGGTGCTGTCCGGCCTGACGGATCAAGCAGCGAGTGAACTCCTGGACCGCGACGCCGGGGATTTGACCGCCCAGCAGCGGGAACTGGTGCTTCGCGAAGCTATGGGCAATCCGCTGGCTCTGGTGGAGCTCCCGACGACGATCGCGGACCTGGCAGGGGCGCCGCTTCCCCCGAGTTGGCTCCCGCTGACCACGCGACTCGAGAGCGCCTTCGCCGACCGCGCCCTGCGGCTGCCCGCCACAACGCGCGCGATGCTCCTGGTTGTGGCCGTGGCCGATGGCGACGGGCTGGCAGAGCACCTGGCCGCCGCCTCGGTCGTCGTGGGCGCACCCGTCACCGAGGGCCAACTCCGCCCCGCGGTCGCGACGAACCTGGTGACTGTCGGGGCTGGCCGAGTCCAGTTCCGCCACCCGCTCGCACGATCGGCGATTCTGCAGTCCGCGAGCGAATCGGGTCGCCGAGCTGCGCACGCGGCACTGGCCCAGGTACTGGCCGACGAGCCTGACCGTCGGCTGTGGCACCGTGCCGCCGCCGTCGTCGGACGAGATGAACAGGTGGCCGCGGACCTCGAGGCTGCGGCCCAGCGCGCCCGGCAGTTCCGGGAGATCGCGGTCGCGGTCGCGGCATTCGAACGTGCCGCGGCGCTGAGCGACGGTTCCACCTCACGCGGTCGCCGGCTCCTGTTCGCCGCAGAGACCGCGTTCGAGATGGGGCGACGTGACGTCGTCGAACGGGTCGTGGCCGAGGCCGAGCAGCTCGATCTCGGCCCGCTGCAGCGGGCGAGGTTGGCGTGGCTTCGCATGTTGTTCGAGCGGGAGATCTGGCAAAGCACCACGAACCTGGCGCCGTTTGTGGCGGTCGTCGACCAGATGCGGGTGGACGGCGACGTCGACCTCGCCTCACGTTGCTTGTTCACCGTGGCCCAAGTCGCCTGGTGGGCCGAGCCGGGGGGCGGGGCGCAGGACCTCGTCCTGGCGGCGGTCGACCGGATGCCGCTGCCCGCCGACGATCCGCGCCTTCTTGCGACGGTCGCCATGGCCGCACCGGTCGACCGCGCCGCGGCGGTGATCGACCGCACGACCCGCCTCGCTCTCGACCAGACGAGCGACCCTGAGGCACAGCGCCTGGTCGGCCTCGCCCTGAGCACGGTCGGCGCCCTCGACCAGGCCGCCGGCTACTTCTCGGACGCGGTCGCCGGCCAGCGCACCCTCGGTCGGCTCGGACTGTTGGCCCAGACGCTGGTGTCTCTCGCCTGGTGCGCATTCGCGCGCGGCGATTGGGACAGAGCTCGCTCGTCGGCGGATGAAGCCGCTCGCCTCGCGCGCGAGACCGGGTACCCGGGAGCCGAGACGTCCGCGCGGCTGGTCGCGGCGATGCTGGCTGCGTACGACGGGGAGGCCACGTTCGCCTTCTCGGTCGCGAGCGAGGTAGAACGCTGGGCGACGTCTCGGGGCGCGCGTCCCCAGCTCGCCCACGTGCAATGTGTGCGGGGCGTGGCGGCGCTCGCCGAGGGGCGGCACAGTGACGCGGTCGACCAGCTGATGCGGATCTTCGACGTGGCCGATCCGTCCCACCACGGATCCCTGTCCCATCTGGCTGTGGTCGACCTGGCCGAGGCCGCAGCCGGATGCCACCGGACGCGTGAGGTAGCCGATGTCTTCGATCGGCTGGAACTCGTCGCGCGGCGGACGCCGAACCCTTTGCTCCACGCGAGCCTCAGGTATGCCCGGCCGATGCTCGCCGACGAGGCCGCAGCCGAAGCGGGCTTCCAGGCCGCCTTGAACGAAGGGCTCCAGCACTGGCCGTTCGTCCGCGCGCGGCTGCTGTTCGGTTACGGCACCTGGCTGCGCCGGCAACGCCGGATCGTCGAATCACGAATGCCGCTGCGCGCGGCCCGTGATGGATTCGACGCCCTAGGCGCCGGGTCATGGCGCAACCGGGCAAGCCGTGAGTTGCGAGCCTCGGGCGAGGCGAGCCACCGCCCTGGACCGAGCCAGCGCGGCCGCTTGACGTCGCAGGAGCTGCAGGTCGCTCAGATGGCCGCGGCCGGACTCACCAATCGTCAGATCGGGGAGCAGCTCTTCCTCTCGCATCGCACCGTCGGGGCGCATCTGCGCAGGATCTTCCCGAAGCTGGCGGTGACTTCGCGTTCGCAACTCCGTGACGCCCTCGAAAGCCTCCGTAGGTGATCGCCGGGACCGGTCGCTCCATCGATGCCGAGGCGAATGCCGGGTCGGATGCCGTGGTGTCCGGGCCGCGAACGCGGCCGACTCCGCGTCGCGGACAATGCGCGTTGCACGGTCGGGATCGTGAACTGGCCGCTGTGGACCGCCTACTTGTCGCAGCGGCCGCAGGTCAGGGATCGGCACTGGTGTTGCGGGGAGATGCCGGCATCGGCAAGACGGTGATCCTTGCTGCTGCCCGGCGCCGCGCCGTCGAGCTCGGCCTTGCCGTCCTGTCGACAAACGGCGCGGAGGCGGAGTCGACGTTGCCGTTTGCCGGGCTGCACCAGCTGCTCGGTCCCGTGCTCGACGACCTGGCGGCACTGACCCCCAGATTGCAGCGAACCTTACGCGGCGCGTTCGGGCATGAAGACAGCCGGCCGGACCTGTTCAGCGTCGGCCTAGCGGTCCTCGAGCTGCTCGGGGAAAGGGCCGCACGAACTCCGCTGCTCATCCTCGTCGAGGATGCTCACTGGCTGGATCCGGAGACTCTCGGCGTCCTCGTCTTTGTCGCGCGCCGCCTCACTGCCGAGCCGATCGCCGCGGTGATGGCGGTACGCACACAGCACAGTGACGTCCTCGCCGGAACCGGCCTCGGTCAGCTGCGTGTGGCAGAGCTCGACGAAGCGGCCGCGCACCGGGTACTTGCGGACAACGCCCCCTGGCTCACATCCGGCCTCCGGGACCGGATACTCGCCGAGGCGGCTGGCAATCCACTGGCGCTAGTGGAGCTGCCCCGTTGCCTCACCGCCGCCGCCCAGCGTGGCGATGACCTGCCGGAGCTCCTTCCGCTGAACGAACGGCTGGAAAGCGCGTTCGCGGGCCATTTCTCGCGGTTGCCCGAGCCGACCCGCGCGGTGCTTGCCGTGTTCTCCGCCGACACCGGATGCCCGCTACCGGTCCTGTTGACCACGGCACGGACGTTGACCAGCGGCGAGGTCGTGACCGGCGACATCCAGCCGGCCATCGAAGCCGGCCTCGTACGGATTCAGGCACGACGCCTGAGGTTCCGACACCCGCTCGCTCGGTCGGCGGTCTACCGGTCCGTGCCGGACTTCGCGCGGCTGACGATCCATTCCGCGCTCGCCGACGCATGGTCCGACGATCCCGACCGCCGTGCGTGGCACCGCGCCGCCGCAACGCTGGGCCCGGACGAACGGGCGTGCGACGAGGTGGAGGCGGCTGCCGGTCGAGCCATGGAACGTGGTGCGCTCGGTGTCGCGGTCAGCGATCTCGACCGAGCCTCACAACTCGCCGACGATCCGGCCCGGCGCTCGTCCCTGCTGTTGCAGGCGGCCGAACTCGCCTCGCAGCTGCACGACCGGGTCGTTGCCGTGCAGCTCGTCGCGAAGGTGGACCCGGCGCAGGTCGATGTCGTCGATCGGGGGCGGCTGGCGCTGGTACGCGACGTCGTCGAGCCCGGAGACGTGCGGGATACCGGGCGCATCGACGCGCTCTGCGATCTCGCCGCCGAGGCTCGGGCGGCCGGGAACACCGACCTCGCGGCGGCGCTCTGCTGGCGGGCGGCTTCGCGCTGCTGGTGGGCGAGCCTTCCCCCGGACGTCGGTGCCCGGGTCACCACCGTGCTCGGCACCCTCGGCCTACCCGACGACGACCCGCGGACGCTCGCGATCGAGGCGTACGCGCAGTCCGACGTGCTCGGCGCGGGCGTCCTGCGGCGGCTCCCGACCCTGGTACCGGACCGCACCGACATCGACGGCCTACACTTCCTCGGCGGCGCGGCGCTGATCCTCGGTGACTTCGTCACGGCGTCGTCCTTCATGGGCGCCGCAGCCGCCGGGTACCGCGCTCAGGGCCGGGCCGCGCTGCTCGCCCGCACGATGGCCTCGGCCGGCTTCATCCGCCTGTGGCTGGGCCGGTGGCCGACCGTCTGGGCCGAGCTCGAGGAGGCCGAGACGCTGGCCGAGGAGACGGGCGACCACTTCTGGGTCTGCGCCACCCGGTCGAGCCAGGCGCTGCACGAGGCCATGCGCGGCGACAGCGACAACGCTTTCCGGCTCGCGGACTCGGTACTCGCCAGCCCGCTCGTCGTCGGGGTGCGCTTCGCCGCCGAGGCGGCACAGCACGCGCGAGGCGTGGCGGCGAACGCCGCCGGGCGCTACGACGAGGCGCTCGACATCCTGGCCCGGGTCTTCGACCCCGCCGACCCGACGCACCACATCGACATGTCGGGATGGGCACTGCCAGATCTCGCCGACGCAGCCGTCCGTTCGGGTCGGCGGGACGAGATCCAGGAGATCGTTTCGCGGTCCGAGGCGCGCGCCGCGCGCTTCCCCTCGCCGATGCTGCACCGATCGCTCGCCTATGCCCGAGCGGTGCTGGCGCCGGAGGCCGACGCCGGCCAGGCGTTCGATCGCGCGTTGGCCATGGACCTCGGCGCCTGGCCCGTGCACCGTGCTCGGCTGCAGCTCGCTCATGGGGCATGGCTACGCAGACGCAAGCGCATCCTGGAGTCACGGGTTCCGCTGCGCGCCGCCCGCGACGGCTTCGACGGGCTCGGAGCTGTGGCTTGGGGCAAGCTCGCGAGAGAGGAGCTCCGCGCCGCCGGCGAGGACAGCGTGGGACGGGTGCTGCCTTCGGCGGAGCAGCTCACGGCGCAGGAATTGCAAACCGCGCTGCTTGCGGCGGCCGGGTTGAGCAACCGCGAGATCGGCCAGCGCTTGTTCCTCTCCCATCGCACCGTGGGCTCCCACCTCTACCGGATCTTCCCGAAACTCGGCATCAGGGGGCGGACGCAGCTCGTTGAAGCGCTCGCCGCGCGCGGTTACTCAGCCAGTTGACGGCCGTCCGACGCGGGCAGACGCAGTCGACCGACTGGCTGTCGGGTGCCGTCGGGCGGTCTCGCTCCGCCGGCGATCTGAACGGCCAGGAGCGCGATGTCGTCGTCAGTGTCGTGGCTGGCCAGGTCGTGCACGAGCTGGTCGATTCAGGGAGTCGACCGAATATCCACCGTCTCGCGGCGGCACCGACAGGCAGCCACCTCGGTTTTTGGTCGGCCCGACCCGGCTACACGTCCCCGTCCCCAGGCCCGAAGCAAACGATGCAGGTCACGAGGCATCCCCGCGAGCCGCACCGCACGCACTGCGTATTGGGATCCGGGTCAGGCGTGTTCTGCGGGATGCAGGGGCAGCCAGTGCAGACGCTCGCCGAGCCCGTCGGGCGCATTCGCGAATGCTTTCTCGACGGCCTCGCGGCCCTGCTTGAAATGCTCCCAGCCCTCGTAGTGCACCGGGATGACTGTGCGCGGACGCAGCAGTGCGCACAGTTCTACGGCCTCGGCCGCGGTCATGCTGTAGCGCAGCCGGCCCGTGATGGGGAACCGGACCGCGCCGAGGTGGAGCAGCACGGTGTCGACGGTCAGCCGGCGTGGCACCTGCCGGAGGCCCCGGTACAGAACGGTGTCGCCGGTGATCCAGAAGACGCCGTGTTCCTGCCGCGCCCAACGCAGGGCGAACCCGATCACGTGCCCGGCGACGGGCCGGCTCAGTGGGGGGCCATGGCGGCAGGGGGTTGCTGTCACGGTGATGGTGTTCCGCCCCGGCGCTTCGAGTTCGGTGTGTTCCCAGGGCGCGAGGCCACGCGCGGTGCCGCCGAGTCGGCGAGCCCCGGGCCGCGTGGTGATCACGGACGGCACTCGGGCGAGCAGGGCGCGACCGCGGTCGTCGAGGTTGTCGGCGTGATGGTCGTGCGTCAGCAGTACGGCGTCCACCTGGCCGAGGTCGTCGGGTTGCAGCGACGGGCCGGTGTGTTTGCGGGAGCTGGTGCCCCAGCCGAACGAATAGCGGCGCCCTGGTGCGTCGAACGTCGGGTCGGTGAGAATGCGCCAGCCGCCCACCTCGATGAGCGTTGTCGGACCGCCTATGTGCGTCACTCGTATGTCCTTCATGGCTGTACGTCCTCCCAGGGGGTGGTGTGACCTCTCACCGGTGCCGATGCGGCGCGTTCGCAAGGGCCGGAGCGCTCCGGCCCCTGCGAGCGCTGCCGGTCAGCTTTTGACGAACTGCACCAGGTCGTCGGCGAGCTGCTGCTTGTGGGTGTCGGTGATGCCGTGCGGAGCGCCTTCGTAGACGGTCAGGGCCGCGCCCTTGACGATCGCGGCGGAGGCCCCGCCCCCGACAGGAAATGGCACGACCTGGTCGTCGTCGCCGTGGATAACCAGCGTGGGAATGTAGTGGTCCATGTCGTTGCCGTGCCAGGTCTGGGTGGAGCGGCCGTGGCCGCGCCGGTCGTGGGCGACGGCCCGGAATCCGTTTTCGGCGAGGTGGTACTGCTGTGCCTCCCAGCTGTCGCTGCTGAGCGGCCAGCCGTGGGCGAGGATCACGGGGCGGCCTTCACCCCAGTCCTTGACGTAGATGTCGGTACCGTAGGCGGTGGTCACGAAGCTCATCGGTGTTTCCCTATGGGGTGCGCGGTCGCGGTCGTGGCGGGTGCCGCGATAGGTCCGGTCGGGAACCCCAGCGCCCAGTCGAGTGCGTCGTCGGCTACCTGTTCCCAGCCCTCGACGAGCCCGGTGAGGTGCGGCCGACCGGGAAATTCGTGGATCTCCGTGACGGCACCCGTCTTGCGCTGCACCTTGTACGCCGCGCGGGCGAGCGAGGCCGGCACCGTGTGGTCGGCGGTGTTGGCATGGATGAGTAGCGGAGGCCGGTCGGCGTTGTGCAGGTCGACCTTGTTGGCGGCGCGAGGGTTGAGGGTCGCGGTCGCCGCCTGCCACAGCGGCCGGCCCGGCGTCGGGGCGCTGTACCGTTCCCAGAGTTCGTCCGATTTGGCGCGGCTCAGCGTGTTGGCGAAGGCGTAGTGCCACTGGCGCCTCGTCAGCGCGACGGTGCGGCGCGTGTTGGCCGGGTTGCCGAGGACGGCCAGGCCGCTGCGGGCGGTGCTGAGCGGGATTCGCGCGACGCCTTTGACGCCGCCGGGCGAGATGGCCACGCCGGCGGAGCCGAGGCCGCGGTCGAGCAGGAGCTGGACCAGCAGGCCGCCGATCGAGTGGCCCATGATGACGGGTCGCTCGTCGAGTTGGTTGATGACCGCGGCGTAGGCGTCGACGATCTCGATGAGGCCGACCCGGCTCGCGCGGGGCGCCAGGCGAAGCTCGTCGAGCGGCAGGCCCATGCCTGGCCACTCCGGCGCGAGGGTGCGGTGCCCGGCGGCCTCGTACCGGGCACGCCATCCCTGCCACGACTCGGACGTGAGCCAGAGCCCGTGAACGAACACGATGGTCCGTGGCGCTTCCGAGGCCGTCATCGCCCGGCCGCCGCGCGGATGAGACGAACCACATCGGCGGGATGACTCATCATCGCCACATGGGAGCTGGCGATCTCGACGGTCGTCGCGTGCATGCGCGCCGCCATGGTCCGCTCCGCCACCGGCGGGATCAGGTTGTCGTTGGACGCGACGAGGTACCAGGACGGGATCTTCTTCCACGCGGGCACGCCCGACGGCTCCAGCAGCGACGACAGGACGCCGGGTCGCTGGGCCGCCGCGAGGACCTCAGCCTCCTGCCGCGGCAGGTCGGCGGCGAAGATGCGAGGGAACTCGGCCGGGTCGACGTAAGCGTCGCCGTTCTGGTCGCCGGAACCGGGGAACGGACGCACGACAAGGTGTTCGGTGAGGTCGGTGTGCCCACCGCCGAGCGAGTTGGCCGCGGCCACCGACTCGCCTTGGTCGAGACCGTATGCAGCGACGTAGACCAGTGCCTTGACGTTCGGGTTCCCGGTGGCCGCGTTCGTGATCACCGCCCCGCCGTAGGAATGCCCGACGAGCACGATCGGGCCCCGGACGGTGGACAGGAACGAACGGATGTACGCCGCGTCGGACGCCAGGCCGCGTAGCGGGTTGGCCGGCGCATAGGCGGTGTAACCGCTGCGCTGCAGCCGCTCGACGACCTCGTTCCAGCCGGAGGCGTCCGCGAACGCCCCGTGCACGAGGACGATCGTCGGCTTCGGTGCGCCTGACTGCGAGGCACCGGCGGAGGCTGCCGGCACGGCGGCGACCACCAGCGCGGTCAGCACCGTCACGGCCGCGACGGCGAGCTTGCGACGCAGTGTCGCGAGGTGGGTCCTGGGTGGGCTCGGCCAGTTCATCAGTCCTCCTGAGCAGGTCTCGAAACTGCCTGCTCAGCGTGTGCCGTCGACCGCGCGCGCGAATCCGCATGTTGACTGTGTCAGCCGGTTGAGTCTTGGTCGGTCGAATCTCGGCCGGTCGAGCCGTCGTGGTCACGAGGACGGGTCGCGGGTCCGGGCTAGTCCGCCGCGTAGCCGAGCGCGGCGAGCGCGGCACCGAGCTGCGCCCGCCCAGTGACGCCGAGATTCGGGAAGATCCGGTGAAGGTGCGAGCCGACCGTGCGATGGGAGAGGAACAGCCGCTCCAGCGGCCCGCCCGTGGTTGTGCCTGCGACCGTGGCTCGCTCGCCGCGAGGCCGCGCATATCTACTCGCTGTAGTCGATTGCTCTGGAGCCAACTGGGATTCGAACCGGGAGCACTGGCCTCTGGCCTCGGCGTTCCCGCACCTCGACCCAACGAGGGTTCACAGAACTAACCTATTCGCCCAGGTTAGATGTCTCGTCACGCAGCGTGGTGGGGCGGGTGGGGCTCGGACCCATGGCCCGGGGACTGTGAGGATGACTCTCCCTGACATATGCGGGTTGTCGTAGAGATTCGCCGTATGCCGTGGCGTGCCGTTTAGTGATGTCCTTGCTGGCGGGCGAGGTGTTATAGGCGTTCGTCGCCGTACGCTCATCCCGTACTGTGCGTGACAGTGCTGGCCTGTGTCGTTCCGTTCGGCGTCACGTCGGCGTCATCGATCCGTTGGTGCCGTTCGACGGGCCGTAACGCAGCGTGAGATCGGCGAACGGAGTCCGGCGGCGTGGCAGCCTTACCGGCGCCTCACTACCGCTACATCCCCACACCACACACAGGCGGCCCCGCACATCGTCCAACCCACCGGCTGGCGGTGACGGTCCTGGTCAGAGCGCCTGCGCGCGCCAGACATGCCACGACGCCTCGTCATCACGACGAACTCGCATCACAAATGCGAGGTCCTGCGTTCTCTCTGCGGTGGCACTCGACGATCCACGTTTCGGGCCACGGCAAATAGGAAGATTCATCAGCTGAGCGACGGGACGACTCACTTGCGATCCGACGACGAGGACTCCTGGCCCCGACCTCGGCGATGAGGACCTCCTCGAGACGGCGGCCGCGACGCCGCCGCGGATAAGTGGGTGTTCGATCCCGCGGGTTTCGTTTAATTCGGATTCATGTTCCTCGCCAGGTTGGGGTTGATTCGCCGGTGGCGCGGCGGGCCAAGAGGTCGATCATGGCAAGGTGGATCATGGCTTCGGAACGGGTGGGGTGGGCTTCGTAGTCGCGGGCGAGGCGGCG
>NZ_MBLO01000223.1 GCF_001854805.1 Pseudofrankia coriaricola
CTCGGACGCCCGCCCGGGACGATCAGCGGGCCGACGTCTGGAGTCCCGTGCCGGATCGGCCTAGCCGATCCGGCAGGTCCGGGAGGCATAGTCCAGAGACGGAAGAGCAGCGACGATGGCTAAATGATCACCAGGACTGGTTGAACCTGGCGTAGTGAGCTTGGCCCCTGAGCACGGACACCGCACCTGAAGCGACCCTTGGCCGCCAGGGAAGGTGTCGACCATGGCCGCACCACTCCCGCCAGCGCGCGGTCGAGCTCGCCCGCCGTCTGTACGATCAGTCATGAATATCGGGTTCAGGGAGCCCGATCAGGCCTGTGACCTGCAGCGACAGGGGCCACGGGTGTTGGGGATGTTTGTCGCGTACACCCAAGCGCGGGTCGAGCATCCCCAACACAAGCGGCGAGTTGCGTCGGCTTTCCCGACAGTCCCGCTGGCCCCGCCAGGTCAGAGCTCAGGCGGGTTCCTTGGGGAGGCCGAGGGCGCGTTCGGCGAGGATGGTGCGCTGGATCTCGTTGGCGCCGCCGTAGATGGTCTCGGCGCGGCTGTTGAGGAAACCGCGCTGGAAGGCGTCAAGGGCGTAGCCGTCGCCGACGATCTCCGCCGACGGGCCGAGCAGCTGCATCGAGAGCTCGCCGAGCCGCTGGTGCCAGGTGGCCCACTGCAGCTTGGAGACGGACGACTCCGAGCCGAGGTCGCCGGTCCGGGTGAGCGTGCTGATCATCCGCAGGTTGGTGTAACGGACCACCTCGAGACCGATCCAGGCATCCGCGAGCCGCTGCCGGACCAGCGGGTCGGCGGTGCGGCCCCGGTCGCGCAGCACGTCGACGAGCGAGCGCAGCTCGCGGGCGAACATGTACTGGTAAGGCAGGGTGGTGAGCAGCCGTTCCGCGCCTACGGTGCCCATCGCGACCTTCCAGCCGCCCTCGACCCCGCCGACCACCAGGTCAGCGGCGGTCCGCGCGCCGGTGAGGAACACCTCGCAGAACTCCCGGCTGCCGACGATGTTGCGGATCGGCCGGATGTCGACGCCGGGCTGGTCGGCGGGGACCAGCAGCATCGAGATGCCGCGGTGCTTCGGCACGTCCGGGTTGGTCCGGCACAGCACGTACAGCCAGTCGGCGGTGTCGCCGAACGTCGTCCAGATCTTCTGACCGTCGATCACCCACTCGCCGCCGTCGCGCACGGCGCGGGTGCGCAGCCCGGCGAGGTCGGAGCCGGCGCCGGGCTCGGAGAACCCCTGGCCCCAGAACTGTTCGACGCGGGTGATCGCGGGCAGGAAGCGGGCCTTCTGGGCGGGGGTGCCGTGGCGCAGCAGCGTCGGGCCGAACAGGTCGCGGCCCTGGACGCCGACCCAGTAGGGCGCGGCCGCGGCCGCGTGCTCCTGGAGGAAGACGATCTCCTGGTCGACGGTGCCGCCGCGGCCGCCGTACTCCTCGGGCCAGCTGATGTTGAGCAGCCGGGCGTCGGCCAGCTCGTGCTCCCAGGCCAGCCGCAGGTCCCAGTGCTCGTCGTCCGTCGGCCCCCCGACGCCGCGGTGGCGGGCGAACTCGCCGACCAGATGGTCGGCGAGCCAGTCGCGCACCTCGGCCCGAAACTCGGCGTCCGCGGGGCTGTCCTTCATGTCCATGGGGTCTCCTGTCCGTCGCCGCCGGCACCGCGCGGGTGGGCCGCGTGCGTCACGCGAACGCGACCCGCCCGGTCGGGGCGACGCCGAGCACGGGCGGCAGCCCGTCGACCAGTTCCTGCGCGCTCACCGCCGCGCCGGCGGTGCCGACGTACTCGCCGGCGACGGCCCAGCCGCGCAGGCGCTGCACCCGGTTGCCGTCGACGCGGAACACCTGGCCGGTGATCCAGGCCGACGCCTCGGAAGCGAGGTAGACGACGACGCCGGAGGCGTTCTCCGGGGCGCGCGGGTCGAAGCCGCTGGCCGTCGCCTCGGCGCCGAGCGGGATGCCGGCCGTCATTCGGGTCGCGGCCAGCGGGGAGATCGCATTGACCGTGACGCCGTAGCGGCGCATCTCCATGGCGGCGATGGTGGTGAGGCTGACGATGCCGGCCTTGGCAGCGCCGTAGTTGGCCTGGCCGACCGTGCCGAACAGGCCGGTACCGGAGGTGGTGTTGATGATGCGGCCGCTGACCGGCTCGCCGCGCTTGGCGGCGGCCCGCCAGTAGGCGCAGGCGTGCCGGGTGAGCGCGAAGGAGCCCTTGAGGTGGACGGCGACGACGGCGTCGAAGTCTGACTCGGTCATCGCGAACAGCATCCGATCGCGGATGATGCCGGCGTTGTTGACGACGACGTCGAGCCGGCCGAACTCCTTCACGGTGCGCTCGACCAGCGCCTCGGTCGCGGCCCAGTCGGTGACCGACCCGTGGTCGGCGATGGCCCGCCCGCCGCTGGCGGTGATCTCTGTGGCGACCTCCTGGGCCGGGGACTCGGCGGTCTGTTCGCCGTGCAGGCCGGCCCCGAGGTCGTTGACCACGACCGTCGCGCCGGCCGCCGCCAGTGCCAGGCAGTGTGACCGGCCGAGGCCGCGCCCGCCGCCGGTCACGATCGCCACCCTGCCGTCGAGCATGCCCACGGGCAACCCTCCCAGATCGCGGGTTAATCAGTTAACTTATCTATCTAGACTAAGCATAGGAGGCGGCATGGGCTGGGGCCAGCGGCCCGCCCGTTGCCCCGACTGACGGCGGAGGAGAACCCGTGAACTTCGCGTTCAGCGAGGAACATGACCAGCTGCGCCAGATGGTCCGTGACCTGCTGGGCGACGCCTCGCCGGAGACCGAGGTCCGCCGCCTGATGGAGACCGAGACCGGACTCGACCCGGCCGTCTGGGGGCAGCTCGGCGAGCTCGGCCTGCTCGGGCTCGCGGTGCCCGAGGAGTTCGGTGGCGCGGGCTACGGCTTCGTCGAGGTCGGCATCGTGCTGGAGGAGGCCGGGCGGGCGCTGCTGTGCGCGCCCTACCTGTCGAGCGTGGTGCTGGCGACGTCGGCGCTGCTGCTCGCGGACGACGACTCCGCGAAGAAGGACTACCTGCCAGGCCTGGCAGCGGGCACCCTGCGCGGCACCCTGGCTCTGACTGAGGACCCGGGGCGGTGGGACGAGGGCGGTGTGACGGTGTCCGCCCGTCCCCGCGACGGCGGTTGGTCGCTGTCCGGGTCCAAGACCTACGTCCTGGACGGCCACACCGCCGACCTGATCGTCGTCGCCGCCCGGACCGGTGCCGGCGTCAGCCTGTTCACCGTGGCCGGCGACGCGCCGGGTCTACGACGCGAGGCGTTGCCCACCATGGACATGACCCGCAAGCAGGCCCGGCTCACCTTCGACGAGACGCCGGCTCGGCTGCTCGGCGCGGAGGGCGCCGGCTGGCCGGTGCTGGCGCGGGTCCTCGACCTGGCGGCCGTGGGGCTGGCCGCGGAGCAGGTGGGCGGTGCCGCCCGGGTGCTGGAGATGGCCGTCGACTACGCGAAGGTCCGCGTCCAGTTCGGCCGTCCGATCGGCTCGTTCCAGGCCATCAAGCACAAGTGCGCCGACATGCTCGTCGACGTCGAGTCGGCGCGGTCGGCGGCCTACTACGGTCTGTGGGCCGCCGGGGAGCGCAGCGAGGAGCTCGCCGCCGTCGCCTGCGTCGCCAAGTCCTTCTGCTCCGACGCCTACTTCCGCTGCGCGGGCGAGAACATCCAGATCCACGGCGGCATCGGGTTCACGTGGGAGCACCCGGCCCACCTGTACTTCAAGCGGGCGAAAGGCTCCCAGCTGCTGTTCGGCGACCCGACCTACCACCGGGAGCTGCTGGCCCAGCGCGTCGGCATCTAGCGCCAGGACGGTCCGTCAGGCGGGAAGCCAGCCCGTGGCGCGCCTATCGGTGGCGGCCTGGTATGACCAACACCCGCGCCGGCCCGATGCGCCGGGACGCCGCTCCGGTGGTGGCCCGGCGTGCCGGATAGACTTCTACTTGTACACCTCATTTAGAGAACCATTCCGGGAACAGAGCGTCCCACCGGCCGTGCCCGCGGGTGGGCCAGGCGATCGGAGGACGGCGTGGCGAAGGCCAGCCAGGTCCGGGCTCCCAAGGCCGGCGAGCTCATCGCGGGCCAGCTGCGGCAGCAGATCATCCGCGGCACCCTGGAGCCCGGCGCGGTACTGCCGAGCGAGACCGTCCTGTCGACCCAGTTCGGGGTGTCGAAGCCGACGATGCGCGAGGCGTTCCGCATCCTGGAGGCCGAGCGGCTCATCGAGGTCCGCCGGGGCGCCAACGGAGGGGCCCGGGTGCAGGTGCCGGACACCGGGGCGGCCGCCCGCTACGCCGGCGCGATCCTGCAGCACCGGCGCGCCACGCTCAGCGATGTCTACGCGGTCCGCGCGCTGTTGGAGTCCAAGTCCGCGGGGATGCTCGCCGGCGCGCGTCGGGACGACGCCGTGGCGCGGCTAGAGAAGCTGCTCGGCGCGGAGGAGGCGGCGCTCGGCGCCGGCCAGGACGACGAGTTCCTCGCCGCCGACGAGGCGTTCCACCTCGGCGTCGTCGAGCTGACCGGCAGCGAGACACTCAGCCTGCTGGTCCAGATGCTCTACAACATCGTCAAGGCGGCGGTGGCCTCGTCGAGCGAGGTCCACCGGCGCAAGGCCGACTCCGAGGCTCAGCGGGCACGGACGCACCGCAGCCACGTCCGGCTCGTCGAGATCCTCAAGGACGGCGGTGAGCCGGCCGAGGTCGAGGCCTACTGGAACCGCCACCTGACCACGGTGGCCGCGTTCCTGCTGGCGGACCTGCCCGCCGAGACGGCGCTCGACCTGCTGCTGACCTGACCCTCCGACGGGCCGTCACGGCCCGGGCGCGGCCGCGCCGCGCGATCAGCCGTCAGGGGCCCATGACCCGCGGCGCGAGGTCCCAGCGCCGCTCGATCTCGTCCGTGTGCTCGCCCAGCAACGGCGGACGCGGGTAGACGGGGTCCGGGCAGGAGCGCAGCCGGAACGGTGAGCCGACCAGGGTGAGCTGGCCCAGCCGAGGGTGCTCGACTCCGCGCAGCGCACCCCGAGTCACGAGATCGTCGTCCGCGGCGAGGTCACTCGCGGCCGCCGACAGGCCCGCCGGCACCCCGGCGGCCGTCATACGGGCGACGAGGGACGCCGCGTCGTGGCGGCTGGTGTAGGCGGCGACCAGGGCATCGACCTCGGCCCTGCGAGCCACCCGGGCTCTCGACGCCCGCAGGGCCGGGTCCGCGGCGGCCGGGCCGAGCAGGTCCGCGAGGGCGGCCCATTCCTCGTCGGTGCGGGCGGCCACCGCCACCCACCTGCGGTCCAGGGTCGGGAAGCAGTCATACGGGGCGGCGAACTCGACGGTGTTGCCGGCGCGCAGCGGCCGGCCGCCCCGGGAGGCCGCCAGCACCAGGTGGCCCTGCAGCACGACGAGCGCGTCACGGGCGGCCGCGTCGACGGTGACCCCACCGCCACCGTCCCACGCGTGCAGCAGCCCGGCGAGGACACCGAGGGCGCCGTTGGTGCCCGCGCGCAGGTCGTTGGTGTCGCGGATGTCCGACGGGGGCGCGTCGGGGTAGCCGGTCATCGCGCCGAGACCGCCCTCGGCGTTGAACACCGACGCGTAGCCGGGCCGGTCAGCGTCGAGGGCGTCCGCGCCGAAGCCGGACAGTGACAGGATGACCAGGTCCGGCCGGTGGACGCGCAGCGTCTCGTCGCACAGGCCCAGCCTGTCGCGCACACCCGGGCGATAATTCTCGACCAGCACGTCGGCGGCCTCCACGAGCCGCAGGACACGCTCACGGCCGGCGGGCGACTTGAGGTCGGCGAGCACCGAGCTCTTCGCCTGGTTGAGGTCCATGAACCGAATCGACGAGTCGAGGTCGGCGCCCGCGTTGGCCATGTCCCGGCGGAAGAGGTCCGGCGCGGTCGGGGACTCGACCCGCACGACGTCGGCGCCGAGGAACGCGAGCAGCTCGGTGGCGTACGGCCCGGCGGCGACCCAGGTCAGGTCGACGACCCGCAGCCCGCTCAGCGGCAGCCGCCCGGCCGACAGCGCGGGCGGCGTCGCGCCCTCCCCCGCCCTGGCGGCGTGCTTCTCAGCGGGCCGGACGAGGAAGGAGCGCGTGGGCGCCACCCCGCCGCCGACGACCGGGCCGAACAGACCGCGGGAGGCGATCGCCGGGTCGGCGGCGAGCTCCCCGGGCTCGAGGAACGGGCCGCCGGGACAGCCGGCTTCCAGCAGGACACGCCGGACCGCCTCGCGGGTCACCGTCGACGTCCACGACTCCAGCTCGTGGGTCAGCACGGTGGCGTTGTCGTAGCGGCGGCCGCGGTCGGCGAACCGCGGGTCGTCGGCCAGCTCGGGCCGGCCAAGGACCTGGCAGAAGGAGCGCCAGTGCCGTTCCTCGACCGGGCGGATCGCGACCCAGCCGTCGAGGCAGCGCAGCGCGCCGGCGTAGTCGTAGCCACGGTAGGTGCGGTCGTAGTCGCGGCCTTCGAACCACGCCCGGGACAGCGTCGTGCGGTTCAGGCCACGCTCGACCTGGTCACCGGCGACCTCGACGACGTCACCTGTGCCCCGGCGGCGCCGGCCGGCGAGGGCCGCGAGGGCGCCGACCGCGGCGGTGAGGCCCGCGTCGTGGTCGGCGAGGAAACGGCCCGCCCGGACCGGCGGGCGGTCGGGGAACAGCCGGTAGACGTTCTCGCTCGGCAGCGTCGCACCCTCGCCGCCGGCGTGGTACGCGGTCAGCTCGCTGGCCGGACGGTCCGCGGCGGAACCGGTCAGGCCGTGGCCGGTGACCGAGACGATCACGAGTGCCGGGTGCCGCCGGGTCAGGTCGGCCAGGTCGACGCCGAGCGCGGCGAGCTCGGCCGGGGTGTGGTCGTCGACGAGGACGTCGACAGCGGCGGCGCCGGCCCGCAGCAGCCGCGCGTACTCCTCGGGTGTGCTCGCCGTGCGCGCGTGCTTGCCGCGGTTGGCGTCGTCGTACAGGCATCGGGCGGTGGACGCCGGGCCGTCGGCGAGGGCCAGCAACGGGTCACCGCCCGGCGGTTCGAGCCGCGACACGTCCGCGCCCAGCCAGGACAGCACCTGCGCGCACCACGGCGCCGCGACCCAGCGGCCGGTGTCGAGCGCCCGGACGCGGGCCAGCGGCCGAAACCACTCGTCACGCGCCGCCACGGCCGGCTTCGTCTCCACCACCACGACCCCCAACATCGCACAATTAGTTAGCTAAATAATAGCCTTCTCTGTGCGAGCGGGCGGCGCCAAACCGGCCGTGCCGGAGGACGAGCGCCGTCGGTGCGGTGTCGCTACGGGAGCTGTCGCGGCGCCGCGGCGGCGGAGCCGCGTACCGGCCCGAAACCGGCCTCGAGGACGTCGAACGCCTCGGTCAGCAGCGCGGTCAGGCTCCGCTCACCGCGGGCGGCGAGCCAGCTGGCGAAGACCGCCTGCGCGGTGGCCAGCATGCTGACCGCCACGACCTGGGAGGTCACCCCGTCGTCGGCGCCGCCGGGCAGACGGCTCGCGACGAACGCGGCCAGCTCGCCTGCGCAGCGGGTCTCGTACGCGACGTCGCGCGCGGCGGCGCCGGCGCTGCCGGTGAGGACCTGGCCGATCCGCACCACACGATCGACCTGGGCCGGGTCCATGTCGGCGGTCCGCAGGAAGGCCGCCCGCAGCGCGCGCACGCCGTCCTCGTCGGCCGGACGCGCCAGGGCGGCGCGGATCAGCCGGTCGAGCAGCCGGCGGTGGAAGCCGCGGACCACGTCCACCTTCGTCGGGAAGTAGCGGAAGAAGGTCCGTGACGAGGTCCCTGCCGCCGCCGCGATCTCCTGGACGGTCACCGCGTCGAAGCCGCGCTCGACGAAGAGCGCCATCGCTGCGTCCTCGATCTGGCTCTCGGCGAAGCGCCGCTGCCGGTCGACGAGCCTGGAGGCCGCCAGATCGTCGGCCACCAGCCACCCCCAGTCCGACTCGCGACCCTGGCCGCGTGCGGAGAATCCGGCCCACGCGTCCCCGGCGCGGATCGGCCGCCGCGGCCGCCGGGACGCGCGGGCACGCCAGGGTCGACGGACGTCCACCGTAGCGGACCAGACGCGGGTGGCCGGCCGGCCCCACGCCGGCGGCCTCGCAGCAGCCCATCAGTCCAGGTGCGGTTGGTGCAGGGCGGCGGTGGCGCCGCCGTCGACCGGGAGGGCGATGCCGGTGACGTAGGACGACTCGTCAGAGGCGAGCCAGAGCGCGGCGTCGGCGATGTCTCCCGGCTGGGCCGTCCGGCCGAGTGGTATCTGCCGTCCGTAGGCCGCGAGCCGCTCCTCGGTACCAATCCAGTGCCGGAACGCGGGGGTCGCCACCGACCCCGGCACGATCGCGTTGACCCGCACCCCGTACATGCCGTACTCGACGGCGGCGGAGCGGACGAGGGCGAGGATCCCGGCCTTCGCCGATCCGTACGGCGCGGTCCCCGGGACCGCGCCGACCCCCGCGGCCGACGACGTGCAGATGATCGAGCCACGGCCGGCCGGCACCATGACCCGCAGCGCCTCCCGGACACAGGCGAACATCGAGGTCAGGTTGAGTTCCAGGTCCGCACGCCAGCCCTCGTCGGCGATCGTCAGCAGCGGACCCTGGGCCAGGCCGTTGCCGGCGTTGCTGTGGAAGACGTCGAGCCGGCCGGTGTCGGCGACCGTGGCATCGACGAGCGCGGCGACGAACCCCGCGGCGGTGACGTCACCCGGGTGTACCCGCGCGCCGCCACCATCCTTGGTGACCAGCGCCGCGGTCTGTTCGGCCCGGTCGGCCGCGAGGTCGTTGACGACCACGTACGCGCCCTCAGCGGCAAACCGCAGCGCCGTCGCCCGGCCGATCCCGGAACCGGCGCCGGTGACGACCGCCGTGCGGCCCCCGAGACGTTCTCCCATTGCCTGCCTCCTCTGGCCTCGGTCCCCCGCGGGTGACCCGGCATCGGCCGGGTCCCGTCTCGCGCGCTCAGGACCCCGCGTAGTGCTGGAACAGGTCCGCGTCACTGAGCGCCGCGGCCGGCCCGAAGTAGGCGATCTGGCCGCGGCGCATAACGTAGGCGGTGGTGGCGAGCTCCAGCGCCCGGGTGACGAACTGGTCGACCACCAGCAGCGCGGCGCCGGCCGCAGGCAGCGTGGCCAGGAACACGAACACCTCGTCGACGACCTTGGGCGCAAGGCCCAGCGAGGCCTCGTCGACGAGCACCAGCCGTGGGTCGCGCACGTAGGCGCTTACCAGGGCGAGCATCTGCTGCTCGCCGCCGCTGAGGGTGCCGGCGGTCTGCGCCAGGCGGCGGCCGAGCACGGGGAACGCCCCGACCGCGCGGTCCACGGCTGCGGCCTCCTGGCCGCGAGGTGCCTGCATCCGCAGGTTCTCGCGGACCGAGAGGGAACGGAAGACACCCCTGCCCTCCGGCACGTGGCACAGGCCGGCGGCGAACCGCCGGTGCGTGGCCAGCGTCGTCACGTCCCGACCCAGCAGGGTGACCGTGCCGCGGCTCGCCGGCAGGAAGCCGCACACCGCGCGCAGCAGCGTGCTCTTCCCCGCGCCGTTCGGGCCGACGAGCGCCGTCACCTCGCCGGCCGGCACGGTCAGCGACACGTCGCGCAGCACGGTGGTCCGGTCATAGCCGGTCGTCAGGCCGCTCACGACAAGGGCCGGCTCAGGCCGCGACGGCTCCGTGGGGACCTGGCCGCCCACGGAGGCGACCTCGGGGCTCGCGGTGCTCACGCGTTCTCCCGTTCGGGCACGGCCGGCACGACCACCGCGTCGGATCCGAGGTAGGCGGCCTGCACGAGCGGGCTGGCGGCCACCACCGCCGGCTCCCCCTCGAACAGCAGCCGGCCGAAGTCCAGCACGTAGACGTACTCGCAGATCGTGAGGACGAGGGACATGTCGTGCTCGACGAGGAGGATCCCGCAGCCGCGCTCGGCGACCACCCTGCGCAGGACCTCGTCCAACGCCGCCGTCTCGGCGCGGTCGAGGCCGGAGGAGGGCTCGTCGAGAAGCAGGACGTCGAAGGGGCCGGCGAGGCCGCGGGCGAGCTCGACCAGGCGGCGCTGACCGGTGGACAGCGCCCCGGCCTGCTGTCCGGCGAGATCGGCGATGCCGCACAGGTCGAGCGCGCCGAGCGCGGCGGCCCGGCTCTCGCGGCGCTGACGCGGAGTCGCCGCCAGCTGCGCCCAGACGTGGCCGCCGGCCAGGCTGGCCTCCCGCCCGAGGGCGACGTTGTCGGCGACCGTGAGCGAGTCACCGAGCTGCATCCGCTGGAAGGTGCGGCCGAGGCCGGCCCGGCCGCGGGCAGCCGGGCCGAGCCCGGTGATGTCCTGGCCGTGCAGGCCGATCCGGCCGGACACCCGGCGGTTCAGCCCACTGCAGGCGTCGAACGTCGTCGTCTTCCCCGCGCCGTTCGGGCCGATCAGGCCGGTGATCCGGCCCAGCGGCGCGGCGAACGACAGCCCGTCGACGGCGACCAGCCCACCGAACCGGACCCCGAGGCCGGCCACCTCGAGCCCGGCCCGCGGTGCGCCGTCCTGCTCGCGGGCCGGGGCGGCAGGCTCCCGAACGACCGGCCCGGCCGTCACGGCGGCCGCCGTGGCGGCCGCGGGCGCCAGCGCCGGGCCGGCCAGCGCCCGCGCGGGCCGGCTGAACCGGTCGAGGACGGCCCGCAGCCGTTCCGGCATCGCCGGGTGGCCGCCCTGGACCGCGATCTGGACGGCGAAGAAGCCGAAGATGACGTTGAGCCAGCTGGTGGTGTCGGCCCCGGTGAGGTAGGCCGGGATCGCCGACGTGATGCCGATGAAGATCGCGTACCAGGGCTCGCCGAACGGGGCGAGCGCGAGCACCGCCACCAGGACCAGGGAGTAGAAGGCGGTGTAGTTCGTGTCGTTGGAGACCGCGAAGTGCACGGAGCCGCCGTACAGGATGCCGCCGATGGCCGCGAAGAACGCGGAGACACAGAAGACGATGACCCGGGTGGTGTTCGTCGACAGGCCCATCGTCATCACCGCGACCGGGGCCTCGGCCAGGCCGCGCAGCATCCGCCCGAGCCGGGAGGCGTGCAGCGCGACCATGACGAGGGCCGTGACGACGACGAACGCCAGCACGACGTAGTAGTAGGCCCGGTCCCCCGTCGCCACCGAGGGCCGGGGCATCGCGCGGCCGTCCTGCAGGACGGTGAACATGAAACCCCGGGCGTAGGCCAGTCGTTCGACGAGGATCCCGAAGCCGAACGTCGCGAGGGCGAGGAACAGCCCGGACAGCCGGATGGCCGGGATCGCGACGATCGCGCCCACGGGCACGGCGACCAGGGCGCCGAGGAGCACGGCCACCAGCCAGGGCACCCCGTGGCCGACGGCGAACTGGGAGAACGCGACCGCGCCGATCGCGGCGAAGACCGACTGGCACAGCGAGACCTGGCCGGAGGTGCGCACCAGCAGGCCCAGCGCCAGGACGATGACCATCTGGGTCAGGCCGATGGTGTAGAACCCGAGCTTGTCGGCGCCGACGACCAGCGGGACGAGCGCCAGCACCGCGAGGACGACCACCGCGGTCGCCGCCCGGACGGGCGTCGGCGCGTGGTAACGCAGCCGCGGTCGTGCCTCGGCGGCCGGACCCGTCGCGAGCCTGTTCTTCGGGGTGACCAGCAGGACGACGAACAGGACGATGAACGGCAGGCTGGCGGGCAGCCCCGACAGCCAGCTCACGTCGAGGATGTACTTCTTCGACAGGTCGGAGCCGACGCCGAGGAGCAGGCCGCCGGCGAACGTCAGCGGGATGTTCGAGAAGCCGCCGATGGCGGCGGCGCCGAACGCCTGCACGACCAGGAACGTCAGGCTGATCGCGTTGAGCCCGATGAACGGCAGGACGAGGACCCCGGACAGCGCGGCGAACGTGGTGCCGACCGCCCAGGAGATCCGTCGGACCCGGACGGGGCTCGTGGCCTGCATCGACAGCAGGTCCGGGTCGTCGACGACGGCGCGCATCGCGAGGCCCGTCCGCGACCAGCGGAAGACCGCGAACAGGAGGGCCACGGCGAGGACCGCCACGAGGGTGACCCACAGCTGCGGGTACTGGACGTTGACCCCGCCGACCCGGAAGCTGCGGCTGGCCATCGGCAGGAAGTGCCGCACCCGGATCGTGTCGGCGCCGTACCAGATGGTTGCCAGGCCCTGGACGACGAGGATCATCCCCACCGTTCCGACGATCTTCATTGCGGTGCCGCGCGACGCGAGGCCGCGCGCGATCCGCTCCATGCCCAGCCCGAGGACGGGCCCGGCGACGAGAACGGACACCGCCAGGGCCGGCCAGACGCCGAGGCCGAGGTCCAGGTGCAGCCAGTAGAAGAGGTAGGCGGCGGCGGTCGCCATGGCGCCATAGCCGAAGTTGAAGATGCCCGACGTCTTGTAGGTCAGGACGAGGCCGGTGCCGGCGAGCCCGTAGATGGAGCCGGTGGCAATACCGCTGATGATGAACGGTAAGAACGCGTTCAGGGGAATCACCTCTCGCGAGCGAACACCCGGAGGGAGGGCCGGCGCGACGGTCCCCGGCCCTCCCTCGGACGGCTCGTCGGGATCAGCTGCTGGCGTTGGCGCAGACGGTTTCGGCGCCGGCGGGGGCGGTCGTCTTGCCGTCCGCGATGCCGATGACGAAGGCGCACGGGTGGGCGCCGAAGCTGACGGGCTTGCCGGCGGTGAAGGTCACCGGGTTGGCGAGCAGCCCGCCGAGGGTCTCACCGTTGAAGGTGTTCAGGCCGGTCGTGACGTCCTTCGCGGTGACGGTCGCGCCGGGCGTCCCGAGCGCCTTGTGGATGGCCTCCAGCCCGCTCCAGGTGTACGACGCCGTGCCCTCCGCCCAGTTGTCATCCTTGGCGAACCGCTTCATCGCCGCGACGAAGGCGGTCGCGCCCGGGGTGTTCAGCGCCGACGGGAAGACGTGGGCCGGGCCGAAGGCGGTGAAGTCGGGGATGCCGAGCAGGTCCTTGCCGACGGCCTGGGCCGAGGTGCCGAAGGTCGGGTTGTAGCCCTGCGACTGGCAGTCCTCGACGAACTTGGCCGCGGCCGCGGTGGTGAAGTTCAGCTGGGCGTAGTCCACCTTCTCCTGCTGGAGTTTGAGGCATTCCGCGGTGTAGCTCGTGGCGGTGGAGCTGATCGCCAGGGAGGTGAAGCCGACACCCGCCTTGGCGGCGGCGGCCTCCAGTGGCGCGTTCGCCTGCTGGCAGGCGGCGACCTCGCTGCAGTAGAGGTCCGCGAACTTGGTCGCCTTGCCGTACTTCTTGGCGACGAAGACCTGGTCGCTCAGACCGGACAGCACGTCGGTCACGGTGGGGTACATGCCGGCCTTGGTGTACCAGTCGGTCGCGTTGGCAGCGCCGCTGACCAGCGGGATCCCGGCGGCGATGACCGCGTCGGCGAAGGCACTGACCTCGTTGTCGGACGAGACGACGATGGCGACCGCCTTGTCGTCGATCAGTCGTTTGGCCGCTGCCTGCGCCTGCGCGGGGTCGCCCTTGTCATCCTCGACGAGGATCTTCACCGGGTGGCCGTTGATGCCGCCCAGCTGCTCGTTGACGTAGCGCTCCCAGGCCGGGCCGACGGTCGCGCCCTGGCTGCTGGAGCTCGCCTGCGCCCCGGTGAGCGAGCCGATGACGCCGATGTTGATCGGCGACCCGGTGGGTGCCGGCGCCGTCGTCTCGCTGGCCGCGGGACCCTTCGAGTCGTCGGACCCGCCGCACGCCGCGAGCAGGGTGGTGGCGCCGACGGCGACGACCGCTAGCCGGGCCCCGATGCCTAACTTCCCGTACCTCACTGTTACCCAGCCTCCTCTGACCAGCGCGATCCCCCGCGCCGCTCCCCAGCTCAGCCCGCCGTCTCGACATCACGCCAGGTGGTGCGAAGGACGGTAGGGGCCATGCGATCACATAGCAAGACATCAGACAGATTATTTATCTTTTTAAACGATGTTGCGATATGGGTTGGCTTTGGGTGCCGGGGACAGCCAGCCACCAGACGGGTGGGTCAGAAGCACACGGGCGACAAGACAAGACGCGGCGGCCGCTCCGGCGTGGCGGCCGCCGCGCCGGCACATGGGCGAGGGCGGTGACACGCGCCTCGTGGGCCTCTCGCGGGCGTGTTGACGCGCTCGCATCGCGCCAACACGGCTCACTCGGTGGTTCTCAGCGCACGGCCACACCCTCATCGAGGTGGCCAGCGGCCGACTCAGGGCCGTCGATGTCGCGGCCGTCGGTGAGGCCGAAGCGCTCCAGGCCGTAACACCGGATCGCGTTTCCTCGCGCCAGCAGCCAGGTCTCCTCGTCGGACAGACCGGCCTGGGCCACCGTCTTCTCCAGGACCGCGAGCGAGTGGGGCCAGGTCGAGTCGCCGTGCGGGTAGTCGACCTCGAACATGATCTGCCGGATGCCGATCACGTCCCGTTGCAGCAGCCCGGCCACGTCGTCGTAGACGCAGCCGTAGAGCCGGTCGGCCAGGTAGCTGCTCGGCGGCCGGGTGATCAGGTTCTCGACATTGCCGTAGACGGGACGCTCGTTCCACACCTGGTCGAGGCGTTCGAGCAGGTAGGGCATCCAGCCGACCTGGCCCTCGGACAGCGCGACCTTCAGCGTCGCGAACCGCTCCAGCAGGCCGCTGGTCAGCCAGTCGCAGAACGCGTGCGCGGCGCCCTGGTAGGTGAGCGCCAGCGACACCGCCCGCGGCGCGTCGGGAGAGGTCACCGGGAAGGTCGAGGACGACCCGATGTGCAGGTTCACCACCGTTCCGGACTCCTCGCAGGCCGCGAACAGCGGGTCCCAGTGACCGGTGTGGATACTCGGCAGCCGCAGTCGGGTCGGGTTCTCGGAGAACGCGACGGCGTAGGAGCCCTTGGCCGCGCACCGGCGGACCTCGGCGGCGGCGAGCTCGGGGTCCCACAGCGGGATCAGGGTCAGCGGGATGAGCCGGCCGTGGCCCGCGCCGCCGCACCACTCGTCGATCATCCAGTCGTTGTAGACCCGGATGCAGGCCAGGCCCAGTTCGCGGTCGGCGCACTCGTGGAAGGTCTGGCCGCAGAACCGCGGGAACGTCGGGAAGGCCAGGGACGCCTCGGTGTGGTTGGCGTCCATGTCCGCCAGCCGCGCGGACTGCTCGAAGCAGCCCGGACGGATGTCGTCGTAGAGCATCGGGTCCCAGTGGGCGCCCAGCCAGTTCTGGTCCTTGCCCGCGGCGGCGAAGCCTGGCAGGATCGCCGCCTGCTTCCCGTCGAAGTGCCACACGTCGGCCCAGCCGCCGTCATCGGTCTGCTCCCACGCGCCGCGCGGCCCCGTGCCAAACCGGCCTCGGACGCGCTGGAGCACGGGCGCGGCCGCGGCGAAGCGGGCCGGAAGCCTGCTGGTCCACAGGTCACCCGGCTCCAGGACATGGTCGTCCACCGAAATGATCTTTGGCGTCATGCGAGCAGAACCTCCGTCCCCGCGGCCAACCCGCATCGTCAAGGTAGAACAATAAGCTAATTGATTAGACGATACAAGTCCGCGATCGTCCAGCGACCGCACGCCGGAGCACACCGCTGGTCGGGCGTCCCCGCCTCAACGGCTCATCCGCCGTGGAACAGCGCGTTCGCCGGTGAGCCGGGAGGCGACAAGGTCAGCCGTCTCGGCGACGAGGCCGACGATCCTGTCCCGAGCGGCGTCTGTGACCTCCGCCATGGGGTAGGTAACGGCGACGGCGGCAGCCGGCCGCCCGTCGCGGGTGAGCACGGGTACCGCCACGGAAGCAAAACCGGGCGTAACCTCACCGTCCTCCTCCGCGTGACCGCGCCGGCGAACGTCAACGAGCACCCGCCGTAGAGCGGACAGAGTCCATGGCCCCACGTCGTGGCGCAGCACGAAGGCGTCCCGGTCGGGGAACAGCGCCCGCACCTGGGCCGCCGGCAGGACCGCGAGCATGGCACGGCCGCTTGCGGTGAGGTGGGCGGGGAGCCGGACCCCGACATCGGTGATCAGCGGAGGGCGTCGCGGTGCCCGCTCTTCGATGACGTATACGACCTCCCGCCCGTGAAGCACCGCCAGGTGGGCCGTGTGCCCCGCCCGGTCGACGAGGTTGGCCAGAGGGACCCGGGCAAAGCGCTGAAGCGGAACCTGCCGCGAGTAGCCGCTTCCGAGCTCGTAGGCGCTCAGCCCCAGGCTGTATCGACGTTCATCAGGAAGGCGCACGACGAAGCCCTCGGCCATCAGCGTGGAGAGCAGATGGTAGGTGGTGGAGCGCGGGAGCTTCAGGTCCCGGCTGATCGTGGCGGCGGCCACCGGTTGGGGCTGACGGCTCAGGTGGCGCAGGATCGCGAGCACCTGCGCTGCGGCCGGAACGTTGCTCACCTTGCGCCCGGGCGTCGACTGTCTGGGATCACAGACACATTGTGCTCTCCGGGTATGGCGCCCGGAGGGCAGGAGCGTGTGGACTCGTGGTGTGGAGGACGTGACTATCGGTGTGGGGGGGCTGACCGAGGACGACGTCGTGTCCGTGGCCCGCGGCAACGCCCGAGTCCGCCTCTCCCCCGAGGCGCTCGAGGCGATCGCTCAGGGCCGCGTGGTGATCGATGCCCTGGCCGCCGGCGCTGAACCCCACTACGGCGTTTCCACTGGCTTCGGCGCACTGGCCACCCGGCACATCCCGGTGGGATTGCGCGCCCAGCTGCAACGCAGCCTGGTCCGCTCGCACGCCGCCACCTCGGGACCCGAGGTCGAGCGGGAGGCCGTCCGGGCGATGATGCTGCTGCGGCTCTCCACCCTGGCCACGGGCCGGACCGGCGTCCGCCCGGCGGTGGCGCAGACCTACGCGGACCTCATCAACGCCAGCATCACGCCCATCGTCCGCGAGTACGGCTCTCTCGGCTGCTCCGGGGATCTCGCGCCGCTCGCGCACTGCGCTCTGGCGGCTACCGGCGAGGGCGAGGTCCGCGACGCCGACGGTGCGGCGGTTCCCGCCGCCGCCGCTCTCGCGGCGGCCGGGATCGAGCCATTGGTGCTGCGGGAGAAGGAGGGCCTCGCCCTCATCAACGGCACCGACGGGATGCTCGGCATGCTGGCCCTGGCCTGCCACGACCTCGCCCTCCTGCTGCGCACCGCGGACATCTCCGCGGCGATGAGCATCGAGGCGCTTCTCGGGACCGATGCCGTGTTTGTCCCCGAGCTGCAGGCACTACGACCGCATCCCGGCCAGGCTGAGAGCGCCAAGAACCTCCGCGCCCTGTTGTCCGGGTCGCCGATCATGGCCAGCCACCGGAGCCCGGACTGCGCCCAGGTGCAGGACGCCTACTCGCTTCGGTGCACCCCGCAGGTGCACGGCGCGGCCCGGGACACCGTGACCCACGCACGGCTCGTCGCCTCCCGCGAACTCGCCAGCGCCGTCGACAACCCCGTACTCACGCTCGACGGCCGCCTGGAGAGCAACGGAAACTTCCACGGAGCGCCCGTGGCGTACGTCCTCGACTTCCTCGCCATCGTCACCGCCGACGTCGCGTCGATGTCCGAGCGCAGGACGGACCGCATGCTCGATGTGCATCGCAGCCAGGGCCTTCCGGCGTTCCTTGCCGACGATCCCGGCGTCGACTCCGGACTGATGCTCGCCCAGTACACCCAGGCCGGCATCGTCTCCGAGCTGAAGCGTCTGGCCGCGCCGGCATCGGTCGACTCGATCCCCTCGAGCGCCATGCAGGAGGACCACGTCTCGATGGGGTGGTCGGCCGCGCGCAAGCTGCGCCGTTCGCTCGACGGCCTGACCCGGGTGGTCGCCATCGAGATCCTGACGGCGAGCCGGGCACTCGACCTGCGCGCCCCGCTGGCTCCCGCCGCCGGTACCCACGCTGTCCGGGACCTCGTGCGGACCGTCACCGGGGGACCCGGTCCGGACCGCTACCTCTCCCCCGAGATCGAGGCTGTCGGGGGCCTGGTGGCGTCCGGCAGCGCCCTGGGCGCGGCTGATGCCGCCTGCGGCCCTCTCACCTGACCCACCACCGTCCAGCCCGTCCCAAAGGAGTCCCCGATGTCCGGCCCCCGCCCCGTACGGTCTCCTCGCGGGACTACATTGACCGCCCGGTCCTGGCAGACCGAGGCGCCGCTGCGGATGCTGCAGAACAACCTCGACCCCGAGGTCGCGGAGCGACCCGACGATCTCGTCGTCTACGGCGGCACCGGACGGGCCGCGCGAAGCTGGGACGCCTTCGACGCCATGATCCGGACGCTGACGACGCTGCGCGAGGATGAGACGATGCTCGTCCAGTCGGGCAAGCCGGTGGGCGTGCTGCGGACCCACGAGTGGGCCCCTCGAGTGCTGATCGCCAACTCCAACCTCGTGGGCGACTGGTCCACCTGGCCGGAGTTCCGGCGGTTGGAAGCGCTGGGCCTCACCATGTACGGGCAGATGACCGCGGGATCCTGGATGTATATCGGGACCCAGGGCATCCTGCAGGGCACCTACGAGACGTTTGCCGCGGTGGCTGACAAGCGGTTCAACGGGACCCTCACCGGGACGCTGACCCTCACCGGTGGCTGCGGCGGGATGGGTGGCGCGCAGCCGCTCGCCGTCACCCTCAACGGGGGCGTCTGCCTCATCGTCGACGTCGACCACTCCCGGCTCCAGCGCCGGGTGGAGCACCGTTACCTCGACGAGGTCGCGCCGGATCTCGACACCGCCATCGCCACTGTCCTGCGGGCGAAAGCGGACCGCCGGGCGCTGTCCGTCGGGGTCACCGGCAACTGCGCCGAGGTCTTCCCGGAACTGCTGCGCCGCGGGCTCGCCGTCGACATTGTCACCGACCAGACCAGCGCGCACGACCCACTCGCCTACCTCCCCGAGGGCGTCGCCGTCGAGGACTGGCACGACCTCGCCGAGCGCAAGCCCGAGGAGTTCACCAACCGGGCCCGGGCAGCGATGGCCAAGCACGTGCAGGCGATGGTCGAGTTCCAGGACGCCGGCGCGGAGGTGTTCGACTACGGCAACTCGATCCGGGAGGAGGCCCGCCTCGGCGGGTACTCCCGGGCCTTCGAGTTCCCCGGCTTCGTGCCCGCCTACATCCGGCCGCTGTTCTGCGAGGGCAAGGGGCCGTTCCGCTGGGTTGCCCTGTCCGGCGACCCGGCCGACATCCACGCCACCGACGAGGCCGTCATGAAGCTCTTCCCCGACGACGACCGGCTCCAGCGGTGGATGCGTGGAGCGCGGGAACACATTGCCTTCCAAGGACTCCCGGCGCGCATCTGCTGGCTCGGCTACGGCGACCGCGATCGCGCCGGGGCGAGGTTCAACGAGATGGTGGCCTCCGGGGAGCTCACGGCCCCCATCGTCATCGGCCGGGACCACCTCGACACCGGCTCGGTCGCCTCCCCCTACCGCGAGACCGAATCGATGCTCGACGGCTCGGACGCCATCGCCGACTGGCCGCTCCTCAACGCGCTGGTGAACACCTCCTCGGGAGCCACCTGGGTCTCGATCCACCACGGCGGCGGGGTCGGCATCGGCCGGTCCCTGCACGCCGGCCAGGTCACCGTGGCCGACGGCACGGAACTGGCCCGGCAGAAGCTCGAGCGGGTCCTGAGCAACGACCCGGCGACGGGCATCCTCCGCCACGCCGATGCCGGTTACGGCAGAGCCGACGACGTCGCCCGCGCCACCGGGGTGCGGATGCCCATGCGGGAGGGCTCGTGACCTTCGAGGCCATGTGGGGCGACCTCTCGCCGGTCGGCCGCGCGGCGGCCACCGGCGGATACCGGAGGTTCGCCTGGACGTCCGAGGACAGCACGCTGCGGCACTGGTTCACCGGAGAGGCGGCGGCCCGCGGTCTCGATGTCGTCACCGACCGCGCCGGCAACCTATGGGCCTGGTGGGGAAACCCCGACGCCGGAACCCCGGGGGTCGTGATCGGTTCTCATCTCGACTCGGTGCCCGACGGCGGCGCGTTCGACGGGCCGCTCGGCGTGGTATCCGCCTTCGCCGCCGTGGACCAACTGCGGGCCAGCGGCTTCCGACCAGCAGCCCCGGTGGGTATCGCCTGCTTCTCCGACGAGGAAGGTGCCCGGTTCGGCATCCCCTGCACCGGCTCGCGCCTCATCACCGGAGCCCTTCATGCCGACAGAGCCCGCGCGCTGCGCGACGGCGACGGCATCACGCTGGCAGAGGCGATGGCGCTTTCGGGCCACGACCCGCGGCAGGTCGGACCGGACCCGGAAGCGCTGCGGCGCATCGGGATGTTCGTCGAGCTGCACGTCGAGCAGGGACGCGGCCTCGCCGATCTCGGCCGCCCGGTGGCGGTGGGCTCGTCGATCTGGCCGCATGGCCGGTGGCGCCTGGATCTGGAGGGTGAGGCCAACCACGCCGGCACCACCCGGCTCGCCGACCGCCGGGACCCGATGCTCGACCTCGCGCACGTCGTCACGACCGCACGGACATCCGCCAGCATCGTCGGGTGCGTGGCCACCGTCGGGAAGGTGCAGGTGATCCCGAACGGGGTCAACGCGATCCCGTCCCGGATCACCGCGTGGCTCGACGCCCGCGGCCCGCAGGAGGATCACGTCCGTTCCGTCGTCGGTGCCGTCGCCACGGCCGCGGGCTCCGATCCGGTCGAGGAGTCCTTCACCGCGGCGACGGATTTCGATGCCGTGCTCGTCGGCCGGCTGGCGAAGCTGCTCGGCGACGCCCCCGTACTCGGGACAGGCGCCGGTCACGACGCCGGGATCCTGGCCCGGGCGGGAATCCCCACGGCGATGCTCTTCGTGCGCAACCCCACCGGGGTCTCGCACTCCCCGGCCGAGCACGCGGAGACCGCCGACTGCCTCGCGGGGGTCGACGCCCTGGCTCAGGTCCTCGAAGACATAGCCGCTAGAGGGCCAAAGGGTGTGCGAAAATGATCTTTCTTCGCACACCCGGCCGGGGTTCCTGCCGGATCGCGAAGCGATCTGGTAGGTCCGCATCATCCCCAGGATCACTGAGGCGCGCGGGATGAGGTGGTTCGCCGCCGACGCCGTGCTGGCCACCGGCCCGGCGCGGAACGTCACTTTCGAGGCCGCTGACGGCCGGTTCACCAGCATTCGACCCGGCACCGAGCCGGGCGACGCCGTCCGACTGCCCGGCGTCGTGCTGCCCGGCTTCGCCAACGGCCACAGCCACGCCTTTCACCGCGCTCTGCGGGGGCGGACCCACGACGGCCCCGGCGACTTCTGGAGCTGGCGGCACGCGATGTACACCGTCGCCGGGCGCCTGGACCCGGACAGCTACCTGACCCTCGCCCGCGCGACCTACGCCGAGATGGCGCTGGCGGGAATCACGTCGGTCGGCGAGTTCCACTACCTGCATCACGCCTGCGGCGGCACCCCCTACGCCGACCCGAACGCGATGGCGGAGGCCCTGCGCCAGGCCGCCACCGACGCCGGCATCCGGCTCACCCTCGTCGACACCTGCTACCTCGCGGGCGGTCTTGGAAGCGACGGCCACACGCCGCTTTCGGGACCGCAACTGCGGTTCGGTGACGGCACCGTCGACGCCTGGGCGGAGCGGGTCGACCTGCTCCGCCCGTCGGAGCGGATGCGGGTGGGGGTGGCGGCGCACTCGGTGCGGGCAGTACCTCGGGAGGCGCTCCCCACCGTGGTCTCGCAGGCGCGGGGGCGGCCGCTGCACGTCCACCTGTCCGAGCAGCCCGCCGAGAACGAGGCCTGCGCCGGGTTCTACGGATGCACCCCGACCGCTCTGCTCGCGGAGGCCGGCGCGCTCGGGCACACCACCACGGCGGTCCACGCCACCCACCTGACCTCCGGCGACGTCGGCCTCCTGGGCCGCTCCGGGACCACGGTCTGCCTGTGCCCTGGTACCGAGCGCGACCTCGCCGACGGCATTGGGCCGGGCGGGGCGCTGCGCGACGCGGGTGCGCCGCTGAGTGTCGGCAGCGACCAGAACGCCTCCATCGACCTCTTCGGAGAGATCCGCGGGGTGGAGGAGCACGAGCGACTGACCTCGTTGCGGCGCGGCCGCTTCGGACATGACCAGCTCCTGGGCTTCCTCACCGACCACGCGGCGATCGGCTGGGATGCCGGCCGGCTCGAGGTGGGTGGCCGGGCCGATCTCGTGGCCGTGCGGCTCGACACGCCGCGTACCGCGGGGGTGGCGGCCGAGCGGGTCCTGATGGCCGCGACCGCCGCGGACGTCGACACCGTCGTGGTGGACGGCCGGACCGTGGTGACGGGCGGACAGCATGTCCTCGGCGACGTCGGCCGGCTACTCGGAGAGGCGATTTCAGCTGTGTGGGAGCAGGAACGATGAGCAGCACCCTCGTCGGCGGAATCGGCGAGCTGGTCACCAACGACCCTTCGGTCGGTGACAGATCCACCCTTGGCATCCTGACGGACGCCGCCGTCGTGGTTTCGGACGGCCGGGTCCGCTGGGTGGGTCGCGAGGCGGAGGCGCCGGCGGCGGACCGTCGCGTGGATCTCGGTGGGCGCGCGGTGATCCCCGGCTTCGTGGACTCCCATGCGCATCTCGTGTTCGCCGGCGACCGGTCCGCCGAGTTCGCCGCCCGGATGGCCGGAGCCCGCTACAGCGGCGGCGGCATAGCCACCACGGTGGCGGCCACCCGTAGGGCGACCGACGAGCAGTTGCGGACCTTGCTCGCCACGCGGATGACGGAGATGCACACGCAGGGAACCACGACGGTGGAGGTCAAGAGCGGTTACGGCCTCACCATCGCGGACGAGGTCCGGGCGCTGCGGCTGGCGCGGGAGGTCACCCCCGAGACCACGTTCCTGGGGGCGCACGTCGTGCCCCCAGGGACCGATCGAGCGGACTACGTGAGGCTGGTGTGCGGGGAGATGCTCACCGCCTGCGCCCCCTACGCCCGGTGGATCGACGTCTTCTGCGAGCCGGCCAGCCCAACCGCGTTCGATGGCGACGAGGCACGCGCGATCCTGCTGGCGGGCCGGAGGACCGGACTCGGCCTCCGGGTCCACGGCAACCAGCTCTCAGCCGGGCCCGGGGTGCAACTGGCTGTCGAGCTGGGATGCGCGAGCGTCGACCATTGCACGCATCTGACCGACGCCGACGTCGACGCGCTGGCCGGCGGGTCCACAGTGGCGACGCTGCTGCCTGGCGTCGAGTTCTCCACCCGTTCCCCCTACCCCGACGCCCGGCGGCTGCTGGCAGCCGGCGTGACCGTGGCGCTGGCCACCGACTGCAACCCCGGCAGCTGCTACACGTCGTCGATGCCGCTGATGATCGCGCTGGCCGTCCGGGAGATGTCCATGACCCCGGCCGAGGCCCTGTCCGCGGCCACAGTAGGTGGGGCACAAGCCCTGAGGCGCAACGATATCGGAGTCCTTGCTCCCGGCTACACGGCCGATCTTACGGTGCTGGACGCCCCCAGCTATCTGCACCTGGCCTACCGCCCCGGCGTCCCTATCGCCCGCGCCCTCGCTCTTCCCGGTCGGTCCCACCAGTGATCCTGGGGACAACCGGACCTACCAGCAGACCTCCCAGATCACGACCTCCCAGATCGCTGACCTCCCAGATCGACTGCGTCGATCCGGCGGGGACCCTGTCGCCGATCTGGCAGGGACCCCGTTCGGCGATCCGGCAGGAACCCCGGCCGGGTATGCGAAGAAAGATCATTTTCGCATACCCTTTGGCCCTATAGGAAGCTGAGGAGCCGTTCGGCCATCTCGAGGTCGACGGTGAGATCGCGGTCCTCGGCGCCGCGGGGGAGGTCCGCCACCGCCGACCATGCGGCGTGCAGTCCCGTCGGCAGCGCGGCCTCGGCGGCAGCCGACCGGGCCTGGAGCCGGAGGCACCGGACCGCCGCGACCAGCTCTCCCGCAAGCACAGTGCGCAGCCGGATCGCTGTCTGGGCAGCCTGGGAGGCAGCCAGGGAGGCGAAGCTCGCGTCCTCCTCCACCCCGCGGGACAGTGTGACCGACTGCAGGCTGGCCGGGCTGGCGAGGGCCCGCATCTCCGCCAGCGCCGAGGCGACCACGTACTCCGCAATCATGATCCCCGACGCCGCCGGGGTGCCCTCGCCGAGGAACGGCGCGAGGCCGGTGTAGGCCGGCTCGGCCAGCATGGTGAGCCGGGTGAGCGAGAGGTGCGCCGACTGGGACGCCGCCAGGACGACAGCGTCCAGTGCTTGACCGAGGTAGGAGGCGTGGAAGCCGCCGTGGTGGGCGATGCCATGGGCGGCCGAGACGATCGGGTTCTCCGAGCCGGTGTTCACCATCCGTGTCACCACGTCCGAGAGCGTGGCAAGGCTGTCAAGGAAGACGCCGTGCACCTGGGGCAGGCTGCGCAAACCGAACGGGTCCTGGATCCGCGCCCCAGCCGGGGTGCCGGCAACGAGCTCACGCATGCGGACACAGACATGCCGCGCGCCAGGGAAAGGCGTGGCCACCTCTACCGCGGGAGCGAACGCCTCGATGTTCCCGGTCACGCCGACGAAGGTCAGTGCCGCGACGACGTGAGCCGCCTCGGCCAGCGCAAGCAGGTCGGCACACGCGAGCGCGGCATCGGCGAGAGTGGCCGCGCTACTGGACAGGAACGGGACGGCGTCCCCGCTGCCGACGACGACCGGGCGGCGGATCGGATTTGTCGTCATTACCTGCCCGCTGATGGCCAGGGCGGTGACGGCGAGCGCCGAGAGATCACCCGTACCAATGCTTCCCAGCTCTCGTACCGGTGGAAGCGCATCCAGCTGGAGCAGGTCGGCCAGGGCATCGAGGAGATCCGGTGACGCACCGTTGCCGTCCGCGGCCAACTGGTTCAACCGCACGACCAGCATCGCCCGGACCCGCTCGGCGGAGCGCAGCGAACCGCCCGACGTGGCGTGGCTGAGGATCAGACTCCGGGCCCCGGCCTCGGGGTCCGAGACCGTTTGGACGCGGTTGGCTCCGACCCCGGTCGTACGCCCGTAGATCGGCCTCTCGGACGAGGCGGCGTTCGCAAACGCCTGGGATCGCCGAACACGTTCGCGCGCTTCCTCTCCCACGCGCACCGGCGTGAGCCGCCGCGCGACCGCGACGATGTCGTCGATCCGGAGACTGCTGCCGTCAATCTCGATCATGGCGTTGCTCCTGAGCCGCCGCGGCGACAGATCGTTCTGTTTCATTCGCGAAAACTGTCTGGCGACCCTCTTGGACCCAGAGGCCCTACATGGCATCTTATCGTCCAATGGCAGGCTACTTCCACCAGATGGAAGCAGCCAGGGCTTCGGACGGGAGGGCGTGAGGCTGCATGCCACTCGACGCCGAGGAGGAGTTCGCCATCGCCACCGGCAGCACTTCGACTCGCACGGTGGATCGCGCCTTGCTCCTGCTCTCCGAGGTGTGCGAACAGGAGTCACTCTCCTTGTCCGAGTGCGCCCGACGGGCCCACCTACCGGCCAGCACGGCACTGCGGCTCCTGCGCACGCTCGAACGTGCCGGGTTCGTGTCGCGCAACGGCGAGGGAAGTTTCGGAGCCGGCCCGCGACTGATCCAACTGGGTGCGACCGCCATCGGGCGCAACACCTTGGTGAGGATCGCCACGCCTGCGCTGCACCGCATCGTGGCCGCCACGGGCGAGTCGGCCTACCTTTCGATGCGCGCGGCCCGCGACAGCGCCATCTACGTCGCGATGGTGGAGGGCACCCACTCTGTGCGGCACACGAGCTGGATCGGCCGAACGGTGCCGATGGCCGGGCTCGCGGTGGGGCGCGCTCTGATGGACGACGTCCCGCCGTCGGGCTACGTCGCCGAGCGCGACCGCCTCGAGCCCGACGTGACCGCCATCGCGGCACCCGTCCGGCATCCGGGAGGGGTCGCAGGGGCCTTCAGCGTCCTCGGCCCGAGCTACCGCATCGACGACAACACGATGCACGACTACGGGCGAATCGTTGCCCAGGAAGCGCGGCTACTGAGTGCCCAGCTCGGAACGCCCAATCCCCCACCGACGGCGGAACAGGACACAGGGACATGATCAGATTTGACACAGTGTCGAAGCACTACCCCGATGGAACCGTCGCCGTCGACGAGCTGAACCTGGTAGCGCCGTCTGGGCAGATCACAGTGCTCGTCGGACCGTCCGGCTGCGGGAAGACCACCAGCCTGCGAATGATCAACCGGATGATCGAGCCGACCTCCGGCTCGATCTGGATAGACGATGTCGACACGGCTGGTATGGCCACCCACGAGCTGCGCCGCCGGATCGGCTACGTCATCCAGCACGCCGGGCTCTTTCCGCATCGCACGATCGTCGACAACGTCGCCGCTGTCCCGTTGCTGCTCGGGCACAACAAGAAGCAGGCGCGAACCCGTGCTGTCGAGCTCCTCGAACGGGTAGGGCTACCGGCCCACTTCGCCAAGCGGTACCCCGCGCAGCTGTCGGGCGGCCAGCAGCAACGTGTCGGGGTGGCCCGAGCCCTCGCCGCCGATCCACCGGTGATGCTCATGGACGAGCCGTTCTCCGCGGTCGACCCCGTCGTGCGCGAGCAGTTGCAGGACGAGTTCCTCCGACTGCAGGGAGACCTCGGCAAGACCATCGTGTTCGTCACCCACGACATCGACGAAGCGATCAAACTGGGCGACCAGGTCGCGGTGCTGAGGGTCGGCGGGCGGCTCGCGCAGCTCGCTCCCCCGCAAGAGCTGTTGAGTCGACCCGTCGATGCCTTTGTGGCGGGATTCGTGGGGCGGGACCGCGGCTATCGCGCGCTCGCCTTTACCAGCGCCGGAACGCTCTCTACCCACGCCGAGCAGACCGTCGCGCTGGGCGGCCCCGTGCCCTCGGGCTCCGACGACGGCACCTGGATCCTCGTGGTCGACGCCGCGGGCACGCCGCACGGCTGGCTGAATCTCGAACACCTGCGCGCCGGCGAAGAGACGGTGACCGAGGAGATGCTCTACCGCGGAGGCACCCTCGCCACCCAGGGAGGAACCCTGCGGGCGGCGCTCGACGCCTGCCTCTCGTCGCCGTCCGGGCGCGGCGTCGTCGTCGACGCCAGTGGTTGCCTGATCGGCTCCGTCACGGCACGCGAAGTCCTCGATCTCATTGAGGCCCGGACGGCGATGGCATCGTGATCTCCGCGGCCGGCACAAGCTCCAGCTCTTCCCCGCTGCACTTCATCGGGTATTTTATGGACCATCGCCACGAGGACCTCGGGTGGCTGTGGTCGCACACGTGGCTCTCGGTGCTCCCGGTGGTGATCGGGCTCGCGATCGCGCTCCCTCTCGGCTGGCTCGCGCGACGCCACCGGTTCGTCTACCCACCGCTGATCTCGATCACCGGTCTTCTCTACACGATCCCTTCGATCGCGTTGTTTGTCATGATCCCGCCGATTCTCGGCTTGAGTTCACTCGACCCGATCCAGGTGCCGATCGCTCTCACCGTCTACTCGGTGGCCCTGCTGGTGCGGGTCGTGGCCGACGGGCTCGCCTCGGTGCCCGAGGAGACGCTGCAGGCCGCCAGCGCCATCGGATACAAGGATCTGGGTCGCTTCTTCAAGGTGGAGCTCCCCATCGCCGTACCCGTCATCACGGCGGGCGTGCGGGTGGCTCTGGTGGCCAACGTCAGCATCGTCGCCGTCGCCGGGACGATCGGAATGTCAAACCTCGGGCAGCTGTTCACGACCGGTTTCCAGCTCTCGACCCCCACGCCGTACTACCCGCCGATCGTTCTCGGGATCGTGCTGTGTGTTCTGCTCGCCCTCGTGCTCGACGGCCTGGTCCTGCTGCTGAACCGGATACTCGTCCCGTGGCGGAGGGTTGCCCGATGATCATCACAAGGGTCTTCAACTGGCTCACCGACGGCGACAACTGGAAAGACAGCCATCTGAACACCGGCATTCTCACCCAGCTCGAGGCGCATATCCGGTTCACGGGGATCGCTCTCGCCGTCGCCATCCTGATCGCGCTTCCCCTGGGCATGCTCATCGGCCACACCGGACGCGGCACCTGGTTGGTCTCGGCGGCCAACGCGGTCCGTGCCCTTCCCACGGTGGGCGTGCTGGTGCTGCTGACCGTGATCATCGCTCCACACTTCCACGGCCGTACGGACACCGGGTACCTGATCCCCACCGAGATCGTCCTGGTTCTGCTCGCCGTTCCACCCATCCTGGCGAACACCTACGCCGGGATCGACAACGTCTCCCCGGCGGTGCGCGACGCCGCGGCCGGCATGGGCATGACCGGTCCACAGGTTCTCTTCCAGGTCGAGCTGCCGTGCAGCCTCCCTCTCATCTTCTCCGGACTCCGGTCGGCAACCCTCCAGGTGATCGCGACCGCGACCATCGCCTCCTACGTTCCTCTCGGCGGTCTCGGGCGATTCATCTACGACGGCCTCGCGCAGCAGGACTATCCGCAGATGATCGGCGGAGGCGTGCTGGTGGCCGCTCTCGCGCTGACCACGGATCTCATTTTCGCGACAATCCAACGCTACGCGGTCTCGCGAGGAATCACCGGACGGTTCCCCCGCGGGAGGCCGGCCGTGGCCTCGGAAGTCCAGTCGGCCGTCCTGACAGGGCCGGAAGTATCCCACGCCTGATCTCTTCCGGAACCACATCCGAATGAGTCGTACCTCGACGCAACCAGGGAGAAAAGATGAAGCGGAAATTCCTTAGATCAGTCACGGCCGTCGCCGCCGTCGCCGCGGTCGCCGCCGTCGGCCTGGCGGCCTGCGGGTCGAGCGACTCGCCCACCGCGAGCGGCAAGAGCGTCGCGAGCGGGTTGATCCTCGGCGGTCCGCCGGAGTTCAAGACGCGGGCCGACGGCGTGCCCGGCCTGGAGAAGAACTACGGCGTCACCTTTGGTAAGTTCACCGTTACCGACACCGGTGGCCCGGTCACCGTGACGGCTCTGAAGAACGGGCAGATCGACGCGGCCGACCTGTTCACCACTGACCCCTCGATCGCGGCCAACGACTTCGTGATTCTCACCGACCCGAAGAGCAACTTCGCGGCCCAGAACATCGTGCCGGTAATCAACAAGGCCAAGGCGACGGACGGCGTCAAGACGACTCTCAACGCCATCCAGGCCAAGCTCACGACGTCCGGGCTCTCGGCGCTGCTCACCAAGGTGCAGACGGACAAGCAGGACCCGGATGCGGTGGCCAGGCAGTGGCTGTCCGACAACGGTCTTGCCGCCACCGGCACCGCGGCCTCGGGCGTCAGCCTGACCATCGGTTCCGCCAACTTCCCGGAGAACGTGATCCTCGCCGAGATCTACGCGGAGGCGCTCAAGGCGCAGGGCGCCTCAGTCAAGACCACGCTGAACATAGGCAGCCGGGAGAAGTACTACGCGGCGCTCAAGGACGGCTCGCTCGACCTGTTCGCCGAGTACACCGGCACGCTCCTGCAGTTCATCGACGCGTCCGCCACGGCCACCAGCTCCGCCGACGTGTACGCCGCGCTGGCAAAAGCCCTGCCCGCCAACCTGATCGAGCTCGACCAGGCGACCGCCCAGGACAGCGACGCCATCGTCGTCACCAAGGCGACGGCGGACAAGTACCACCTCGTCTCCATCGCCGACCTGGCCAAACTGGCCAGCTGAACCCCGCGGCCGCGCTCCAGCCCGTCCAGTACCGACCGCTCTGGTTCGGTCGGTACTGGACGGTGGTTGCACACAGCTACCCAGCCCGTCGAGCGAGACCGCACGACCTCCCAGCATGACGCG
Source organism: Pseudofrankia coriaricola (assembly GCF_001854805.1). GTDB lineage: Bacteria > Actinomycetota > Actinomycetes > Frankiales > Frankiaceae > Pseudofrankia. Next base: position 29,656 of record NZ_MBLO01000223.1, read on the forward strand.
GCAAGGTCACCCACCGCGCCCCTGGGGCCGGTCGGACGGGCGCTCACAGCCGGGTTGGCGGCGGGGCCTCCTGCTCGGGCCCCGGGAATCGGATCGGCACCGTCGCACGCTCGACACCGTCCCGTGCGGCGGTCGCCTGGTCGGGTGCCCCGCCGACCAGCGACTGCGTCCGGTGCGAGCGCCAACCCTGCCCCCTTGGGCCCGCCGCCGGTAGACCCGCGGGGCCGTGGACGGCGCTGCGCCGCGGGTTGTCGACGTGCACAGCCACACTAGCGGGCGTGCTTGCGGAAGACCGGGAGGCGGAAGGCGCCGGCGTCGTCTTCGCACTCGATGAACTCGACCTCGACGGGCATGGCCGGCGTCATCTCGTCTCTGGTGAAGCCGACCGGATTGCTGACGAAGAGCGGGCCTTCGTCAAGCTCGACGAGGATGGTGTCCCAGGGCAGCGGGATCTCCCAATGGTACCGGTGCTCGAACGTGGCCCAGCTCACGAGCTCGCCGGTACCGGCGACACGTCGCCAGTCCAACTCGTCACCGCCGCAGTGCGCGCACCGCGTGACCGGGGGCCAAGCGAAGGAGCTACAGCCAGTACACCGCTGCAGCCGCAGCTCGCCCCTGTTGCAGAACTGCCAGAACTCGTCGTGGACACCCCCGAGAAACCGGTTCGGTCTGCGCTCGGGCACGGTCACCCTCCCCGCGTGAACAGGAGCGGGTGCGCGGACTCGGTCGTCGCCATCGAGAACAACGACGTCGTCACGTCGTCGACCTGACGGCCACCCGCCTCGTGGCGCAGCTGGCGGACCGCCTCCACGACATGGTTCCACCCGTGCATGTACGCCTCGGACAGCAAGCCGCCGCTCGTGTTCGTCGGCAGCGCGCCACCGAGGTCCATCTGGCCGTCCTTGCAGAACTCCAGGCCGGTACCGGCCTCGGCGAAGCCGTAGCCCTCAAGCTGCTCCACGAGGTGGATGCTGGATGCGTCGTAGCCCTGGAAATGACCCACGTCGGAACGGGCGAGGCCGGCCATCTCGAACGCCTGCCGCCCAGCCTCGGCGAAGTGGAGGCGAAGGCGCTCGCGCACCAGTTGGTGCATCTTCGCCGGGCCAGTCCTGGCGTGACCCCAGCCAGCCACCTCGACGGGGACATGCGGGAGGTCGGTCGTCATGCCCGTCCTGCGCATGATCAGGCAGACGGCCCCGTTGTTCACAAGACAGATGTCGAAAAGGCGCAACGGCCGGACGATGTAACGAGACGTGAGGTAGTCGTCGATCGTGAGCCGCGCCCGCATGATCGCGTTCTCGTTCCGCCCCGCGTGGCGCCGCAACGTCATGGCGACGCTGCCCAGGTCTGCCTCGGTCGCGCCGAAGGTGTTCATGTAGTGCTGGAAGATGAAGGCCCAGTGGGCAGCCTGGGAACTCCAGCCCCAGGGCGTGAAGTAGTAGTACGAGACCGGCGTCGCGCCCTCGTCACCGTAGGTCGCTCCGCCGTACACCCGTTGGGACGCCCTCGGCGCGGCGGCGTAGACGAGGGCGATCGTGTCGCATCTCCCCTCGGCGAGCGCCACCACGGCCGGCGGGATGACATGATCCATGATGTTGCCCTTGGCAACGGCGTACCGCGGCCGGATCCCCAACGCCTCCGCCACCTCCCGCGGCGCAGGGCCCCCGTACATGAAGCAGGCGTTCACGCCGTCGATGTCGTCACGCCCCAACCCCGAATCCGCCAGCGCCCGCTCGAAGGCCACCGCGGCAAGAGACAAACCGTCGGGTGCGACATACGTCGCTTCCTTCTGCCGGCCCGCCCGGTAGTCCTTGGCGTAGTCCGACTCGCCGACGCCGACGATGGCGGCCACCCGGGAAAGCTCCCGAGCGGGCTCCGTGAAACCCTCCGTAATCACCACTCCCACTTCTTCACCTTGATGCCGAGCTCACAGCTGAACGTCCGCCAGTCCTGAGCGATGGCCAGTCCTTCCTATTCCGGTGAACCCTCGGTGACGGCGCGGGCGGCGGCGATCAGGTGCGAGGGTCACGTCGCTTCGCGTCCGGCTGTTGCCTGCCACTGTGCCGCCGGCTGTTCGATCCGGTAGAGCCGTGCCGCGTTCTCCCCACAGGATCTTCCGGCGCGCTCCGGTCTCGACCTGCCTGAGCCCCGCGGTGATGGTCTCCTGGATGTTCTCGAACAGGCAGGTGGTGCGCGGGAAGTCGGTCTCGAACAGGATGCTGTCAACCGGCAGCAGCTCGAGGAAGTTCTTTGGCGCCGCCGACTTGCGCCGACGGACTCTGCTTGCAAACCGGACCCGGCCGCGTCCTGTCGGCTCATCATCGGTGAGTCGACCCGTGGCCGTCCTTGCAGGTTCGGCCAAGTGTCTGCCAATTTCGGCCAGACCTGTGTGCGCTGCCACCGCCGCCCCGGTGATCCGTGAGATGATCCAGTAAGCCAAGCGGTGGCCGATCAGCCGGACGTCGAACGACCCGATGCGCGGCCGGCATGTCCTGGCGCCGGTACCTCTTGGAAAGCCGGCTGCTGAAAGCCATAGCTCTGCTGGCCCAGGACGGCCAGAACGAGAACGTCAGCACCGTCGCACTCGCCGTCGGCCTCCAGAGCGTGAGCGCCTTCACCCGCGCGTTCGGCCAGTACACCGGGAGACGCCGACCGGCTACCGCGAGCGCGTCCACTCCAGCTGAACCCGTTCAGGCGGCGAACCGGATGGTGGAACCCCACCCCGGCGTGGCAGAAAGGGGCAAGCACTTGACCGTAGGCGCAAACCGGCGCTCCTGGACGGAGGACACCGTCAGGCCGGCGCCCTCATGCCCTGGAGAACGAACAAAGTCATTTCCCGGTGCAGCTCCGACACCGCGTCCTTTCCGTTGATCGGCAACGTCCGCTCCGCTGCGATGGTCATCGCCCCGAGGATGGCCGCCGCCACTGCGCGCGGCCTGGCGACCGGACGCAACGATCCGTCTGCCGCGCCCTCCTCCAGCAGCTTCACCACGGGCCGCAGGTAGGCACGCGACGCCCGCTCGATGAGTTCGGGACGTCGCGTGGCTCGACCAAGATCAAGCTGGAGCGCCCGAAGCGCGACCGGATAGGTCGCGTATATGTCGATCTGCGCGTAAATGACTCGGTCCAGCCGCTCCGCAGCGTTCCCCGGCCCGTTCAACGCGGTCGAAATAGCTTCCTCGAACGCATCGAAAACGACGCCGCACATGTGCGAGAAAACTGCTTCCTTGCCTTCGAAATGATAGTACAACGTCGCCCTCGGAATACCGGTGGCGGCCGAGATCTCGCTCATCTTCGCCCCGTCGAGGCCACGTTCGGCGAACAGTTCGGCGGCCGCCATCACCTTGGCCGAGATCGAATCCGGAACTGGTCGCATCGGACGTGTACCTCCCGGCTGGGGCAGCTCCTCGACAGAGCGTTTAAAATCCGATTCTATACGGCCGTCCTTGCGGCCGAGCAGGTTGGTCGCTGACGGTCACGTCACGCGCCGACGCGCCGCCCGCCGATCAGCCAGGTCAGGGCCCCGACAACGGGCGCCAGGACGACCCCGACCCGACCTGTCGTCAGCGCCCGGTCACCCGCCGTCGACAACGACGGTCCGCCCCGGTGACGTACTTCCGGGGTCGCCGGCGAGCCACCGGAGGGCGCCGACCACGTCGGCGGCGGTGCCTTCCTGTGGCAGCGGCCTCGCGGATCGCGACGTCGCAGGCCGCGGCGCCGACTGGTCAGGTAGCGCTGGGACTCCGGTGCCGGTCGACGAGCTCAGGCAGCCCGGCGCGTTGCACCTTGCCCATGGCGTTCACCGGCAGAGCGTCCACCTGCGACCAGATCTCCGGAACCTTGTACGGCGAGAGCTCGCGCCGGCACAGCTCGTCGAGCGCCACGAGGTCGAGCGGCGGGCCGGCACTCTCGACCACGGCGGCCACCCGCTGCCCGAGGCGCTCGTCGGGCACCGCATACACGGCGACCCTGGCGACGTCCGGATGCGTCGCGATGACCCGTTCCACCTCGAGCGGGTAGACGTTCGCGCCGCCCCGGATGATGACCAGCTTCTTGCGGTCCAGCACCGTCAGCCATCCGGCGGCGTCGACGGTCCCGATGTCGCCGGTGGGGACAGGGCCTGGCTCGATGGGTCGGACGCCGCCGCGCTCCCAGTAGCCGAGCAGCGGCGTCCATCTGCCCGCCCAGGCGCCGGCGGTGGTTCCGCTCAGCCGCAGCTCGCCGAGGTCACCCGCCGGCAGGCGGCGGCCCTCGTCGTCGTAGGCCGCGACGTCATAGTGCCCCAGCACCTGCCCGCTCGCGCGCGGACGCCACTCGTCTCCGGGCGGGTCGATCGACACCACGGTCGGCGCCTCGGTCAGGCCGTAGGTGACCCGGGGAACCAGCCCGTGCGCCGCGGCGAACGCCTCGCGCAGCGCGTCCGGGGTGTCGCTGCCGCCGCTCCACACCTCCCGCAGCGAGCCGAGGTCGAGGTCAGGGCGCCCGGCGAGGTCATAGAGCTGCGCGGGCGCGCCGTTCCACACCGTGACGCGCCGCGTGGAGATCCATTCCGCTACCCCTTCGAGGTCGCGCCGGTTCATGATGACGGCGCACCCGCCGGCCTGCGCGGTGAGCAGTGTGGACAGCACCATCAGGTTGAGGATCGTCAACGGGAAGCTGTCGCCCTTGCGCAGCTCGGGTCCCCAGCCTCGGGTCGCGACGAGGACCGCACCCGGAAGGAGCAGGTTGCGCTGGCTGTGCACGACCGCCTTGGGGCGGCCCGATGTCCCACTGGTGAACGCGATCCCGGCCGGCGCATCGAGGTCCAGCTCGACCGCGGGGGCCGCCTCGTCGTGGGCGAGGAGCTCCGCCCACCGATCGGGGTCGACACAGTCCGGCGAGGTCAGCCGGCAACGCGGTCCGGCCAGCACGACCGTTGGCTCGCAGAGGTCGTACAGATCCTCCTGCTCGGTCGCGGCGAGCGCCTCGCCGACCCCCGCCCAGACGGCCCCGATCCGTTGCGCGCCGTGGAAGGCCGCGACGATGTCCAGATCGTTGGGCAGGCAGGCGGCGACACGGTGACCGGGGCGTACCCCCAGCGACCACAGAGCGCCGGCCGCCCGTCGCGCCTGGCCGCCGAGCTCGGCGTACGACCACATGCCGGAGAACGCCTCGATCGCGGTGGCATCCGGGCGCGACGCGAGCGCCGCGTCCAGCACCTCGGCGATCGTGCCAGGGGCAGCCGCCCCCCGGCCAGCCGTCGCGGCCCCGGGGGCGCGATCCGGGCGCTGCGCTGAGTCGCGTGTGCTGTTCACGACATCTTGATACAACTATTCTTACAGGGATTCATCCGACACCCTCGATGGGCCCCTCTGAGGGACCGTCCGCCACCCGGATGCGGCTCGCGCCGGGAGCGACGACGGCGGTGCGCCGGTGCGCGCACCGGTCGGAGTCGATGATGCCTCAAAGCGCGTCAGATCCCTCTGGACGAGCCACGGGGCTAGCCAGCAGCGGGCGTCAGGACGCGCGGCACCGATAAAGCAACGCGAGCTGCGAGGAGTTCGCCTCGTTCCGGCTCCGATGGTCCGGCGAGCGCAAAACAGACGACCACCACAGCGATGGCGGTCTCTTCATCTAGGAGTGGTCGACACGTGACGGAAAATCGCTCCTGTGCTTCATACACCGGCTCGCGGCTGGTCACCGACCGCCGTAAGCGCCACGGCACGATACGTCGAGGCGCCGCGGCATGACGCACTCAGGTCCGCTGTCCGGAGTACGTGTCGTCGATCTGACCTCGATGGTCATGGGCCCCTACTGCACCCAGATCATGGCTGACATGGGCGCCGACGTCATCAAGATCGAGATTCCCGCCGGCGATAACACCCGCTACATCTCGGTCGGGCCGGAGCCGGGAATGGCGGGTGTCTTCGTCAACGTGAACCGCGGCAAGCGCAGCGTCGTCCTGGACCTTCGGTCCGACGAGGCCAGGGAAACGCTACGTGCCCTCATCCGACGCGGCGACGTGTTCATCCACTCGATGCGCGCGAAGGCGATCAACAAACTCGGGTTCGGTTACGAGGACGTGGCCACGCTCAACCCGTCGATCATCTACACCAACTGCTACGGCTACGGCCGCCGCGGCCAGGACGCGAATCTGACCGCCTACGACGACACCATCCAGGCGGAATGCGGCCTGCCGTCAGTACAGGAGCAGCTCACCGGCGAGGCCAGCTACGTCGGCACCATCATGGCCGACAAGATAGGCGGACTAACTGCCCTGTACGCCACCATGATGGCGCTGTTCCACCGCGAGCGGACCGGCGAGGGCCAGGAGGTCGAGGTCAGCATGTTCGAGACCATGGCCGCGTTCATGCTGGTCGAACATGCCAACGGCGCGATGTTCAGCCCTCCCCTGGGCCCAGCGGTGTACCCCCGCGCGGTCACCCCCAACCGGAAGCCCTACCGCACCAAGGACGGCTACATCTCCGCGCTGGTCTACAACGACAAGCAGTGGGTCGCGTTCGTCAATGCCGTGCGGCCGAGCTGGGCGGGCGAGCACTTCGCGACCCTGGAGCAACGAGCACGCCAGATCGACACCGTCTATGCCCGGCTGGCGGAGACCTTCCTGGAGCACACGACGCAGGACTGGCTCGATCTGCTCCGGTCCCTTGACATTCCCGCCGCACCCGTCCGCACCCTCGACGAGCTGTTCGACAACCCGCATCTGAATCAGGCGGGATTCTTCGAGACGGTGGATTCCCCGAATGGACCGGTGCGTTTCCCTGGCACACCGACGTGGTTCTCCCGGACCCCCGGCTTCATCGCCGGCCCTGCTCCCCGGCTCGGCGCCCACACCCAGGAGGTGATCGACGAGCTTGGTGCCACCGCGGAAGGGGCGGTCATCACCGGGCGGGCCGAGAGCTGACGGCGGTGGGCGACGCGGTCCCCCACCGCCCTTCGGTCACCCGCGGCCGTGCGGTCATCTCCCGGGTGGAGAGCGACCGCGGCGAGGTCGCGCGATGCGCCGCGTATCCGTCGCTGTCCGCGGCCGAGTGGAGCCGGCGCGGTCAGGGCGACGTCGCGGCAGTTGCTCGTACTGCCTGTTCAGTGTCCGATCCACCGGGGGGCACGCTTCTCCGCGAACGCCCTGGGCCCTTCCTGGGCGTCCTCGCTGTTGTAGCAGTGCTCGGAGGCGTACCTGGCGGCCTTCAGGGCCGCCGAACGCCCCATTTCGGTAGCGATCATCACCGTTTCCCGCGCGGCCCGCACCGAGAGCGGAGCGCCGGCGAGAATCTCACCGGCCAGCCCGAGCGCGGTGTCCATCAGCGCCACGGGTTCGGCGAGGCGGTTGACGAGCCCGATCTCGTGGGCCCGCCGCGCGGTGATCGGCCGGCCGGTGAGCAGGATCTCCATCATGATCCGCTGCGGAATCATGTGTATCAGCGGCGAGGCCCAGGGCGAGCTTCTGCCGACCTTGACCTCGGTGACCGCGAACCGCGCGCTGGTGCTGGCGACACAGAGGTCGCAGGCCTGCGCGATCATCCAGCCGCCGGCGAAGGCGACTCCGTTGACCGCCGCGATGGTGGGCTTCGACAGTTCGACCGTGTCGTACGGGAGGGCAAACATGTCGCGCGGCGGCACTCGCATTCCGGTCGCCACCATCTCCGTGAGGTCTCCGCCGGCGCAGAACGCCTGCTCGCCCGCGCCGGTGAGAATCGCGACGCGCAGCGCCGCCTCGCGCTCAAAGCGATACCAGGCGGCATCCAGGCCCTCGCGGACGTCGCGTGCCAGGCAGTTCCGGGTCTCGGGCCGGTTCAGGGTGATGACAGCGATGCCGTCGTCGCGGGCCTCGAACAGCACGGCCTCACTCATCAGAAACCTCTCCGCTGAATCGTGTCGGCTTCCCGGGCCAGCTCCTCCTGAAAGGAGGGATGAGCGACGGCGATCAGCCGGCGGGTCCGCTCGGCGAGGGTCTGGCCCCTGAGCTCGGCCGCACCGAACTCGGTGACGATCACGTCGACGTCGCTGCGCGCGGTGGTGACTGGCCCGGAGAGCCGGGCGGTGATCCTGCTGACCGTGCCGTTCTTGGCGGTGGCAGGCAGGGCGATGATGGCGTGGCCGCCCGGCGAGCGTGCGCCGGCGCGCACGAAGTCCACCTGGCCGCCGGTGCCGCCGAGGTACGCCGAGCCGTTCTGCTCGGCGTTCACCTGGCCGGTCAGGTCGACCTCCATCGCCGAGTTGATGGTCACCAGCCTGTCCAGCTGCGCGAGCACGCCGGCGTCGTGGGTGTAGGACGTCGCGCACATGCGGATCCGCGGGTTGTGGTCGGCGAACTCGTAGAGGCGTCTGGTGCCGATCAGCGCGCCGTTGATCGAGACCCCGGTGTCGATCCGCTTGCGCGCGTTGGTGACGACACCCGCTTCGACCAGTTCGATCAGACCATCGCCGAGCATGCCGGAGTGCACGCCCAGATCCGTGCGATCGTGCAGTTGGCGGAGGATGGCATCCGGCACGGCGCCGACCCCGGTCTGAATGACCGAGCCGTCCTCGATGTAGGTGGCGGCGTGCTTCGCGATGGCCTCATCGATCTCGCCGATCTTCGCCGCCGGCACCTCGACCGGGGGCCGCGAGACCGGCACGGCGTAGTCGATCTCGGATGCGGACACGTGCTCGCCGTGGGTGAACGGCACCTGGTCGTTCACCTCCGCCACGACGACGCGCGCATTCGCGACGGCCGCCCGCACGTAGTCGCTGATCAGGCCGAGACTGTGGTGCCCGTTCGCGTCGGCCGGGCTCACCTGGACGAAGGCGACCTCACACCCGATCAGCCCGGTCTCGATCATCGGCCCGACCTGGCTGACGTGACAGGGGATGACGCTGAGCCTGTGCGCCTTCGTCAGCGAGCGCAACACGCCGATCGCACCCATGCTGGACAGCGAGAAGCTGTTGGTCGCCGCCGGCGTGAACAGACCGGAGAAGCTGGTGGCGATGAAGGCCGAGAGCCCGTCGATGCCGCGGCCCTGCTCTATCAACGCCTCGACCAGCGAGGTCGGCTCACCGCAGGCCTGGCCCATCACGATGCGGTCGCCGGGGCGCAGGACCTGGCTGAGGTCGAGGTCGCCGGCGGCGGAGATCACCTTCATACGTCTCCAGTTCTCGGTTCGGTCCTTCTCCGACGCAGTAGGGCCTGGGTAGACCGGGTCCGCGCTGGCCTGACCGACCCGGCTGCCCGCGCTCGACGAGGCGCCACCGCGGCGGTCGGATATGGACACTTGGACCCCAAGTATGGAATGGTAGTCCAACTTCTGGTCGTCGAGCGTCGGGAGAGGTGAGGATGATGGGCTGGCCCGCCGCAGGTGACCGAGGCGGCGCCGCGCCGGTGCTCGGTTCCGACCGCGCCGCCCGGGTCAGCGCGGGATCTGGCCCTACCGTTGGACCGGGCGGGCAGCCCCACCCGGCGGTCATTTCCACCGTCACGCGACCGTTCGGCGCGCCTGCTCTTCACAGTCCGCCGCGAAAAAGCTCCTCGTATTCAGATCCACCAGACCCGGGCCTTGCTGAGCGAGTTTCTCGTACACCCACGCCAATAGTCTTCCTTAACGACGATGTTTCTGGGAGCCCGTCGCCATGTTGCTGCAAGGGGGGCGCTACACCAGCCCCACGTCCACCAGCCTCGCTGAGGGATGGAGCCTGGAAAGACTCACCCCACCGAGCCGATTATTCGGTGCGAACGGGCTGCGTACCGGTCCCGACGGCCGTATCTACGTAGCCCAGGTCGCCGGCAGCCAGATCAGCGCGCTCAACGTCGACACCGGCGAGTTAGCCACGGTAAGCGCGCAGGGCGGCGACATCGTCGCGCCCGACGATGTCGCCTTCGACGCCCAAGGCAACCTCTACGCCACGGAGTACTACGACGGGCGCGTGGCCGTGCGCGAGACCGACGGCAGCACTAGGGTGCTGCGCGACGACGTGCCGGGCGCGAACGGCATCACCATCCACCAGGGCCGGCTGTTCATCGACGAATGCCGCATCGGCGGCCGCCTGCTGGAGATGTACGCCGACGGCAGCGCTCCCCGGGTGCTGGTGGAGAACCTGCCGATGCCCAACGCCATGGAGTTCGGTCCGGACGGCAAGCTCTACTATCCGGTGCTGGGCACCAACGACATCTGGCGGATCGACGTCGACGGCGGCGAGCCCGAGCGGGTCGTGGGCGACCTGGGCGTCCCGGACGCGGTGAAGTTCGACGCCGAGGGCTACATCATCTCCACCCAGGTCGGCACTGGCGAGGTGCTGCGGATCAACCCCCGCAACGGTGAGCGCACCACCCTGGCCAGCATCGCTCCTGGGCTGGACAACCTGACCTTCGTCGGGGACCGGCTGTTCGTGTCGAGCTTCACCGGGCAGATCACCGAGATCCTCGGCGGCGGTGGCGGAACCCGACAGGTGCTGCCCGGCGGGCTGACCTGGCCGCTGGACCTCACCGTGGGGCCCGACGGCATCCTGTACGTCTCCGATGGCACCTACTTCTACTTCCTGCCGCCCGGCGGCGACCTGCGGATGATGGGCTTCCTGTTCAGCCCCGGCTGGCCGGGATACATCCGCGGGGTAACCGCCGTCGGTGAAGGCGAGTTCATCGTCTCCACCTCGAACGGCCAGCTCGCGCGGTGGCGGCCAGCGGCCATGGAACACGACATTCTGGCCGGCGAAACCGAGCCGTTCGACCAGCTCTACGGCGTGGCGATCGGGCCGGACGGCGGCGTGGCGGCCGCCGAGCTCGGCGCCGGCCGCGTGGTGTCCGTGCGGGGCGGGCAGGTCGCGACCCTGGCCTCCGGGCTGGACCGGCCGATGGGCGTGGCGTTCGCCGGGGACGGCACCTGCCTGGTCTCCGAGTCCGGCGCCGGTCGGGTCGTCTCGGTCGCCAGCTCCGGCGTCGACACGGTGGTGGACGGCCTGGAGACACCGCAGGGCATCCTCGTCCGCGACGGGAAGCTCCTGATCGTGGATGCGGGCGCCAAGTCGCTGGTCAAGGTCGACCTCGGCAGCAAGTCCCGGGCCACGATCGCCCGCGATCTGCCGGTCGGTCCCCCGCTCGGGGTCGAGCCCAAGCCGCTGAAGGGGCTGCAGCCGTTCTCCGGTCCGCAGGGCCTCTTCGCCGGAATCGCCGCCGGGCCGGACGGCACGATCTACCTGTCCGCTGACGCCGAGGGCAGCGTCCTGGCCTTTCGCCAGGACGGGTGAGCGCCCTCATGGCCAACGACCTCATCGACCTCGGCGGACGTGTCGTCATCGTCTCCGGCGCGGCCGGCGGTGGCATCGGTACCTCGGTGGTGAGCCTGGTCGCCCGCGCCGGAGCGACCGTCATCGCGGTGAGCCGGTCCCCGGTGAACCTCGACACCCACATCAAGCCCCTGGTGGCCCAAGGGCTCGCCGTCGTCCCGGTCGCGGCCGACGCCGCCACCGACGAGGGCGTCGCGACCGCGATGGCGGCCGCGGCAGAGGCGGACGGCGAGCTGTACGGGCTGGTCAACGTGGCCGGCGGCGCCGCGACGTCGACCTGGATGCCCTCGACCCGGGTCACCCGGGACGACTGGCGCGACCTGTTCACGTGGAACCTCGAGACGATGTTCTTCATGAGCCAGGCCGTCGCCGCCGAGCTGAAGCAGCGGGGCCGGCCGGGATCGATCGTCTCGATCTCCTCGATCAGCGGCCTGAACACCGCGCCGTTCCACATCGGCTACGGAACCGCCAAGGCCGCGCTGGTGGCGGCGACCCGCACCATGGCCGTCGAGCTGGCCCTGGACGACATCCGGGTCAACGCGGTCGCCCCCGGTGTGACCGCGACCCCAGCCTCGCGCACCTACGTCGACGAGGACCCCGAACGCGACGCCCGCGCCATCGCCATGGGCCGGCGCGCCCGCCCGGAGGAACAGGCCGGAGCGATCCTCTTCCTGCTGTCCGACCTGTCCTCCTACATCACCGGGCAGACGATCCTGGTCGACGGCGGTCTCAATCTGAAATGGACCCACCTCGGCGCCGACAACACCTCGCTCTTCCTCAAGGACGAGGGATTTCGCGCCGCTGTCACGCGCTGACCCAGGACGATCTCACCAGCGTTTCCTCCGACACCAGTCGTAACCGAGGCGCCGACCCACCCATGTACCGATTATCTCCCGGCGCGGGTTGGAGAATGTCATGACCGAAACTGTCGACAACGTCCAGCGGGCGGTTTCCGCGCCGGCGGAGGCGCTGGCACGACCGATGACAATCGGCGTCGAGGCCTATCTCTCCGAGGAGTACGCCCGGGCCGAGCGAGACAAGCTGTGGACCAATGTCTGGCAGCAGGTCGGCCGGGTCGAGGAGATTCCCGGGGTCGGCGACTTCCTGACCTACGAGATCCTCGACGACTCGCTCATCATCGTACGCACGGCGGCGGACAGGATCCGCGCGTACCACAACGTCTGCTCGCACCGTGGCCGCCGGCTGGTGGACACCCCGGACGGCGCTCGTAACGCACACGGGCAGCGCCGGCAGTTCGTCTGCGGCTTCCACGGCTGGCGGTACAGCCTGGAGGGCGAGAACACCTTCGCGGCCGAACGCGAGGACTGGCCGTGCGGGCTGACCGACGAGGTCATCAGCCTCAAGCAGGTCCAGGTCGACACCTGGGGCGGCTGGGTCTGGATCAACCTCGACCCGGACTGTGAGCCGCTGCGGCAGTATCTCGAGCCCGCGGCCACCCTGCTCGACCCCTTCCAGCTGGAGAACATGCGCTATCGCTGGCGGAAGTGGCTGGTCTTCGACTGCAACTGGAAGGTCGCCCTCGAGGCCTTCATGGAGACCTACCACGTGCCGTACACCCACCCGGAGTTCATGAACTTCGGGAACTTCCTCGGGTGGGCCCGGGCGCAGGGCAAGCACAGCAACATCGGCTACGACGCGCCCAAGGGCATGGACGAGAACCAGGCAAAGCTGCGGGTCGGCAGCGGCCCCGACGCCCGGCGCTCGACGATCGAGCTGCAGAACTTCACCTGGGAGAACTCGAACACCAACACCACTCGGACCCTTGTCGACGCCGCGCGGCGGCTGACCGAGGAGCTGCCGGAGGGAACGCCGCCCGGTGAGGTCCTGGCGCACTGGTTGGCCTCGGCGCGCCGCGACGACGCCGCGCGCGGAGTGATCTGGCCGACCGTCGACCCGCGGGACGTCGCCCAGGCTGGCACGGCGTGGCAGATCTTCCCGAACTTCCAGATCGGCCACGCGCTGAACAACATGCTGTGCTACAGCGCCCGGCCGTTCGGCTACGACCCCGACAAGTGCATCTTCGAGGCCGCGGTGTACGAACTCTTCCCTGCCGGCGAGGAGCCGGCGACCGAGTGGGAGTTCACGCCCGCGGACGACCCGCGCTGGCGCACCGTCCTGCCGCAGGACTTCTCCAACATGGCCGCCGTCCAGCAGGGGATGAAGTCGCGCGGCTTCTCCGGCCCGAAGCCGAACCCGTACCGCGAGCGCAGCGTGGTGAACCTGCATCACAACCTGGCCACGTACATGGGAACGGGTGCGCCGAGCGATCTCGCCTGATCGCCGGAAACGCCGTCCCCACGACGAACGACCCGCACAAGAGCCCTGAGGCGAGGACTTCGCATGCAGAACTGCGCACCCACGCAGACGCCAGAGATCGACCATGACGCGCTGCGGACCAGGTACCTGGCGGAGCGGGACAAGCGGATCCGCCCCGAGGGGCAGAAGCAGTACCTCGTGGCCGAGGGCGACTTCGAGGAGTTCTTCGAGGCCGACCCGTACACGCCGACCGTGCCGCGCCCGCCGATCTCGGAGAGCATCGACGTCGCGATTCTCGGCGGCGGCTGGGCGGGGCTCACCGCCGGCGTCCGGCTCAAGGAGGCCGGTGTCACCGACTTCCGGATCCTCGAGCACGCCGGTGACTTCGGCGGCGCGTGGTACTGGAACCGCTACCCCGGCATCCAGTGCGACACCGAGAGCTACTGCTACCTGCCGCTACTCGAGGAGACCGGCTACATCCCGAAGGAGAAGTACGCGCGCGGGGACGAGTGCTTCGAGCACGCGCAGCGCATCGGGAAGCATTTCGGCCTGTACGACAAGGCCATCTTCAGCACGCGGATCACGTCGCTGGAGTGGGATGGGTCGATCAAGCGGTGGCGTATCGGGACCAACCGGAACGACGACATCCGCGCCCGCTTCGTCGTCATGTGCCAGGGCCCTTTCAACAAGCCGAAGCTCCCCGGCGTCCCCGGCATCGAGGAGTTCAAGGGCCACACGATCCACACCGCTCGCTGGGACTACCAGTACACCGGCGGCGACCTGTTCGGCGGCCTCGACAAGCTCGCCGGCAAGAAGGTCGCCGTGATCGGCACGGGCGCGAGCGGTATCCAGGCGATCCCGCACATCGCCGAGACCGCCGAGCACCTCTACGTCTTCCAGCGCACAGCGTCCTCCATCGCCGAGCGCGGCGACGTCCCCACCGACCCCGAATGGGTCAGGACCCTGCGGCCGGGGTGGCAGAAGGAGCGGCAGCGCAACTTCCACACCGCGGCGTACGAGGCCTTCGCCCCAGGCCAGCCCGACCTCATCTGCGACAACTGGACCGAGATCAGCCGCAATCTGCAGGCGCATCTGGACGCCACCAACGGCTGGGCCGCGCTGGCGGACCCGGTGACGTTCATGGAGCTTCGGGAGATCGTCGACTACCAGGTGATGGAGCGGCTTCGTCAGCGCATCGACGCCGCCGTCGACGACCCGGCGACCGCGGAGGCGCTGAAGCCCTACTACCGGTTCCTGTGCAAGCGGCCGTGCTTCAACGACGCCTACCTGCCGACCTTCAACCGCCCGAACGTCTCCCTCATCGACGTATCGAGGTCGAAGGGCGTCGAGAGGATCACCACGGGCGGCATCATCGCCGACGGCGTGGAGCACGAGGTCGACTGCATCGTCTTCGCCAGCGGTTTCGAGATCACCACGGATCTCGACCGCAGGCTCGCCATCCACCCCTTCACCGGCCGCGACGCCCTCTCGCTTTACGACAACTGGGCCAAGGGCTACCGCACCCTGCACGGCACGATGACGCACGGCTTCCCCAACCAGTTCTTCACGGGGTACATCCAGGGTGGTATCACGGCGGCCGTGCCGGCGATGTTCGAACAGCAGGCCGTCCACATCGCCTACATCATCAAGGAGACGCTGACTCGCGGCGCCTCCGTCGTGGAGCCCACCGCGGAAGCCCAGGACGAGTGGGTCGCGACGATCCGGGCGTCCGCGATCGACAACACCAACTACGCCCGGGAGTGCACCCCCGGCTACTACAACAACGAGGGCGAGCAGGAGATCCGCTCGGTTCTCGGCGACCCCTACTGGCCCGGCTTCTACGCCATGGAGGAGCTCCTTCAGAGCTGGCGCGACGCGGGCGACCTGGCAGGCCTCGAGCTGGACAAGTGACGAACACCGGGCCGGTGGCTCCTGTCGTGAGAGGAATCTCCCGTGGCTGAACTGAGATTCGACGACCGCGTGGCCGTGGTGACCGGTGCCGGTCGGGGCCTGGGCCGTGCCTATGCCCTGTTACTCGCCGCGAAGGGGGCGAAGGTCGTCGTCAACGACCCGGGCGTGAGCACGCGCGGCGACGGCGTCGACGCGGGTCCCGCGCAGGAGGTCGTCAAGGAGGTCGCGGCGGCCGGCGGAGAGGCCGTCGTCTCCACCGACTCGGTGGCGACCCCGGCGGGCGGCCAGGCGATCATCCAGGCGGCACTGGACCACTTCGGCCGGCTCGACGTCCTCATCCACAACGCCGGGACCCACCGCCCGGCGTCGCTGTCGGAGATGGCATACGAGGACTTCGAGGCCGTCGTGGACGTCCACCTGCGGGGTGGCTTCCACGTGGTCCGGGCCGCGTTCCCGCTGATGTCCCAGGCGGGCTACGGCCGGGTGGTGCTGACCTCGTCGATCGGCGGCCTGTACGGCAACCACGGGATCGCCAACTACGCCACGTCGAAGGCGGGCATGATCGGACTTTCCAACGTGGTCGCGCTGGAGGGGGCGGCCTCGGGCGTGAAGTGCAACGTCATCGTCCCCGCCGCGGTCACCAGGCTGGCCGAGGGGATCGACACCTCGGCCTACCCACCCATGGGACCGGAGCTGACGGCGCCGGCGGTGGGCTGGCTGGCGCACGAGTCCTGCTCGATCACCGGCGAGATCCTGGTGTCGATCGCCGGCCGGCTGGCCCGGGCCTTCGTCGGCGAGAGCCCGGGGGTCTACCGGCCCTCCTGGACGGTCGAGCAGGTCGCGGCGGACATCGAGCGCATCCGCGACGTCCGGGACCCCTGGGTGCTGCCGGTCGTCCCCTCGGCCCACGTCGACCACATCGTCAACAGCTTCGCGATGGCCACGAAGGGGTCTGACCACCAATGAAGGTGAAAGTCTACGAGCGCATCCTGCACCTGTTCGAGGCCGAGGGAATCAACACGATCTTCGGCATTCCGGACCCGAACTTCGTGCACATGTTCCACCTGGCCGAGGAACGCGGCTGGAACGTGGTCGCCCCGCACCACGAGGAGGCCGCCGGCTTCATGGCGGAAGCGGTCTCCCGGATGACCGGCAAGGCCGCCGTGTGCGTCGGCACGCTGGGCCCGGGTGTCGCCAACCTGGCCGGCGCGATGATGTGCGCGAAGGTCGAGAACTCGCCGGTCATCTTCCTGGGCGGCCAGCGTGCCCGGATCACCGAGCAGCGGGTCCGGCGCGGCCGTATCCAGTTCGTGCGGCAGGCCGAGCTCTTCGAGCCCTCGGTCAAGTACTGCGCCAGCATCGAGTACCCGGACCAGACCGACGAGGTCGTCCGCGAGGGCCTGCGCAGGGCGCTGTCGGGAACTCCCGGCCCGGTCTACATCGAGTACCCCTCCCACATCATCCAGGAGGAGCTCGACGTACCTCCGGCGGCGGAGCCCAGGAAGTACCGCCTGGTCAACCAGACGGCCGGCGCGGATGTGATCGCCGAGGCGGCGGAGCTCATCCGCGCGGCCAGGCAGCCGATCATCCTTGTCGGCCACGGCGTGCACACCGCCCGGGCCGGGGAGTCGGTCAGGGCCCTCGCGGACCTGATGGCCTGCCCGGCAATCCAGACGTCCGGCGGCACCTCGTTCATCAAGGGGCTCGAGGACCGTACCTTCCCCTACGGCTTCTCGTCGGCGTCGATCGACGCCGTCGTGAAGTCCGACCTGTGCCTCGCCATCGGCACGGAGCTCGGCGAGCCGGCCCACTACGGCCGGGGACGGCACTGGGTCGCGAACGAGGCCAACCGCAAGTGGATCCTCGTCGAGCAGGACCCCGCGGCGATCGGCGTCAACCGGTCGATCGACGTGCCGCTCGTCGGTGACCTGCGCGCGATCGTCCCGCAGCTCGTCGAGGCGCTGAGGGACACGCCGCGGACCGCGACGCCGGAGCTCGCGGCCTGGATCAGGCAGGACGCGGACCAGCTGGCGGAACTGGCGGAGACGGCGCCCTCGGGGATGTCCCCCGTGCACCCGGCCCGACTGATCGTCGAGGCGACCAAGGACTTCCCGGCGGATGGCATCATGATCCGCGACGGCGGCGCCACCACGATCTTCGGCTGGACCTACTCGCAGGCGAAGCCGCATGACGTGATCTGGAACCAGAACTTCGGGCACCTCGGCACCGGGCTTCCCTACGCCATCGGCGCCTCGGTGGCGGACGACGGCAGGCGCCCCGTGATGCTGGTCACCGGCGACTCGTCGTTCCAGTTCCAGATCGCGGAGCTGGAGACGGCCGCCCGCCTGAACCTGCCGCTGGTCTGCGTCGTGGCCGTCGACTACGCCTGGGGTCTCGAGGTGGGCGTCTACAAGCGGACCTTCGGCCAGGGTTCGCTGGAGACGGGCACGCACTGGAGCACGGCGACGCGCTTCGACAAGGTCGCCGAGGGCTTCGGCTGCTACGGCGAGTACGTCGACCGCGACGAGGACATCGCCCCCGCCATCAAGCGGGCCTGGGCCAGTGGCAAGCCTGGCGTCATCCACGTGGTGGTCGACCCGAAGGCGAACTCGGAGGAGATGCCGAGTTACGACGAGTTCCGTACCTGGTACGCGGAGGGAACGCAGTGACCCGCCGCGCCATCCGGTCGTTCGACAGTTCAGCGGGACGAACGGGGAGCGATCAGGATTTTCCGTCGCGCCGCCGGCGGCCTCAGTCCCCGGAGACACGGTTGGGCCTCTCACGAGCGGAAGCGGCGGAGACATGCGCGAATATCTGAAGTTCTACATCGGCGGACAGTGGGTCGACCCGGCCGAGTCGCGGACGTTCGACGTCGTGAACCCCGCGACCGAACAGGTCGCCGGGAAGGTCGCCGCCGGCTCGGCCGCCGACGTGGACCGGGCGGTCGTGGCCGCCCGCGCGGCCTTTCCCGGTTACGCGGCGACGAGCGTCCAAGAACGGGTCGAGCTGCTCCAGAACATCCTCGACGTGTACCAGAAGCGCGCGGCCGACCTCGGCGTGGCACTGACGGAGGAAATGGGTGCGCCGGCCACGCTCGCGGGCGGGTTCCAGGTCGGTCTCGGCGCCGGGCACCTGACGACGGCGATCGAGAACCTCAGGAACTTCGCGTTCGAGGAGCAGCGTGGCGCCACGCTGGTCGTCAGGGAGCCGATCGGGGTCTGCGGCCTGATCACGCCGTGGAACTGGCCGATGAACCAGATCGCGGTGAAACTCTTCCCGGCGCTTGCCACCGGCTGCACCGTGGTGCTCAAACCGTCGGAGCGCTCGCCGTTCACCGGGCAGATCTTCGCCGAGATCCTGGCGGCGGCCGGCATCCCCGCCGGTGTCTTCAACCTGGTCCAGGGCGACGGGCCGGGCGTCGGTGTGCCGCTGTCGTCGCACCCCGATGTCGACATGGTGTCCTTCACCGGTTCGACTCGGGCTGGCGTCGAGATCGCCCGCAACGCCGCGCCCACCGTCAAGCGGGTGACTCAGGAGCTGGGCGGCAAGGGCCCGAACATCCTGCTCGACGACGAGACCTTCGTCGAGAACGTCGTCAAGGGCGTCGGCGGCGTGATGGGCAACTCCGGCCAGACCTGCAGCGCGCCGACCCGGATGCTGGTGCCGAGCGCGCGGATGGACGAGGCCATCGCCATCGCGCGGACGGCGGCCGAGAACACCACGGTCGGCGACCCCAACACCGAGGTCGCGATCGGGCCGGTGTCGTCGGGCTCCGCGTTCGACAGGATCCAGACGCTGATCCAGAAGGGCATCGACGAGGGCGCCACGCTGGTGGCCGGCGGCACCGGACGTCCGGACGGGCTGACGAAGGGCTTCTACGTCAGGCCCACCGTCTTCGCCAACGTCACGAACGACATGACCGTCGCTCGGGAGGAGATCTTCGGGCCGATACTGGTGATCATCGGCTACGACAGCCTCGACCAGGCCGTCGAGATCGCCAACGACACCGAGTACGGCCTGTCCTCCCAGGTCGCCGGCAAGGACCTCGCGCAGGCCCGGGCGGTGGCGCGGCGGATCCGCTCGGGCTGGGTGGTGGTCAACGACGCGTTCGACTTCCAGGCCCCGTTCGGGGGCTACAAGAAGAGCGGTAACGGGCGCGAGTGGGGCGACCTCTCCTTCCACGAGTACCTCGAGACGAAGGCCATTCTCGGATACTCGCCGGAGGAGGCCGGCTGATAGAATGAAAGATGGTCCGACTACTGTCCGACCGCGGCACCAGGTGTTAACCAGGCCCGCCCAAGGGAAGATCCTCCGCATTCTTCGCCTCGTTTTCCGACCTGAGACGCTGACTGCGCCGTAGTTTTTGTTTAAACCCGGAGAAGTGGCAGCCAGGGCGCCGTACGAACAGCCGTCCACGCTCACGGCGTGGGTACCCGCGGACCTGGTTTCACTGGGCCGAGCCGCGCCTCCAAGTCGGCTCCACAAACCTGGTTCGATCGCAGGTGGCACGGGATCGCCGAGTTTGGCGCGCGCTTTTGACAGACCGAGGAGGGACAGAATCTCCGATGTTTTCCGCGATTCTGATCGAGAAGGGCCACGCGGGGCAGACGGCCACGGTCACGAACCTCGACGAGGCAGCGCTCCCCGATGGGGACGTCACCATCGACGTGGAGTATTCCACGCTGAACTACAAGGACGGCCTCGCGATCACCGCGAAGTCGCCCGTGGTTCGAAAGTTCCCGATGGTGCCGGGCATCGACCTCGCCGGCGTCGTCACCGACAGCACCCACGCGGACTGGAAGAAGGGCGACCTCGTGGTGCTCAACGGCTGGGGCGTAGGTGAGACCCACTGGGGCGGCCTCTCCCAGCGCGCCCGCCTCAACGGGGACTGGCTCGTGCCGCTGCCGTCCGTCTTCACCTCCCGGCAGGCGATGGCGATCGGCACCGCCGGATACACGGCGAGCCTCTGCGTGGACGCCCTCCTGAACCACGGTGTGCGCCCGGAGCAGGGCGAGGTCCTCGTGACCGGGGCGACGGGTGGTGTCGGCAGCGTGGCTGTCGCGCTCCTGGCGAAGGCCGGGTTCAAGGTCGCCGCCGCGACCGGGAAGGCGACGGAGGCCGAGTACCTCCGGCGGCTCGGCGCGGCGACGGTCATCGACCGCTCCGAGCTGGGCAGCGCCGGGCGCCCCATGCAGAAGGAGCGGTGGGCGGGCGTCGTCGATTCCGTCGGCAGCCACACGCTGGCGAACGCCTGTGCGCAGACGCGGTACGGCGGCGCGGTCGCCGCGTGCGGTCTGGCCCAGGGCATGGACTTCCCGGCGTCGGTCGCCCCGTTCATCCTGCGTGGCGTGTCGCTGCTCGGCGTCGACAGCGTGATGGCGCCCGCGGGGCCTCGGCTCGCCGCCTGGGACCGCCTGGCGCGAGACCTGGGTGTACAGGCGCTCGACGTGATTGCCGAGGAGATCGCGCTGGCGGACGCGATCGCCGCGGCGGACCGGTTCCTGGACGGCAAGGTGCGGGGCCGCATCGTCGTCGACGTCAATCGATAGTCGGGAGTGCAAGATGACCAAGAAGGCCACCAAGCCGGAGATCGTCGAGCTCGACCTCTCCGATGTCGATCACCGGTTGGGTAAGCCGGTCGGCGGCGGGCAGTTGTGGGATCCGTGCAGCTCCTCGGACATCCGCCGCTGGGCGATGGCGATGGACTACCCCAACCCGTTGCACTGGGATGAGGAGTTCGCCCGCAGGTCCAGGTTCGGTGGACTCGTCGCGCCACAGTCCATCGCGGTCGGCCTGGACTTCGGGCACGGCGTGGCGCCCGCCTGCGTGGGATACATCCCCGGCAGCCACCTGATCTTCGGGGGCGAGGAGTGGTGGTTCTACGGCTGTCCCGTCCGGGCCGGGGACAAGCTCTTCCAGGAGCGGCGCTTCCACGACTACAAGGTCGCTGAGACCAGGTTTGCCGGGCCCACGATGTTCTCCCGCGGAGACACCGTCCACACCAACCAGCACGGCGCGTTGGTGGCCCGCGAGCGTTCGACCGCGATCCGGTACCTCGCCTCCGAGGCCGGGAAGCGCGGGATGTACGAGAACCAGCTCGGCGAGAAGAAGAGCTGGACGTCCACCGAGTTGGCGCAGATCGAGAAGGCGCGTCACGGCTGGCTCCTGTCGAACCGCCTCGGCGTGTCGCCGCACTTCGACGAGGTGAAGGTCGGCGACACGCTGCCGCGGCGTGTGATCGGCCCGCACAGCATCGCAAGCTTCACCACCGAGTACCGCGCGTTTCTGTTCAACATCTGGGGCGCGTTCCACTGGACCACGCCGCCCGGCATCGAGGATCCGTGGGTAAACCAGGACCCGGGCTGGGTGGAGGGCTTCAGCTTCGACGAGGAAGGCGCCCGGATCGACCCGCGCCTGCGTGACGGCCTGTACGTCGGTCCCTCGCGCGGCCACATCGACGCCGACAAGGCCAGCGAGGTCGGCATGGTGCGCGCCTACGGCTACGGCGCCACGATGGGCGCCTGGTGCACCGACTACCTCAGCTACTGGGCCGGCCACAACGGCATGGTGCGCCACTCCAAGGCGAGTTTCCGGCTGCCCGCCTTCGAGGGTGACGTGACCTACTTCGATGCCGAGGTCGTCGGCAAGGAGACGGACTCGGTCTGGGGCATGCCGCTCGTCCAGGTGAAGCTGCGCCTCACCAACCAGGACGGCGGCGTGCTGGTGGACTGCACGGCCGAGGTCGAGCTTCCGTTCGGCAGCGACCGGGAAGCGACAGAGGCCTAGACGATGGGTGCACAGACGGACGGCCCGCCTGCCGGCACGCCCTCGCTCGTGTGGGGCCTCCCACTGAGCGAGGAGCCGGGGCTCGGGCCGCTCACGCTTCCCGGCTTCCTGCGCGAGGTCACCACGAGGTACCCGGAGCGCGAGGCGCTCGTTCTGCGCGCGGCCCGGGGCGTCGAACGCTGGACGTACGCCGAGCTTTGGGAACGCGCCATCGAGGTGGCGAGCGCCCTGCGGGCGTGCGGCGTGGGCAGGGATACCCGGGTGGGCGTCCTGATGACCAACCGTCCCGAATGGATCTCCGCGGTGTTCGGCACGGCACTCGCGGGCGGTGTGGCGGTCGCGCTCAGCACGTTCTCGACGCCTGCCGAGCTCGATCACCTCCTGCGGGCTTCGGCAGTCTCCGTGCTCCTCGTCGAGCGCAAGGTGCTGACGAAGGACTTCGTCAGCGTCCTGTTCGAGCTGGAATCGGAGATCGCCAAGGCCGCTCCCGGCACGTTGCAGTCGGCGAGGTTCCCCTTCCTGCGCCGTCTCGTGGCGCTCGGCGAGTCCGCGCCGGGC
This sequence comes from Pseudofrankia coriaricola, assembly GCF_001854805.1. Lineage (GTDB taxonomy): Bacteria > Actinomycetota > Actinomycetes > Frankiales > Frankiaceae > Pseudofrankia. The sequence goes on from NZ_MBLO01000223.1 coordinate 52,444, forward strand.
GAGACGGTCGAAACCTGGGACGGGTTCCTGGCCCGTGGCCGCGACCAGCCGCGCGAACTGGTCGAGGCGACCGGCGCCGCGACGAACCCGTGCGACGCCGCCCTGATCTTCTTCTCGTCGGGCACCACCAGCAGGCCGAAAGGCATCCTGAACTCCCATCGCGGGGTCGCCGCGCAGTTGTGGCGATTCGGGCGCCTGTACGGGTTCACCCCGGCGGACCACGTCCGCTGCTGGACCGCGAACGGGTTCTTCTGGTCCGGCAACTTCGGCATGGCACTGGGCGGAGCCTTCTCCAGCGGCGGCAGCCTGGTGCTGCAGCCCACCTTCGTCCCCGGTGAGGCGCTCGAGCTCATGCAGGCGGAGCGGGTGAACTTCCCGTTCGCCTGGCCGCACCAGTGGGCGCAGCTCGAATCGGCGCCCAACTGGGATCAGGCGGACCTCAGCAGCATGCGGTTCGCGGACGTCAACACCGCGATCGCGCGGCACCCGACGGTGTCGACCACGTGGACCGAGCCGGGCCACGCCTACGGGAACACCGAGACGTTCACGATCTCGACCTGCTTTCCGGCCAACACCCCGCACGAGACGCACCAGAACAGCAGTGGCCCGCCACTGCCGGGAAACACGCTCAAGGTCGTCGATCCGCTCACCGGTGCCGTCGTTCCGCGCGGCGAACGGGGCGAGATCTGCGTGAAGGGGCCCACGCTCATGCTGGGCTACCTCGGCACGCCGCTCGACGAGACGCTCGATGCCGAGGGCTTCTTCCGCACCGGTGACGGCGGCTATCTGGACGACGCCGGGCTGCTCTTCTGGGAAGGCAGGCTGACGGACATCATCAAGACCGGCGGCGCGAACGTCTCACCGCGCGAGGTGGACGAGGTGCTCGCCGGCTGTCCCGGCGTCAAGGTGGGGCGCACCGTCGGCGTGCCGCACGAGACGCTCGGTGAGATCGTCGTCGCCTGCGTCGTCCGCCATGAGGGCGCGACCGTCGACACCGGGGAGATTCGCGGGTTCCTGCGGGACCGCCTGGCGAGTTACAAGGTCCCGCGGCACGTTCTCGTGTTCGACGAGGACGACATCGTCCTCACCGGCAGCGCGAAGATCAAGATCGGCGATCTCCGCCAGTTGGCCACCCAGCGGCTACAGAGCTCGGGCTCGGGCTGACGTACGCCGGATGAAGACCGTCCGTCTCAGGCCGTTATCCGGCACAGTCCAGAAACCGCGCCCCCTGATCATTCCATGACGAGTCGACCGTTCGAGGCAAGGAAGGAGCGACGAATGGCCACGATTGCGACGGAGAAGCTGGGCGCGTTTGTCGGCGCCGAGGTGGTGGGCATCGATGTCGACCGCCTGCTGAACGACGAGGACGTGCCGCGGGCGGTCATGGCGGCGCTAGAGGAGAACGGCGTCCTGCTGTTCCGCGAGCTGCACATCGACGACGCGGCGCAGGTCGCGTTCTGCCGGCGGCTGGGCGAGCCCGTGCGCTTCAAGGGCTACCGGATCCCGGAGATCATGGAGATCAGTTTCGATCCGGGAAACCCGAACGTCGAGTACTTCCGGAGCAATGACCTCTGGCACATGGACGGAGCCCTGGACGGAAGTGCGCCGCCGAAGGCCTCGGTGATGAGCGGGCACGTCGTGACGTCAGAGGGCGGCGAGACGGAGTTCGCCAGCGCGTACGCCGCCTATGACGACCTCTCCGCCAAGGAGAAGGAGCGGTTCGCGAAGCTGCGGGTGATCCACACGTTCGAGGCGGTCCAGCGGCTCAGCTATCCGAACCCGACCCCCGAGCAGCTGGCGGAGTGGAACTCTCCGTCGCGGCCACCGCGTGAGCACCCGCTGGTGTGGGAGCACCGCTCGGGGCGGCGTTCACTGGTGTTCGGGGCGACGACGGCGCACGTGGTCGGCATGGACCCCGAAGAGAGCCGGGCCCTGCTGGATGATCTGGAGCACCGGGCCACCACGCCAGACCGGGTGCTCCGGCACACCTGGTCGGTCGGGGACATGGTGATCTGGGACAACCTGGGCCTCGTCCACCGGGCCTGCCCGTTCGACCGCGGCACGCCGCGTGAGATGCACCGCAGCACGCTCCTCGGCGACGAGCCGATCCAGTGAGCGGGCGCACGGCCATCGTCACCGGTGGCGCCTCGGGCATCGGTGCGRCCATCGGCCGGCGGCTCGCGGCCGACGGAGCCCTGGTGGCGCTCCTCGACCGCGACGGTGCGGCCGCCAAGGCGTTGGCCGCCTCGATCCAGGCCGCGGGTGGCAAGGCCATCGGGGTGGCCGTCGACGTGGCGGACCGCGCGACGATCGACGCGGGGGCCGAGGAGGTACGGTCGCGGCTGGGCCGGTCGACCATCCTGATCAACAGCGCCGGGATCTCTCCGCACGGCCCGTTCCTCGAGACCACCGCCGACCTGTGGAACCTGACCCTCGCCGTCAACCTCACCGGCACCTTCCACTGCTGTCAGGCGGTCCTCCCCGACATGATCGAGGAGGGCTGGGGCCGCATCGTCAACATCTCCTCGTCGAGCGTCCACAGCGGCGCGCCCCAGATGGCCTCGTACGTCGCCGCCAAGTCAGGCGTCGTCGGCCTCACCAAGGTTCTCGCTCGCGAGTTCGGCCGCATGGGCATCACCGTCAACACCATTCCGCCCGGCTTCATCGACAGTCCCATGCTGCGCCAGACCGAGAAGGACGGCCTCATGAACGTCGAGCAGCAGACCAGCGCCACCCCGGTCGGCCGCATCGGACGACCCGAGGACATCGCCGCCGCGTGTGCGTTCCTGGTGAGCGAGGAAGCCAGCTACATCACCGGCCAGACCATCGGCGTCAACGGCGGTCGCAACACCTGACGACGCCGGGCTGAATTTCATGTCCTCAGCGAGCCGCCGCAGAAGGCTGCGCGGGCCCAGCTCGCCGGCTCGCTGAGGCCTGCCAGCAGGTCGGGCCACGAGTCCGCGTTCTCGGCTTCAGATCAGCGGAGCCGACTCCGTGTCCGCCCCGCGCGTGACGGATTGACACAACACTACAGAGGGTGGGGACGATGGCTCGGATTTCACCTCAGCCAAGTTCGGACTGGTCCCAGGAACTGAAGACCTTCGTCGAGGAGTTTCGCGCTTCCACCGCCGCCAAGCGCACCACTCCGACCGCCAGAGGGGGCATCCGCCCTGCCGGAGCCAACGTGATCGGCACGTTCGCGCGCCACCCGGATCTGGCGAAGGCGTTTCTCGTCCTCAACGGCCACGTCCTCTATGGGTCCACACTATCGAGCCGGCAGCGAGAGCTGCTCATCCTCCGCGTCGCCGCGCTGCGGAAATGTGACTACGAATGGGCCCAGCACGTGGTCCTTGCCGAGGACGCCGGCATGACCGCCGACGAGATCTCCCGGATCATCGAAGGTCCAGGAGCGCCCGGATGGGCGCCGGCCGACCAGATCCTGCTCGAAGCGGTCGACGAGCTGATCGACACGGCCGAGGTGAGCGCTGACACCTGGAAGGTGCTGGCCCAGGACCTCGACGAGCGCCAACTCATGGACCTCGTGTTCACCGTCGGCACGTACGAGCTCGTCGCCATGGCCTTTCGGTCGTTCGGCCTGGGCCCCGAGCCCGAACTCGTTCCGTACCTGCCCACCGGCTGGTAGCCGGCCACCCCATCCAACACGACGGGCGGGTGCGGGCGATCGGCGTGTCCAACTTCAGCGCCGAGCACCTCGACAACCTCATCGGACGCACCGATGTGGTCCCCTGACCTCACCCCACAGCGCGGGCAATGACCACAGACCCTGAGATCATGGCCGCGATCCCGGCGTCACCGATCGGCGCGAAACAACCCTGTGACGCAGGCTCTACGACGGCGGGGCCGGACCAGGCCATCGAGCGCGACGTGTATCTCGTTGCGGAGCTGGACGGCCAGCCCGCGGGCCGTGGCAGCGGCCACGTGGAGCCGATTCCGTAGCGTCTCCGCGGAGATCGGGCGCTGCTGGTATTGCGGCCAGTGCAGCACGTCCTCCGCGCGCGCCCGGTGAAGCAGGCCCTGCCTGCGGGCCTCGCCACCGGCTTCGCGCAATGACGGGCTAACCACCCGCATTTCGCCGCACGTCGTTCGGTCCTCGGTCGCGGATTCCAACGGCTGATCTTCCAAAGCCTGCGCGGCAGAAAAGTCGGCCGTCCGCGTATTGGAACAGTGCGCGGCGGCCTTCGTAATCTGCACGGCGTGCAGGAGGCCGGCGCCCATGGTCTTCGAGAACGTCGCGGCCGACGGTGAGCTGGTTCGGCTGCGAGCCCGGACGCGGGACGCGCCGGTGGCCTGGCCGGTCTGCGGGGCCGTGTCATCGCGGGTACACGACCATGCCGACTGGACATTGGGTGACATACCGGGCGTCGGGCGGTCGTGGTCGTGCGGGTCCGACGCCTCGTGTCGCACGCGGGGTTGCCGCTAGACGTTCCGGGAGGAGGTCTCGGGCGTGCTGGAGCGTTACCAGCGGCGTACCAGGCGTCTGGCCGGGCAGGTCGGGGCGGTGGTCCGGGAGTTGGCCGGCCGGCCGAGCGGCCAGGTCCTGTCCGCGGTGGCTGTCCGCCTGTCCTGGCATTCCGCGGCGAGGGCGACGGGTGGCGGAGGTGGCTCATGGATGGGCGGCGGTGGTGAATCGGTGCGCGACGTCGAGGAGTTCGTGGCCGGGGGCGTTGCCGAGTAGTTCGGTCATCAGGTGGACGTCTTTGACCAGCGGGGGGCCGGCGGGTGAGGCGGCGACATTGGCGGTGGAGCCGGCGCGTAGCCGCAGTCCGGAGGCGATGCAGGCTGAGCTGCTGGTCATGAGGACCGCGGCGAGGCCGGCGGGGTCGACGCCGAGGGACGTGCCGGCTTGCAGGGCGTCGTCCGTGAGTGTGATCTGGGCGGCGAACAGGGTGTTGTTGATGAGCTTGGCGTGGGAGCCCGCACCGATCGCGCCGAGGTGGATGACGTGGTTGGACAGGGCTGACAGGAGGTCGTTGACGTCGGTGAGGGCGGCGGCGTCTCCGCCAATCATGATGGTCAGCTCGCCGGTCTGGGCTCGTGGGGCGCCGCCGCTGACGGGCGCGTCGAGGACGCGTACGTGGTGTGTCGCGGCGCGTTCGGCGATGGCGCGGATCTGGGTGGGCGACACGGTGCTGTGCACGAGCACGACGGCGCCTGGGCGCAGTGTCTCGGCCAGGCCGGCCGGCCCGAACATGACCTCCTCGACTCCCGCGGCGTCGAAGACGCACATGCCGACGGCGTCGACCGCTGCGCCCATGGCGGCCGGGGTCGCCGCGATGGTGGCGCTCGTGCCTCGGAACGGTTCGATCGAGGCAGCGCGGCGGGCGTAGACCGTGAGGTCGTGCCCCGCGGCCTGGAGCCGTTGCGCCATGGGCAGTCCCATGCTGCCGAGACCGATGAACCCGACCTTCACCATGTCCTCCTGGTCTGGGTAGCCGCTGGCCGTTCGCCGTGTTCCCACGGGGTCTGTGGCTTGTTCGGGCCGGCTGGGTCTTCAGGTGTGGCTGGTCTGGAGCCCTGCCACCCATGATGACCGGTCGCGGCTGGCGGTGGCGGATGGCTACGTTGGTCCCCCGTGGGCATCGTGGCCGGGGGCCGTGGTGCCTCACACCTCAGTTAGCCGAGCTGTCCTGTCTGGATGGCGGCGACGGTGCCGCCGTCGACGAGCAGGTCGGTGCCGGAGAGGAAGCTGGCGGCGGGGCTGAGGAGGAACTCGGTGGCTGCGGCGATGTCGGCGGGTGTTCCGAGCCGCTTCGCGCTGGAGATGTTGATCATCATCTGCATGTGGCCGCCGTGGTCGGTCGCGAGTTCCGCGGTGCTCATCGGGGTGGCGATGACGCCGGGGCTGATGGAGTTGATCCGGGCGCCGTGGGCGCCCCAGGTGGTGCTGGCGGCCTGTACGCGGATCTGGTTCGCGCGCTTGGCGAAGGTGTATGCCTGGCCGCTGTCGGGAAACTGGTCCGGGCTCGCCGCCGGGAGTGCCAGCAGCTCGCTGGCCGGGGCCGTGGCGAGGGCGCGAGCCACGTCCGGCGCGAGGGGTGGGGCGAGGTGGCCGGCCATGCTGGCGATCACGACGCCCGCCGCGCCTGGGGCGACGACGTGGGCGAACTCCTCCAGGACCAGGGCGACGCCGAGCAGGTCGACGGCCAGGACCGCTCGTACCGGAGCCTGGGCGGGGGACAGCCCGGCGGTGTGGACCACGGACCGGACCGGGCCCAGGGAGGCCGCGTGCTTGGCGAGGGCCACCACCGACTCACGGGAGGTGACATCGACGACGGCGGTGGCCGCCGCGTAGCCCTCGGCCTCCAACTGCCCGGCGACCGTGTGCAGGATCGCCTCGTTGACGTCGGCGATCAGAACCTGGGTGCCGGGACCGATACGTCGGGCGATCGCCTGTCCCATCGCCCCGATACCGATCACCACCGTGACGTCACGTTCCATTGTCTGTGTCCCTGAAGGACGTCCGGCCGCGGCCGGCGGTAGCGACTGGCAGCGTTCGGACCCACCGTGCGAGGCGGTTCCAGAGGTCGTGGCGGGTGCCGGCGGTGTTGTGGCAGTGCGCGGACCTCGGGAGCCGGAACAGGGTGATGTCGTCGGAGGAGCTGTAGGCGCGGGCTTCGTCGTGGTGGTCCGGGGTCGAGTCCCGTTCTCCGAGGCCGATGAAGACCGGGCAGCGGATTCGGCCGGCGTGGTCGGAGGCGATGTACGGGACGATCGACAGCGGCCCGGTCACGCCGGGAAGGTGGGTGCTGGTGAGGTCGTCGGCGGCGATGACGTCCGCGGGGACGTCGTCCCAGTAGAAGTGGCGGCGGATCGCGGGATCGGTGCGGTCGGACAGGAACGGTTCGTCGAAGGCACCGGCCCGGGCCGGGACCATGATGGCCTCCAGGCTGGGGATCCTGGTGCGGTCGTTTCCGACGAGATGGGCGGCGAAGGGGCCCACCGTGCCGTAGCCGAGCGGAGCGATCGCATCGAAGCTGCCATGCAGTGACTGTTGGAAGATGGCGAGCATGCCGCCCATGGAGTGACCGACCGCGACGACCGGGCCGATGTCGATCGGACCGAGGCCGGGCAGGAGCGTGCCTTTCGCCGCGCGTTCGACCAGGTCGGTCAGCGCCGCGTTGTTCGCCGCGGCAACGACGTCGGGGGTGAGCTCGGCGGCTCGCGGGTGGCGGGAGCTCTCGCCGGTGGCGAGGTGGTCGACGGCGATGACGAGCATGCCCTGGGCAGCGAGGTGCTCGCCGAAGCTGTAGCCGGTGCGGCCGGGGACGTCGAGATGCCAGTAGGCCTTCGTGTAGCCACCGCCGGGAAGGCAGAACAGCAGCGGCACCGGGCCATCCGTCGACGCCCGCGGTGGGAAGATCCACGTCGCGATGTAGTGGTCGCCGTCGATCGGCACGCGGCCGGTCACGTCGACGACGACGGTCGGCGGGGCGGACGCGGCCGGCGCGCTCATCGGGCGCCCCCTCGCGTCAGCGGCTCCATGCCCCCGGCCCGGCCCCGCACCGCCGTAGACGGCGCAGTGGCCTGCGGGCGGTGCGCCCAGGCGGTGAGCTCGTAGTCGTCCCCGACGGTCCGCGGTAATAGCCCGTCGCGCCGCATTTCGACTCCCACGTATTCGTTTCCTGCCATCGGACAACCTCCTCGGATGCTGCTGTTGCTGCGTGCGTGCAGTGGTCGTGAAAAGGCACCGCAGCTGACACCGTTCACGGTCACGCCGGGAACAGATCGACAGACGCCCGGTCCGGGTATTGGAGCAGGGCCGGCGTTAGGCGTGTTCCGCGATGATCTTGTCCAGGTAGGCGTCGATGTCGGCGGCATGTTCGCGTAGCTCGTGTGCGGCCTCGGGGGCGGTGAGGACCAGGAACCGGTTCGTCGCGACGGCGTCGGCGACCAGTTCACCGACCATGTCGGCGTCGACGACGGGGAAGCTCGGGCCGCGGGGTGGCGTGGGGGTGCCGAAGAAGCTGACCTGTTCGATGATGTTGGTGGCGACCCCCGCGGGGCACAGGCAGGTCACTCCGATGCCCCGAGGCCGCAGACTGATGGCCAGTCCCTCGGAAAGGCCGACGATGGCGTGTTTGGTCGCCGTGTAGGGGAGGCGGTCGTAGCCGTAGGGCAGCAGCCCGGCGGTGGACGCGGTGTTGACGATGTGTCCGGATCCCTGCGCGAGCAGCACCGGCAGGAACACCAGGTTGCTGCGTACGACGCTGAGAAGGTTGACGTCCACGACGCGTTGCCACGCCTCGAAGGGAATCTCCTCGACGGCGCCGACCGCGAGGATGCCCACGTTGTTCATTACGACGTCGACCCGACCGAACCGGTCGACGGCAAGATCACGGACGGCTTCCAGGTCGCCGAGGCTGGTGACGTCGCACCGGGCGGCGGCGGCCTGGGCGCCGATCTCGGCGGCCACGGAGTCCGCGCGGTCAGCGTCGATGTCGGTGACCACCACGCGGGCGCCGCGGCGGGCGAGGGCGCGTGCCGCGGCACGTCCGATGCCGCTACCACCGCCGGTGATCACGGCCACGGCACTGCTCAGATCAACACTCACGAGTCACTCATCGCGCAGGGTCACCTGTCTCGTCAGAGGAACGGCGGCCAGATCAGGCTGGCCGGGTCGGTGTCGTCGAGGGCGGCGAGGGTCGCTGGGGACACCGGCGCCGAGAGGAAACCGACCAGGCCGTCGAGCAGGTCGGTGACCGCGACGGCAAAAGGGACCACCGGCCGGTCCGCGGCGCGCGCCAGCTCCCGGTCCGCGGCGGCCTGGACCATGAACGTCATCGCCCAGGAGATGCGATGGGGCCGCAGCGGCTCCGCGATGTGCGGAAGAATCCCCGACAGGCGCTCCTGGAAGCGCACCGCCGACTGGCGGATCTCGTCCGGCAGCTGCTCGAACACGTCCCGGCGACCGTACTGGCGGAGCATCCCGACAAAACTCAGGTAGTGGCTGCCCGGCCGTTCGCTCTGTTCCATCACCACGCGTAGCTGGCACTCCAGCCATGAGCGCAGATCGTCCGGACGGCGTTCCGCGATCAGCAGCATCCGTCGTTCATGCAGCCACGCCAGCCGGTACTCGAAGATCGCCCGGATCAGCTCGTCCTTCGAGCCGAAGTGGTACTGCACCGCCGAGTTGTTGCCACTCCCGGCCGCCGCCCCGATCTGGCGCAGCGAAACCCCCTCGATCCCGTGCAGAGCAAACAACTGCTCGGCCACGCGGACGATCTGCTCTTTCGTCGACGGAGCTACCACCGGCATGGCGCCATCGAAGCATCTGGACATCTGACAGTCAAGCGCCTTAGAGTCCAGACGTCCGTCTTAATCAGCGCTGATGTGGAGGCTCGTCCATGAGCGACTCAGTCACCGACCAGACCTACCGGGAGGTCATGACCGTCGACCCACCGGCGGCGAGCACACCCTTCGAGCAGGCGACCCGTGAGTTCGTCTTCGGCCAGGTGTGGTCGCGCCCTGCGCTTAGCCGCCGCGACCGGCGCTTAGTCACGCTGACCTGCGTCGCGGCGGCGGACGCCCCCCAGCCGATCGACGACCACGTCTACGCCGCGCTCGGCAGCGGTGATCTCACGCTGCCCGAGCTCCTGGAGTTCGTCCTGCACTTCGCCGTGTACTGCGGATGGCCCAAGGCGTCCCACGTCGAAGGGGTGATCCGCCGGCAGTGGGCCCGCCTCCAGACCGAACGCGGCGAGCCGGTGACGCCCTGGCCCGCGCTGGACAACGCCACCCTCGGCCCGAACGACTGGGATGCCCGGCTCGAACGCGGCGTCAAGGAGTTCATCGACGTCAACCTGCTCCCAGCCCCTCCGCCCGACACGCCCTACACCCACGCCGGCATCCTCAGCTACGTCTTCGGCCACCTCTGGCAGCGCCCGGGGCTGACCCGCCGCGACCGCCGGATCATCACCGTCGCCTGCGTCGCCATCGACGACTCCCCCATGCCCCTGCAGACACACGTCGGGTCGGCGCTCGGATCAGGCGACATCACCAAGCCGGAGATGAACGAGATCGCCCTGCACTTCTCCGTCTACTACGGTTTCGCCAAGGGCGAGGCCCTCCAGGCCAGCGCCGATGCCGGCTGGGCCCGGCTACAAAGCTGAACCGACCCGGCACACGTCCACCGCGGCCACCGCGGCCACCGCAAAGCAGAAGCCGCTGATTGCCTGGCGGCAGAGCAGCCGCGTCGCCCTGGCGACCGGCGTCGCCCTGATGGTTGGTCCCGTGCCGACGCCGTCGGGCACTGTCTCGTCGCACGCTGCAAGAAATCGGAGGCGGGTTCGGTGAACGTCGGTGCCGCGGTGGTGGACCGGGTGGAAGAGCAGGCGAGCCGGGCGCGGGACACACCACCGGGCACGCCATGATGCGCCTGGCGTCCGAGGGCGTACGCGCCTACTTCACCGGCGACGCCTTCCACCACCCGGTCCAGTTCACCCAGCCAGAATTGCACCTTCCGGGCTGCGACGACCTGGCCACGGCGATCGAAACCCGCAGATCCCTGGTGCGACGCCTCCAAGAAGAGGCAGCGTTCGTCCTGCCAGCCCACTTCCCGTCACCACACTACGGCCGGCTAGGTCTCGACGGCAGCGAGGTCTGCTTCCTACCCGGCGGCGCGACGTGAACCATCGCCAGTGGCCGTAACCTTGCCACCCCGTTCCGAAATCGCCCCGAATCTTCCCGCGCCAGCCTGCGACGGTCTTCTTCGCGACCCTCAAAAGGGAATCGACCGGCGCCGGGAAAACTCGCAGGAACGCGACTGCGAGCCACCTGTCGATTTCCTCGCAGACGCTCCGTGACCACAGGGCTCACCCAGCGGCCCAGGCGATCGGGAACAAACCTGCGCAGGTCCTCCGCTGCCGACCTGTGCGCGAACCGCCGCGGGTGGACAGGCATCCAGGGATGCAACACCCCAAAGAGTCGCCAGCCAACTCGGGCCAACACCACGGCCACCTCCGCAAGCACTGGCCGTCCGACGAAAGGTGACGAGATGTCGCACACCCGCCAAACGACCAGCCGACGGGCGGGAGCCCATCCGCCCTCAGCCTTCGCACGCGTACGACCATCCACCCGCACGGCCCGGTTACGGCTCGCCGGCGTCGCCGTGCTGGCCGCCAGCCTGGCCTTCGTCTCGGCCTGCGGCAGCGGCTCCGACGACAACGGCCCCACCCCCACGGCCAGCGGCTCAGCGGGCGCCACGGGCCCCGCGGACGTTCTTGGCCCGATCGACAAGGCGACCGGCGCCCCGGTCAAGATCGGTGTGATCACGGAGGGCGCCAGCCCGACCGCCGACCACACCAACGACAAACGGGTAATCCCGGCCGTCGTCGAGTACCTCAACGAGCACAAGGGCGGGATCGGCGGCCGGCCCATCGAGGTGACGGTCTGCGAGACCCTCAGCGACCTGTCCAAGGCCACCGACTGCGGCAACCAGCTGGTCGACGACGGCGTCTCCGCGGTCCTCATCGGCACGTCCGCCGTCGTCGAGGCCGCGTGGAAGCCGCTGAACGACGCCAAGATCCCCGTCATGCTCTACAGCTCGGGCGAACCAGCCCTGCTGGCCAGCCCGACGACCTTCGTCCTGGGCAACCCGACCTTCGGCTTCGTCGACCTGGCGATCCAGGTCGCCAAGGACGCGGGCAACAAGAAGGTCTCCGCGATCGTCGTCGACGTCCCAGCGGCCCTGCACTCCGCGCAGGAGGTCGCCCCGCCCCTGTTCCAGAAGGCCGGCATCGGCTACGAGCTCGTCCGCGTCGCCCCCGGCACCGCCGACATGACGCCCCAGATGCAGCAGATCGTCGCGAACGGCTCGGACCAGGTGTTCATCATCGGCAACGACGCGTTCTGCATCAGCGCCATGAACGGCCTCAAGGCCGTCGGCTTCACCGGCACCATCAGCGGCATCTCCCAGTGCATCACCGACGCCACCCGCAAGTCGGTCGACGGCGGCACCCTCAAGGGCATGGTCATCAGCGCCAGCGCGCCAGTCGGCCCCGACAGCCCCTCGATGCGGCTCTTCACCACGGTCGCCGAGACCTACGGCAAGGACATCGACCTCAGCAACCAGGACGGCATGATCATGTTCATGCTCCTCGCCGGCCTCCAGACAGCGACACAGGGCATCACCGGCGACATCACCCCGGAGACCATCACCTCGGCCATCAAGGCCATGAAGGAGACCGAGCTGCCCGGCGGAGGCGGTATCAGGTTCCGCTGCAACGGCAAGGCCGTCACCGATTCCCAGGCCGTCTGCGTCCGCGGCGGACTGTCGACCACCCTCGACGACAAGGGCCAGCCCGCCGCATACAAGGTCCTCGGCAGCACCCCCATCCCCGACTGACATCCCACGCGGGCCGGAGGGCGGGCACCACTCGACCAGCCGCCCTCCGCCCGCCGTGACCCACCATCCCCGACCGCATCACCCGCGACATTCCGGCAGCGAGACCTCAGGCTGCCCCCTTGCCAGCTCGCTCTGGCGCGAGGTGTCGAACGTGGCCTTGGTGTCGCTGCGCAACTGCATTCCTTCATCGCGTCGACGATCTGGTCAGGAAACTCGTCCTTGCGCTCGAGATCCGTCGCGTAGGGAAGGATCTCCTTGTCCACGAAACTGCGCACGCCGGGCCAGGATGTCGGCCTGAACGTCGGTCAGGCCCTCGGTCCGCGCGATCCTGCCCATGGGATCTCCGTGCCCCTCTCACCCGTGTGTCCGAACGGCGGGCGACGACGCAACGCGGCGCCCCGCGCAACCCCGCCGATCGAGAGCGCGCGCCGAACCACGGACCGTCACACCCGGCCGGCAGCCCGACCCGGCACCGGCAGCGCCGGCACCAGCCCGCGGACGGTTCAGGTGGTCAGCCGGTCGATCGAAGTTCTTGATCACGAAAAGATTTGCGACCAAGATTTCTTGGCCTCGCTCGATACAACAGTGCCGCTACGACCGAATCACCTGGATCTTCATCCACTTAGAGGCTGATCCCGTAGTGGAGGTGTACGACACCGCTCTTGAAACGGCGCTCGTTGAGCAGTCGGAGCGACACCCGCACGTTGTCTGGTAGCGCCCGCTTGCCGCCACCCACCAGGATCGGGCCGAGGAAGAGGTGGCACTCATTGACCAGGCCAGCCGCAATCGCCCTGCCAGCGAGCCCGGCACCACCGACGGAAATGTCGTGTCGTGAGTTCTCCTTGAGCCACTGGATAGCCTCAGGGTCGAACTCGCGCTCGATCCGGGTGCTCGCGCTCGAGACGGTCTCAAGAGTGCGAGAGTACACGATCTTATCGGCAGCCCGCCAGATCGTCGCGAAGTCCCTGACCGCAGCCGGCTGATCGACACCGGTATCCACGGTCTCCCAGAAGACCATCGTCTCGTACATCCGGCGTCCGTACAGATAGGTCCCGATCGGCCGTTCAAGATCATTGACGAACGCGTGCACCTCGGGATCCGGAGCCGCCCAGTCGAAACTGCCCTGTTCGTCCTCGACATAGCCGTCGAGCGAGGCGATCGCCGAATAGATCAGGCTGGCCATGTGCGCCTCCTGTCACCGTTGCGCAAGGGAGTCCTCCTGATCGGTGGTCATGGGTGGTGGCGGCCCTGGCCGCACACTCCTGAGACCGCGACACAGAGCGAAACTCATCGGTCGTGGCTCTGACCGCCCGATCACCGGATCTTGCCCGCCAGCCCCCCGCCATGGCGCCACGCCACGTGCGCGACCCGCCGCAGGGCACACCGCCCACAACCACAATCACCTCCTCGCCGAGGCAGGCCCACGGTAGAAACGACACCGTTTCGTTTACCGTGGGGCTGATCGGCGCTAGCGTTGGTCCACCAGACCGGCGCCCGCCGCGCAGCCTCCAACGTGTGCGGTCCACCCGGACATCTCACGTCCATGACCTCGCCTGCCGCGTCATCTACCGCCATCGCGGAGGTCGCATGGCCCGCCTTTGTCACTGCAGGTCACGGGCCTGGCCGTGGACCGTTAAACGATCTCCATCCGGGCGAACAGGTTCTCGCGGACGGTATAGAGGTGATGGACCTCGCGGCTGTCGAGAACGTTGCCGTCGAGGTCACGCACAGTCTGGCCGACGGTGACATCGACGCGCCCATCCGGCGAGACGCCGACCGTGCGCGGTTCGACGCGTGGGTCGACCACGGCCCACTGCCTGGCCCAGTAGTCGCGGACCGCGGCGTGCCCGACGACCTCCCCGCCTTCCCACCCGTTCGCCCACCGCACATCGTCGGTAAGCGCGGCGAGCACGCTGTCGACGTCACGAGCGTTGAATGCCGCATACAGATCACCGATCCGGGCGGCCAGCTCCGGCGTGCCTGTCGGGCCGGGCTCAGCCACGTCACGTCTCCTCACGTGTTCGTCCGCGACGCGCTCGACCCGGTCCAGCGCGACGTTCGCCAGATGCGGAAGCCAGACCCCAAGGTCATGGAGGTCACACACCAGGCTCGTCAATGTTCCCATTCGTCCCCCATCTCCGAGTCGGACGGCGCGCCGGGAGCGGAGCGCGGGTCCGCGTCGTCGGTCGCGCGACAGTCACCGGATCCTGCGGTGATTTGTCAGGGGAGCCTGATCAAGGATGGGTAGGACGTCGGCCAAGGCGGTCGTGGCAGTGGTCGTCCTGTACGTGAGAAGCGAGCACGCGTGGCGGTCCGGACGACGCTCTCCGCTGTCATGAGCGGTCGCGAGTGCCGCCGGCACGGTCGCAGATGCGCGCCGCCGGTGGCGTCGGGGGCCGCCAGCTCGGCGGGGAGCGGGAAGGCCCGATCGTCGGCCAGCACCGACACGCTTGCCCGCTACACCGGCGCGGTGCTGCAGGGCATGTCACAGCAGGCGCGCGACGGCGCCAGCGCCGAGGACCTGCTCGCGGTGGCCGAGGCCGCGATGGCGGCATGGCCCTCCGAACGGCTGCGCCCGCCTGACCTGGCCGTCTCCCGGCCGGTCAACCGGCGGTCCTCGGCGCGATCAAGTGAGGTCCGCACGCGGGCGTCCAGGCCCTGCGCGACGCCGCCCTCGGCCGTCCGGGCCACCCGACCTCCCACGATCACGGACGGGAAGGCCAGCGCACTGGCGACAATCATGGCCCGCCCGCCGGTCTCCTCGTCGTCCGGTGGCGCTCGATCTACCGTATTGGGCGTATGGCCGTCCCGAGGGAGATCGGTAGGGTCTCGTAGCCGCGTAGTACGCGGGTCGGGCGACGGCGGGGCGTTCCGGCCAGCGTCAGGTTGGGATACCGCTCGAACAGGGAACGCAGGCCGATCTCGCCTTCGAGGCGGGCGAGGGCGGCGCCGAGGCAGTAGTGGATGCCACTGGAGAAGGCAAGGTGGTCTCGAGCGTTTGGCCGTTCGATGTCGAACACGTGTGGGTCGGTGAAAAGGGCGGGGTCCCGGTTGGCGCCCGCGAGCAGGGAGACGACGAGTCTGCCGGCGGGAACCGCCGTGTCGAGGATGTAAGTGTCGGTACGGGCGACTCGGGCGGTCAGCTGCACGGGTGTCTCGTAGCGCAGGACCTCTTCGACCGCGTTCGGCCATCGGCCTGGGTCGTCCCGCAGCAGATTCAGCTGCTCGGGATGCTCGAGGAGCAGCTTTGTGCCGTTGCCGAGCAGGTTGACGGTCGTCTCGAAACCGGCCGCGAGCAGCAGCTGGGCGGTGGCGGTCAGCTCCGTCTCGGTCAGTTGGTCGCCGTCGTCGACGAGTCCGACGAGTCGGCTGAAAATGTCCTCGCCCGGATTGCGCCGCAACCGTTCGAAATGCCCGCCGAGCCACGCGTTGATGGCCCCCTGCGCGCTCTCGACCTGTCGGAAGGTGCCGTAGGGCAGTCCGACGTCGAGCGTGGCCGCGGCCGCGGTGCCCCAGGCGAGGAACTGGGCGCGCATGTCCGCGGGAACGCCGAGAACGGCGGCGATGACGGTCACCGGCAGCTGGGCCGCGTAGCAGTCGACGAGGTCGACGGTGTTCTCACCAGCCATCGCGTCGAGCAGCTCGTCGGCGGTGCGTTCCACTTGGCCGCGGAGCCCTTCGATCGCGCGGGCGGTGAACACCCTCGACACGAGCCGGCGCAGGCGCGTGTGATCTGGAGGGTCGACCGCGAGAAGCGACGGCGGGTCGATCGGTCCGTTCGCCGTGGAGTCCTGGGACAGCCGGGTCATCAGCCGCAGCGGCAGCGGCAGCCTCGACACGTCGACGGATGCGCCGAAGGCGTCGCTGCGTAGCACGGCCGCCGCGGCCGGGTGACTCGCGGTCACCAACGCCAAGCGGCCCGAGACGAATGATCCACGGGAGCGGATGTCGTCATAGGCCGGGTAGGGATCCGTCGCCATCGTCGGATGCGCCATCGCCAGCGTCGCCGTATCGCCACGTCGCTCGGCCCGCCCCAGTACCCAACGTACCGCGCCATGCCGCGCCGCCCAGCGCATTCTGCTTCGGACAGACACCGCCACCACCACCGTTGTCGTCACCTCCACGATCACGCCCATGCGACCAGACCAGCATGTGAGGCTCGTGAGAACCGCGGTGGCGGCCCCGCCCTCGACAGGCACCGCCGGCCGGCCCACGCCAGCAAACCCCGCCGGCAGTCCAGGGACTCCGGGCTCCCCGGCCGGCTATCTCGCTTCGCAGATTTCACGCATCCGGATCGCACCTCACTCACATGATCATTCGGTGTGGTTGCCGTATGTGGAAGCAGACACCGAACAGTGGTCCAAACAGTGGTCCAACCACAGCGCGTCCCATGTCCAGCGACCGGGCGGGAGATCGGTGATGGCACGGCACCGCCGTCTAAGCCCGCGGGTTCGTTTCGGTGCCGCGGGGATGGTGGGCTGCCTCGCGCTGGCCGCGATGACCGCCGCGGCGTTGACCGGCCAGGCCGAGGAGCCTACGGCGGGCCGGTCGGCCGCGGCCAACGCGGCGGGCACGGCCGAGCAACCGAACTTCGTGCTCATCCTCGCCGACGACCTCGACCAGACGACATCTCCCTACTGGGAGGCCATGCCGCAGACCGCCGCCCTGATCAAGGACTCCGGGCTGACCTTCACCGACGGGTTCGCCCCGACCCCGATCTGCTGCCCGGCCCGCGGCACGATCCTGACCGGGAAGTACGGCCACAACACCGGCGTGCTCACCAACGCCGGCGACGTCGGCGGCTGGGCGACGTTCGCCCGCAACGGCAACGAGGACCACACGTTCGCCAAGTACCTGCACGACGCCGGATACCGGACCGGCCTGGCCGGCAAGTACATGAACGGCATCGAGGACGAGCCGACACACATCCCGCCGGGCTGGTCGGAGTGGTACGGCAGCGTCGACAACAACTTCTACACCGGCTACAACTACACGCTGAACGAGAACGGCGCACTCGTCCAGTACGGGGGAACGGAAGATCCGGCCAACTACTCCACCGACGTGGTCGCCGCGAAGTCCACCGACTTCATCCGCCACGCGGCGGCGGATGACGCCCCCTTCTTCTGGTACGCGGCCTCAACAGCGCCCCACCTGCCACTCCCCCCGGCACCGCGACACGCGAACAACCCCTTCACCAACGCGACCGCGCCGCGCACACCCAACTACAACGAGACCGACGTCTCCGACAAGCCATGGTGGCTCCAGCAAAGCGCCCAGGAACGCTCCGCCCGAGTCGCGGCGATCAACGACCCGGACTACCAGGACAGAATGGGCTCGCTGTACGCGCTCGACGAGATGGTGTCAGGCATCGTGCAGACCCTGCAGGACACCGGCGAACTGGACAACACCTACCTCGTCTTCACCTCTGACAACGGTTACAACCTCGGCTCCCACCGGCTGACCCAGAAGATGGCCCCCTACGAGGAATCCATGCGGATCCCGCTGGTGGTCGCGGGACCGGGCATCGCCAAGGGCACGGACGACCACATGGTCGCACTCATCGACCTCGCACCGACCTTCCTGGACCTCGCCGGCGTACCGATCCCGGCAGACGTCGACGGCCAGTCGCTGGCGCCCCTGCTGCGCGGCGAGACCCCGACGTCCTGGCGCACCGACCTGCTGGGGCAGTACGCCGGGCCGGGAATCGACGGACAGGACGGGGTCGTCCAGGAACAGGTAGAAAACGTCACTGGCGTATTCCTGGACCTGCCGCCGTGGAGCGCCCTGCGAACCGCAGACTATCTCTACGTCCGCTGGTACGACGTCGACCGCTCTCCCCGCATCCACGAAAGGGAGCTCTACAACCTGGCCACCGACCCCTACCAGCTCACCAACCTACTGGCGACGCCCCAGGGCAAGGCCGAGAACGCCACACTCGTCACCGAGCTCGACGCGCGCCTCGACACCCTGGCCACCTGCTCCGGAGCATCCTGCCGAACCTGACGTCCAGTCCACCAGCCCGGCGGCCAGCCCCTCCAGAGGCCAGCGATGTGGACGCCGTCGAAGGTGGCGCCGCGGAACGATGAACGGACGCTCGCAGCTCCGGGAGACGAACAGTGTCGGAGATGCGGGCGCGGTGGTCCCCCCCGCCTGGTGTGGCGGTGCTGCCTACGCCAGGCGGGGGAACCACGGGATCTGCGCGAGTGCTCGCGGCGGGTCTCGGGTCAGCTGGCCTCGTCCCGTCGAGGCCGGTTGGAACGGGGGACGAGGCGGGCGACGTTTTCGGCGATCTCGCGGGCGAGTTCGGGCAGGACGTCGGCTCGGAGCGGGTATTGCTCCTGACCGGTGATGCGGCGGGTGATCTGAGCAAGTGTGATGACGGTCCCATCATGGCCCATCACCGCTGCCTCCATCGCTAGTGGCAGGTCAGCGCCGACTACTCTCGGCGGAGGACCAAGACTCGGTGTGGCCACCGTTGCGGACGATTCGTCGGCGTCCGGCTAGCGATCCGCGGTCGGGCGGACCCGTCGTGCCCGAAGGCAGGCCGCGGCAGGAATGGAGACGACGACGGAGACGACAGCGACGCCGGCGACCGCAGCGGGTCCGGCGGTACCGGTCCCCGCCCAGCCGGAGAGCGAATCGCGGACCGATCCGGAGTCCCTGGTCGCCAGCATCCTGGACGACGTCGCGCACCTTCTGCCCGAGCAGGCACCACTGAGCTTCTTCGTGCATCACAACACGCTGCATGCATTCGAGGATCTCCCCTTCCAGGACGCCGTCGTCCACGCCTCCGAGTTGCTGGGCACGCAGCCTTTCCAGACCGAGCGGGCGTTCGCCGAGCACCTGCGCAGCGGCCGGATCCGTGAGGACGACGTACGCGCCGTACTTGCCCCCCACGACGAGGTTGACGGCGACGTCGAGGTGGTGCCCGGCGGGCCGACCCTGGCCGAGTTCCGGCTTCGGCGTCTCACCACCCTGTTTGAGATCCCGCAGGGCGCCGGGCTGCGCTGGCTGCTGGAGGACGACGACGCCCGTCGTCGCTGCCACCCCTGGGTGGACGACGCCCGCCGGGCCGCGCTTCGGCGCCAGGCCGGACGGATCTTTGAGCCGCACGGCGGCGGCGGCCAGGACACCCCCGGATTCCCCGACACCTCTGACTCCCCTGCGTCCGGCCGTCCGGATAGTCAGGCCGAGGTCCGCCGCCCCGCGACGGGTAGTCGCGGGGCGCGCCACAACAGCCCCGGCCGCCATGAAGCAGCGCTGAGCGCGTCCCGGCGAGGTGCTGCCCGGACCCCCGGGCGCGGGGGACGCCCGGGTTGGACAGGAAACGGTCGGGCCCTGTCCGGTCAGCGGACACCCAAGGCTCGGCTCCTGGCCGAGGTCTGGGAGACCCTGGAACGCCAACGCCCACCGGCACCCGCCATCGCGGTCCCGGCCCGGCGCCGCGACCAGATTCTGCGCCTGCTGGGTGTGGACACGGATGAGTTCGCGCATCCGGTGCTGATTCGGTTGTGCTCCGCTTTTCTCGATCAAGGTATCGCGTACTGGCAGATGCCGGAACGCGAGGACGGCCTGCTGGGCGTTTTCCGGCGACTGTTCGGCCTGCCCGGCGGTCGGCCCGACCCGGTCTGGCGTGGGCTCGATGTAGTTCTTCGCGAGCAGGCGGCGCAGGGATGGACGGCGACGCGGACCGTGGTGTGGGCGCTTCGTGCGTTGCAGCTACCCGAGTCGGTCTGGCCGGCGACGATCCGGGCGAACCTGCTGTCCCTGCGCGGCTGGGCGGGCATGGTACGCCAGTTCGAGATTCGCCCCGACCGGGTTCCGGTGCAGCCGTCCCCCGCACGGCTCGTCGACTTCCTCGCCGTGCAACTCCTGCTCAAGGTGTTCGCCACCCGGTACGTGCTGACCGAACGCATCGGCCCCGGGGCGGAACCGGCCGATCTCGGTCCCCTTGGCTCGGTCTCGTCGCCCGCAACGTTCGACTCGCCCACGCTGTCGGATGTGACCGGCACGCCGGCCACATACGACTCCCCCGCCGCAGTGAGCACTCCCACCGCGCCGAACGCCGCAACGGTGGCAAGCGCCTCGGCCGCTTTCGGTGCCCAACCCGGGTTCGGAGGATCCAGTAGCGAGCCGCTCGCCATCCAGCCGCGTGCTGTCCACGCCGTCGACGAGGCGAGCATCGACACGGCGTTGGTGTACGAGGCGTTCGTGCTGGCCCAGCTGGTGGACGTCGATCTTGGTCTGCTCACCGAGGACCGGTGGGCCAGCGCCTGGCTGCGGGCGGTCGCCGATTTCGACGAGCAGCGCCGACGCTGGCTCCTGCACCAGGCGTACGAGCGCCGGTATCGGATGATCATCCTGGATGCGCTGTGCGCGCACGGCCGGAACTCCACTCCGGCCGCCGAGGTCGATGCCCCGCCCACGGACTTCCTCGCGGTCTTCTGTATGGACGAGCGGGAGGAATCGCTGCGTCGGCATCTCGAGGAGCACTGCCCGGCGGTGCGCACCTACGGTGCCGCCGGCTTCTTCGGTGTGACCATGGCCTACCAGGGCCTGGACGACATCCGGCCGCGAGCGCTGTGCCCGGTCACGACGACCCCGCGACATCTCGTCATGGAGCGGGCTGTGGACGAGACCGAACATGCGGCCTACCGCCGGGCGATGCGCCGCTATGGACACGTCGGACACGCCGTGTCGAGGGCCCGCGGAACCCTCGGCCGCGGTGCGGCCCTGACCGCGCTCGCCGGCCTGGCATCGACCGTGCCGCTCGTCAGCCGGTGTCTGTTCCCGCGGACGGCCGAACACTGGGCGCGTCACGTCCACCACCGGGTGGCGCCGCGCCCGCGCACCAGACTCGTCCTCGAATGCCCCGACGACGTCGAGCATCTCGAGGACACCCCGGCCTCGGCGACGATGTCCGCAACACCGGGCACGGCATCCGGTGCGCTGGTGCCCGGGGTCGGGTCGGCGCCGCTGCGGTTGGGTTACACGGTCGCGGAGATGACCGACATCGTCGACGCGATGCTGACCAACATCGGCCTGACCGGCACCGCCGCGACAGCCGTCACAGCCGCTCCAGACGCCGTGACGTCACGGTCGACGACCGAAAGCGCCACGATGCCTGGAGCGACGACCGCTGGGCGGGCGGGTTCACGCGCCGAGCGGCTCGTTCTGATCGTCGGTCACGGATCGTCCAGCCTGAACAATCCACACGAAGCGGCCCACGACTGCGGTGCCACCGGTGGCGGCCAGGGTGGACCGAACGCCCGGGTGTTCGCCGCGATGGCGAACCACCCCCGAGTTCGCGACAGTCTCGCCCAGCGGGGCATCCGCCTGGATCCGAGCATCTGGTTCATCGGCGCCTATCACAACACGTGCGACGAGTCGATCGACTACTTCGACACCGATCTCGTGCCAGACCGCTTCCGCCCCGCGTTGGACCGGGTCCGGGCGGCCATGGACGCGGCCTGCCGGCTGGACGCGCATGAACGGTGCCGGCGGTTCGAGTCCGCGCCCACCGACCTCGACGCGGAACAGGCGTTGGCGCATGTCCAGGAGCACGCCCGGGACATCGGCCAGCCACGGCCGGAGTACGGGCACGCCACGAACGCCGTCTGTGTGATCGGACGGCGCTCCCGCACCCGCGGGTTGTATCTGGACCGCCGCGCCTTCCTCGTCTCCTACGATCCGACGACGGACCCGGACGGCGAGGTGCTCACCCGGTTGCTGCTGTCGGCCGGCCCGGTCGGCGCGGGGATCAACCTGGAGTACTACTTCAGCTTCATCGATCCGGTGGGTTACGGCAGCGGCACGAAGCTGCCCCACAACATCACCGCGCTGGTCGGCGTCATGGACGGGCATGCCTCCGACCTGCGCACCGGGTTGCCCTGGCAGATGGTAGAGATCCACGAGCCAATGCGCCTGCTCGTGATCGCCGAGGCCGAGCCGGAACTCCTCTCCCGCCTGCTGCGCGACAATCCGGGACTCGATCGGCTCGCCTCGGGCGGGTGGATTCAGCTCGCCGCCTGGGATCCGCAGGGACCCGACATCCACCTGTATGTCGACGGCACGTTCCGCCAGCACCACCCGAACGATCTCACGCTGCCGGTGGTGACCCGTTCGGTGGAGTTCTACGCCGGCCGTCGCGACCATCTCGGATGCGCCGAGGTACTCGGCACACCGCCGCCGGCCGCCGCGGACGAGACCGCCGCGGCCCGACGGCCGGGCCCAGGCCCGGACCGTGCCCGGTGGCCCACCGCCAGCCCGCCCGGAGCCGGCCTTGCGGTCGACGACCACGCGGTCAACGACCACGCTGGCGGTCAGCCGGTCAACCCGCGGCCAGCGGGATGAGGCACGCCCTCACGACCAACCTGTCCGGGAGTGCGTATGGCGGGGTGATGACCGTGTTGCTGCTGGCCCCGGTCGTGCTGCCGGCCGCCGGGGTCGCCGTGCAGGCTGTCGCCTTGTGGTTTGGTCACCACTGGTCGGAACGGGCCGCGGTCACGATCGTGGCCATCGTGTTCGGCACCGTCGTCCTCGCGACGGCCGCTCTCGGTGTCGCTCTCCTGGTGACCAGGCGCGACATGATCGACGTTCAGGTCGGTACCTGGTTCGCCACACCCGACCATGCCTGGCGCTGGCACCTGGTGGCCGATCGGCTGTCCATCCCGTTTGCGCTGTCCGCGGCGACGCTGATCGGGCTGATCGGCGCGCTGTCGAGCCGGTACCTGCACCGGGAGCCGGGGTTCTTCCGCTTCTACCTGCTGCTCACGCTGTTCGGCACCGGGGTCGAACTGGTCGTGCTCGCCGGCAGCCTGGCTGTCGTGTTCGTCGGCTGGGAGCTGGTTGGGATGTCCTCAGCCCTGCTGATCGCCTTCTTCCACGAACGGCCTGGACCGGTGCGGCACGGGCTGCGCGCGTTCCTGACCTACCGTGCCTGCGATGTCGGGCTGCTGGCCGGGACCGCTCTGCTGGCCGGCACGGCCGGATCGGTGGACCTCGTCAGCCCGCCCGCGCCGACGACCGGCTGGCCGGGCCAGGTGGGCTGGATGGACTGGGCGGACTGGGCGCAGGTCCCCGTGCCGGCCTCCGCGGTGAGCGCGACGATCGTGGCGCTGCTCCTGGTCCTGGCCGTGGTCGGCAAGTCCGCGCTGGTGCCGGCGAGTGGCTGGCTGCCACGGGCGATGGAGGGTCCCACCCCGTCCAGCGCGATCTTCTACGGCGCGATCTCGGTGCACCTCGGACCGTACCTACTGCTACGCACCCACGCCCTGTTCGACGCGACACCCGCCGCCCGGGTGGTCGTCGTCCTGATCGGTCTCGCGACCGCCCTGCACGCCACCGTGGTCGGCCGCGTGCAGTCAGACATCAAAAGCGCCCTGGCCTACGCTTCCATGACGCAGGTCGGCCTGATCGTCGCCGAGATCGGTCTGGGCCTGTACCTGCTGGCCATCCCGCACATCCTGGGACATGCGGCGGTGCGCAGCGCGCAGATCCTGCGCTCACCGAGCCTGCTGCACGACCGGCACCATCTCGAACAGGCGATGGGGCGGACGCTGCCGCACGCCGGCCGGCATCTCGAACGGCTCGTCCCGGCCCGCTGGCAGCCACGGCTGTATCGGTATGCGCTCGAACGCGGCCATCTGGACGTCTGGCTGCGAGACCTGTGCGCCCCGATCGCGCGGCTGCTGCGGGCCATCGACCACGGGCAGCGCCGCGCGGCCGACCGCATCGGCGGCGCGCGCAGCGGCACGACCCCCGACGTGGCCGCCCTCGCCCTGACCCTCGGCAACCCCACCATCAGCATCCCCGCCGTCCGCCGCGCGGCGGCGCGCGGCACGGCGGCCGGCAGCCCGGCCAGCGGGAGTGCGCCTGCCCGCGAAGGGGCCGGCCGGAATGCGCCAGCGCACGACATCGCTCCCAGGGGGCGATGATGACGGTGTCGCTAGGCCCGCTGCTGGCCGCCTGCCTCCTGCTGCTCGGCGCGGGCGATCTAGCCCGCCGACGGCTCGATGCCCGGCGAGCACGGGCGGCGGCAACGGCCTGGACAGGCACAGCGCTCGCGATGATCGTCATCTGTGTCCCGCTGGCCGGACTCGTCGACGACGCGCTGGCCGGCGTCGGCGGCGAGACGGTGACCACCCTGACGACGGGATGGGCCCGTTGGACGCCGGTGGCCACGGGGCTGGCCGGCCTGGTCGCGGTCGCGCTGGCGCCGGTGCGCACGCACACCCCGCGCACGTTCATCCACGTCCTAGTGGTGCTCGCCACCGGGCTGGCGGCCACCGCGACCGGCGAACCGGCCGTGATCGTGGCACTGTGGGCGTTGGCATCCGCCGCGATGTGGCATGACCTGCGCCATCGCCTCGGTTCGCGAGGACCGGCCCGGCTTTTCGCCCTACACCAAGCGTTCGGTGTCACGCTGGCCGCCCTCGGTGTGATGGTCCTGGCCATCGGCGATGCGTCGGGATGGGCGGGCACGATCGGCGCCGCGGCGATCATCGCCGCCGCCACGGCCCGGCTAGGCCTGCTGCCCCTGCACCTGTGGGTCTCCGGGCTGGTGGAATCAGCGCCGATGGGTCTGGTCGTTGTGTTCCTCACGGGTCCGACCGCGCCGATGCTGCTCCTCGCCGACGGCATACCGGCGCCCGGGACCGGACTGCTCGTGGTCGCAGCGGTGTCCGCCCTGCTCGGCGGCCTGCTCGGGCTCGTCCAGCCCGACGCCCGGCGCGGGCTGAGCGCCGTCACGGTCAGCGTGTCCGGGATCGTCGCGTGCGGCATCGCGGAGGCGTCACCGACCACCGTGGCCGGGGCGATACTGGCCTGGCAGGCCTACGCCATTGGGATGGCCGGCGCCCTGATGGTCCTGTCGACCACCGAGGCACGCCGGGGGCCCATCACCCTCACCGGAGCCGGTGGCAGTTTCGCCCGCACCCCGAAACTCGCCGTCGCGTTCCTGCTGCTCGGGCTGGCCGTCGTCGGATTCCCGGCCACCCTGGGATTCGTCGGCGAGGATCTCCTGATCGAGGGAACCCGGGAATCGTCATCGCTGCTGATGGTGGCGCTCGCCGTCGCGACAGCGGCCAACGGGGCGACGGTCGTACGCTGGTTCTTCACCGGATTCACCGGACGGCGCGATCACGCCGGCGAGCCCGACCTCACCACACGCGAACAGTGGGCGGTCACCGCCGCCCTCGCGGTGCTGCTGGTCGGCGGCCTGACGCCGGGCCGGCTGGTACCGGACGGCCCGAACCCGGCCTTCGGGCCGCGATCAGCCGGCAGCTCGGCCCACACAGACGCGACCGCCGCTGGACACGCCCAATAGACGCGCCGACTCCACGTGCGCAGCGGGTGCAATCGGCCGGACTCACCGGTCGACATGACCAGTCGACGCGGTCAGTCAACCCGGCCAGTCGGCCACGCTGGCTCGTCCTGCCCGCGCTCGACCACGTCCCGATGCTGCCACCGGCAAGGTCGACACCCCTGCCCTGGCGCGGCTGCTCGCCCTGCAAGGCCAGCCGGTGGCCGGCTCGAAGGGCGCGGGTCAGGCCGACGGCGGCGCCAGGACCTGACGGCGGCCGGGAGGCCGCCGCGGGCGCTCGGGCCTGGGGCACCCCAGGGCTTGAGGCGCCGACCGCCGATAACGTACCTTCCGCACATCCACGAAAGAAGACATCTACATCTTTAAGAGGGCACGTCCTCGGAGGCTCCACGTAAGCCCGCCTCCGCCGGCGCGAGGTTGGGGAGAAGCATGACAGCGGCGAGCACCGCCACCGCCCCGAAGATCGACCTGCTGGACGCGGCGTCGTTCGCGAACGGCCAGCCCCACGACCAGTTCACCTGGCTGCGCGAGCACGACCCGGTGCACCGCCACGACGAGCCCGACGGCCCCGGGTTCTGGGCGGTCACCCGCTACGAGGACGTCCGACACGTCGGGCGCGACCCGGGCACGTTCTCCAACTCGCCGTCCGTGCAGATCGTCGACGTCCACGGCGACGGCGCCTCCATGGGCGACCACCAGATGATGCTGATGATGGACCCCCCGCGGCACAGCAAGTACCGCAAGCTCGTCAGCCCCGACTTCGTCCCCAGGTCGGTACGGCCACTCATCCACCGGGTCGACGCCCTCGCCCGCCAGATCGTCGACGCGGTCATCGAACGCGGCGAATGCGACCTGGTCGACGACCTCGCCGGCGAGATGCCCTCGCTCGTCATCGCCGACCTGCTCGGCATGCCACTGGAAGACGGCCGCGAACTCTACAAACTGACCGAGCAGATGCACGCGGTCCCCGACACCGTGCCGGAGGGCACCCAGCTCAACGCGGCGCTCAAGATGTTCACCTACGCGAGCGAGCT
The DNA here is from genome assembly GCF_001854805.1 of Pseudofrankia coriaricola. Lineage (GTDB taxonomy): Bacteria > Actinomycetota > Actinomycetes > Frankiales > Frankiaceae > Pseudofrankia. The sequence continues at coordinate 79,166 of NZ_MBLO01000223.1, forward strand.
GCAGGCGGCCAAGCGCAGGAACCCGGGCGACGACCTGTCGAGCCGGCTGCTGGCCGCCGAGGTCGAGGGCCACCGCCTCGACGAGATGGACTTCAACCTCTTCTTCATGCTCCTCATCGACGCCGGCGGCGACACCACCCGCCAACTCGTCGGCGGCGGCCTGCACGCACTGTTCGAGCGCCCGGACCAGCGGGCCGCGCTGATGGCTGACCTCGACGGCCGGCTCGACACGGCGATCGAGGAGATGCTGCGCTGGGTCAGCCCGGTCGTCTACATGCGCCGGACCGTCACGACGGACACCGAGCTGCGCGGCCGGCAGATCGGCGCCGGCGACAAGGTCGTCATGTACTACGGCTCGGCCAACCGCGACGAGCGGGTGTTCGCGAACCCACAGACGTTCGATATCACCCGCTCCCCGAACGACCACATCGCCTTCGGCAGTGGCGGCCCGCACTTCTGCCTCGGCTCACACCTCGCCCGCGTCGAGATCACCGCGCTGCTGCGCGAGATCCTCACCCGGATGCCCGACATCGAGCCCGCAGGCCCCACCACCTGGCTGCAGTCGAACTTCATCTCCGGCCCCCGCCACCTACCAGTCCGTTTCACCCCCGGCCCGAAGCTCGGCTCCTGACCTTCGACACCTCGTCAGGTGGCCAGGCGCGTGGACCGCCCACGGGACGGTCCACGCGCCTGGCCACCTGTGGCTACCGGCGGGGTCGACCCGCAGACCTGAAATAGCGACGCTCTGTTGTGGACAGTGGGTCGTCGATGCCGCGGTCGCGGTCGTCGTCACCACTCCTGGTCGTTCTCGACGGCGGCGAGGGCGTCGTGGTCGGTGACCGCGGTTCCGATGCGCGTCAGGAGCAGGCTGGTGATGGCCGGATCGACCTTCAGCGTGATGCCCCACATGAAGAAGCCGTGGACCATGCCGCGGCGCACGCCGAGCCAGGCGTCGTCCCAGGAGGGGACGTCCACGCCGCCGGCGCGCAGCTGGTCGAGGTAATGGCGGACCAGGTCTCGCTCGGCGCGCCGCCGGTCGTCGACGGACAGCGCGGACGCGATGTGGTACCCGACGTCGAGGTACCACGGCCCGCGCTGCGCCGTCTGCCAGTCGACGAACGACGGCCGGCCGGCACCGTCGAGGTAGACGTTGCCGACGTGCGCGTCGCCGTGGACCACCGTCCACCGCGACACCGACTTGGCCCGGGCGGCCAGCACCTGGTAGGCGGCGGCGAGCCGTTCGGCGTCACGTACCTCGACCGGCACCCCCGCGCCGATCGGCCCTGCGAAGTTGTCCCGGATCTCCCGGACGCCACGCACCCGCAGGTAGCCGTCCATCCGGCCGGCGAGCCAGCGGGCGTCCGCGAGTGCCGGGTCACCCCAGGTCGCCGCGTGCAGGCGGGCGAGCTCGGTGAGGCTCTCGGCCGCCTGATCCGGGGTGTAGTCGCTGCGGGCGTCGAGGAAGGTCGCCCCCTCGGCGACGACGTCCTCGGTGATGACGACCCCGTGGTGGGTCAGCGGGTCGACGTCGGCGTAGACGGCACGCAGGGTACGCATGCCGGTCGACGCGGCCACGTCCCGATAGAACCAGGCCTCGTGCTCCCCCGTCGCCCGAGCCGCGTGGCCGACCTCGGTGAAGTAGCCCTTGACGCAGAGGTTCGCCGATAGTCCCGGCGGAACGCCGCCCACGCACTCGATCCGGAACCTGGCGTTCGTCGCCACCCGGCTGATGACCGGGCCGGGCGTCACGGTGCTGACCTCCAGGCCGGGGAACCGGCGACCGAGCGCCGCGGTGAGCCACGCGGACGACAGCACGTCCTCCAGGGTGTCCGGCACTCGAAGCGAGCCGGCGTCGGCCGCATCGCGGTGTGGAGCGGAAGTCATAGCCCGGTCCCGAGGTTCCCAGGCGTGGACACGGCGGCGTCGGGCTCCGGCGCGGCGCAGGTTTGCGGTCCGCTCTCACACAGCCGCGGTGCGATCTTCGGCCGAGGTCGTAACTGCAAGGTTCTGTCCTCCGTCTCGGACTGCTGACCCAACGAGCACCCGGCCCAGCGCGGTCAAGGAGTGAAGAGGTGTCCGGCGTTCACGTCGAGCACAGCCCCGGTGATCCCCGACGCCAGGTCCGACGCGAGGAACAGGACCGCGTTCGCGACCTCGTCCTCGGTCACGGGGCGGCGCAGCGCCATCTCACTCGCATACCCGGCGAGCACGACCTCGTATTCGACCCCGCGCTGCATCGCCAGCGACCGGTAGTACCCCTCGAGCCGGGCACTCCAGATGTGGCCCGGCGCGACACAGTTCACCCGCACACCGTGCGGGCCGAGCTCCGCGGCGAGCGACTGCGCGATCTTGTGGGCCTGGGCCTTGCCGGCGCTGTACTCGCTGCGGCCGGCCAGGCCGATCCGGCTCGACATCGACGTCACGTTGACGATGGAGCCGGCACCACGCTCGACCATGTGCGGCGCCACGTACCGGCAGGTGAGCAGCGTCCCGAACCCGCCGATCTCCACCGCCCGCCGCCACTCCTCGAGCTCCGGGGCGTCCATGTCCACGACGGCGCGCTTGGCGGTGTTCGGGAAGGCCGCGTTCACGAGCACGTCGATGCGGCCGAAGCGGTCCATCACCGCCATGGCCATCCGCTCGGCGTCGGGTGGCGAGGCGATGTCCGCAGCCACGGTGAGCACCTCACCGCCAGCCGCCCGCGCCGCCTCGCCCGAGGCGTCGAGCGACGCCGTCGATCGGGCGACCAGGGCGACTGACGCACCCGCGGACGAGAAACGGCGGGCGAGCGTCGCCCCCAGCCCGGCACCCGCGCCGACCACGACGGCGACCCGACCGTGGAAGGAGAGGAGATTTTGACCTTCGCTCATGAAGCCTTCCGAGTACAGGCCGGTATCGCGCGCCGCGGCCGTCTCGAAGTAGGCCGCGCCCGGTCGGTCACCGACCTCGGCGAGCTCACGGACCGTCGACAGCGGGCATGTCTCGGCGATGAACCGCGCACTCGTGTCGAGGAGCATCTCCTGCTCGGGCGTCGCGGCCGCCACCAACCGGACGCTCATGCGCCTGGGGCCTTCCTCGTACGCCGGTGGGCGAACGCGGCGCGGTGATCGCCGGCCCGCCGCGCGGGTGCAGAGACCATCAGGGTTTCCTCCCGGATACAGTCGCCACAATATATATAGATATTTGTGTACCGTCGAGAAGTGACGCCCTTCGCGGAGCATGCGCGCGAAGGGCGAGGTGGCTGCCCACACGCTGGTCGACGATCCACGCGGCGACCGGGCACAAGCGGAAAACTGACCCAAAAGATTAGACAGTTAGGATCTGACATGCCGCCAAGGCCTTCGCTCGGACTGAGTCTCGCCGGATTCGGCGGGGACCCGCGGTCGCTCGCGGACGTCGCGCTGCGGGCTGAGCGGGCCGGATACGACTCCGTGTGGTCGGCCGAGGCGTGGGGCAGCGACGCGTTCACCCCGCTCGCGTACCTCGCCGCACGGACCAGCCGTCTGCGGCTGGGCACCGCCATCGCCCAGATGGCGGCGCGCACGCCGGCGGCGACCGCCATGACGGTCCTGACGCTGCAGCAGTTGTCCGAAGGACGCCTCGTCCTCGGGCTGGGCGCGTCGGGGCCGCAGGTTGTCGAGGGCTGGCACGGCGTGCCGTACCACGCTCCGGTGCGGATGACCCGCGAGTACCTGGCCGTGCTGCGCACGGCGCTCGCCGGCACCGAGAAGCTGGAGTTCTCCGGCTCCGTCTACCAGATCCCGAACACCGGCGCCGGCACCACCGGGCAGGGGCGCCCGCTGCGCACGACCATGCCGCCGGCGCCGGGCACTCCCATCCTGGTCGCCGCGATGGGCCCGAAGAACGTGGCCATGGCTGTCGAGAACGCCGACGGCCTGCTCCCCTACCTGTGGAGCCCGACCCGGTGGCGCGAGACCTGGGGCGAGGCCCTCGCGAAGGCGCCCGAAGGGTTCCAGGTCGCGCCCACGGTGCTCGTCTGCGTCGGCGACGACCTCGCCGCCTGCCGCGACCGGGTACGCCCCCGCATCGCGCTGCACATCGGCGGCATGGGCTCACGGACGAAGAACTTCTACGCCTCGCTGGTCTCCCGCTACGGCTACGCCGACGAGGTCGCCCGCATCCAGGACCTCTATCTGGGCGGCCAGCGCGCCGCCGCCTGCGCAGCCGTCCCCGACGAGCTCGTCGACGACCTGGCCCTCGTCGGCCCCGTCCCCCGGATCTCCGAGCAGCTCGCGGTCTGGCGCGACGGCCCGGTCACCACGATGATCCTCGAACCGACGCACCCCGACATGCTCGAGGACATCGCGAAGATCTGGTGAGGCCCGACGGGGACGGCCCGCGGCCGCCGGATACGACGGCGGCCGCGGGACCGATGACCACGAGCCGCATGTCAGACATCCTCACCCGCCGGACCGATCGGCGACCGGAGGTGGCAGACGCCGTTGACCGGGCTGTCTGCTTGCCTGGTCTCCAGGGTCGCACGCACCTGCGACCAGGCCCGTTCGGCGAGCGCGCGGCCCGACCGGTCGGTGACCAAGGAATCTGAGGCTTGTATTCCTGCCCCGCGGCTGCGGCCTCTCCCAGCCAACCATCTCTAACATCTAGATGTTTTGCGTCGTCCGTATTACGGTTCCGCCAGACTCGACGATGGGAGGGCAAGGTCCATGGCCGACTCCATCCGCACCTTCTGCCGCCTCTGCGAGGCCGGCTGCGGCCTCACGGCCACGGTGGAACACGGGCGGCTCACCCGGCTTCGGGCCGACCGGGACCACCCCGTCACCAAGGGGTTCGCCTGTGGCAAGGGCCTGCGCGCGGTGGAGGTGCATGACGATCCGGACCGGGTCCGGCGGCCGCAGCGACGGGTCGGCGACACGTTCGTCTCCGTCACCTGGGACGAGGCGTTCGCCGACATCGCCGAGCGCCTCGAGGCCGTAATCGCCAGGCACGGTCCCCGGTCCGTCGGCCTCTACCTCGGGAACCCGAACGCCTTCAACGCCCTCGGCGGCGCGATGGGGGTCTCCTTCACCGCCGCTCTCGGCTCCGACCGGCTGTTCTCGGCGACGACGCAGGACTGCGCGAACAAGTACACCGTGGCCGAGCTGCTCTACGGCACGATGAAGGCCCATCCCATCCCGGATCTCGAGCGCACCGACTTCCTGTTGTGGATCGGGTCGAACGTGCGGGTGAGCAAGTCGTCGTTCCTGAGCGTCGCCAATCCGCTCCAGGCCCTGCGTCGTGTCCGGCAGCGAGGTGGCCGGGTCGTGTTCGTCGACCCGCTGCAGATCGAGCCGGACGTCGGGGAGACGCTGCAGCTGCGTCCGGACTCCGACCCCTACCTGCTCGCCGCGATGCTCCACGAGATTCATCGGACCGTCGGGTTCCGTCCCGGCGTGTTCGAGGGCCGGATCGACGGGCTGGACGAGGTCGCGGCGTTCGTGACCCCCTACTCACCTGAGGCGGTGGCCGACGTCGTCGGACTGCCGGCGGGCACCATCGCCGCGCTGGCGCGGGACTTCGCCGCCGCCGAGCGGGCCTCGATCCACGCCTCGACCGGCCTGAACATGGGCCGTCAGGGGGCGCTCGCGTACTGGCTCGTCCAGATGCTGCTCCTCGCGACGGGCAACCTCGACCAGCCGGGCGGCAACTACTTCGCCACCGGCGGACTGGCGAAGCCCAGGGCGTCGGCGGACCGCACCGCGGCGTCGTTCGAGCAGTCCACCTGGGGACCGTTCCGCCGGACCGTCGGGATGTTGCCGGGCGCGCTCCTGTCCGACCTTGTCGAGGACTCCGCCGAGCCGTTGCGCGCGCTCGTCGTCCTGGCGGGCAACCCGGTGCTGTCCATGGGCGGCGGCGAGCAGCTCGCGGACGCTATGAGGTCACTGGATCTCCTCGTCAGCATCGACCTGTACCGGAACGCGACCGGCGAGCTGGCGCACTACGTGCTCCCAGCGACGGACCAGTTCGAACGGGAGGACCTCAATACCTTCGTGCAGGGCGTGCAGGGCGTGCCGTTCGTGCAGTGGACGCCGCGAGTGGTCGAGCCCGACGCCGAGCAGCGCCAGGAATGGCAGATCTTCGGCGGTCTGCTCGAGGCGATGGGCCGCCGGCCGCCGCTCCCTCTCGACACCGCCGACCCGATGGCGTTGCTCGATGGCGCGCTCGCCCCGAGCGGCGTGAGCATCGCCGCCTTGCGCCAGGCCGGCGGCATCCTGCCGCTGGCGGAGCCGGGGCCAGGCGGGTCACTCGAACGACTCGGCGTGGAAGGCGTCCTGAACCTGGTCCCCGATGCCCTGCGCCCGGCGCTGGAGCGTGGCCATGCCCTGTTCCGTGAGCTGGACGGGGAACCGGCGGACGGGTTCAAGCTCATCACCCGCCGGACGAAGAACACGATCAACTCCTGGTTGCAGAACCTGCCGTCGGCGGTGGCGGACGATGGTGAGCCGAATCCGCTGTGGATGAACCCACGGGACGGCGACCGGCTTGGGGTGGCACCAGGCGACCGCGTGCGGATCAGCAACGACTACGGCGCCATCGAGGCCGGCATCCGTTTCGATCCTCGGCTGCGGGTCGGCGTCGTCGCCATGACGCACGGATTCGGGAACGCCTCGACGTCTGGGATGACGCGGGCGCGGGACCGACCCGGAGTGAACGTGAACGCCCTGGCCCCCCACGGACCGGGGACCTTCGACCCGGTCGGCGGCATGTCCCATGTGACCGGGATCCCGGTCGATGTCCGCCCACTGGCCAGGGCGACGTGACGGACCCTGCCGGCGCGGCCCGACGACCGTCCAGGGCCTGTCGCCGACGACCCGGCCGGCGCCGGCGCTGTCGGGTCGCGGCACCCGGCCGGCAGCGCCGGTCGTCGCCGCACCGTCAGCAGAGGAGCATTGGGCCGAATGCCGCGCCGCCCTCAGTCGCGTTGATCCGAGGAGACTGGGCGCATGTTGCCCGATCTCACGGTCGCCGGGGCGGACCTGCCCGTCCGGGCCGCCCTGCCAGCGCTCGTCGCCGCGCTGACCGCCCGCGACCAGCACGGTTCGGGCCGCGCCGGCGGGGCAGCGGTGCTGGTGGCCCCGCCCGGCACGGGCAAGACAACGCTCGTCCCGCTCGCGCTCGCCGACCACGTCCCCGGCCGGGTGCTGGTCGTCGAGCCGCGGCGGATCGCCGTCCGCGCCGCGGCACGGCGGATGGCCAGCCTCGCCGGCGGTGGCGTGGCGGGCGGTGCCGGGGCTCGTGCGGATGCGGCGGGTCGCGGCGGTGTGGGCGGCGGCGGTGTGGGCGGCGGCGAGGTGGGCGGCGCAGTCGGCTACACGATCCGCGGCGAGCGCATGGTCGGGCCGTCCACCAGGGTCGAGGTGGTCACGACGGGAGTGCTCGTCCGGCGGCTGCAACGCGACCCCGAGCTGCCCGGTACCAACGCGGTCATCCTCGACGAGTGCCACGAGCGCCACCTCGACGCCGACCTGGCGCTCGCGTTCATGCTCGACGTCCGCGCCGCGCTGCGCCCCGACCTGCTCCTGCTCGCCGCCTCCGCGACAGCCGACACCCGGCGGCTGGCCGCGATGCTGGGCGCGCCCGGCCAGCCCGCGCCGGTCATCGGGACGGACGCCTCGATGTTCGACGTCGAGGTGGTCTGGGCGCCCCCGCCCGGGGTGATCACCCCGGCGCACGGCCTGCGGGTCGACCCGAGGCTGCTCGACCACGTCGCCGCGACCGTCGGGCGCGCGCTGCGGGAGACGTCCGGGGATGTGCTCGTCTTCCTGCCCGGGGCCGGTGAGATCGCCGCCGTCGCCGGTCGGCTCGCCGGGCACCGGAACGCGGTCGACGTGCTCACCCTGCACGGCCGCCAGACCGGCGGGGCGCAGGACGCGGTGCTGCGCGCCGGCCCGCGTCGCCGGGTGGTGTTGGCGACCGCGGTCGCGGAGAGCAGCCTCACGGTGCCCGGTGTGCGGGTCGTCGTCGACGCCGGCCTGGCCCGCTCCCCGCGGATGGACCACGCCCGCGGGCTGGGCTCGCTGGTCACCGTACGGGTGTCGCGGTCGTCCGCCGGGCAGCGCGCGGGCCGGGCCGGCCGGGAGGCGCCGGGCCGGGTGTACCGCTGCTGGTCCGCTACCGAGCACGACCGGCTGCCCGCCCAGCCGGAACCGGAGATCGCCGTCGCCGACCTCACCGCCTTCGCACTGGAGCTGGCGGTCTGGGGCCATCCCGGCGGCGTGGGCCTGCCGCTGCTCAGCGACCCTCCCGCCGGCGCGATGGAGGCCGCCGGGGTCTCGCTGCGGGCCCTCGGCGCCGTCGACGAGACCGGCCGGGTCACCCCACGAGGACGTTCGATCGCCCAGGTCGGGGCCCATCCGCGGCTCGCGCGGGCGCTACTCGACGGCACCCGGGCCGTCGGCGCCCGCCGCGCGGCGGATGTCGTGGCGATGCTCTCCGGGGACGGCCCCGCGGGCGGCCCCTCCGACGACCTCGTCGCCGCGTGGCGCCGCCTGCGGGGCGACACCGACCGGGCCTCGTCCGCCCGCTGGCGGGAGGAGGCCCGCCGGCTGCGCTCGGCCGCGGAAGCCGCACCCGCCCGGCCCGGTGAACCCACCGGGCCAGCCGGGCCTGCCGGGCCCGCCGGGCCCGCGGCGCGGGGAACGGGTGGGATGACCGACGATCTTGCGGCGGGGCTGGTGGTCGGCCTCGCCTTCCCCGAGCGGCTCGCGCGGGCCCGCGACCCCGGCAGCTCGAACTACCTGATGGCCGGCGGGACAGGTGCCGAGCTCACCGCGGGCTCGGCGTTGACCGGGGCGGAATGGCTCGCCATCGCGGTCGCCGACCGCGGGTCCGGCCGGACGTCCGCCCGTGTGCGCCTGGCCGTCGCCCTCGACGCGGCCACCGCGCGGGAGGCGGGCGCGGCACTGCTGCACACCGAGGACGAGGTCGCCTGGTCCGGTGGCGACATCGTCGCCCGCCGGCTCGAGCGCCTCGGCGCGATCATCCTCGCCGAACGCCCGGTGACCAGGCCCGACCCGTCCAAGCTGCGGGCCGCCGTGCTCGACGGGCTGCGCGACGCCGGACTCCCCGTGCTGCACTGGAACGCCGACGCGCTCGCCCTGCGGGACAGACTCGCGTTCTGCCACCGGGTGCTCGGCGCCCCCTGGCCCGACGTCACCGACGCCGCCCTGCTGGCCCGCGCCCCCGACTGGCTCGGGCCGGACCTCGACGGTGTGCGGCGCCGCGCCGACCTCGAGCGCGTCGACGCCGGCCGCGCGCTGCGCCGGCTGCTGCCCTGGCCACAGGCCGCCCGGCTGGACGAGCTGGCGCCCGAGCGGGTGACGGTGCCGAGCGGCTCCCGGGTGCGCCTCGACTACAGCGGCACCAGCGGCGCGGCCGGCCCCGTCCTGGCCGTGAAGATCGCCGAGGTGTTCGGCTGGGAGCGGGTACCCGTCGTCGCCGACAGCCGCGCCCCGCTGGTGCTGCACCTGCTGTCACCGGCGGGTCGCCCGGTTGCGGTGACCAGCGACCTCGCGTCGTTCTGGCGGACGGGCTACCCGCAGGTCCGCTCGGAACTGCGCGGCCGTTACCCCCGCCACCCCTGGCCGGACGACCCGACCACAGCCCCGCCGACCCGCCGCGTCGCCCCCCGCACCCGCACCCGCGGCCGCTGACATGTCGGACGGCGCCCCCCACGGGCCGGTGTCATGGGCTGGCGGTTGTTGATGCTGGGCCACAGCTGGGAGCAGAGCACTTCACCAAACACGATCCCCGAACGCACCCCGCGCCGCATGACCAAAGAAGCCAACCGTCCCGGCCTGGCCGTCCGCTTCGAACCGATCATGGCTGCCTGAACGCGTCGGTCACCCGACCGCCAGCGAGGCCGCCCGCCAAATACACACCGCGGCCGTGTCACAGGGCGGTTCGTCGCCGAGGGTGCGCGGATGCGCGCTTCGGCACACGCGGTCAACGATCGCCCGGGCTCGTCGACGCCGGCGAGACCGCGCCCGACCGAACCGCGGATCCCGAGCTCAGCCCCGACGACGTCGCCTGCATGATCCTGTTCGCGCTCCAGCAACCCGACACCGCCGACATCAGCGAGATCGTCGTCCTGCCGACCGGCCAACAGCCCTACCGCTAAGCGCGCCGCGCGGTTCAGTGCGGTTATGCCGGCAGCCCGTCCAGTTGTGCCAGGAGGCGCGCCTTGCCCGATCGGTCCAGCCAGGTACTGAAGTCCATGAGGCCGGCCTTGGCCTTCCGCAGGGGTATGAGGTCGGTGTCGTAGTAGGTCTCGTTCGCCCAGGCGAAGACCTTCGCGGTCTCGGGGGCATGGTCCCAGAGTGCCTTGAGTGGAATCTGGGTGTGTGGAACCTGGCGACCGGCCGCCGTGCTCAGCGCGTCGGCGATCTGCGGGGCGGTCAGCCTGTCGCCGGTGATCTCCATGGCCTTGCCCAGGTAGGCGTCCGGTTGCGCGAAGGCCAGTGCGGCGAACGCCCCGATGTCATCTATGGCGACCAGCTGCATGACTAGGTCGTCGTGCCAGGGCACGTTGAGCGAACCGTTCTGGAAGAACCGTGCCGGGCTGGTGAAATCCTCCATGAACCCGGCGGGGCGCAGGATCGTCGCGGGAACACCCAGGTCGTGGATGTGCCGCTCGATCTGCCACTTGTCAATGGATCCCCAGCCGTGTTCCAGGTAGAAGCGGTTCTGGCTCTCGACGCCGCCGACCGACGAGTACACGAGGTGCTGCACATTCGCGGCCTTGGCCGCGTCCGCGACGTTCTTGCCTTGGGCGATCTCGTTGTCGTTGGCGGACTGGACGCTGTAGATGCCGTACGCGCCGCGTGCCGCCGCGTCGAGGGAGGCGCGGTCGTCCAGGTCGCCGCGGACAAGCTCGGCGCCAGCGGCGGCGAGCCTGGCGGCCGCGGGTGCGGTGTCGTCTCGGACAAGGGCGCGGACCCGCCAGCCGTCGGCGAGCAGGTGGCGGGCGGTGGACCCGCCCTGGTTCCCGGTGGCGCCGATGACGAGGACGGCCTTGTCGTGTGTGTCGATGGTGGTGTTCATGACTCGCTCCTGTCGCAGTGTCCGGCTTGCACGACATGACTGTATGACGAATTTCGAAAGTTAGTCAACCTATGGTAGAGGGATGGCCGAGTCTGATATTTGGTCATACGATGGCTACGTGAGCAGCAGCGCCGAACGACTCCGGGACCCTCGGCAGCGAGCCGAACGGGCGGCGCGGATCCTCGATGTGGCGGCGGACCTGCTGCTGCGGCACGGCTACCGGCGGGTGACCATCGACGATGTGGCCGCCGGGGTGGGTATCGGCAAGGGCACCGTCTATCTGCATTGGAAGACGCGCGAGCAGATGTTCGGCGCGGTCTTCGCGCGCGAGGTGCTCTACGCGATGGACGAGCTTCGGCAGGCACTGCGGAAGGAGCCACAGGCATGCCTGCTGCACAACTTCGCGAGCGCCTACTTCCTGGCCGTCGTGAACCGCCCGCTCCTGCGCGGGTTCCTCCTGGACGACCCCCACCTGCTCGGCAAACTGACCAACTCCGCCGATACCGCCCGTGACGACCGGCACAGCGTCATGGCGCGCGACTACCTCGGACTACTTGCCGAGCACGGACTGCTCCGCGACGACATGCGTGTCGATGAGATCGGCTACGCCTACCAGGCGACCTTCGAGGGCTTCCTGCGAGCCGAAGGCGCCGCCACCGCGGGCGGCCAGGAACAGCGGGCGGATCTGCTCGCACGAACCATCCAGCGCGCGTTCGAGAGCGAGCAGGCGATCCCCGAGACCGCGCTGCGCGACCTCGCCGCCACCACGGTCGCCTTGATCGGCGGCCTGATCGACGCCGATCGCACCGTCTCCGGCATCCCCGAGGCCTGACGACCGCGGTCGTCGGCCAAGCCGATCGCCACGCGGCCGAGGAAGAACAGCAACAGACCGGTCAGCAAGACTGTCGAGGCACCGACGTCACCCCAGAGCGGGCCTTGACGACGAGGGCCGGGCCAGCACTCTGCGAGCGTTCTGGCGACACTCGTGGGTGGAGGACCCGCAAGGACGCCGCGGTGGTGCGCGAGGTCGCCGAGGCAGCAGGTGCGGACCTCGGGTCATCGGAACGGTGCTGGCCTCCGACGCCGTCGAGACGAAGTGCTCCGCCAGACCGGTACGCCCGCCCGGAGACCATGACCGAACCGCAGGCGCAGGTTACGGGTGCGAAGGGCGGTTCGGATGGAACGAAGGTTCGCGGGTAGCCGACGCAAATGGTGACAGCGAGTGGACATCCGGGCTGTCGATCTTGCGGCTTCGGCCGAGTCGCTGCTTGTACCACTGTCTGCGGCGCCAGGCGGCATCCCGCCGTTGCTAGGCTGCTGGGCGCAGGTGGTTCGAGCTCACGTCTCCCCCCGCGTCCTCACCCACCGGAGTGACGAGCGGCGCCGGCCGTGCCGACCCTGGTCCACCGCCGTGGCATCCAACCGGGTCAGCGGCAGGGCGCCGCGGCGTCCCGCGGAAAATCTCTTGAACTTGATTGCCATGCCGGGAGACGCTCGATGGTATGACCGTGCACCTGACGCACTGGGGGACATTCGAGGCCGTCAGCGATGGTGAGCGGCTGACCGACGTACGTCCGTGGCGCGGGGACCCGGAGCCGACGCCACTGATCGGCAATGTCGCGTCCGCACAGCATCACCCCGCCCGCATCGCCCGGCCGCACGTGCGCAAGGGCTGGCTGGACCATGGACCCGGCGCGCCGGGGCGCGGTGACGAGCCGTTCGTGCCCGTGTCGTGGGGCACCGCGCTTGACCTCCTGTCCGGGGAGTTGCGGCGGGTCTACCGGGACCACGGGGCCGAAGCCGTGTACGGCGGCTCCTACGGCTGGGCCAGCGCCGGCCGGTTCCACCATGCGCAGAGCCAGGTGCACCGATTCCTCAACTGCCTCGGCGGCTATGTGCGGCACGTCAACAGCTACAGTCTCGGCACCTCCACCGTGCTGCTGCCCTACGTGATCGCCGACATGAACACGCTGCAGACCTACGCCACGGCGAAGTCCGTGATCGCGGAGCACAGTGAGCTGGTGGTGGCCTTCGGCGGGGTGTCACCGAAGAACGCGGCGGTGTCTCCGGGCGGGGTGTCCCGGCACCATGCCCGCGGCTGGATGAGCGCCGCCCGGGCCCGCGGCTGCCGGTTCGTCTCCGTGAGCCCGCTGCGCGACGACACGCCTCCCGAGGCGGAGGCCGAATGGATCGCGCCGCGGCCCGGCACGGACGCCGCGCTGATGCTCGCGCTCGCCCAGGTCCTCGACGCCGACGGGCTGGCCGACACCGGCTTCCTCGACCGGTACACCGTCGGGTTCGCGCGGTTCGCCCGGTACCTGCGCGGCGAGGCGGACGGGGTCGTCAAGGATCCCGCGTGGGCTTCGGCGATCACTGGGGTGCCGGCGGCGCGCATCCGGGAACTCGCCCACGAGATGGCCGCGGCCCGGACCATGGTGAGCGTCAGCTGGTCGCTGCAGCGGGCCCGGCACGGGGAGCAGCCGCTGTGGCTCGGCGTCGTGCTCGCCGCGATGCTGGGCCAGATCGGGCTGCCGGGCGGCGGCTTCGGCCACGGGTACGGGTCCGCGGCCCTGGTCGGCGAGCCTGCGCCGCAGCTTCCGGTACCGGCGCTGCGGCAGGGGCGGAACGCGGTGTCCGCGTTCATCCCTGTAGCGCGGATCGCCGACATGCTGTTGAATCCCGGTGTTTCCTATGACTACAACGGGCAGCGGCTGACCTACCCCGACATCCGGCTCGTGTACTGGGCCGGCGGCAACCCGTTCCATCACCACCAGGACCTCGCCCGGCTGCGCGAGGCGTTCACCCGCCCGGAGACGGTCGTGGTGCACGACCCGTTCTGGACGGCGACCGCCCGCCACGCCGACATCGTGCTGCCGGCAACGATGAGCATCGAGCGGGATGACTTCGGCTCGGGGCAGAATGACCGGATGTTCTTCCCGATGCCAGCCTTGACCCGGCCGCATCGCGAGGCCCGGGACGACTACGCGATCTTCTCTGACCTGGCGGAGAGGCTGGGTGTGGGGAAGGACTTCACCGAGGGCCGCACCGCGATGGAGTGGCTGCGGTACCTGTATGACGAGTGGCGGGATTCGCTCGCTTCACGGGGTTCGCTCGCGGAGCGGGGGCGGGTTTCGGTTCCGGATTTTGACTCGTTCTGGGCGGGCGACGGCATCGAACTGCCGGTGGCCAGCGAGCCACAGGTGGCGTTCACCGAGTTCCGTCTTGACCCGGAGAAGCATCCGCTCAGCACGCCCACCGGGAAGATCGAGATCTTCTCCTCGACCATCGACGGTTACGGGTACCCGGACTGCCCGGGCCACCCGGTCTGGCTTGAGCCGGAGGAGTGGCTCGGCTCGGTCGCCGCTGGGCGCTTCGGCCTGCAGCTGGTCGCCAACCAGCCGAAGGCGCGGCTACACAGCCAGCTGGATGTGGGCGCGCACAGCCAGTCGGTCAAGATCGCCGGGCGTGAGCCGGTGCGGATGCACCCTTCCGACGCGGACGCCCGCGGGCTTCGCGGCGGGGACCTCGTGCGGATCTTCAATGACCGAGGTGCCTGCCTGGCTGGGCTGGCGGTGGATGATGCGGTGCGTCCCGGGGTCGCGCAGTTGTCCACCGGGGCCTGGTACGACCCCGACCCGGCCGATCCGGGCTTCTGCCGGCACGGCAATCCGAACGTGCTCACCGCCGACCTTCCCTCGTCTCACCTCAGCCAGGGGTGCACGGGGCAGTTGGCGCTCGTGGAGGTTGAGGCGTACCGGGGTGTGCCGCCGGAGGTTGCGGTCACCCGGCCGCCTGTGACCGCCTGAAGCGCGAGCTTCGAGCGAAGCCAGAGTGGCCCACTGCCGCCGGCGGCGCTTCGTTATCGGAGGCCAACGGGATATCCGTTGAAAATTTCCTCAGTGCGACCGGAATCCCGAACTCCGCAAGGCGCTCCGGGACGCTTCCTCACACGATCTGGACAGAGATGAAGGGGACGGCCGCGTCCAGATGCCGTCCACCATTGTCGTGGCCTCGGCCGGGCACCGCCGTTCACGTGAGCCGGCAGGACCGTGAGCCGGCAGGACATGCATCGCCGACGAGATCGAGCGTGTGCGGCGCCTGCTCGATAGCGTCCTGGGCATAGGCGGCCTGCTCGTACCGCGGTGCGTGGAGACCGCCACTGCATGAAGGCCACACAGGCTGGCCGAGCCCCCGAGCCGTTCCGTCAACCGCGGGCGTCCGTCGTGGCGTGTAGTGGACGACGGTGGTCTGCCCGAGCCTGACTATTCTTCGGCTGGTGTCGACCCTCATCTGGATCAACGGTCCGAACGCCGTCGGGAAGACCCAGGTCGCCCACAACCTGCACCGCAGACTGCCCGGAAGCTTCATCAGCGACCCCGAGCACCTCGGCTTCGCCATGCGCCGGATGCTCCCGAAGCCCCGCCGCATGGACTTTCGCGACATCCCCCTGTGGCGCGATGCGGTCAGCGAGATGCTCCACCTTGCTCTCCAAGGGCCCGAGGACCCGGTGATCGCACCGATGACCATCCTCGATCCCGGCCTGCTCTCCGGCCTGACGGCCTCGGCCCGCGCCGCCGGACACCACGTCGATCACGTCACGCTCCTCGCCGACCGCACGACGATGATCCGCCGCGTCCACCGACGGTGTGAGACATCCCGCAGCTACAGCGCCCGCCACCTCGACCACGCCCTCGACGTCCTGCAAGCCCCCGAGTTCGCCCGCCATCTCCCCACCGACACCCTGTCGATCTCCGCCGTAGCGGACGACATCGCAAGCCACGCCGGGTTCACGCCCGGTCCCGACACATCAGGGCGACTGGTGCAACATGGACGCCAACTCGCCGTCCAGCTACGCCACATCCGCCTCAACGCTTGAAGATCCTTGGACTTGTCGCTGGCCGTCGACGCCGAAAGCGCGCCAGATCCGCTGGCCGGCGGCCCGGCAGGTCCTGCTCCCGCGCGCCCGGACCGTCCCGACCAGATGAGACGACCCGTGCCGTGGACGACCAGAGTTGAGCTAATCATCCGCCGCTGATCGGTGGTAGCACGGCGATTTCGTCGTCCGCGCGGCAGGGAGTGCGGCGAACGTCGCCGTGGAGTATCTCTCCGTTGATCCAGACCCGCGAGGTGGCCAGCACCCGCGCGAAATCGGCACCGAAGCGCAGGCGAGCCTCATCCAGCACCTCCCCGAGCGTGCTGCCGGGAATCACGTGCGCGGCTTGGCCCGCGGCCTCCCGCGCGGACGCGAACAGCAGGACGGTGGGCATGTCGCCCTCCTTCGTTTCGTCAGCCGCCGATGTAGGACATCTCCACACGCTCGCTGCCGGACGGGATGCGGCGCCCCCGCAATTCCGAGTAGCGATCCTCCCGGGTACTCCACAGCTCTCGGATGGCCGACAGCAGGTCTTCGTCTCCCGCTCCGGTGCGCAGCAACGCCCGTAGGTCGGTGCCTCCGGACGAGAACAGGCATGTGTGGACCCTCCCGTCGGCTGACAGCCGGGCGCGGGTGCATCCCCCGCAGAACGGTCGAGTGACCGACGCGATGACGCCGATCTCGCCCGCGCCGTCCCGGAAGCGGTACCGGGTGGCCACCTCCCCGTGGTGGTCGGGCGGGAGCGGTTCGAGCGGGTAGCGACTGTCGATCAAGCTCACGATCTCGGCGGCTGGTACGACCTCGTCCAGCTTCCACTCGTTCGTCGCGCCGACATCCATGTACTCGATGAACCGCGGGATGTGGCCAGTTCCCCGAAACAGGTCGACCATCGGTAGTACAGACAGGTCGTTGATCCCTCGTTTGATGACCATGTTCACCTTGATCGGCGACAGGCCAGCACACGACGCGGCGTCGATCCCGGCTAGCACCCGCCGCACCGGCATCTTGGTGTCGGCGAGCGCACCGAACACGTCGTCGTCGAGTGTGTCGAGGCTCACCGTCACCCGCCGCAGCCCGGCGGCGGCAAGGGGCGCCGCCTTGCTCGGCAAGAGCACACCGTTGGTCGTCATCGTGAGGTCGATCCCGGGAATCGCGGCGAGCAACCGGACGAGGTCTTCGACGCCGCGGCGCAGCAGCGGTTCACCGCCGGTGAGCCGCAGCTTGCGCACTCCCAGTGAGACGAACAACCTTCCCAGGCGGGCGATCTCGTCGAAAGTCAGCAGGTCGGCCGACTCGAGGTAGCGGTGCCCGGGGCCGAAGTGTTCCCGTGGCATGCAGTACCGGCACCGGAGGTTGCACCGGTCGGTGACGGAGATGCGGAGGTCACGCAGAGGACGGTCGCGACGGTCGATGGTCGGCGGGATCATCGGGTCACCGCTTCCGGTTCGTCCGCGGGGCGCCAACGGCGTGCCGCGGTGGTGACGTCCTCGATCAGTTGCCCGGTCGGAACCCAGGCGCTCGTGCCATCGGCTCCACGTTCGCGCTTCCATACCGGCACGCATTCCTTGATGACGTCGATGCAGAACCGACCTGCGCTGAACGCTTCGCCGCGGTGGGGCGCGGAAACCACGACCAGCACGCTCGCCTCCCCCAGCGGCACCTGCCCGACCCGGTGCAACAGTGCCAAGCGTCCCAAACTGGGCCACCGCTCACGCGCGCTGATGGCAATCTGACGAAGGCGCGGCTCGACAAGGCGGTCGAATGCCTCGTAGTCGATGTCGACAATGCCGACGCGGTCGCCGTTGTGGTCCCGGACCGTACCCGTGAACATCACGACGGCGCCGCACGTTGGAACGGTGGCCCACTCGATCATCTCGGAGACCGGGACGCGGCCATGGGTCAGGCCAACCCGGAAATCCTCGACCAGTTCTTCCGGACCGCAGATCTGACCATTCATGACGGAATCACTATCCGCTTCCCCGGCTCGGCGGGCCGGCATCGAACTTAGTCTTGGGGTGATTAAGCACCAGCATCTCGCTCCGCGCGACGAACTTTTTACAGATGGTGACGAAGGGGCATGCCCAAGCCTCCATTTACCGACGTTTTACACGAGGAAAACCATCGGCGCACCTTGGCGGCTAAAATCTCGTCCAACCAGCGTTCGCCGCCCGGTTTCAGACGGTGGGCGCGCCGCCGCGGTACGCCAAGTTCGATGTCGCACCAGCGGGACGAGACGGCACAGACACGAGTGAGGTCGGTCACCATGTCGGTGGACTCGGGCGAAGTGAGTACGAACCGGCACAACGTCTGGCGCGACCTGCTCCGGGATCACTTCGTCACCTTGGACGTTGCCACCGAACGGGACGACGCTTCGTTCGGCGGAGCGGTGCGCAGTGACCTCCTCGGCCACCTGAGGGTGTCCGACGTCAGCTCCGTTGATCAGGACATCATCCGGACCGGCGAGCTGCTGCGCCGCGACCGCGAACGGTATTTCCAGGTCGGCCTGGTCCGGCGCGGCGAAGCCCGGGTGGTGCAGGACGGCCGCGAATCGGTCCTGCGCCCCGGCGACTTCGTCGTCTACGAAACCGAACGCCCCTTTCAGTGGTGGCTCCGCTCGGACCAGCGATCGCCGCGATGGGACCTCGGCGTCTTCACCTGGCCGCGGGACACGATCCGGCTCAGCGACTGCGAATCCGCGGCGCTGACCTGCCACGCGTTGGACGGCGCCAAAGGCATCACCGGCATCCTGAGCCGGATGCTGACCGACCTGCTCTCCGCAAAACCGGTCGTCGGTGACACGAGCGCCATCCGGCTTGCGGACGAAATTGGGGAGTTGGTTGCCACCGTGGCCGCGGAGGCCTGTGGCCTCGCCGGAGACAGCGATCAGCATTCGAGCCTCCTTCGGCAGATCGACGCCTACATCGATTCGCACCTCGATGACCCTGCACTGTCCTCCACGACGATCGCGCAGGCGCATTTCGTGTCGACGCGCCAGCTCCAGCGGATGTTCGCCCGCCGGGGACTGACGGTCTCCCAGGCGATCCGGCGCCGACGGCTGGATCGCTGCCGGCGCGATCTTATGACCGGCCGGGGAAGCCAACACACCCTCACCGAGATCTGCTTCCGCTGGGGGTTCACCGATCTGGCCACCTTCAGCCGGGCCTTCCGCGACGTCTACGGGATTTCCCCCTCCGCGTACCGGCAAGCCCGATCTCAGACGGCATCACTGGAGTGATGCGGCGCCTTCTCGATCTGTACCAGGGTGTCGGAGAAGGTGGGCGCATTACCCAGGTCGGCGAAGACTGTCGGATTCACCGAGGCCACGGTGGACCACGACGTCGCGTGCTTGCGCCAGCCGCCATAGCTCGACACGGTGACGCCGGACAACACGGAGCCGTCAACCTTCGCCTGTACGACGAAAGAACCTCGATCGTTGAACACCCGCACATAATCACCCGTCACGATTCGGCGCTCGCTGGCGTCCTGCGGGCTTATGAGGATCGTCGGCTCTCCCTGCACCCGGCGTTGGAAGGGCATATTTCCACCGCTGGAGTTCAAGTAAGCGTGCGCCTTCGGCGTGAGCAGATTGAGCGGATACTTCGCAGCCAACCCACCGTTAGAACGTGTTGACTCGCGAGGCGGGATGTAGTGCGGCAGTGGATCGACGCGACCGCCTGGCTGGTAGTCGTTGGACCCCTGCCGGAACAGCGGCACCACGAAATTGCCGGCGGCCGCCGCGGAGGAGAGAAACTCGACCTTGCCCGACGCCGTGGGAAAATTGCCCTCCGCATGCGGGGCGTACTCGTCCGGGAGCGGCACATTGAGACGCTGCCAGCCCCTCTCCTTCAACGACTCGACCGTGATGCCCTGCATAGCGGGGGCCGACCAGTCGAAGGCTTCGGCGATCATCTCCGCATCTGTGCGGCGGAACACTGGATCGGTGAAGCCCATCCGCGCAGCGAGGCGCCGGAACAGTTCCGTATTCGGTACCGCCTCACCCAGCGGCTCGATCGAACGCTGATTGTACGTGGCGTACAGGTGGCCCCAGGAGAACATGATGTCGTCCTGTTCCAGCTGGGTAGTGGCCGGCAGCACGATGTCGGCGAACTCGGCCGTGTCCGTCATGAACTGCTCACTCACCACAGTGAACAGGTCCTCCCGCCGCAGGCCCTCGAGCAGCTTGCCCTGGTCCGGACACACCACCACCGGATTGGAGTTGTAGACCATCAACGCCTTAATGGGCGGATCCAGGTCGAGGCCGCCGGTGAGCGCCCGACCCAGGAGATACTGGTTGACAACCCGCTTTCCGGGCTCGAGCAACTCCGGATGCATCATGGCGCCCCAGTTCACCGGGAACGCCCACAGAGGCAGCTGGAGAATCCCACCGCCTGGCTTACGCCAAGCGCCGACCAGTGCGGGCAGGCAGGACAGCGCGCGTACGGCCTGACCGCCGCCGGCATGTCGTTCCACCGCCACGCCGATGCGGATCACCGACGGTTGCGAGCCGGCGTAAGCGCGCGCGAGCCGGCGAATGTCCTCGGCGGGTACGCCGGTCTCCTCAGCCGCCCATTCCGGCGTGTACTGCTGAACCCGCGCGACCAGCTCGTCGTAGCCGACGGTGTAACGAGCGATGTAGTCCTCGTCCGTGAGCCCCTCGCTGATGATCACATGCATCATCGCGAGCGCCAGCGCGCCGTCAGTACCTGGACGGATCGGGATATGCCAGTCGGCCGCATTCGCGGTCCGGGTCTTCACCGGGTCCACCACCACGACCGTGGCGCCGCGCCTGCGTGCTTCAGCGATGAACGGCCACAGATGCAGGTTCGTGCTCATCACATTGCAAGCCCAGATCAGAATGAACTTCGAGTGGACCAGGCTTTCCGGATCTACACCCGCGCTGTCACCGATCGTCATCATGTAGGCCGTACACGAACCGGAGTCGCAGTAGGTCCGTTCCGCGATCGTCGCGCCGAGCTTGGCAAAGAACGGATCGCCGACATTGAGCCCGTTGAGGATTCCCTGAGTCCCCAGGTAGCTGCACGGCATGATCGACTCGGGACCGAACTCCGCCGAGATCGCCCGGAACCGCTCCGCGATCTCGTCCAGTGCCTCGTCCCAGCTGATCCGCTCGAACCTGCCACTGCCCTTCGGCCCCGTACGCCGCAGCGGATACAGCACCCGGTCAGGGCTGTACACCCGGTCAAGGTAGTTGTCGACCTTCACGCACAGGCCCCCACGAGTGAACGGGTGCTGGCGGTCACCGGCCACCTTCACAGCCTTGCCGTCGGTGACCGTGATCACCATCGCACACGTGTCGGGGCAGTCATGCGGACACGCACCCCGCACCACGGCAGTACCACTCGCCACGTCGGTTGCCCCCGCAGCTCCCATGAGCATCTCCTCGGATCGTGCCTGCCTCGATCGTGGAAGACCCGGGCCGAATACCGTGAGGCACCAGACGACAAGTTCTTGACCTGGCGCGACGGGACCCACCTCGGACCACCGACAACGTGCCCGAGCGCGCGCGCTGGCAGCATCGCCCTGCCCGGACACCCCAACCACACAGACGATCACTCCGACCGGCAGGTTCATGAAAAAGATCACCCGCCAACCCAGGCCGAGCACGTTCGCGTCCAGCAGCAGTCCGCCGAGTACCTGGCCGAGCAGGCCGCTAAGCGAGGCGGTCACGGAGAACCAGGCCAGTGCTCTCGTGCGTTCCTCGACCGGAAAGACATGCGTGATCAGGGCGAGGACCTGCGGAACCATCGCCGCGGCGGTCAGTCCTTGGACCAGCCGCGCGGCGACCAGCTCACCCGGCGTCCCCGCCATACCGCACGCCACCGACGCCACCGTGAAGCCGGCCACGCCGACGAGGAACATCGTCCGGTAGCCGAACAGGTCCCCGAGTCTTCCGCCGGTGACCAGACCCGTGGCGTAGGCGAAGGCGTACCCGCCGACGATCAGTTCCAGGCTCGCCGTCCCAGCGTTCAGGTCGTGCCGGACCGACGGGATCGCCACGTTGACCACGTTGAAGTCGAAGCCGTACATGAGCCGGCTGGCCCAAGGCCATGGAATGCCTGATGTTGGGCTGATGGTCGTTTCGTAGGCGCAGCGGATCTTCGGGTGCGGCTGGATGAGATCGGCCGAACGCCGCCGCGGCTGTCCGGCGCCGCGGCCGACGGCGACGCGCGCGAGGCACTTTCCTGGATCGAGGACACGACGATCTGGAACCGGGTGGATCTCGAGGACCTGCCCCCGGGGGCACGCCGCCCTGTTCCTCGGCTGCACCGACGCCTAACGGTTCGTCGGGCCAGCGCGGGATTGGCGGGCGGGCCTGGTTGGCCGGTCGAATCCGGCGATGTCCTGCGTCCACGGATCGGGGGCGAGACGATGGACGTCAAGCATCCGAGGTTCACGGGCGTGGAGGGAGCTGGTCTGCGATGGACGTCACGGGTTCCGCGGGAGGCGGTCGGCGCGCCGAGCGGATGGCGCAGGCCCGCCGGCTGGTCGGCCGGGCCCGACAGGACCGCACCGTGCCCTGGTACCTCGCGTTCGTCTGTACCGCGGTCGGGGCCGGCGCGTCGTTCGACGCGTTCGGCGGCGCCATCGGTTTCCTCTACGCCCTCGGGCTGTCCGCCGCGTTCGCCGCGCTGTCCTGGGGGACGCTGCGGCTGGTCCCGGCCGTGCTGGCGGACCTGAGCCAGGAAGGGTACGGCGCGTCGAGGACGTGGCTGACGCTGCTCCGCGCTCCGGTCACCGCCCGGGGCTTCCTCGTCCTGGCCGCCACCATCCCGGTCGCGGTGGCGCTGCTGAAGACGGTCGGGTTCTTCTTTCTCGGCGGGGTGGCGCTGGTGCTGGTCGCCACGGGTCTGGCCCTGGCCGTCGCGTGGGCGCTCAACCGCCCCTGACGACGGCGCGCCGCTCGACCGGGAGCCTTTGTCTCTCCGGAGATCGATCAGGAGCGACCTGGTGGACGGGCGCCGCGGCCGGCCACGTGGCGTGGCACACGCGCTCCGTCGCGACCCGGTTAGCCGTGCCAGGCCGGCAGGTCCATGTGGTGGAGGTACGAGTATGCGTTGTTGGGAGCCTTGATCGTGTAGCAGTGGGCGATGAAGTGCCAGCCGCCGGCATCCCGCTAACCCATGCAGAATGCCTGGTAGGGGATGGCGGCGCTGGTACAGACGAACACTTTCAAGATTGCGGGGCCCACGTATGCTGGGCGGCGGGTATCGCAAACTGTCGCGGTCGCCCCTGATTCCGGTCAGTTTGTGTATGGATTCCTCAGGCTCATCGGGGTACGTGCGATGTCGAGTGCTGGCTGAGGGAAGCGGGGGCCCGCCGTGTAGTAGCGGGCCCGGGTTCGGCCGACCGGCACCAGGACTTGAGCGGTGGTGAGGTCACGGAGATCGCGTTGCGCCTGCTGCAGGCTCAGACCCTCGGCGTGCTCGTACCGTGAGCGGCGGACGCGTCCAGCCATGGCCACGTCGTGCAGGGCGGTCACCACTCGCTCGTCCAGGTCGTTGCCGTCGGCGAACTCCGAGAGCGCGCCCCATACCCGTCCGGAGCGGTCGAGTCGGCCTTGCACGGTCTGGGCCTGCTGGTGATAGGCGGTCAGGTTGAAGCGGATCCAGCTCGAGACGTCCTGGTCGGGAGCGTATTTCGGGCCCCGGTCGGCAAGTTCGCGGTAGTAGTCCCAGGTGTTGCCGGGGCGGCCGAGCCATGCCTCGATGGACGAGAACTCCGGGGCGAGGACACCTTCGCGGGCGATCATGAGTGTCTGCAGCGAGCGGGACATCCGGCCGTTCCCGTCGGTCCAAGGGTGGATGGAGACAAGGTGCAGATGCGCCATAGCTGCCCGTACCAGCAGGTGGGTGTCGTTCTCGGTGTTGAGCCAGTCGACGAGTTCTTTCATCAGCGTGGGGACGGCATCGGCGTCTGGGGCGGTGTAGGCCGCGATGCTGGGGTCGCGGGCGTCCGTGACGTAGACGGGACCCCGGCGCCACTGTCCGGATGGCTTGCGCGCGGTGTGACGGTGGCCTTGCAATATCCAGTGCAGAGCGTTAAATAGGCCCTTGCTGTAGTTGAAGTCTTGGGCATCGTGGAGCGTCTGTATGTAGGTCATCATCCGCTGGTAGGCGAGGGTCTCCTCGCGGTTTTCGTCCGAGACCTCGACATCCCGCTCGCCATCTATTAGATCCTCGACATCGATCGTGGATACCTTGAAACCCTCGATGGAGTTTGAGGCCGCGACCGCATCGGCGGTCAGGAAATTCCGGAGCCCAGCAGTCCATTTCGACGGCATGGTCTGGACTTGGTGCCGCAGCGCCTGCCGCATGGCGTCGATCTCGTCAAGCACCCGATCATCGGCAGGTGTGAGGAACGGCGTGGGGTAGAGCATGCACAGATGATACTATGACGCAGTCATCACGTCAATCAGGTTTCAGTTCGGCCCAGGTCACCCGGCGGATCTCAGGGTGTGTTCGCCGCGGTGCGAACCGCGCCCGGCGCGCCCCGGGGCTCCAACCTGCCGCACGGTCCCCACTGAGCCGCAGACGGACGCCTAGGAGGATTACCCTCCCTGCATGCGAGATCCACCACGCGGACCACCTCGAACCGGCCGTCGAACGGCCGCGATACAGAAGAGTATTCGGTACCTCACAGTGCCGCGCGACGTGCATTGATGCAGCTCAGCACACCGCTAAGCCGAATAGTCCTCATAATCCTCCGGCCGTGGGTTCGAGCCCAATTCCGCTTAGTTAGGCCAAGACCAACCGGCATCACCGCGGGTCAGCGGTTAACGTGAAGATCGCGAAGGATCCAACTAAGTGGCATTGGGTTCGATCCCCACCCGCCCCACAACCAGGTAGTTCGTCCACGCTGAGCCCTGAGCATGCTCGTACGCGGGCCGGTCCAGGCCGACTGCCTCCGCGATCGACCAGCAGTTGCCCGCAACGCCCGGCATCAGCAACCCGCGCAGGTACAACACGCCGCTAGCCCGCAGACCGCGGGTCTGGCGATCGCGTTCGTCGACCAGCTGGGCAACGAGGAGGTCAACCGTCCCCACGGGAGGGGGGGTGGGTCGCGAAGCCGTGTAGGAGGAGGTCGGCGACCTGGGCGCCGAGTTGGTCGGTGTCGGCATGCAGGCTGCGGGCGAAGCGGGTGACGATGTGGAGGGTGCCGGTGATCGCCTGGGGGAGGAGCTCGGCGGGCAGGTCTGATCGCAGTGCCCCGTCGCGCTGGCCGCGGGTGACCAGGCCGAAGACGGCCTGGTGCATGCGTCGTGAGGCCGGTGGCGGAGACGGCCGGCGGGTGTCGGTCGGTAGCGGTTGCCAGTCCGTGGACACCGCGAGTAGCGGGTAGCGCTGGATGATCTCGGCCATCGCGGTGATCAGGGCTCGCAGGGCGGAGACCGGATCGAGGTCGGTCGCGAGCGCGTCGTCGATGACCTGCTGGGCTTCGGCCGCCGCGGCGTCGAAGATCGCGCGGCGCAGCGCGTCCCGGTTGCGGTATCGGCGGTAGACAGTGACCCGGACGACGCCGGCCTCGTCGGCGATGCGCTGGACCGTGGCGCGAGAGTCCTCGGCCAGTACGCGGGCGGCGGTGCGCAGGATGTGCTCGTCGTTGCGCTGCGCGTCGCTGCGGGGCCCGCGCTGCCTGGACCCGACCGGAGCCGTACTCACCGCCTAAGTGTTACACATCAGACCCACTTAGCGACCTACCGTCCGTCGGTATGACCTCCTCGTCATCGCCGGACTCGCCCGCCGGCCCACCCGCCAGCAGTGATCGGCTCGACCCCGCGCTGGTCCGCCTCGGCCTGGTCCTCGTGCTGGGCATCATCATGAGCCAGCTGGACACCACGATCGTCAACGTCGCGCTGCAGACGCTCAGCCACCGGCTGTCCGCAGGGCTCTCCACCATCCAATGGGTCGTCACCGGCTACCTGCTGGCCCTGGCCGTTGTCATCCCGACCACCGGGTGGGCCGTCGACCGGATCGGGGCCAAGCGCCTGTTCGTCACCGGCACGGCCCTGTTCGCGGCCAGCTCGGCACTGTGCGCCGCGGCCTGGAACGTCGGCAGCCTCATCGGGTTCCGGGTGCTGCAAGGCGCCGCCGGAGCGCTGCTGCTCCCCGTCGCGCAGACCGTACTGGCCCGGGCCGCGGGCCCGAAGCGCATGGGCCGCGTGATGATGGTCGTCGGCGTCCCCGCGCTGCTCGCGCCGATCTGCGGACCTATTCTTGGCGGCCTGATCGTCGACCACCTCTCCTGGCGCTGGATCTTCCTCGTCAACGTTCCCGTCGGCGCCGTCTCAGTGCTGGTCAGCCTCTGGCAGCTGCCCGCCGACCAGCCCACCACCGGCGAACGACGACCATTTGACTTCCCGGGGCTTGCGCTACTCGGCCCAGGACTCGCCTTGGTGATCTACGGTCTGTCGCGGGCCGGCGCCGCCGGAAGCTTCGCCCGACCCCAGGCCTGGACCTTCCTGCTCGCCGGGGTCCTGCTGGTCGCCGGCTTCCTGGGCTACGCCGCCCGCCGCGGCGAGAAAGCGCTGATCCCACTGGCCTTCTTCCGAGACCGCGCCTTCGCCGCCTCCTGCGTCGTCACCCCGCTCATCGGCGTCAGCGTGTTCGGCGTGATGCTGCTGCTCCCGCTCTACTACCAGGAGGTCCGGCACGAGGACGCCCTGCACGCCGGGCTGCTGCTCGCCCCGCAGGGCCTCGGAGCGGCGCTGGCGATGCCGACAGCCGGGCGGCTCACCGACCGGATCGGCGCCCGCTGGGTCGTGGTCGCCGGCATGACGCTGATCACCGCCGGTACCGCGATCCTCACACAGGCCTCCACCCACACCTCGTACGCCCTGCTCGCGGTGGCCCTGGTCGTGCGGGGGCTGGGATTCGGCGCCACGATGATGCCGACCATGGCCGCCGGCTTCCGGAACCTACCGACGTCCGCCGCCGGCCACGCCAGCTCGGTGCTACAGATCTTCTCCCGATTCGGCGGAACCTTCGGCGCCGCGCTCATGGCGGTCATCCTCGCCCAGCGCATCCTCACCGAGACCGCCCACGACGGCCACACACCCGACCAGCTCGCCAACGCCTTCGACACCACGTTCTGGTGGGCAACCGGCATCACCGCCATCGGCATCGCCGCCGCGGTCCTGCTACCCGGCCGACCCGTGAACGTCGAGGCCGACAGCGCCGATCCCCCACTCGCCCACCCACAGCCAGCACCCGAATCGTCCATCTGACCCCCGCATCTCCCAGCCAGCAGACGCGACAGCGGCCAGGCGCAGCAATGCGCCTGGCCTACCGGACTGGCTGCTCGCGCCGCCGCCGCAGCAGTTCAACGCGACGCTGCGCGTGCCCCAGTCCGCCAAACAGCCGGGCCGATCTGATCTTCTTCGGAACGCCGAACAACATTTACCACATGGGTATCTACGCGGTGCGAGGACCAGCAGGCGGCGGCTTTCGCGGGCGTAGGCGAGCGGCTCGAGAGGCCGTCCGGTGAGCGCGTCCGCGGTGGTGAGCAGCGGTAGACCGGCGGCGGGCGGAGGCGTCTAGGAATGTCGCCGCAGCGCTCGGAGGGTGAGCTCGACGTGGTGCCCGATGTCCGCAATATCCGGTTGTGGGACGAGTTGGAGTATTCGCACCGTGCCGAGGAACTGGTAGGCGATGTCGGTGGCCGTGATGTCGTCGGCAAGCGTGTGGTCGGTGCGGGAGCGTTCGACGGCGTCGTGTCCGACGCCGGTCAGGTGGGTGAGGCACCGCTGGAGGTCGGCGCCTGCGGGTTCGGCGTTCGCGAGCAGGTCGACCGCCGCCCGGTTACGGACCAGAGGGGTCAGCGCCGTGGTGAAGAACGCCCGGAGGGCCTCGATCGCGGGCTGATCCGGGGACAGACCGGACGTCGCCAGGCCGGCCAGATCGGTGCCGGTGACCTCGTGCACCAGGTCCTGGCGTGTCGGGAAGTGCCGGTAGAGCGTGCCGACGCCCACGCCCGCTTCCTTGGCGATCGCGCGCATGTCGACGTTCAGGCCGCACTCCCGCAACATCGTGGTGGCCGCGGCGACGATACGGGCCCGGTTGGCGGCCACGTCGCGTCGCGGGCCCTGCGTGCGCTCCACGACGACAAGCCTAGCGGCCCGCCACGCCGCACCGGAACGCATGTTCCGATGTGCTATCTTCGCCAAAACGGAACATTCGTTCCGATGCGGTGGGAGTGTGGGAGTGGCGATGAAGACGATCGTGATCACTGGAGGAACCGACGGGATGGGAGCGGCACTCGCGCGTCACTACCTGCGGGAGGGCGACCGGGTCGTCGTGGTGGGCCGCAGCCGAGCCAAGTTCGAGGCGCTGCTCGCCTCGTCGACTGCCGACGGCGTCGCCGCGACCGGTCGCGCGTCGTTCATCGCGGCCGATCTGTCGCTCGTCGCCGAGAGCGAACGGGTGGTCGAGCAGATAAGGCCGTCACACGAGCGCATCGATGTACTCGTGCTGGCCGCGTCGTTCATCCGCCAGAAGCGCCACGAGACCGCGGAGGGTCATGAGGCATCGTGGGTGCTGTTCTTCGTCTCCAAGTACATCTTGGTCGCCGGGCTGGCGTCGCTGCTCGCGAACAGCGATCGCCCGATAGTCGTGAACACGTCGGTGCCGGGCGCGAAGGCCGGGGCGATCGATTTCGACGATCTCGAATCCGCGCAGCGCTTCAGCTTCGCCCGGTCCAATGCCCAGCAGCGGCGGGCCAACGAGCTGCTCGGAGTCCTCGTGACCAGTAACAACCCGGCGCTCACCTACCTCACGTGGGGACCCAGGCGGCTGGTCAGGACCAGCCTCGCCGGCGACGTCGGGCGAGGGATGAAGATCGCCTCCGTCGTTCTGGGGGCTGTCGCCGGGCAACGGCCGGACGATGCGATAGCGCCGATCATCGCACTCGTCGCCGACCCGCCCGCTGGCCGCGCCGCCTACCGCGGCGCCACGCAGGTCGCGCTCGTCCAAGGCCCGGACGATACCGACGATGCTCGCCGGCTCGAGGCGCAGACCGCCGCCCTCGTCACCGGCCGCTGAGCAGTCTGCACGGAAACTGACAAACCTGGCCGAGCGGCGCGGATCGTCCGTTCGGCTTCAGCGGCGGGGCCCGCAGCGATGTAACGCTGGGTACGGCCGTGTCCGATCTCCTCGATCAATCTGGCGGCCTTGAGGCCCTGCAGGACTCGGATCGTCTGGTCGGGCATCAGACCCTCGTCGCGGGCGTAGGTCGCCCGGCGGGCGCCTTCTGGGCGGTAGCGGCACAGAGCACGGCGACCGACCGCTCCCACCCCGGCCGGACGCTCCTGCAGTTGGGCGAAGCGGCCCGAGCTAGGCTCGGGACAACCTCGACGACCTCCTGTGGGCCCGCCGGCGTACGACGACGTACTTCTCCACGGTCACGAGACCATCGCCCTCGCCGTGGAGACAGCCGAGCGCGCCTGGCCTGACCTGCCGAGCCCGACCTGGCCGACGGGCTACCGACCGGGCCGCCGGGGCTGGTCGGGGAAGCCTCACCGTGGGCACACAGCGTTCCCCGCCTGTCACCCGGTCCAGGTTCCACTCATAGTGAGTAATCAGGCCCTCATCTGGTCCCGCGCCTGCGCAGATCGTCGCGATTCGCAGTCGAAGGACTGCGGTACGCTCCAGTGAGGGTGGAGAGATGTCCGGAGTTCGCGGCGGTGCACTAGGCCCGCGGCGGCCGGCCGTTCGGGGTCGCGCGCCGCGGTCGTTTCAGTACGTGATCGTAGGATCCGCGGCCATCGTCGGTTGCGCCCTAGCTTGCGCGCTATTCCTAGACCGGCAGACGGCCGGGGCCGCCATCAACGCCATGTCTGCCGCCGCCCTGCTGGCCACGGCCGTCGCATGCTTCTGGACCGCCCGCCTGGCGCGCGGTACCGAGCGGCGCTGGCGGCTTCTCATCGGTCTCGCCGCGGCCGGCGCGGTTGGCCCCAGCATCGGAACGGCGCAGGCGATGATGGCCGGCGGCTCTACGATGGGTCGGTATTCTCCGGCGCAGGCGGGTTTTCTCGTCCTCTATGCGGTGGCGCTGGCGGGCCTGCTGTCGCTGCCCACGGACTCCAAAGAAAAAATGGCCGGAGGTGCCGGGTCGCCGCGGCGCGGCGGATATCGCTGGTACGCCGTAACCTTGCTGGACTGCGTGCTGATCGTCGGTTCGATCGTCCTGCTCGAATGGGTCACGATGCTCGGCGCGATTTTCCGCGCGGGGGCGCCCGACCTCACGCAGTTTCTGGTGGTTGCGGGTACCCCCATTGGGGGCCTGACGCTCACCACGGCTGTCGCGCTCATCGCATTCTTCCGCCGGTCTCCCTCGCCGCTGACGCTAGCGTTTCTCGGCGCGGGCCTGCTGTTTATCGCAATCTTCGGCAGCATCTTCGCCTACCTTACCGCGAGCAAAATCTACAACCCCCCGGCGGCGGCCTACGTCGGATTCACGGTCGGCGATCTGCTGTTGTTTCTTTCGGCGCTAGTGCCAGCCCGGGCAGCCACGCCGGACGACGAACTAACGTCACTGTCCGGCCCGCGATCGATGTGGGCGCATGCCGTACTACCATACGTCGCGCTCGTCGCCGCGGGCCTGGTGGTCGGTGTCAAAATGCTCGCTGACCGGTCGCTGGATTGGTTCGAGACCTACAGCATGGTGGGGCTGCTGCTGGTCGCGCTGGTCCGGCAGATGCTCACGCTCGCGGAGAACACCCAACTGCTCGCCGAGATCCGGAAAGGCGAAAAGCAGCTCCATTACCAGGCGTACCACGATCCGCTAACAGGATTAGCGAACAGGGCCCTGTTCACTCGACGGCTGCAACGGGCACTCGACCACGGGGCCAACGGCTCCAAATCACCCACCACCGGATCCGTCATTTTCATGGATCTTGACAAGTTCAAGTACGTAAACGACACTTTCGGGCATGCCGCCGGGGATGAGCTACTCAAGATCAGCGCGGAACGGATCCGGGCGGGAACCCGCGCGGGAGACACGGTCGCACGACTCGGCGGCGACGAGTTCGCCGTCATCCTGAATGGCGGCGACCCGGACACTAGGAGTATGGGTGAGCGGCTCACGAAGGCCATGCAGGAGCCGTGCCTATTAGGCGGTCAGCCTTACGTCCCCCGAGTCAGCGTCGGCTTGGTCACCCTCGATTCCTCCGCTCAGCCAGCCACTCCCGACCTTCTGCTCCACCAAGCCGACCAGGCGATGTACGCGGCCAAACGAGAGGGCACGGGCGGGCTGATCATCTACCATCCCGATTGCCCACTCTCCAAGGTCAGCGCGACCGCGGCGCACAGCGAGTGATCAGCTGAGCGTCTCTACAGGTGTGTGAGCGCGATCTCAGCGGGGGGCAAGCGCCTGCAACGGCTGCTCGCCCGGGCTGTCTGGGTACGCCGACGAGGTCCGCGACGACCTGCGCGGCTATGTCGTCGAGCGGCTCGGCACCCTCTCGCTGGCCCGGCTCCTCCCCCGCCCGCGCTGGTCGACGTTTCTCGTCACGCCGGCAACTCCGGTCCAGGCTCCGTGCGCGAACGCCTACACCGAACGCTGGGTCCGCACCGTCCGCGCCGAGTGCCTCGACTGGGCCATGATGTACTTGGACCCTGCAGGTCCGATGCTTTCGCTGTCYCCGGTCACCATGGTCGCTCGGTTGGCGCAGACGGTCAGGAGTCGGCCCCGGCACGCCCGGTGGCGTGCGCGGTCACCGCGGCGACGAGTTCGTCGAACATTACCTGGTATATCTCGGCCCGCTGCTCGGCAAGGTCGTGCGGCAGGTAGTCGGTCACCCAGATGAGGCGCGCCGCGTTGTCGCCGACGACGTCGACCCGCATCTCCGCGTGGTGATACTCGGCGTCGCTCAGCTCGGGGACCGTGTAGGAGGCCCGGCGACGCACTGGGTCCACGGTGAGGTTGCGCTCCCAGACCTCCTCTCCACCGGGAAGCGTGACGACGCGGTACTCCCCCTCCTGGCGCTCCGCGACGCAGGCCGAGAAGACGTGCACCTCGGAGCGGGTGTAACGGTCCACGAAGTCCCATACCAGCTTGGCCGGCACGTCGACCACTGCCTCGAAGTAGATGCTTCCCATCGGATCTCTCCCTGGCTCACCTAGGTGGAAATACAGCTGAACGCCGCCGCCGGCCCACGACTCGTCGCCGGGCACGTCCGGCGTGGCGGCGGGCGCGGAACTGCCGGGACGCCGTGCCGGAGGGAGCCGCGCCCGGAGCCGGCGGTGACACCGACCGGTCAGGGTCATGGACGTTGCCGCCCAGCGGCGACCGAGAAAGTCGCGGGCCACGTGCCGATCACGCCCGCGGGCCGGCGCCGTCTCGGTGGGCGCGCGAATTTCCCGGTCAGGAGAGATCACGAGCCACCCCGTGACGTGACTGGTCGCGCCCGGGTCGCTGACACATCGGTCAGGACCGTTGGTTCAGGGCGGCCATCTGCTCCGGGGTGATGACGTCTCCGCAGGTGGCTGTGGAGCTGGTCGGCTCGAACCGGGAGCCGTCCTTGCTGATCTTGATGGCCGAGTAGCAGGTCGAGGTCTGTCGGAAGTTCGTGGACAGGTCGTTGCTGGCATCGGGGGTCATGCCGGCGCCGTCGTAGTCCCTGACGGCACGCAGGCCGGTGATGAAGGACTCCCGGGTGGGGCATGTCCCGGCGGCTTCGAGGCCACGGAGGAACAGGTCGGCGGAGATCCAGCCATCCGCCGCTGCGTCCTGGGTGGGCGGCTGAATCTCGGGGGCGAAGTCGCTCATCGCCTGCTTGAACTTCCGCTGGTCCGCGGTGTCGAGTTCGAAGGGCTGGATGTCGGTGAAGATCGACACGCCGGCGAGTGCCCGGCCGAGCTGGGTGAGGTTGCTGTTGTCGTAGCCCAAGGGCATCAGGGCGACCTTGAGGCCGTCCCCGAGGGTGACGCCGATCTTCGCGAGTTCGGGCAGCAGCTCCGCGGCGCCCGCGGGCATCAGCACGCCCGCGAGGGCGTCGATGCCGTTCGCCTTGATCTGTTGAGCGACCGTCTGCCAGCTGGTGATCTCTCCGATGTAGAAGGTCTTGACGACCCGGACGTCGTTCGCCTTCAGACTCGCCGCGGTCTGCTGGGCGAAGTCCCCGCTCGAGGCGATCGCGTCGACCGCGAAGACGGCGGCGCGGGTGCCGCCCTGGTCACGGACGTACCTCCCGGTGGTGGTGCTGGAGCCGTTCCCGAGATAGAACCAGGAGAACATGTTGTTCATCCCCAGCCAGACCGGGTCGCTGGCGATACCCGTGACCGGGACACTGCGCTCCTGCAGGAGCTTGGCGGACTGGGTGCCGGCGCCGGGAGCGTAGATGAGCCCGAAGATCTTCTCCTGGTCGAGCAGCTCCTGGACGGCGCTCAGGTTGAGCTGCTGGTCCGCCTGGTCGTCCCGCCAGGCGTAGGTGACCTTGCGGCCGTACACACCGCCGTCCTCCTCGTTGGCCACGTGGAAACGGGCGTCCACCCCGGCGCGGAACGAGCGCATGGTCGCGGCCCCCGGCCCGGTGTCGCTCCAGACCATGCCCGCCTTGACCTCCGTGGGCGTGATGCCGGGCACCGTCGTCGAGCACGCCCCACCCACACCGCTGGCACCGCCTCCACCGCAGGCTACGAGCGAGACGGCCAGGCTGCTGGCGCTGGCCGCGAGCGTGACGGTTCTGGTTAATCGTCTGTTGACCGGGAACAGCACTCTGTGACTCCTTTCGGGGTCCTGGACCGGCTGCATCGCGAGAGGTCTCATCTGAAAGGGGCCGCCGCCTGGTCAAGCCAGCCGTCGAAGTCCGTCGCCTTGGCCATCAAGGCCTCGGGCCCCCAGGGAGAATCGACGATGAGGAATTTTTCGCGGTCGATGGCCTGAACGAGCCGATCGGCGACCTCGTCGGGCTTGAGCGCGGTCCGCAGCACCGGGTGGTCTTCCGGGAATTCGTCGTTCAGGAGCATAGGTGTCAGCATCGCGCCGGGGCAGAAGCAGGAGACCTTGATTCCCCGCCCGCGATACGTCATCGCCAGCCATTCGGAAAACGCGAGCGCCGCGTGCTTCGTCACCGAATAGGTCACCTTCTCCGGATGGGCCGAAAGCGCGACGATCGACGCTGTCTGGAGAAGGTAGCCGTCGCCTCGTTCGAGCATCGCCGGCAGCACCTCGCGGGCCGCATACACGTGAGCGAGCACGTGTAGTCTCCAGGCTGCCTCCCAGAGGAAGTTCTCCTGGATCTCACCGGGCTGGCTGGGGCCGGCGACGCCGGCATTGCTGAACCAGATGTCGATCTCACCGTAGGTCCGGCGAGCCAGGTTGGCCACCGCGCGCACGTTCTCTTCCACCGTGATGTCCGTCGCCAGGCCGACGCCGCCGATGGCGTTCGACACACGCTCGACACCGGCCGGGTTGATGTCCGTGACGACGACCTTTGCCCCCTCAGCGGCGAATCGATGCGCGCAGGCCTCACCGATGCCCCCGCCAGCCCCGGTGATCACGACGACCTTGTCGTTGAGTCTCATTGCCGATGATCATCCTTTCGATGGCCCACGCCGTGCGACGCTTGTCGCCCGTTCGATCTCTCGAGCCATCTCGGCTCGTGATCCCGGGCCGGGAAGCAGAGGATCTCCGGACTACCTTCCCGCCCGCTGTCCCCAACGAGAGCAGGGTTAGCCAGAGATGCCGGGGCCCGGGTGGTCGCTCTCGCGCCGGGAAAGATTCGGCCATCGGCCCAGGTGACCGTGCGCGCACCAGCCTCTTCACCGGCGTGCGGATCGGCATGGAACAGCCAGCCGCCGTCGGCCGCGCACCCGCCGCGGGGAGCGAATCGTTTCCAGGATTTCCTCGGACACCGACTCTCCCACCGCACAGCGCCCGGCCGGCCCCGCACATCTATTCCGCCGCATTCGGCCGAAGCGGCGTGCGCCTCAACCAGAAGCAGGGTCGTCGCCAGCGGCCGTCGACCCGACGGTTCAGACTCTAGACATCGTCACCGGGCGTGTCAACGACTTTTAAGTCTTGAGCCTTAAGAAGGTCCCAGTGGCGGGTAATTCACAACGCCACAACAATGAAAGCTAGATATCAACTCCGCGCTGCTCGACCTGGGCCACCCGGGCGGCTTCCGTACACCAACTCTCACCAGAAGTAATCACGCGAGCACCATCGGTACTCATTGGCGCGCCGATCGCCGACATTTTGATACACTGCATGCCGAGTCTTACGGCCCGCTGTCAACAATAGGATCGTGCATGTCGGTACGCCAGAATAGAATTTCGGGCGAGGATCACCCAGGGGGCCGAGATCGCCTCAATTCCAAGGGCTCCGCAACCCGTCAGCTCATTCTGGAGACGGCCGAGCGACTGTTCGCGGAGCGCGGCATCGCGGCCGTGCCCCTACGCGACATCAGCGTTGCTGCGGGCCAGCGGAACAACACGGCCGTCCAGTACTATTTCGGCGACCGCGAGAGCCTACTGAGAGAGATTACCTCCTATCGTGCTTCGACGAGTGAGCGGGTTCGAGCCGAAGCACTCACGGAACTCCTTGCCAGCGGCGAGCCGCGGGTCCACGACGTCGTCGGAGCATTCGTCCGGTCCCTTGCCGGCCACGTAGAGGACGGAAACTACTACCTGGCGTTCCTGTCACGCTACATAGTTGAGCACGGAGGGTACATCGGCCTGGAAGGAGCGGTGTCCTCCACCACGATGGAAACGTTCACAAGCCTGCTGTACCAGCTTCTTCCCGGCCACCAGCGATCCATCCTCGATGAGCGCTGGATGGTAATGATGACCACCACGGTCCACACGTTGTCCCGGTACCAGACCGCAAGGCGTGCGGGCGCGCTGTCCACGCCGTTCCGTGAGCTTCTCGACGATCTTATCGACTTCCTGGCGGGCGGCGTCGAAGCCACGCCCTGGCAGCACACGGCGCCCACGGCTCCAGAGTGACGAGGAGACACCCGGCATCGGGTGTGGACGAGTCAGGGCGCCACGGACGCCCGGTCGCAGGTCAGTGTCGCAGGTCAGTGTTGCCATGGCCCACGTCAAGGATGGCGACGTCCGTGCCGGTCAAACCTTCGGCGCTCACGATCTTGAGTTTCGTGCTGCGCCACGACGTCGCGGCGCTTCGCGGCCAGATCTGTCGGCGCATCCTCACTCGGCCGGACGGTGCCGACCATTCCCGACATAGCTCGCTCCATGCGACCTTCCGATACCAGAATCGCCATCCTGGACAATCATCGCCCGGCTGATTCAAGGGAAACGAAATGGGCAGGTAGATCTCGAGTAGCAGGACGTTGGGGATGTACTGGGGCATTCCGTCGGGACTGACCTGTGGCGGGCGCTCATGGTGAAGATCGATACAGAGGGTCAGGACAGTCAGAAGCCGCCCGCGAGACTGGAAGCGCGCTTCGACAAGGCCGGCTGGTCCATGACCGTGCAGACCATGCCGTTCGCGCAGCGACCGGTGGTCAGCCGCCGCGCGTTCTGGCTGCTGCTGGCTGTCGCCGGCGCCTCGGTTCTGATCGTTCTGGTGGTCGATCTCATCGCTTCGAGGCCTGCGGCGATCCTGGCGGAATGCATCGCGGGGGCGGTGGCCGCCGCGGCCGCGGCGGTGTGCTGCGCGATCGGAGGCTGGCGTCGCCGGGGCGCCGAGCGCAGATGGCGATGGCTGACCGGCGCGGGCGCGATCCTTACAACGATCGGCCTGGCTGTGTCCGCGCACACGGCTCCTGCCCGCGGAACCAACGTGCCGGCACTGCATCCGCCTGACCTCGCCTATCTGATCTGCTACGCCCTAGCGTTCGCCGGGCTTCTCACGGTGCCGACAGAACCGCAGGACCGAGGGCCCGACCACCATGTTGATCACAGTGTCGACCTGGGTGATCATCATCTGGTCGGGGCCGGCCGACGGTGGCTGGCGGTGACCATCTTGGACAGCCTGCTCATGGTCAGCGCACTCGCACTGCTCACGTGGGAGCTGGTCCTGGCCCCCGCTGTGCTGCACGGTCAGTACAGCCTGGACTCTGTCCTGACCTTGTGGAGCTTCTCGCTGAGCGCCTTGGCCTTGTTGGTACTTGTGTTCCTGCTCGGTGCCTTCCGGCGTCCTCACTGCTGGCCCGCGTTCGGCCTGCTCGCGGCCGGCATGGCTCTGCTCACGCTCGTGGCCGTTGTCTACGTCGCAGCCGCCGTCCGGCATTGGGCGGTCGTGCCACCACCCATCCCAACGGGTTTTGTAGCGGCGATGCTGCTGATCGGGCTGGCCGCGGTCGCACCTCCTCGACGCGCCGGACCGACCGCCGCCGATCCGAACGAGGGCGGAGCAGACGACCGGCCAGGTCGCCTGCAGCTATTGCACATCGTGCTGCCTTATCTGCCCTTGGGTGGGCTTGGCCTGCTCACCGTGGTGCAGTTGGCGACCGCGGCGCCGATACCACGCGCAGAGATGGTCGCGCTCGTCAGCATCCTGGTACTGGCGTTGGTGCGGCAGGTGTTGACGCTGTGGGACAACGCAAGCCTGCTGGCTCGCTATCGGACCAGCCAACGTCAGCTGTTGTACCAGGCGTTCCATGACCCGCTGACCGGGCTGGCGAACCGGGCTCTGTTCAACGACCGGCTGCGGCATGCCGTCGACCGGCGCGCTCGCGACCCCGGTCCGCAGCCACTGATTCTACTGTTTTGCGATCTCGACGACTTCAAGAAGGTCAACGACGTGCTCGGGCATGCAGCCGGCGACGAGCTCCTGAGGCTGACCTCGTCCCGACTCGTGCGCGCTGTCCGCCGCGTGGACACCGTGGCTCGGCTGGGCGGCGATGAGTTCGCGATCCTGTTCGACGGCAGCGCCGAGGACCCGAAGCAGCTCGGATGCCGGATCGCCGAGGCCGTTGCAACTACCTGGCTGCTGGCCGGAGCACCGCACTCGGTACGCGGAAGTGTCGGGCTGACCGTGGTTGAGCCCGATGTGGCAGCCGATCCGGAGATGGTGCTGCACCAGGCGGATCTGGCGATGTACGAGGCGAAGCGGGCTGGTGGCACGGTCACGGTCCACGCATCAGGATCGCCTGGTTCCGGCGGATCGATCCAATCGTGAAGCGGCCCGACCGACACGGCAGGCGGCGACATTATCCGGCGTTCGGCCCGATTACGGCCTCGGCAATTCCTTGGCTCTACGGAATTCAGCCGTAATTTCGTAATACGGCCTCGCGGACCCGCCGGCCAGTTCGTCGTCTCCATGGTCACCGACGCCCTGATGTCGCCCGACATGGCACCTCGCGACTCGACTCCTGGCCGTTCGCAGGCGCCCGGCCACGGCCGCCATGGCAGCCAATGCCCGTCATCCACCCGGCAGCGTCTCCACACTCGTGTCGCGAAACCGGACCGCAGGCCCGCGGGTTCGGTGAGCCACGGGCCACGACCGAAACGACCAGGCCCCTCAGAGCCGCCCTTCCCTCCGTCCGGCGGGCGTCCAGGCCGTCCGGGCGCACGGGCGCAAGCCCTGACCAGCCTCGACGGTCGCCCTCGCCGGCGGTCCCCGTCCCGATGTGGCCCAGTTGACACCCACTTCGGGCGTCCCTATAGTCCTCACACCAGACCATCCCGGATCGCCTACTGTTGGAGGTACAGTATCCAGCTCCGGCGAATTTGTTCGCTCGCGGGAGCCATGTAGGACAACACGCCGACAGACCGAGGACCTGGGGTGCTTGCTTACATCTACGCCGGGGTCGCGCTGGGCTCCATCTATGCGATCTCGGTATCCGGAATCGTTGTCACATACGTATCGTCTGGCGTCCTCAACTTCGCATTCGGATCCTTAGCCTATTTTCTTGCGCGGTTCTACTACTACCTGAACACCGAACACGGGTGGAGCCAGATTCCGGCCGTCGTCGTCGCCGTCTTCCTGGCAGGGCCGGCCCTGGGGGCGTTCCTCTATCTCGCACTGTTCCGCCATCTGCGGCTGGCGAGTCAGCTAATCAAGATCGTGACCTGCATCGGCGTGTCGGTGGCCCTGCCGGCCCTCGCTCTGATGGTGTTCGGCAACGCCACGATCGACTCGGCGCCGGGTCTGGCCTCGGAGCCGGTGCGCGTGTACAGAGTCTTCGGCGCCCCGCTCAACCTCAATGAGGTCATCGCGCTCGTCAGCGTCCTGGTCGTCGTCGTTCTCGGCACGCTGGTACTTCAGTTCACCGATGTCGGCCTGAGGGTGCGGGCCATGGTCGACAGCGAGGCGCTCACCTCGCTGTCGGGGGTGAGCCCGACGCGAATCTCGCTGTGCGTCTGGATGGTGACGACCACGCTGGCTGGCTTCGCCGGTGTCCTCGTCGCTCCGTCGAAGGGCCTCACGCCGGACGGCATGACCCAGTTGATGGCCGCGGCCTTCGCCGCGGTCGTCGCGGCCAGGCTTCGCAACCTGCCGGTGGCCGTCGGGGTCGCCATGGCGATGGGCATCGTCACCGACGTGATCCAGAAGTACCTGCCGGCCAACAGCTCGCTGACGCACGCGATCCTCGTCAGCATCCCGACGTTCGTCATGGCCGCCTTCCTGCTGGCCTACATCCTGGCAAGCGGAAAGATCCACGATGGGTCCGCCACCGGAGGCGCGCTGGACCAGGCGATCCGGCCGACGGGAGGTGACTCCGCCAGCGCCTCGGCCGCAGCGGCGGTGGTCAAGAGCCGCACCGGGTGGTCGCTCTACATGCTCGGGCCGGTGATCATCATCGGGATCGTCGCGCTGCTCCCGCTCGTCCTCGAGGGCTACTGGCTGACCCTGCTCGCGGGCGGTCTCGCGTTCGGCGTGGTGTTCCTGTCGTTCACCGTCGTGGTCGGTGAGGGCGGCATGATCTGGCTCTGTCAGGCCGCCTTCGCCGGATGCGGGGCCGTGGTCACGGCGCAGTTCGCCACCAACCATGGCATGCACCCGTTGCTCGCGGCCCTGCTCGGCGCCGTGATCGCGACACCGATCGGCGTCGTGGTGGGCTTGCTGACGATCCGCCTGGGCAACCTCTACGTCGCCCTGGTCTCCCTGACCGTGGGCATGCTGGCGGACAACCTGATCTTCACCCGCCAGACCTTCTACCAGGACGGCGTCGGTGTGCCCGTGAGCCGGCCGGGCTTCGCGGTCGACGACCGGGCATTCGCGTATCTGACGCTCGCCGTCTTCGTCATCATCGCCATCTTCGTGGTCAATTTGCGGCGCTCGACCACCGGTCAGGCACTTGCCGCCGTCCGGTACAGCGAGCCCGGGGCGCGGACCGTCGGGTTGAGCCTGCTCGGCATGAAGCTGCTGGTCTCGGCGATCAGCACCTTCATCGCGGCTGTGGGGGGCAGCCTCGTGGCGCTGAACTACCAGTCCGCGCTGCCCACCACCTATGCCACCTTTGGTGGGCTCGTCTGGCTTGCCGTCCTTGTGACCGTCGGACTGCGGTCGATCACGGCGGCGCTGCTGGCCGGTCTGATGTTCACCCTGACGCCCGGCATCTTCCAGACGTACCTGCCGACAAGCTGGGGCAATGTGCCGACCCTGCTTTTTGGCCTCGGTGCGGTCGGTCTGGCGATCGACCCCGACGGCGTGGTGGCGCAGTATGCCCGCCATATCCAAGCGCTCATCGGCAAGGTGGCCAGTCGACGAGGATCCACCGAGCCCGATCCGCCCGGCGGCGGCGACGGACCGACGACGGATACCTCCGGTGTCGCCCAACACGCACTGGGGGCAACCCGATGACAGCCACCACGCGCAGCCCGGCCCCCGTACTGGAATGCCGCGACGTGACGGTCAGGTTCGGCGCCGTGGTCGCGGTGAACTCCGTCTCGGTAGACGTCCCCCCGTCCACGATCATCGGACTGGTCGGGCCGAACGGGGCCGGCAAGAGCACGCTGTTCTCTGTGCTCTCCGGCCTGCACCGCCCGAACGCCGGCCGCGTGCGTTTCGAAGGCAGGGACATCACGGGCCTGCCGGCGGCCCGTCGGGCCCGGCTCGGCCTGGCCCGAACTTTCCAACGCCCCGAGGTGTTCGCCGGCCTGACCGTGCGCGAGCACATCCAGCTCGCCTACCGGGTCGCCACCCGGCGCCGGCGGATCTGGACCGACATGGTCACCGCCCGTGGGTTCCGCCCCGCCGACAGAGCCGAGACCGAGCAGGTCGCGCTCCTGCTCGACGCCTTGAACCTGGGCGATCTCGCCGATCGCCCGGTGGCCGGGCTGTCGCTGGGAATGCTGCGCCTCGTCGAGATCGCGCGCGCCCTCGCCACGAACCCGAAGGTCCTCTTGCTCGACGAGCCGTCGTCCGGACTCGACGACCAGGAGACCGAGCAGGTCGTCCAGGTCTTCCGCATGGCGGTCGAACGCCAAGGGGTGTCGCTGTTGCTGGTGGAGCACGACGTGGCCATGGTGATGGGCCTGTGCAGCCGCATCCACGTGCTCGACTTCGGAACCAAGATCGGGGAGGGCACCCCCGCGGAGATACGCAGCAACAAGGCGGTTCGTGCGGCCTACCTCGGCGACGAAGGAGCGATCGGCCGCGGGCCAGCCGAGATCACGGTCCAGCCCCAAGCGCCGGAGGTGGTGTCATGACCACGTCCTCAGCCTTGCTATCGGTCAAGGACCTACGGGTCACATACGGTCCCGCCCTGGCCTTGCAGAACGTCAGCATCGACGTTCCGAACGGCTCGGCCCTGGCTGTGCTCGGCCCAAACGGCGCAGGCAAGAGCACGCTGGCCCGGGCGGTCAGTGGCCTGGTTCCGGCAGCCGCGGGGACTGTCGCGTTCGACGGTGTCGACATCGTCAAACGGCCGCCGCACCGCATCCGCCAGGGCGGTCTGGTGTACCTGCCCGAGGGTCGCGGCATCTTCCCGACGCTGTCCGTCCTCGAGAACCTGCGCCTCGCCTCCGGGTTGCTCCCCCGCTCGGCGCGCCGCGAGGCGATTGCTCGGGGGATGGAGATCTTCCCGCCTCTGGCGGCCCGGCGCGGCATGAAGGCCGGAATGCTCTCCGGCGGCGAGCAGCAGATGCTGTCGCTGTGCCGAGCTCTGATCGTCGAACCAAAGGTGATCATCGCCGACGAGCTGTCCCTCGGATTGGCACCTCGAGCCGTGGAACTGGTCTTCGAATCACTCGACCGGCTCAAGCAGCAGGACGTCACGATCGTCATCATCGAGCAGTTCGTGCACCGCGCATTGAAGTTCGCCGACCGTGCCGTACTGCTGTCCCGCGGGCAGGTCGCCTGGCAGGGTGCGAGCGTCGAGGCCAAGAACGAGGTACTCGCGCGCTACCTCGGTGATGCCGCCACGGCCGACGTCGCGTAACCATCCACGCGGCGTAGGTGCGATCGGAGCGCAACGGTCCCGCCATTGCGTCAGGCCGCGGGCGTGACCCGTTCGTCACAATCGTCTGGGTCGACAGTGAACCTTATTGTAGGCCTATACTGTTGGTGTTACGAGACGGCTCACGCCCGCGTCCACCCGAGAGGAAGAGTACCGGTGCCCAAGACTGCCCCGCGCCGACGCCGTCAGCGCGGGTCGATCCAGCCTGACGACATCGTTGCCGGTGCGTTCGAGATCGCGCGCGAGACCTCACTCGATCAGCTCAGCATGCCGGCCCTCGCGGAGCACCTCGACGTCGGAGTGACCAGTCTCTACTGGCATTTCCGTAAGAAAGAGGAGCTGCTCAACCGGATGACTGACGTCGCTGCGGAGACCTACCTCGCGCAGCTCCCACCAATCAGCGGCAACCAGCCGTGGCAGGACATGCTGCTCGAACACTTCCGGAACGAACGCAAGATCTACGCGAACGACCACCTGCTCGCGGACCTGTTGCTGGTTCGGACCTCCACCTGGACCCGCGATACAGCGCGACGCCTGTTCCAGGTGATCGAGGCCATCGTTTCCCGGCTCGTCGAGGCCGGCTTCACCACCGAGGACGCGCTCCTTATACACAACGCGGCGTCGGTCTACACGCGGGGCATCACCCTGCACGACCGGATTCTTCGGCTCAGCAACTCACCGACGCTGGACATCGGCCAGCGGCGCATCATGAGTGACTGGTCCTCGATGCCACTGCTCGACAGCCAGCTCGACCGGCACCCTCTGGCCGGTACGACCAACGAGGATTTCGAGTTCGGCATGGCCAGACTCGTCTGCGGTTTCGAGGCTCTCCTCGCGGAAAAGACCGGTGGGACCGCCGCATCCTGACGCGGAACATGTCGACGTCGGTCGGTTCCCATCGAGCCGCGCGCGGTACCACTGTGTCGTGTCAAGCGGGCACCCTCGGTGGCCAGGTGAGATCCGTCTTGGCAGGTCCCGCCGTCGAATGCCGGACCACCTCGGCCGGATCACCGCGACCGCACCGGTGATCGTCGGCAGGTTGGCCCGGTGAACCGGGCCAACCTGCCGAAGCCAGTCAGGCAGTATCCGCGCGATGGGCACCAAAACGTCTCGCGCAACCGGACGAACCCGGCCTAGAGGTT
This sequence comes from Pseudofrankia coriaricola, assembly GCF_001854805.1. Taxonomy (GTDB): domain Bacteria; phylum Actinomycetota; class Actinomycetes; order Frankiales; family Frankiaceae; genus Pseudofrankia. The sequence goes on from NZ_MBLO01000223.1 coordinate 122,571, forward strand.
GAAGCGCTGCGCCCCGTCGATGCGGATCGTCGTGGCGTTGAGGTAGTCGTTCCTGGCTACCTCCAGCGCCAAGCTCGCATACTCGTCGGCCCCACTGGATTGACAGCGAGCCACCCCACGGCCAGGATGTCAACAGTAAGCCATACGGTAACGACGATCGTATAGTTCTCGGCAACGTCTCGCCATGGAGCCGACGGTCGTCGGAGCCGGACCGCACGTGCCTGACGTGGCCTCCTCGGCCGAGGCGCACGCATGACTCGCGCAGTGCCCGGTGGAACAACGCTAGGAGCGCGCAATGGATGCAGATGATCTCATTCTCGTGAGTGTCGACGATCACGTAGTCGAGCCGGCGCACCTCTTCAAAGGGCGGTTACCGGCCAAGTACGCGGACAAGGCGCCGCTGTTCGTGCGTCGAGATGACGGCACGATGGCGTGGCGCTACGAGGGCCAGGAGATCCCGAACGTCGCACTCAACGCGGTCGCTGGCCGTCCCATGGACGAATACGGATGGGAACCCACGTCGATCGAGGAAATCCGGCCCGGCTGTTACGACATCCACGCGCGCGTGATGGACATGAACGCGAACGGGGTGCTCAGCTCGATGTGCTTTCCCTCGTTCCCGCGATTCTGCGGTCAGCTCTTTGCCGAGGCCGGCTCGGACCGCGAGCAGGCCGCGGCCATGGTACGCGCCTACAACGACTGGCACATCGACGAGTGGGCTGGAACCTACCCCGGCCGCATCGTTCCCCTGGCACTGCCCATGATGTGGGATGCGGTGGCGTCGGCCGAGGAAGTCCGCCGGGTCGCCCGCAAGGGCTGCCACGCGGTCACGTTCTCGTCGAACCCCTACGCCCTCGGCCTGCCGAGCATCTACACCGATTACTGGGACCCGTTCTTCGCCGCCTGCGCCGACGAGGGCACCGTGGTGTGCATGCACCTGGGTTCGTCCTCAACGGTGCCCACGACGTCGCCCGAAGCGCCGATCGAGTGCATCTACTCGCTGTCGCCGGTGAACCTGATCGAAGCCGCGGCCGACCTCATCTGGAGCCCGCTGTTCCGGCGGTTCCCCACGCTCAAGGTTGCGCTCTCCGAGGGCGGGATCGGCTGGATCCCGTACTTCACCGAGCGGGTCGACTACATCTATCGACACACCAAGCACTGGTCGGGGATGGACCTGGGTGGCAAATTGCCATCGGAAGTGTTCAACGAGCACGTCATCCTCTGCTTCATCGACGACTACGTCGGCGTCGAGAACCGCCACCACATGAACCTCGACAACATCACGTGGGAGTGTGACTACCCGCATTCGGACACGACCTGGCCGCACTCACCCGAACGCGTCGCGGACCAGCTGACCGGCCTGTCCGACGAGGAGATCAACAAGATCACCCACCTGAACGCCCTGCGGCATTTCAGCTTCGACCCGTTCGCTCACATCCCGCGCGACCGCGCGACCGTAGGCGCACTGCGAACGGAGGCCGAACGCTGGGACGTCAGCATTCGGTCGACCAAGCACCTGCGGGCCGCCGCGGGGAGCGGGTCGTAGTGCGAGACGTCCTGCGCGGCGTCAAGGTCGTCGAGGTTGCGCAATGGTGGCTCGCGCCGTCCGCGGCGACGTTGCTCGGTGAATGGGGCGCCGACGTCGTCAAGATCGAGCATCCGCTCCATGGTGATCCCCTGCGCGGGCTGACGACCTCGGGTGTTTTGCCCGGCGAGTTCGGGATCAACTTCATGTTCGAGCAGGCGAACCATGGCAAACGCAGTCTGGGTGTCGACCTGGCCAGGCCGGAGGGACGGGAGGTCCTGGATCGCCTGATCCGCGAGGCGGACGTCTTCGTCACGAGTTTCCTGCCACAGGTGCGGGCGCGCCTGCGGCTGGACGTCGACGATGTCCGCGCGATCAACCCGAACATCATCTATGCCCGGTCGCACGGCGCCGGCGACCGAGGCCCAGAACGCGATCGAGGCGGCTACGACTCCGCGCTGTTCTGGGCACGAGGAGCCGTCGCGCACCACCTCACCCCGCCGGAGGCAACGTCGCCGGTCGGCCCGCGCCCGTCGATCGGTGACGGCATCAGCGGGCTGTCACTGGCAGGCGCCATCGCCGCGGCCCTGTTCGGCCGGGAGCGGCACGGCGAACCTTCGGTCATCGACGTCTCTCTCCTCGGGACGGCGGCGTGGGTCATGGGACCGGACGTCTGCGCCGCGGCGCTGACTCCCGACGGTCTGCCACAACTACGCCGAGAAACACAGGTCAACCCGCTCACCAGCTGCTTCCGGACAGCCGACGGACGATGGATATGGTTCGCGATGCTTCAAGCGGACCGCCACTGGCCCGAGTTCTGCGCGCACATCGACCGCCCCGACCTCGTCGACGACAGCCGTTTCGCGACGGCCGTCGACCGCGCGGCCAATCTGAAGGCGTGCATGGCGGAGCTGGACGCCGTCTTCGCGGCCCGGCCCCTCACCGAATGGCGCAGGAAGCTCGACGGTCTGGACGGTGTGTGGGCGGTCGTACAGTCCGCCCGAGAACTCCTCAATGACCCCCAAGTCGTCGCCAACGGCTATATCCCGGAAATCGACCACGGCGGGAGCACCCACCGGCTCGTCATCGGTCCCGCCCAGTTCGACGGGCAGCCGCCGGCGGTCTCGCCAGCGCCGTCGGCCGGTGAGCACACGGACGAGGTCCTCCAGGAGCTCGGAGCCGACTGGGACCAGATCATCGACCTAAAGATCAGCGGCGTCGTCAGCTGAGCTGCCGCGAGTAGACGGGTTGAAGACATATGGCATGGGACTTCGAAACCGACCCGGAATACCAGAAGAAACTGGACTGGGCCGACGAGTTCGTCCGGGAGGAGGTGGAACCGCTCGACCACGTCTTTCCGCACCAGCAGTTCGACCCGGCGACGGACGAGATGCGCCGCGTCATCGACCCGCTGAAGGAGGAGGTCCGGCGCCAGGGGTTGTGGGCCACGCACCTCTCCCCCGAGCTCGGCGGTCAAGGGTTCGGCCAGTTGAAGCTGGCGCTGCTCAACGAGATCCTGGGCCGCACGCTCTGGGCCTCGGTCGTCTTCGGCACCCAGGCGCCCGACACCGGCAACGCCGAGATCATCGCCCACTACGGCACCCAGGAGCAGAAGGACAAATACCTGCAACCGCTCCTGAACGGCGAGTGCTTCTCTAGCTACTCGATGACCGAGCCGCACGGCGGCGCGGACCCGACCCAGTTCACCTGCCGCGCCGTCCAGGACGGCGACGAGTGGATCATCAACGGCTGGAAGTACTTCTCGTCCAACGCCAAGACGGCGTCGTTCCTGATCGTCATGGTGGTGACGAACCCGGACGTCAGCCCCTACCGGGGAATGTCGATGTTCCTGGTTCCCACGGACACCCCCGGCGTCAACATCGTCCGCAACGTCGGCCTCTACGGCGAGCCCATGAACGAGGGCTACCACGCACTGATCCACTACGAGGACGCGCGCGTTCCGGCAGACGCCCTCCTCGGCGAGGAGGGCCAGGCCTTCGCGGTCGCGCAGACCCGGCTCGGCGGCGGCCGGATCCACCACGCGATGCGCACCATCGGTCTGGCCAAGAAGGCCTTCGACATGATGTGCGAGCGGGCACTCAGCCGCAGGACCCAGGGCAGCCCGCTGGCGGACAAGCAGTTCGTGCAGGGCTTCATCGCCGACTCGTACGCCCAGCTCACCCAGTTTCGACTGTTCGTTCTGTACACGGCCTGGGAGATCGACCGGTACAACGACTACAACCGGGTGCGTAAGGACATCGCAACGGCGAAGGTCGTCATGCCCGCGGTGCTGCACGACATCGCATGGCGGGCGATGCAGGTCCACGGCGCGCTCGGCACGACCAACGAGATGTCGCTGTTCCACTACATCCACGCCGCCGCCATGATGGGGCTGGCTGACGGCCCGACCGAGGTCCACAAGGTGACCGTCGCGCGCCAGGTCCTGCGCGACTACAGCCCCGCCAGCGGCATGTGGCCCAGCGAGTGGATCCCCGGAAAGATCGACGCGGCCCAGCGGAAGTTCGCCGATCTACTCGAGCTCGAGGTGGGGAACCTGTGACCACCACCGACGAGACCACGCTGACGCAGGACACCGCCAAGGCACTCGCCTCGTGGATGGACTCCCAGGGCTTCGGGACCGGGGCTCCCCTGGAGTTCCGCTACATCTCCGGCGGCAGCCAGAACGAGATCTACGAGATCCGGCGGGGTGACCAGCACTGCGCGATGCGCATCCCGCCGCCGACCGCCTCGGCCGACCGCGACAACGGAATCCTGCGCGAATGGCGCATCATCGCGGCTCTCGATGGCAGCGACGTCGCGCACACCAGGGCCGTCGGCGTGTGCACCGACCCGACAGTCCTCGGTCGGACGTTCTATCTGATGGAGTTCGTCGACGGCTGGTCGCCCATGCAGCTCGACGGGGCCTGGCCGGCACCGTTCGCCGACGACCTCGAGGCACGCAAGGACCTTGCGTACGAGCTGGTCGAGGGCGCCGCCCGCATGTCGATGTTCGACTGGAAGGCGCGCGGGCTGGACGATCTGGGCCGCCCCGACGGCTTCCACGAGCGTCAGGTCGACCGGTGGACGGCGTTCCTGAACCGGATCAAGGTTCGCGACATCCCCGGGTTCGGGGAGGCGTCGGCGTGGCTGCGCACGCACAAGCCGTTGGACTACATCCCGGGCCTCATGCATGGCGACTACCAGTTCGCCAACGTGATGTTCCGGCACGGCGCACCCGCGCGTCTCGCCGCCATCGTCGACTGGGAGATGGGCACGATCGGTGACCCCAAGCTCGACCTGGCCTGGGTGGTCCACTCCTGGCCGGAGGACACCAGCAGCGGTGCCGGGAGCGTAGGCGGCTACGTCGACACCACGGGCATGCCGTCACGCACCCAGCTGCTGGAGCGCTACGTGGAGGTGTCAGGCCGGCAGGTCGACGACATCGACTACTACCGCGTCCTCGCCCAGTGGAAGCTCGCGATCATTTTGGAGCAGGGCTATCAGCGTGCCGGGGACGACCCGAAGCTGCTCGCCTTCGGACCGGTCATTCTCGATTCCATGCGGGGCGCCGCCGAGCTTGCCGCCACAAGCGACTACGGATCCTAGTTCTCGATCTCGGTATGCCGATCTGCCCGGCTGATTCCAGCCCGGGGAATCTCGTGTCCCGCGCGGCACCGTCCTTCTTTCCGCGCCCCTGACCTCAGGACCCGCCGCGACGGGCTCGCGATACGTGCAACACGGCCGCCGATCGGCCACGCCGACCGGCCACGCGCAAACTGATAGACCACAGACGGCAGAGGTGTAAACGATGTCCAGCCCGAAACGACCGAGTCCGCCCGACATGGGTGTGGGTCTGCACTATGGCGGCACGGACCTCTCGATGCCCGTGCTCGACCTCGCTATGGCGGCCGAGCAGCGCGGGCTGGACTCGCTTTTCCTGCCCGAGCACACGCACATCCCGACTGCGAGAACGACTCCGTATCCCGGCGGCGGCCCGATGCCGGATCGCTACATGCGGCTGTGGGACCCGTACATGGCGCTGGCCTTTGTCGCCGCGCGTACCGGGCTCGTCGTCGGCACCTGCGTCGGCCTTCCGGGCGATCACGACCCGATCGCGCTGGCAAAAGCGATTGCGACCCTGGACGTCATTTCCGGGGGGCGCTTCGTCATGGGAGTCGGTTTCGGCTGGAATGTCGAGGAGTTCGAGGACCACGGCTTCCCCCGCAAGGTTCGCCACGACGTCGTCATGGAAAAGATCCGCGTCATGAAGTCGCTGTGGACCGACGACATCGCGTCGTTCGAGGGCGAGCACGTCCGCCTGCCGCCTAGCTGGTCCTGGCCAAAGCCGGCGCAGAGGCCCCATCCACCGGTGCTTCTGGGCGGCAGGGCGGTGGACGTGACCTTCAGGCGGATCGCCGACTGGGCCGACGGGTGGATACCGATGTCCATGGGTTCGCTGCCGACGCTCGAAGATGACCTGGCCTGGCTGCGGACCATGTGGACGGAAAAGGGGCGCGACGCCGATCCCCAGATCGTCGCGATGCAGGCCCCAGTTCCGCCTGACGAGCTGCGCGACCTGTTCGCCGGATATCGAGAGCTCGGCGTGCACCGCGTCCTCGTCGACGTGCCGACCGCGCCCAGCTCGGAGATACTTCCGCTCCTCGACGAGATAGCGCTGGCGATGGAATGACTCCGCCGGCTCGTCTCCGAGCATGTCCCGGCCCGTGGTCGGCCGCCGAACCAGACACGTGACCCGGTCGCGGATCCCGCGGTTTCCTTTTCCCTGATCGAAAGAGTGGCGACCCGTGACGCACTTGACTTCCTCGACTGCGGACGACCGCCGCCCGGTCCCGCAACCCGATGAGATAACCCGTTTCTACTGGGACGGGGCGGCGGCGGGAAGGCTCCTCATGCAGAAATGCCTCTCCTGCGGGAAGTTGCAGTTCCCGCCGGATGTGTGCTGTCTGAGCTGCCAGTCCGAGCACTTCGGCCACGCAGAGGTGAGCGGTCGCGGCTCGATCTACTCCTATGCGGTGGTCGAGCGCCCCCTGCACGCGGGGTTCGTCGACGCGCTCCCCTACGTCATCGCGCTCGTCGAGCTGGACGAACAGTCCGGTCTGCGTCTGGTCGCCAACCTCCTCGACGCGACACCAGGAACCCGGCTCTCGTGCGGGCAGCCGGTCGAGGTCGTCTACGAGAAGCGTGAGGGGATCACGCTGCCGCAGTTCCGGCTTGTGGAGGTTTCGCGATGACCTCGCTCGCACGCGACGTCGCCGTCGTCGGTGTCGGCTATTCCCAGCTGTCGAGGGCCGGTGAGCCCGAGCCCCTGGTACTGCTGCTCGAAGCCGTGAAGGGCGCCCTCACCGACGCGGGGCTGTCCGGCACGGATGTGGACGGGATCTTCGAGTACAAGTTCGGGCCCGAGTCCCCGGGGGCTCAGGATGTCGCCCGCGTGCTGGGCGTTCCCGATCTCGCGGCCTTCGCCGACATCCTCCCGACGAACCCGTCCGGGCTGGGCGGCGTGCTGGCCGGTGTCATGGCCGTTGCCTCCGGGGCATGCGAGACGGCGCTGGTCTTCCGGTGCCTGACCCGGGCCGCTGGGCACACGGGCGGCGTGGTCGACGGCCCGAGTACCGTCGCGGGCCGCAACCAGTTCCTCACCCCCTATGGGTACCTCGGCGGGATCCTGGTCGAGATGGCGCTCAAGAAGCGTCGCTGGATGGCCGAATACTCGCGGGCCGAGGAGGACTTCGGCCACATCGCGGTCAACGCCCGACGGTGGTCGGCGCTCAATCCGCGGGCGGTCCTGCGGGAGCCGGTCACGATGGACGACTACCTGTCGTCTCGCGTCGTCGTCGAGCCGCTCCGCCTCCTGGACTGCGACTACCCGATCAACGGCGCGGTCGCCACGGTGATCACAACCGCCGAGCGCGCCGCGGACCTCCGTCAGCCCCCGGTGCTGGTCGACGCCATGTCCTATGGAAGCGGGCGCGGGGCGGACTGGACGTTCAACAACGACTACCTCTATGGCGGCACCTTCGACTGCGCCGACCGGCTGTGGCGCCGTTCGTCCGTCACGCTGGAGAACGTCGACGTCGCCCAGGTGTACGACGGCTTCACCTCGGTGACCATGTCCTGGATCGAGGCGCTCGGGGCCTGCGGGCGCGGCGAGTTCGGCGACTGGATCGGTGACGGCTCGCGCATCGGGCCCGGCGGCGACTTCCCCATGAACACCGCCGGCGGCCAGCTCGCCGAAGGGCGCCTACACGGCGTCAGCTTCCTCAACGAGGCCGCGCTGCAACTGCGCGGGCAGTGCGGCGACCGCCAGGTGCCCGGCGCCCGGGTCGCCGTCGTGGCCAGCGGCCTGTACCCGCAGTGCGGCGCCGTGGTCCTCACCTCCGGGTGAGGACCACGGCCACGCGAGCGGAATCCGTTGCCCCGAGCTTCCCTGCCCCGAACTCCCTGACCGACTCCCAGCAATGTTCGGCTGAGAGGGATGAAATGCGAGAGGCGTCTATCGAGCTACTCCTGTCTCACCACACCGGAAAATACAACACCGAATCACCGTACTTACCAAGAAACTGAGGGCTGCATACATGAGATCTCGAATTCTTGCCGGCTTAGCGGCGATAGCCGTCTCCGCGACACTCGCGGCCTGTGGATCCTCCGACTCAGGTTCGTCCGGGAACGGCGGCGGCTCGGCCACCGCCGGCGCCGGCAACAGCGACCCCATCAAGATCGGTGTCGTCGCCGACGTCACCGGACCCGCCTCGTCGAGCTTCAAGACGACCGAGAAGGGCGTCGAGGCGTACTTCAAGCGCATCAACGCCGCCGGTGGGGTGAACGGCCACCAGGTCGACTACATCATGGGCGACACCACGTCGACGCCGGCCGGCGCGCTCACAGCGACGCAGAAGCTGTGGCAGAACGACCATGTGATCGCGATCATGCAGGCGTCGTCCGTGTTCGACGGCGTCGTCCCTTACACCGCGCAGCAGCACATCCCGGTCATCGCCGGAACCACGGCCGGCAGCGTGTGGAGCAATTCAAAGTACTCGAACACGTTCGTCGCGGCCGGCGTGCTGAACTCCGGCAACTACCCGAAGGCGCAAGGCCAGTACATGAAGGCACAGGGCGTCAAGAACTGCGCTGTCCTCGGGGTGAGCGACGCCAGCTCGAAGACCGCCGCCGAGTCCTGGGCAGCCTCATGTAAGGCGGCCGGCCTCCAGGTCACCTATATCAATACACAGCTCACGTATGCCACGACCGACCTCGGTCCGGTCGCCATCGCAATCAAGAACGCCCAGGCCGACGGGGTCCTCTCCGCGCTGGCGACCTCGCAGTCCTTCAAGCTGGTCGCGAACCTGCGCGAACAGGGCGTCAGTCCGAAGTCGATCCTCCTCACCACGGGCTACGGCAGTGACCTGCTGCAGTCCAGTGCATCCATCCAGGCCGCTCAGGGCGTCGACTTCTACACGGCAGGCGAACCGGCCGAAGCCAACACGGCGGCGACGAAGCAGCGGGCGGACGACCTGGCGGCCGTCGGGGTCACCGGGCCGCCCAGCTACGGCCAGCAGAACGGCTACCTCATGGCCTCGGCCGCGACGGCAGGACTGAAGGCCGCGGGCGCCAACCCCACCTCGGGCTCGCTCATGAACGCACTGGCCGGGATCAAGGACTTCGACGCGGACGGGCTGCTCGCCCCGCTGAAGGTCAACTTCCGCAACTATGCGCCGTCACAGACATGCATCTGGGCGGCCCGGCTAAGCGGCCAGGAGTTCCACGTCATCGAGGGAACCCCCGTGTGCGCACCGACCGCGAAGCTCGACAGCTGACGCTGTGACCGTTGGCGCCCGCGCGTTTGACCGCGCGGGCGCCAACTCGGTTCCGGCTCCGGCCCGGGCCGCCCGGCGCCGGACACCGCCGCACCGGCACCGGCACCGGCATCGGCATCGGCATCGGCATCGGCATCGAGCAGTTGAACGTCTGGTCGGCGGCGGCTACGACCGTCGCCGACCAGACAGATGATCATCAAAAAGGTGATCCCCGGGGCAGTCGCGCATCCCCGAGGTCGACCAGGGAGGTGTTGGGATGGACGTGGCAGGCAAGGTCGCGGTCGTGACCGGTTCGGGCAACGGCATCGGGGAGGCGATCGCGAAACGGCTGGCCGCCGAGGGGGCCTCGGTCGTCGTCACCGACATCGAACGCGACAACGTCACGCGGGTGGCCAACGAGATCGGAACGGTCGGTCTCGAGGCGGACGTCACGAAGGAGGACGAGGTCAAGGCGGTAGCTCGACTCGCACGCGAGACATACGGGCGCATCGACATCTGGCACTCCAATGCTGGCCTCGCCGGGCCACGGCAGCCCGACAGCCTGCAGGACGACGATCTGTGGAACGGGATGTGGCGGCTCCACGTGCTAGCGCACCTGTACGCCGCGCGCGAGGTGCTGCCCGAGATGGTCGCCCGCGGCGACGGTTACCTGCTGCAGACGGCGTCGTCCGTCGCCCTGGCCACCCAGCCCGAGAAGGTCGGCTACGCGGTCACCAAGCACGCCGCGCTCGCGTTCTCGGAGTGGCTGGCCGTCCGGTACCGCCCGCGGGGTGTGAAGGTCTCGTGCTTCTGCCCCGGGCCCATGCTCACGCGGATGCTGCTCAGCAACGGCTTCGCCGCGGACGATCCGGCGATCAGCGGTGCGCTCACACCCGAGCAGGTCGCCGACCTCGTGGTGCGGGCTCTGGCCGACGAGCGGTTCCTCATCCTGACGCAGCCCGACGACGTTCGTGCGCTCGTCGGCAAGGGCACCGACTATGACGCCTGGGTGGACGACTACTCGCGGCTCCTCTCGACATCGAGTGTGGGGGCCGCTGGCGCGGCTGACGCCCAGGAATCTCGACCGTCATCGACAGCCTGACAATCGCCGCTGTCAACCTGCCGGTATCCAGTACAGGCAAGAATGAAGGGTACGGAATGATGATCGATCGACCGCGGTGCCTGGGTTGCGCGAACCGTGAGGCGCTGACGCACCTCGCCGGCGGTACAGCCCGCGCACTGAACCGCGATGCCGACCCCTGCCTGGCGCCCGCCCGCCTGGTGAACCGATGAGCCTGAACCTGGATCTTACCGGGAAGGTGGCCATCGTTACCGGCGGTAGCCGAGGCATCGGGCGCGCGATCGTCCTCGGACTGGCGAGGGCGGGCGCCGATGTCGTGGTCACCAGCCGCAAGCTCGACAACTGCAAGGCCGTGGCCGACGAGGTGGCCACGGAGACGGGGCGGCGAGCCCTCCCGGTGCAGGTCAACGTGAGCGACTGGGATGACTGTGGGCGCCTGTACGACACGGTCTACGCGAACTTCGACCAGTGCCATGTGCTCATCAACAACGCCGGCTTGGCGCTGTTGTACGGCGACGACCCCGCTCAGGTGACTGAGTCCATGTACGACAAGACGCACAACGTCAATTCTCGTGGGCCGTTCCGCCTCTCCGCGCTGTTCGGATCGCGGATGAGCCAGAATACCGGGGGCTCCATCATCAACATCTCCACGGCCGGATCGTGGCGTCCTGACGGCAACGACCTTCCCTATGCGATGGCCAAGGCCGGCCTCAATGCCATGGCGCTGGGGCTGGCCGGCGTCTGGGCGCCGAAGGTTCGTGTCAACACGGTCCTGCCCGGCGCGGTCGACACCGACATGAGCTCGGTATGGAGCCCGGAGCTAAGGGCGCGCGCGGCCGAGATGAATCCGATGAAGCGGATCGGAAACCCCGAGGACTACATCGGCGTCTGCGTCTTCCTCGCGTCCGACGCGTCCAGCTACATCAACGGCGCGCAGATTCTGGCCGACGGCGGCCTGTTCCGGACCCTCTGATGCTGGCCGCCTACAGCTCCGACTACGGCTCGATCGAGGACCTGCGAGTCGAGGAACTGCCAGACCCGGTCGCCGGCGACGGCGAGGTGGTCGTCGACATCACCGCGGCGGCCGTGAACTTTCCCGACATCCTCATCCTGAACGGCAGCTATCAGGTGCCCTATCCGCCGCCGATCATCCCCGGCTCGGAGTTCGCCGGCACGGTGCGGTCCACTGGCCCAGGAGTCGAAGACTTCCAGGTGGGCGATCGGGTGGCCGGCTCCACTCCGGTCGGCGCCTTCGCGCAGCAGATCGCGGTGCCGGCGGGAAGCCTGTGGCGCGTCCCGGCGGAGGTCGACCTCGCCGACGCCGCGGCCTTCCGGGTAACGTATCTGACCGCCTATCACTCGCTACGCAGCGTGGCCGCGGTGCAACCGGGTGAATGGGTCGTCGTGCTAGGCGCTGCGGGTGGAGTGGGCCTGTCCTGTATCGATGTCGCCAAACTGCTCGGCGCACGGGTTCTGGCCGCGGCATCCGGCCCCGACAAGCTCGCGGTCTGTCAGGGGCGAGGCGCCGACGCCGTCGTCGACTACCACGCCGAAAAGCTGCGCGACCGGGTCAAGGAACTCACCGATGGCGGGGCGAGCGTGGTCATCGATCCGGTCGGCGGCGACCACGCCGAAGCAGCGTTGCGTGCCATGCGGTATGGCGGCCGGTTTGTATGCGTCGGGTTCGCCTCGGGGCAGATCCCGAAGATCCCCCTCAACCTGGTCCTGTTGAAGGGCGTGGCGATCCTCGGCATGGAGATGCGCTCGTTCATAGTCCAGCGGCCGGCCGACTTCGCCCGGGACGAGTCCGAAGCGCTGGAGGCCCTCCGTTCCGGCAGGCTCCGGCCGCTCATCGGGGCACGCTTCACTCTCGAGGACGTGGCCGAGGCGCTGCGGACAGTCGGCGAGCGTCGAGCGGTCGGGAAGGTGGTCATATTCCCGCACGGCGGGTAGTCGCCGTGCACGCGGCGGTCCGCCCCTCCGGGGGCGGGCCCCCGGACAACCCCAGCAACCGCACCGGTTTCCCGTCACGTCACGACCTATCGCCAGGGACAGAGTGACTACGCCGCGTCGAACGTGCAGCGAAGATCTGATCATCGGGCTCGGCGACGGACTCCGAGGTGGCGAGTGTCGGGTGACGGCCGGACAGCGGCGCGGCGGAGGCACTGCCGTCGGCAGCTCGGGCGATACGTGCCGGGACCGTGCTCGGCGCGGCCCAAGCCATCGTTCGAGCGCGTCGTTCAGGTGCCCGATCCCGCACGGCGCCTGGCCAGGCATCGTCCTGGCCCGCATCCACCGCAGGTCGTACCCGGGCCCGACAAGTCAACCTTCGGCCTCATGCGCCTGCGTGCGGTCCTCGGGATTAATGACTCCGTCAGCGGAACGCGTCTAGCGCAGGAAGTGCGAATGATCGAGGCCAATGGGCTGAGCAAACACTACGGCGAGAAGATCGCCGTCGACGATCTTTCGTTCGTCGTCCGGCCCGGACGGGTGACGGGGTTCCTCGGCCCCAACGGCGCGGGAAAGTCGACGACGATGCGTCTCATTCTCGGCCTCGACAGGCCGACGGCCGGCACAGTGACGGTCAACGGCCGCCCATACGCCGAGCACGCCATGCCGCTGAAGCAGCTCGGCGCACTGCTGGAGGCGAAGGCCGTGCACACCTCGCGGTCGGCCTACAACCATCTCCGGGCACTTGCCGCGACACATGCCATCCCCAACTGGCGGGTAGACGAAGTGATCGACATGGTCGGGTTGCGTGAGGTGGCCCGCAAGAAGGCAGGGTCCTTCTCCCTGGGCATGGGGCAGCGGCTGGGCATCGCGTCGGCACTGCTGGCCGATCCCGCTGTGGTAATGCTCGACGAGCCGGTCAACGGTCTGGACCCCGAAGGTGTTCGGTGGGTGCGGAAACTGCTGCGCGACCTCGCCCACGAGGGCCGGACGGTGCTGCTGTCGAGCCATCTCATGAGCGAGATGGAGCTCACCGCGGATCATCTGCTGATCGTCGGCCGTGGCCGGCTGCTGGCCGACATGTCGATGGAGGAGATGCACGAGTCGGCCACGACCGATCGCGTCCTCGTCCGAAGCCCAGAAGCCGAGCGGCTACGCGCCGCGGTGGCGGGACCGGGCGTGACCGTGACCTCGACAGAGCCACAGCTCATGGAGATCACTGGAGTGGGCGCGCACCACCTCGGGAAGATCGCGGCCGGTCTCGGCCTGGTGCTCTACGAACTGACGCCGCAACGCGTCACGCTGGAGGACGTGTTCATGAAGTTGACGGCGGAGGCCACCGAGTACCGCACCGCGGCGCGGACGGTTACGAACGTCGGCAGCGCTCAGGAGGTGACGACGTGAGCACCGTGGCCGCTGCGATCTCGCGGGACCCGGCGGTACGCCGTGAGGTGCCGGCCAAGCCGGTCCGCCTGCGACAAGTGATCTACTCCGAGTGGATCAAAATCACCACGCTGCGCTCAACCTGGTACGTCCTCGTCTTCACCATCCTCGGGATGGTGGGGATCGGGGCGATCGCCTCGGCCGTCTCCGCCGCCCACTGGGACTCGATGCGCGCGACCAGTCGGGCGACGTTCAGCCCGGTGGACACCAGCCTGACCGGCGTGGCGCTCGCACAGATGATCATCGCCGTGCTGGGAGTGCTGCTGACGACCGGCGAGTACACCACCGGGATGGTGCGGTCCTCGCTGTCCGCGGTGCCGCGCCGGCTACCAGTGCTGTGGGCCAAACTGGCGGTGTCGGCGGCGTTGTCGTTGATCGTCAGCGTCGTCGGCGGCCTTATGGCGTTCTTGGTTGGTCAGGCCCTGCTCGGCTCCCACAGCACCACCCTGAACGAGTCACACGCGATGCCGGCGATCCTGGGCGCCGCGTTCTATCTGATGACCATTACCGTGGTCGCCTCCGCCGTCGGCTTCATCCTTCGTTCGACGGCCGGCGGCATCGCCACGGTGCTCGGGGTGCTACTGGTAGTACCAGTCATCGGCAACGTGCTGCCGGCGAGTTGGCAGCATCACCTGATGCCCTATCTGCCAAGCAATGCCGGAAATGCCGTCTACGCGGTGCACCCATACAATGACGCACTGTCCACGGGCGGCGGTCTCATCGCCCTCTGCATTTGGATCGTTGCAACATCGACAATCGCTGCCGTACTGCTGCGCCGCCGCGATGCATAGGCTCCCAAGCAGGTACAGCCGATAGCCGATAGCCGTCCAATATCCAACACGGAAACGAGGTTCCCCGGTGGAGGTGGGATGGTGGGCTCGCGCCAGGCGACGGTGGCCGTGGCTGGCCGACCTCCCCGCCCCCCTCGCTCTAGAGGCGCTGACCGTCGGTGATGCGATCCGCCCCGGGATTCCCTGGTGGGGGTGGCTGTTGGCGCAGTGTATGGTTCTGCCGCTCTTCCTGCGCCGCCACGATCCGCAGGCGGTGTTCGTCGTTGTCGCGGTGGCCGTGGTCGTTCAGGAGTCTGTCGGCGTCCGGCTCGCTGCCGCCTCCGCGCTACTGGTAGCCATATACACGATCGCCGCCCACGGTCGACGTCGTCACAGGGCCCTGAACGCGACGCTGATCGAGGCCGTGGCTGTGGTGGCCTCGATCAGGCTTGCCCCGCTCGCCAACAGCGTCCTCGGCTCGTTCATCTTCGTGAACAGCCTCGTCGCGGCGGCGATCTTTCTGGGTATGGCGGTTCACTCCCGCCGCCAGTACCTGGCATCGCTGGAGGACAGGGCCAGGCGAGCCGAGCGGGAGCGCGATCATCAGGCGCAGCTCGCGGCCACCGCGGAGCGGGCTCGGATCGCCCGCGAGATGCATGACGTCATCGCCCATAGTCTCTCGGTGGTGATCCGTCTCGCGGATGGTGCCGTGGTCGTTGGCCGTACTGAGCCGGACACCGCGACGGAGGCGATGGAGCAGGTCGCGTCGACCAGTCGTCAGGCGCTCGCCGAGATGCGTCGCCTCCTCGGCGTCCTGCGGGAGGTCCAAGGGCCCATGGACGTACCGGCCCTTGAGATGGCCCCGCAGCCAGGATTCGACCAGCTGGACACGCTGCTCGACGATGTCCGCGCCACCGGTCTGCCCGTCCGCTTCACTGTCCGTGGCGCCCCACGGCCGCTCCCCACCACCGCCGAGTCCACGATTTTCCGTCTGGTGCAGGAGAGCATCACCAACGTGCTCAAGCACGCGGTACGCCCGACGCGGGTCGATGTCGAGCTGAGCTGGCAGGGTGACGAAATCGCTATTACTGTTCGCGACGATGGCATCACGACCCGCCGCACGCCCACCCCGGGTGGCCACGGCCTGCGGGGCATGCTCGAGCGGATAGCCCTGTACGACGGCGACCTGTCCTGGGGCCCGGCGTCGCCGGGTGGCTGGGAGTTGCGCGCCACCATGCGGCTGCACGAAGTGGTCGCATGACCATCAGCATCGTCGTCGTGGACGACCAGCCGCTGGTGCGGATGGGGTTTCGGATGGTGCTGAACGCCACCGACGAATTCCGCGTCGTCGGCGAGGCGGGCGACGGGGCCACGGGTGTCCGCGTCGCCGAGCAGCTCAGCCCCGACGTGGTGCTGATGGACGTCCGCATGCCCGGCATGGACGGGGTCGAGGCCACTCGGCGTATCTGCGCGAACCGCGCCGCCGGCCGCGTACTGGTGCTCACCACCTTCGACCTCGACGAGTACGCCTTCGCCGCGCTGAGAGCAGGAGCGAGCGGGTTTCTTCTCAAGGACGTACGCCCGGAGGAGCTCGTCGACGCCGTGCGCGCGGTCGCGGCCGGCGACGCCGTCGTGTCTCCTCGCATCACCCGCGAGTTGCTCAACCGCCACGCCGCGAGCCTCCAGACCGCCAGCGAACGCGCACACGAGCCGGACCCGGCCGCGGCGCTGACGCGACGCGAGCGCGAGGTCCTCCTCGAGGTCGCGGCCGGCCTGACCAATGCGGAGATCGCGGAGCGTCTCTTTCTCTCCGAGGCGACCGTCAAGACGCACATCACCCGCATCCTGGCCAAGCTCGAACTTCGCGACCGCGTACAGGCGGTCATCTTCGCCTACCAGAACGGCCTGATAGTCGACGGCCAACCGAGCCGCGACACGTTCGGTGAGCCAACCCGCTGAACGTCCAGCATCGTCGCTCCGTCCGCCGGCACCCATTGCGCGTCGCGTCTCGTTGATAACCTGACGGCATGCCTGCGATCAGACTGGGTAGCGCGCTCGTCGACCGGGTGGAGGAACAGACGCTGCCGGTCTCGCTTCGTCTTCTCACCGACGACGACGCCCTTCTTGCCCGCCGGGTATCCCCGCTGCCTGACGGATTCCTGGGCGGCAGGTCCAGGACGTTCCAGTTCTCCAACCACAGCTGGGTCGTCCGGGTTGACGGCCTCACGGTTCTCGTCGATCCCTGCACCGGCAACGGCCGGAAGGGCAGGGGGCATTTTTTCGACGACCTGGACGTCCCGTATCTGGAGTACCTCGCCCGCACCGGCGTGACGGTCGAGACGGTCGACGTCGTGTTCTGCACCCATCTCCACCACGACCACTGCGGTTGGAACACGAGGCAGGTCGACGGTGCATGGGTGCCGACCTTCCCCAACGCCAGCTACCTGTTCGTCGACCGGGAGTACCGGCGGTGGGACACCGCGAATCCGGACCGGCATGCCAACGAGTTCAATCCCAACGTCTTCGATGAATGTGTGCGCCCGGTCGTCGACGCGGGACTGGCTCGGATCGTGTCCGCCCCCTACGAGGTCTCGCCGAGCCTGCGGGTCGAGCCGGCGCCGGGCCACACGACCGGGCACGCGATGCTGAGCCTTGCCTCCGGCGGCGCCCGGGCGTACTTCAGCGGGGATGTCTTCCACCACCCGGTCCAGCTGACCCGGCCGGACCTCCATCTACCCGGGTGCGACGATCTGGCCACTGCCGTCGAGACCCGGCAGCGACTGGTGCGCAGAGCCCTCGACGAGGGAGCCTTCCTGTTTCCGGCGCACTTCCCGGCACCCCACTACGGCCGTCTCGCCGCCGACGGCGACGAGGTGTACTTCGTACCCGGAGGCGCTCCGTTCGATGATCAGGAGTCGGCGTCCGGCGATGCCCAGGGCACCGAGGAGCGTGGGTCGCGAGCCACCTGAGCGCGCGACACCAGCGGAAGCCGTGACAAGCCAACCGACCGCGACGCACTGCCGGCGCCGTGCCGCCGCCCGGATCATCCCTGAGCGGCGGACGGCGTGCAGTTCTGCTCGGGCAGCTTCCCGGACGGGGGGACGATGTGCTCGGCGGTCGCGGTGAGCAGCAGTCCGGAGGCGTTCGTGGACGCTGAGACGACGTTCAGGTCGAACGGCAGGCCGCCGACCGGAATCGGGATCGACGGAAGTAGCTGGCCCAGCGGGATCGGGATACTGAGGTTGATCGTTCCGCTGAGCGTCAGGTGTGATGGCACCAGGGTGATCTTGTTGTCGCGGACCTCGAAGGTGGTGACACCGTCGACCTGCTGGGTTCCGAGCACTGGCAGGTCGGCCGTGCCGGAGATCTCGACGCTGCGGCCGCCATCCTCCGGATTCACCTGGATCTTGCCGGGCATGCTCGCGAGGAAGGCGTTCAGATCGTCGTAGGTCATCCCGACGGTGGCGCGAACCTCGTCGATCGAGATCTGTCCGTCACGGCCGGTGAGCATGCTGAAAATCGGAACATGAATCCCCTTGATGTCCGCGTCCAGCGAGGAGATCCGGGGGCCGGGCGTCGCCAGGCCATCGACCGCGAGACTGATGTCCTTGAACTTCCCGAACGCAATCTGAGTCAGGAACGGGAAGCCGCCAATATGAACCCGCCGCACGGTCGGCGGGGGCAGGCCGCAGTCGAGGGTGGCCGCGACGCTCGTCTCGAGCTGCTTCGCCATCTGTTTCTCGGCCAACGCCACCGTGACACGGTCGACGATCGGGAAGAGCACGATCAGTACCACGACGATGATCGCGATGATCCGCGTCCACCGGCGTCGGAACTGGCGTCGAAGCCAGTGGCGAGACCGAGGAATGATGATCGGAACTGTCGTGTCAGCACCAGTATCGTCAAGGCTAGTACTCGGCCCGTGGGCGTCGGTCATCGGCACGTCCCGTCCTCGTCGCGCTCTCCTGACGCCTCATTTATGCCGATGGCGGTATGCACTCGCATGAGTCCGCGGGCTGATTCTTCCGGCCAGGGTAAGACCTGCGATGTATGCCGCAGGCCGGCCGATCGTCAGGCGTTCGAGGTCCTTCGGGGCGTGTGCATGCCTCGCCCGGCCGATCCAGCGAAGTGGCTTGATCCGCTGCCGTGGGCCAGTCACCGGGACGGTGCGGCGCTCACCAGGATGAGACTCGCGGAGGTCGATCCAGCGATCTCCCCTCACCGCCCAGGGCTGCGAGGTGGCGGGACAGATCTGTGCTCGGTGGCGTGGTGCCGGACTACGCGAACAACTCGGCCACTCGTTGCTGACCGTCGAGGAACTCCTGCAGCTGGATGGGGGTCCCATCTGGATCGGCGATGAAGAAGAACGCCGAAACTCGGGTGGTCGTGACGGGGCACATCGGGGTGATGCCCGCGTCGATCAGTTTCTGGTAGGTCGCCGCGGCGTCGGCGACGGTCAGCGCGATCTTGGGACGCCCGAGATCCTTCGGGTAGAAGGGGTCGATGCCGCGCCCGAGGGCGTCCGTGACATGGGGGCTGAACAGTTCGACGATCGTGCCGTTCATCTCTAGCCCGACCCGGGTCCATCCGTCCCGCTCGTCCGTGAACCGGCGGACGAACCCGAGGACCCGGGTGTAGAAGTCGACCGAGGCGGAGATGTCCGCGACCGTTATCCCCAGGTGTGAGAAGCAGATGACCTCGACGGGTGTCTGATTCACCGGGTTCCCCTCGCCACATCGCTCCCGACCTCGGCCGACGCTGACGCTACGCCACCAGGGCTGGGGGCTCCGACGGGACGAAGTCGAAGACCCGCTCGGCGTTCCCGCGAATGATCTTGTGCTGTACGTCGGCGGGCAGGCCGGCGACGCACTCACGGACGCGGTCCAGTGAGTGCGGCCAGTTGGTCGCGGTGTGGGGGAAGTCGGTCTCCACCATGATGTTGTCGGCGCCGATCTCGTCGATGAGCTTCGACGTGATCGGCTCGTGGATGAAGCAGCCGAAGATGTGCTCCCGGAAGATGTCGCTCGGCAGCGGGCCCTCCTTGGGCTCGGCCGTTCGGTTCAGCGTCTCCGTCCAGTCGGCGAGGGAGAGCACGGAAGGAATCCAGCCGACGCCGTTCTCCGACAGCACGAGCTTGAGGTTCGGGTAACGCTCGAAGTTGTCGCTCTCCAGCCAGTCGGTCAGGCTCGCCGAGCCCATGCGCGCACCGAGGAGCGAGGTGCTGGTGCCCGGCAGCATCTTGCGCTTCCGGTTCATCTCTTCGGTGCTGATGCCGGCCCGCTTGGCGACCTCACTGAGGTCGTTGTTCTTGATCGCATCCCGCATGCGCGTCGTCCAGTCGGCGCTGGAGTCCTCCTCGACCGCGCTCATGCCACTGCCGAGGTGCATGCACAGCGACAGGCGCGCGTCGTTCATCACCGAGAGGAGGGGATCCCAGTGCGGGTCGGTGACCGACGGGAAGCCGATCTTGTGTGGCGCCTGGCTGATCGAGAGCGCTCGGGCACCCTTCTCGATGACCCGCTCCGCCTCGGCCGCGGCGAGGTCGCCGTCCCAGAAGGGCACCAGGCCCATGCCGATGAACCGGCCGGGGTAGGCGGCCACCCACTCGTCGAGGTACCAGTCGTTGTAGGCCTGGATACAGAGGAGAGCCAGGTCCTTGTCCTTCGCGCGCTGGAACAGGCTTCCGGCGAAGCCGGCCATGTTGGGGAAGCACAACGCCGCCAGCTCGCGGTCGGTGTTCATGGCCTCGACGCGGGCCTTGGGGTCGTAGCACGCCGGCGCAACCTCGCTCCAGGACAGCGGAGTGAACATCTGCGGCCGGTTTTCCTTCGGCCAGATGGCCCCCCCGGTGCCCATGGCGTCCAGGGGAATCCGCCTGGTCTCCTCGAACAGCCACGACTCCCCGTGCTCGTCACTGACCCACCGGGGGCCGGTGTCGCGGTACTTGGCGGGCAGCCGATCCGTCCAGACGTTCGGCGGCTCGATCAGGTGGTCGTCCACCGAGATGATCCACTCGTCCACCGGCGTTCTCCAAACCTCGGCGTGAATCGGGGAAGGTCGTCCGTAGGTTACGAGTGAGAACTCACTCGGTCAACCGTGCCTCCTCCGCGGCACCCACCTGGAGCCGGCCCAGGGCCGCTGGCGGCCCGACAGGCGAGCCCATGCCGAGGCCGGTCTGTCGCCGCTGCTCCGCCCCGGCCGCGGCGCTGGCGACGGCCCGCGCTCCGCCTCGCCCGTTCCCGCGCGCCGGCCGGATCATGAACGGCGTGGATCGCTCGGCGGCAGTACACTCACGCGAATGAGTCAGCACTCACACGCATCCGCTGCCTCCGGCAGGCGCAGGGCCAGCCCGAAGACACCGGAGGAGCGGCGTGCCGCCATCATCAAGGCGACCATTCCGCTCCTGCGTACGCGAGGCTGGTCTGTAACGACCAAGGAGATCGTCGCCGCCTCCGGCGTGTCCGACGGGACGGTCTTCAGCGTCTTCAAGAACAAGGAAGAGATCCTGCTGGCGACTCTTCAGGTCGCGCTCGACGCCGCCCCCGCGCTGGAGCGGCTGTCTCAGATCGACCGGTCGCTCCCGCTGGAGGACCGGCTGGCCCAGGCGGCCGAGATTCTCACCGGTCTGATGGCGACGCTCTGGGAGTTCTCGGGCACACTGCAGCTCGAGGCGGTCCGGGGGCGGCTTCCTCAGCGCTATTCGGGTGACTTCATCGCGCGGGAGATCCTGCCGGCGCTGTTCGAGCCGTCCAGAGATGATCTACGCATTGATCCCGCGGTCGCCAGTCAGGCCTTCCTGGTCCTGACGATGACCGGTTCGAATCAGCTCTTCTTCCAGCGGCCCCTGCAGGCGCCCGAGATTGTTTCGTTGATGCTGCACGGCATCCGCCGGTCGGATTCGGATTCGGACGACTCCTGACTGACGCGGTCCGACCGTGGCCACGATTCTCGCCGCGGCCGGACGGCAGCCGCCCACGGCGCCCAGCACCGGCCCGACAGCCCTGGTGGTCCACATACCGCCGCCGCCACTCAGCGCGATCTGTTCGGTGGCTGTCAGCGCGGCGATGGACGACGCAGACTCGTGCGACATAGCCTCCCCGATCTGCCCACGGCACCTGACCATACAAGTGAGAACTCACTCGGTCGAGGACGTGCCGCCCGGTCCCGCACGGACTGTGCGTGGCCGGGCCCCGGCCACGCGGACGTGGACAGGCCGCAGGTCGCGTCGCCGCTCGCCGGTCAGATACTCGACGGTCAGGTAGACGTAACACGCGGTTACCAGCTGCCGGGAGAAGCGCTCGAAGGTACCCTGGCGCCAGAGGACGGCACGCCGGCTTCATAGCCCGACCGCTCGATACCGTCCGTAGCGCTCACAACACTTACAGTTGCCGGTTGGGCACTTGCCGGGTAGGTTCCACCGAAAATTTGATCATGAGGTTCTCGCGCTTCTTGACCGAGTGAGTTCTCACTTGTAGTGTCCCGCATCACATTGACAGAGGTCGGCCGACACAAGGACGGAATGCAATGGCTGATCAGGGCAACAATGTCGAGGCCAAGAGGCGCCTTGGCCGATGGCGCGGCCCGGTCCGCCGGTCTCCGATCGGGAGCGGTACCCGGGGGCCGTGGTCTCGGCGGACGCGTGGCCGGCGGGCCGGCGCGCTCGCCATCGTGGTGACGGCCGCGGTGACCATGGCCGCCTGCGGCTCGTCGGGGAACGGCTCCTCAGCCTCGAGCGGGACGGCGTCGGCGGCCTCGGGTGCGCCTGTCGAGATCGGCATGCCTTTCCCATCCAACCTCCAGGCATTAGCCAAGCTTCTGGGCGGCTCGCTGGGGTCGAGTGGCGCGGCGCCACCCACGGACGAGGAGACGAAGGCCTACTACCAGGCGCTCGCCGACTATGTGAACAACCACGGCGGGTTGTTAGGTCGCAAGATCCAGCCGGTGTTCTACCCTCTCGACGCGACCAGGGCGGCGGGCGACTCGTCCGAGCAGGAGATGTGCACGCAGTTCACCCAGGACCATCACGTGTTCGCCGTGATGGACCTGCCGAACCACAGCGACACCATCGTCTCCTGCCTGCAGTCCGCGAACGTCATCGCCTTTGACGCGGCCGGCGGAAGCCTCGCCGCGGACGACACCTACTTCCAACAGCGTCCGCTGTACGCCACGGCGGGCGCGCTCAGCCTCACCCGGGCGGCGGCTCTCCAGGTGAACGGCCTGTTCCAGGGCGGCTTCTTCGGGCAGAACCCCAAGATCGGCCTCGTCGGCTACAACACCGACCCGTTCACGCGCGCCATCGACGAGTCGCTGAAGCCGGCGCTCGCCAGCCACGGTCTCACGATCACCGACCAGCAGCTGGTGAAGCCCGTGTCGGGAGTCAACGACATCGGCCCCACCCAGCAGGCGATCAGCAGCGCCGTGCTTCGCTTCAAGCAGCAGGGAATCGACCACGTCCTCTTCCTGGACACGCAGGGCGGCACGCTACGGCCGTTCACCCAGGCCGCGTCGACCCAGAAGTACTTCCCGAAGCTGGGCTTCACGACCAATGAGCTGCCCGCGCAGCGGGCATACGCCGGGAACAAGACCGACCCGGACCAGGAAGTCCGATACGCGAACTCGATGGCGGTGGGTTGGTACCCGTCGGCCGACGCGGTCAACCCGCCGGTCAACGCCACGGGCGCCCTGTGCAACAAGATCATGGAGGCCTCGGGCGCCAGCCCGTCACAGGCCCAGTTCTTCTGGAACATGTGCGACCAGCTGCTGGTCTTCACGGCCGGGGTGAACGCGGGCGGAAAGCTGACGCCGCAGGACGCCATCACGGGACTCGGAAAGGCCAAGAACATCCCGAGCGCGGAGCTGCTCGGACCGCCCGACTACTCCGGCGGCCGCCGCGACGGGGTCACCATCGCCAAGCTCCTGAAGTACACGCCCAGTTGCACGTGCTTCCAGTACAGCGGGGGCCCGCTACCAGCCAGCGCGTTCACGACAACCAGTTGACAAACAGGGAGGCGGCGGTCGTTCGGCCCGTTCCGGGGCTGGCGACCGCCGCCGTGCTGATGCCCGCGACACCCAGGAGCGACAGAGCGTCCGGGAGAGTCTTGATGAGTAACAGCTGGTATCTAAGCACCGCCCTTTTCACCCCGGCGCCATCACCCTGGATCGCCAAGGTCGGGTTCCGTCCGGCGCTGGCGGCGTCGCGAGGAGCCTGTTCATGATGACGGGCGGCGACGCCGGCGTCGTGAGCGTGGCCCGCGCAGAGAGCGCCTCCGCCGACGCGGACACGGCGCTGGACGACGGCGGGCTCGACGTCATGTCGGGCGTCATCGCTCGGGTGCGGCAGCGGCGAGCCGAAGGAAGGCGCCTGCTCCTCACCGGAGCCAGCGGTGAGGCCGGGCAGATCCGGTCCCTGGGAGCCGACATTGCCGCTTCGGGCACCGGCTGGTACCTGCTGATCGCGCTGAGCCTGTTCGCGGCGCTGGATGAGGCGACGGCGTACCTGGTCACCGCGCTCGGCCCTGACATCAGCAGTTCGCTGGGCGTCGATGCCAGCACCTACGCGATGCTGGCCACCCAGCGCCAGACCTTTGTCGGGCTGACGGCCCTGCAGTTCGCGGCGATCTTCTACAAGCGCAGTCAGCGCGTCATGATCTCCAAAAACCTGGGATTCCAGTACGGCCCGTCGCTGGTGCTGGGCAGCATCGTGACGTGGGTGCCGGCGATGACGACCGTGATCGGCAGCTCGGGCGCCGGGGCCGCGGTGGTCTACTCCGCGCACCGCCCAATGATCATGGACTCCTATCCGCCCGCCGCCAGGCTGCGGGCGCTGAGCTTCCACCGCGGCGCCGGCGTCATCGGCGCGATTCTCGGCCCGGCCCTGGTCGCGATCCTGGCCGGGCCAGTGGGGCTGTCCTGGCGCGGCGTCCTGTTGGTGGCCGGAGTCGTCTTCCTCGCGGCGTCGCTGATTGGCCTGTGCCTTCGCGAGCCCGGCTACGGACGCCACGACTCCGACCAGGTGGCCGGTCTGATGCGGACGGACCAGTCCGGCCCGCCGCCGCGTCGGGAAGACGCCACCGAGCTGACGTTCTGGGAGGCGCTGCGACGGGTGTGGACGATCCGCACGGTGCGGCGGCTGCTGTCGGTGTGGGCCGTGCTGGGGGTGGCAGTCAACCCGGTCGTCACCTACCAGGGGTTCTGGCTGAAGGAGCAGTTCAGCCTGACCACCTCCGAGCGCGCGACCTTCTTCGCCGCGAGCTGGCTGTTGGCGCTGCCAGCGCTGTGGTACTACTCGCGTCGAGGGGAGAAGATCTGGCGGCGGGAGCCGGCCCAGCTGGTCAGGATGGTCGCCTGGGCGTTGGTGTTCCTCGCGGGCGGTCTCGTCCTCGCCGTGATCCCCGTTCTGGGAGTGAGCCTCGCCGGCTTCTCCATCGTGTTCGCCTCTGAGGCCGTCGCCGTCGCGGCGCTGAGCCTGGTCATGATGTCGATCGTCCGGCCACGGGCCAGGTCGATTGCCGTGTCGCTGGGGGCGGTCTACTTCGGGCTGGTGGGCGGGGAGGGCGGCACCATCCTCCTTGGCGACATCGAGTCCAGGTACTCGGCCGCCGCGGCGATCGCCACGCTGGTCGTGCCCGCGCTGGGCGCCGCCGCTCTGCTGGGGCGGGGCGCGAAGAGCGTGACCGGGGACCTGGACTCGGTCGTCAGCGAGATCCTCGAGGACGAGGGGGTCCGCGATCTGGCCGTCAGCGGCCAGCCGGAACTGCCGCTGCTCGCGTGCCGCGGGATCGACTTCTCCTACGGTCAGCTCCAGGTGCTGTTCGGGGTCGACTTCACCGTGCGCGACGGCGAGATGCTGGCGCTGCTCGGCGTCAACGGCGCGGGGAAGTCGAGCCTGCTGAAGGTGATCTCCGGGCTCGGAATGCCCAGCGCCGGCTCCGTGCGGCTACGAGGCGACGACATCACCTTTGTCGACGCTGAGAAGCGGGTCAGCCGTGGGATCACACAGATACCGGGCGGTCGGGCCGTGTTCGGGCCGCTGACCGTGGCCGAAAACCTGCGGGGCCTGGGTTTCAGCCTGGGCCGGGACAAGAAACGCCTCGACGCGGCCATCGAAGAATGTTTCGAGATGTTCCCCAGGCTGGCCGAGCGACGTAACCAGCCGGCGCTGACGCTGTCCGGCGGCGAACAACAGATGCTGGCACTCTCGAAGGCGTTCATCCTGAAACCACGGCTGTTGCTGATCGACGAGCTGTCGCTCGGGCTGGCGCCTATCGTCGTCGACCGTCTGCTGGACATGGTTCGCCAGATCAATGCGGCGGGCACCGCGGTGGTGCTGGTCGAACAGTCCATATCGCTCGCGCTGGGTGTCGTGAACCATGCGTACTTCATGGAGAAGGGCCAGGTCCGGTTCGACGGCTCATCGGCGGATCTGCTGGCCCGTGACGACCTGCTCCGCGCGGTGTTTCTCGGAGCGGCCTCTCAAGGCGGGAACGGCGCATGACATCGCTCTCTGCACTGCCGGACGTGGCGGTCCACGGGTTCCACGTGCCGCTGTCGGCCGTGGTGCTCGGCATGCTTTCCGGACTGACGTTCGGCCTCCTGGCCGTCGGGTTGGTCCTCATCTACCGGACGAGCCGCATCATCAACTTTGCGCACGGCCAGATGGGCGCCTTCGGGGTCGCGGTCCTGAGCCTGCTCACCCACAAATTCCATATTCCCTACTACGTGGCGCTGATCCCCGGCCTGGCCGCCGGCGGCCTGGCCGCCGGGGCCACCGAGCTCGTGGTCATACGCCGTCTACGGAATACCACTCCGGTCATGAGCATCGTCGCGACGCTGGGCGTCGGCGCGTTCCTGACCGAGGTTGCCTCGGTGGTGGACTCCAGCGCCTTCAGCGGGGTGACTCTGCCGAGCCCTCCCGGGATGCCGGTGATCAACCTGGGCGACCTGCGCATCGACGAGGCCTACACGGCCATGCTCATCCTCGGTCCGGCGACGGTGGCGGCGCTCACCCTCTTCCTGCGCTACAGCCGCTTCGGGCTCGGTATCCGGTGCTCGTCCGCGAACCCGGAATCGGCCCGGCTGGCCGGCATTTCCGTACAGAACATGTCCAGCCTGTCCTGGGTCCTGGCCGGTGTCCTGTCCGCGCTGACCGCGCTGCTGGTGATTCCCGCCTCCGGTTTCTCCTCGTCCACCGACTTCGGGCCGCCGCTGTTGCTGCGGGCGCTCACCGCCGGCGTCATCGCCCGGATGTACAGCCTGCCGATCGCATTCGGCGCCGGCGTGCTCATCGGAGTCGTGCAGCAGGTCGTCCTGTTCAACTACCCCAACTCCGACGGTCTGCCCGACCTGGTGTTCTACGTTCTGATCCTCGTCGTTCTCCTGAGCCAGCGGAGCGCGCGCGGACGGGCGGAGGAGAAGGGTAGCTGGGCCTCGGTCGCGTCATGGAAGCCGCTTCCGGCCAGGGTCGCCCGGCTGCCCGAGGTCCGGGGCTTCCGCTGGGGACTTACCGGGATCGGCCTGGTGGTGGCACTGCTCCTCCCGCTGATGGTGTCGAACGCGAGCGCGGTCTCCCTCTCGACGGTGATCACGTATGCCATCGTGGGCGTGTCGGTCGGCATCGGAACGGGACTGAGCGGTCAGTTGAGCCTGGGCCAGTTCGCGGTGGCCGGCGTCGGCGCCGTCGTGTCGTTCAAACTCGACTCGAGCGTGCCGTTCCCGCTGGCCCTGGTCATCGCGGCCCTGGGCGGGGCCGCGATATCCCTGGTCATCGGGGTTCCCGCACTCCGACTCAAAGGCCTCATGCTGACCGTCACCACACTCGGCTTCGCTCTCATGGCGAACGGCTGGGGGCTGGAGCAGAACTGGGCCCTCGGCGGCGGGGTGCGGCCGCCGCGCCCCGCTGTGTTCGGGAAGGTCCTCGACACGGGCCGGTCCTACTATTACGTGGCGCTGGCGGCTTTCCTCATCGTCCTGCTGATCGCCTGGAACGTCCGCCGTCTCGCCTTTGGCCGGGCTCTGCTCGCGGTCAGGGACAACGAGAGCAACGCGCGCGGCTTCACCGTGCGGGTCACGCGGCTCAAGATCCAGGGGTTCGCGCTGGCCGGATTCATCGCTGGCTTCGGCGGTGCCGTCTATGGACATCTGCTGAGCAGCGTCGACGCGTCGACGTTCTCGGTGCAGGCGAGCATCGACACCGTCGCCATGACGGTCATCGGTGGTGTCGGGCTTCTGATCGGACCGTTGATCGGGGCGTTCTACGTCATCGGCCTGCCACGCTTCCTCCCGTTGGACGCGGCGGGCATCGCCGCGACCGACCTCGGCTGGCTGATCCTCATCCTCTACCTTCCGGGCGGCATCGCGCAGGGGCTCGAACCGTTGCGGACGCGCTACGTCCGGTGGGCCGCGGCCCGGCACGGCCTCGACATCGACACCGAGGAACCGATCCTCTCCGAGAGCGCGCGCGCCGGGAGGCTGTCCGTGGTGGCGGAGCCTCGGCGGGTCCCGGTCAGGCCGGAGACCGCGCTGCTGGACGTCCGCGGCCTGCGGAAGAGCTTCGGGGGCATCGCCGCCGTGCGGGACGTGTCGCTCTCGGTCCACAAGGGAGAGGTGGTCGGCCTCATCGGCCCCAACGGTGCAGGCAAGACGACCACCTTCGAGCTGATCAGCGGATTCACCCGCCCCAACCAGGGCGAGGTCCTCTTCAACGGCGACGACGTGTCGTCGTTGAGCCCCGAGCGGCGGGGCCGGCTGGGACTCATCCGGTCCTTCCAGGACGCCGCGCTGTTCCCGACGCTCACGGTCACCGAGACGGTGCGGCTGGCGTTCGAACCACGCCTGGCCACCAGCTTCTCCCTCTCGGTTCTCGGCCTGCCCGGGACGGAGAAGGAGAAGGCCCGGCGCGCGAGCGACCTGGTGGACATCATGGGGCTCGGGTCCTATCGGGCCAAGCAGATCCAGGAGCTGTCGACCGGTACCCGGCGGATCACCGAGCTGGCCTGCATGATCGCCCTGGCGCCGACGCTGTTGCTGCTGGACGAGCCGTCCTCCGGGGTGGCCCAGCGGGAGACCGAGGCGCTCGGCGTCCTCCTCCGCCGGCTCAAGGACGAACTGGACCTGACCATGCTGG
Source organism: Pseudofrankia coriaricola (assembly GCF_001854805.1). Classification (GTDB taxonomy): domain Bacteria; phylum Actinomycetota; class Actinomycetes; order Frankiales; family Frankiaceae; genus Pseudofrankia. Next base: position 151,276 of record NZ_MBLO01000223.1, read on the forward strand.
TCATCGAGCACGACATCCCGCTCATCATGGGCATGGCTGACCGGGTCATCGTCATGGACGTCGGAACGGTCATCGCGGACGGATCGCCGGACGAGGTCCAAGCCGATCCGCTGGTGATCGACGCCTATCTCGGGGCCAGCGCGACCGTGCTCCACCGCTCATCGTCGGTACCCCGGCCGGCTTCCGTCGGGACCGCGTCCGAGCAGCCCTCCACGGCGATCACCCCGACCGTCTAGATGAACACGAAACCCGACGAAAGGGCGTATCCGCCCGGTGGCGGCGCAGTGCGACAGGACCTCCAGGCGCGGGAGTGCGACGGCATGACGGCACGACAGCAGACGGATATCCACTGGAATGTACGGCCGGTCATCAGGGCTTCCGCCCTGGCTCTCGCGCTGGCCGTGGCGGCCGGCGTCCTCACCGGCTGCCGTGTCACCGGTCTGGTCTTCACCGGAGGGCAGATCCGCATCACCAGCCCGGGCGCCTCGTCGACGGTGTCGGAGCTGCCCATGAAGATCACTTGGACCGCGGGGAGCCTGGCCCGGCCGGGAGACCAGTTCGCGGTATTCCTGGACCAGCCGACCATCCGGCCGGGCCAGAACGTGCTGAAGCTCGTCCCGGAGTCCTGCCGGAACCTGCCCACGTGCTCCCGCGAGCAGTTCCTGAAGCAGGTGAAGGTGTGGATCACGAAAAGCCCGGCGCTGGTCCTGGACAGCATTCCGCGGGCGAACCCGATCGGGAACGACCGCGAGTACCACTCGGTGACCGTGGTGGTCGTGGACAAGTCCCTGAAACGGGTCGGGGAGCAGTTCGCCTCGATCGACTTCATCTACCAACGAGGGGTCATTGACTTCTGACCGCGGTGCTCGCGTCCCGAGGTCACGTTTCCTGGCTCTCCCCTGCCCGGAGAAAGGATCACGGCCGACCGCGTCACGCGTGAGGAAGGCTGAGCTCCGGTTCCCGCGCGCCGCCCTCGCTGGCAGAGCCCGCGGTGCTCAGCCGCCGGCGGTGCCTGTGACGCGCAGGACGGCGTCGGCCATGGCGCGTTCACCGAGCTCATTGGGGGTGGACCGCCGCGGCCGAGCGCGTGGGGAACAGTGGCTCGATCCAGCCGACGCGACCGGCTCGGCGGCATCCTGCACGAGTACGAACATGCGGCCTGACCTGCCCGGACGTATTTTTCGGCAGGTACAGGGTTGACAGGTCCAGCCATGCCGCTAGATTTGTGGTCGATCGACCAACTATGGAGTGTGGCGATGGGCCGGCGGCAGCTGTTCGACTCGGACGAGGTCCTGCTGACGATGATGCAGCTGTTCCGCCGCCAGGGTTTTCACGCCACGTCGCTGCGGGATCTGGAGACCGCCACCGGGCTGCACCCGGGCAGCCTGCACCGCACGTTCGGGAACAAGGACGAGATCTTCCGCTCCGCGCTGGACGCCTATATCGACCGGGTGGTTCGCCGCCGGATCGCCGAGCACCTCGACGGGGTCGACGACCCGCTCGCCGGCATCCGGAGCTACTTCACCTCGACGTTCGAGACCGGCCTAGACCGTGACCCGGGCTGTCTGGTGACGAACAGCGCGGTGGAGTCCTACGCCCTCGACGAGCTCACGAACCGCGGCGTGCGGCGAGGGCTGGACGAGATTGAACGGGGCCTCGCCGGCGCGGTCGAACGCGCCCAAGCGGCCGGCCAGATCCCGGCGGCCCGGCGCGCGGACCGTCTCGGGCTGCGGCTGCTGGTCGACTACCAGGGCGTGCTGGTCCTGGTGCGCTCCGGCGCCGAACCGGCACGGCTGCGGCAGGTCACCAACGACATCGTCACCGCGCTACGCGAAAAACCAGGCTGACCCCGCCACCCACCGAACCCGTCTACCCCCGGCGGCGTCGTGGACCCACGACTACGTATGCCTGGCAGGCCGGCTGCGGCCACCCCGCCAGTTGATCAACTCTGTCGCCGTCCGCTTCAGCGCGCCCGCGTCCGCTTGGAGGCACCCCGTGTCCAGTTCCCGAACCGTCCTCGTCCTCACCTCGCACGCCCGCTTCGGCGACACCGACCGTCCCACCGGCTTCTGGTATGAGGAACTCGCCGCCCCGTACTACGTCCTCGCCGACACCGGTATCCAGGTCACGTTGGCCTCGCCCGCAGGCGGCCAGCCGCCGGCCGATCCCGCCAGCCTTGCCCCGGCAGCCGTGACCCCCGCGGTCGACCGCTTCCGCGCCGACTCCGACGCCCTTGCCCAGCTGGGCGCGACCGTGCCGCTGGACGACTTGGACCCCCGTGACGTCGACAGCGTGTTCCTGGCCGGCGGCCACGGGACCATGTGGGACTTCCCCGACAACCCGCTGCTGGCCGCCCTTCTGACGGATGTCCTCGCCCGCGGCGGGACGATTGGGGCGGTCTGCCATGGTGCCGCCGCGCTCGTCGGCCTCACCATCGCGGGACGTCCGCTCGTCGACGGCCGTGCCCTCACCGCGTTCAGCGACACCGAGGAAGACCTCGTCGCCGCGACCGACCTCGTCCCCTTCTCCCTGGAACAGCGGCTACGCGCCCGCGGCGCCCGCTACACCGCCGGCCTACCGTTCGTCGCGCATGCCCTCCGGGACGGCCAGCTCGTCACTGGGCAGAACCCCGCCTCCTCTGCCCAGGTCGCCGAACTCCTGATCGAGACGCCGCGGCCGGCACGGACAGCCCCGACCCGGCCGTGAGCGGGCACCACAACCTCGCCCAGCACGTCCTCGATCAGGTCGAGTCCCTGGGCGGGATGACGCTGCGCCGGTTCTTCGGCGGCTGGGCGCTGTGCCACACCGGCCGCCAGGTCGCCATGATCATGGACGCTCTCTACGTCAAAATCCCGCCCGGCGACCGGCCAGCATGGGAGGCAGCAGGCAGCCGGCCGTTCACCTACCAGGCTGCCGGCAAAACCGTCACCGTCCGCGCCTACTACAGCGTCCCCGACGACACGCTCGACGACCGCGACGCCCTGACCACCCTCATCCGCCACACGATCAGCAAGCTCCCCGCACAGGCCCGGACGTGACTGCCGCCGCCGTCGCCGCCAGCCCGATATCTCCAACACATGCCCGCGGACCAGCCAGTCCCGTTCCCGGGGCCACGGGAACATCCGTTGCAGATCTGGGACTGCACCGGCGGCGCGGACCAGCGGTGGAACGTGCCGAGCTGAGTCACCGTCCGGCCAGGTGCCGCTCCAGCCCGTCCAGCAGGAGGCCCAGGCCGAACTCGAACAACTGATCCAGGTCCAGCTCCATCTCGCTGTTGACCAACCGATTCAGCAGCGGGAAGTCGCCGGTACCGGCGATGACGCGGAAGCCGTGCTCCTGGGTCTGCATCCACTCGTCGCTCGTCAGCCCCGAGTCCTGCTCGGCCTGGGCCTCAGCCTCAAGGTTGAGGGCCAGGCCGCGCACGTGGCTGAACAGCGTCGTGTGGACGTGCATCATCTCCTGGATCGTCAGGCCCAACCCGTCCAGCGCGCGCAGCGCCCACTCGGTGTGTCGCATCCCGTTGGGGATCAGCTGCGGGCGGGTGACGGACAGCGCCAGGGCGAGCCACGGGTGGCGGCGGAACCCTTGCCACTGCACGCGGGAGGACAGTTCCAGCTGGGCTCGCCAACCCTTGGGCGGTCGGGCCGGCAGGGGGTCCTCGCCGAGCACGCTGTCCATCATGGACACCAGCAACTCGTCCTTGCCGTTGACGTGGCGGTAGAGGGACATCGGGGCCGCGCCCAGCTCGGTCGCGATGCGCCGCATGGACAACTGCGCCAGGCCCTCGGCGTCGGCGACCCGGATAGCTGCCGCCACGATCCGCTCGCGGGTCAAGTCGGAATCGCCCTCGTGTCGGCGCGCGCCGCGCGCCGACACGCTCGCCGGCTGGGCGGGTACGGCCGAGCCGGCGACCACCGTGCCCCGACCCGGTAGCGACCGGGTCACCCCCTCGGCGTTCAGGGTCGCGAGCACCTTCGTCGCGGTGGCCAGGGCCACGCCCCACTCGCGGGTGATGCCGCGTGCCGATGGCACCGGGTCGCCAGGTCGCAGTTCGCCATCGGCGATCCGGGCGCGGATCTCTTCGGCGATGCGCCGGTACGGAGGCTGAGTCATCGATCGCTCCCCCCTCCCGTACTAGTACACCAAGTGGTTTGACTAGCACACGTACGGTGTGCGCAAAGGTTGGTACAGCGTACGCAACGAGGAGGCACAGCAATGGTCAACCGGACGGTACTGATCTCGGGCGCAGGCATCGGCGGGCCGGCGCTCGCGTTCTGGCTGCGGCGGCATGGCTTCGCACCGACGGTCGTGGAGGTCGCGCCCGCGCCCCGACCCGGCGGGCACGCCGTGGACCTGCGCGGAGCCGGGCGCGAGGTGGTCGAGCGGATGGGGCTTCTCGACACGGTACGGGCGGAGCGCGTCGACGAGCGCGGATTCGCCTATGTGGACGGTCGCGGCCGGTGGACCGCGAGGATGCCAGCCGACCTGTTCGACGGCGAGGGCATGGTCGCGGAGATCGAGATCATGCGTGGCAACCTGACCCGCATCCTGTACGACGCCACTCGCGACGGCACCGAATACGTGTTCGACGACCGGATCACCGGGCTGACCGAGGACGGGGACGGCGTCAAGGTGGCGTTCGCCAGCGGTGCCGTGCGGCGGTTCGACATTGTGGTCGGCGCGGACGGGCTGCACTCCGGGATACGCCGGCTCGCCTTCGGGCCCGAGCAGGAGTTCGTGCGGCACCTCGGTGGGTACATGGCCTACTTCACGGTCCCGAACCCGGGCAACCTGGACCACTGGTTCCTCATGCACGGCGCGCCGGGCGGGCTGGTCGCCGGCATCCGGCCGGAGAACGGCGGCACGGCCAAGGCGATGCTCAGCTTCACCTCCCCGCCGCTGGACTACGACTGGCGCGATGCGCTTGCCCAGCAGGAGATCCTGCGCGCCAAGTTCACCGGAGTGGGCTGGCTGGTACCGCAGATCCTCGCCGCGATGCCCGGCGCCGGGGATTTCTACTTCGACTCGCTGAGTCAGGTCCACATGGGACAGTGGTACCGAGGGCGGACGGTGCTGCTCGGCGACGCCGGGTACTGCGGCTCGCCGCTGGCAGGGCTCGGTACCGCGATGGCGCTCGTCGCCGCCTACGTGCTCGCCGGTGAACTGTCCGCGACACCGGACGACCACGAGGCGGCGTTCGCCCGGTACCAGGATGAGATGCGCGTCTATGTGAAGCAGTGCCAGACCCTGCCACCCGGTGGCATGAAGGGCTTCGCGCCGAACAGCGCGCTGATGATCCGCATGCGCAACCTCTCGATGACCATGATGACCCGCTGGCCGATGCGCACGCTCGCCGCCAAGCAATTCCAGAAGGCCGACGCGATCGCACTGAAGGACTACTGACGGTGATCTATTGACAACAAGCCGATCGCAAGCGCTCGATGGGCGAACAGTTCCACTCTTTCCCACCCGCCCGTCCACCGTTTCTGGCGGAAAAGGGGAGGTTGATCAACTCCCACACCCGACCCGGCCACACCAACCGCCCACACCGGTCCGACACCCACACCCATCCCGATCATCAGCCTGACACCACGACCAACCACTCCCGCGACCACACCCCCGAGCTGCCCGCGGCCTCGCTCCCGTCCTCGACCTGCACGAGGGCACCGCCCGCCGCTACATCGCCGAACCTCGCAAGGCCGCCGACTCGTCCGCGGCCGCGGCCTGAATCGCGAGGATCAGCCCTCCGGGGGTCGGCGGCGCATCCGCGCGGCCGGAACTCACCAGCCCACGTGACTTCCAGCCGCTGCCACGGTCCCGTCGACCGGGAGGCCGGTCGGCGGACAGCCCTTCTTCGCCGCCCATGCGCGCCTGACAACGCCCGTCTCCGCATGGGCCAAGCGTCGCGGTCCTCGCCCTCGCCGGCGGCGGTGGCAATGACGGTCGGGGTGCGCATCGCCGCGGTCTTGCCGGCTGCCTTGTCCGGACGTCCGCACATGTGGCTACAGCCGGGTGAGATCGACCTTGACCGGGAAGGGCGCGGCGGCGTCGACGACGCCCGTGAAGACCTCACCGTCGCGGTAGGTCCCGGACGCCGGGTCGAGGACGTAGGTGTAGACGACCGGGACGCTGGCCGGAGGCTGCTCAACCCGCCAGTAGTACGAGATCCCAGCTCGCGCGTACTGCTCGGCTTTGACAATCCGGTCGGTCGTCTCAGAACCAGGCGAGACGACCTCGACGACAAGCAGGATGTGCCCGGGGCGGGCCGGCATGATGTCGATCGTGTCGGCACGGTACACGACGACATCCGGACGTCGATTTGTCAGCGGCACGTCCTGAAGCCGGACGTCGAAGTCGAAGTCCGCGTTCCAGTCCGGCCCCGCAGCGGCCTCCAACGCGACCGCGAGGACCTTGATCAGCCTGTTGTGGCGCTTGGACGCGCTGGGACTCACGACGACCATCCCGTCCACGATCTCGATGCCCGCGCACTGCTCATCGGACCAGGAGTCGTACTGCTCCGCCGTGATCTGCTGGTGCATCCAGGCAGGAGCGATCATCTCCGCAGTGATGGCGCGCCTCCTTCCCGAAGAACCAGACAGGCCCGATCCCTACGCACCAGCCTAGCGCCGTCAGGCCCGAGCACCGACGAACATCGTCCGCACCGACAGCACCGGCTACGGGCAGCACCTCACTGCTCCTGGTGGAGCTGTAGGCAGTAGTCGACCGCGCGCCGGGCGCCATCGGGTACGGACCGGATCAAGGTCCATAGATGACAAACAGCGGCAGCGGGACAGGTGCCGAGGACTCCCTCGCGAGTGCCAGCGGGGGTCAGTGGCCGTCGTCGAGGACGACGATCCGGTCGCATGCGCGCACGGTGGACATACGGCCGGCGATGACGAGCAAGACCGGTTTGATTTGTCGGCACCCGCAGCACCGACACAGCTGGCCATCATGCCGACCGCCCAGTCGTCGAATCAGGCCAGGTCACAGGCCCAGGTCGAGTTCTGGCACCCCACGCCCAGCCGACGGGCAACTTTGTCAACGGTCCTCATCTATCTCGTCGACCAGGCACGCGAGGTAAAGACGGATTCCAGCGCGCGGATCGCGGATGGCGACCCCCAGCTGTTTTTCGATCTTGTCGAGGCGGTACACGAGGGTATTGCGGTGAACGTGCAGAGCGGCGGCGGCGCGGACCAGGTTGAAGCCCGACTCGCACCATGCCGCGATGGTATTTCGGATTGTGCGCCATTCGGCGTGATCCGGCAGCGGACCGGCGACAGCACGCACATACCTGTTTCGCGCGGCCGGCGGAACGGTCGCCAACAGGTCGGGGACGCGGACGTCGTCGATGTGCGCGACCCGGTCGTGGCGGCCAAGTCGACGCATGAGGTACAGGGTGTTTGTGGCGTCGCGATACGAGTCGTGGAGCCCGGACACCGAGGTCGCGTACCCTCCGACGCCGATCCTGCAGGTAACGGAGGAACTCGTCAGATCGCTGGCGAGGGCGCGGCAGGTCACCAGGAGACGTCGCGGCGGGTCCTCGGCGACGTTGCAGGGTCCGTCCCACGCTGGGGCGGTGGCGGGAAGTCGGTGGAGTACGACGAAGCGCCCTGAGGCAGTGGTGCCAATCAGGTCCTGGGCGTCGGGGAATGCCCGGTGCGCCGTTCTCAGGATAGCGGCCTGCAGCGTCGTGGGTTCCGGCGCCAGGGGGTCGTCGCCATGCGCGTCGACGTGGCTGGGATTACCAGCCACGTCGACGTCGATGACCACGACGGCCCGCGTCAACCGGAGGTCGTATCCCAGCTCGCTGGCCTTGAACGCGATGAAGTCCGGTTCGGTGACCTGGGGGTCGTAGTGAGCGAGATCGCGTATCAGGTCCTCGATCGCGCTCTTCCGCAGCAATCGTGACCGCAGCAGTAGGGACTCGCGCAGCAGGATCTCGGTCTGGTGACGCACAAGGCGGCCGAACCGCTCGACCTGGTCCGGCTCGCCGGTGATCCCGACGGTGCCGACGGGTTCTCGGTTGAGCATGATCGGAAGGGTTACGCCCGGCTGCACTCCCACGAGTTGGACCGCCGCGTCGGGACCGTGGCTGGTGGGTCGCAAGGTCCGCACGACCTCGAGGGACGCCTCGTGGAAGGAGCCGATCCGGTCGACGTCGCCGCTGCCGATAACGATCCCATCGTTGTCTGTGATCAGGACGTTAAAACCAATGACCGCGCTTGTTTCGCGCGCGATCTCCTGGGCGACCGAGGGTGTCAACATCGTCACTTCCGTGGACAGGCGCATCACAACTGTACGAACCATACATCCACCGACCTGATGGAAGGCGGTGGTTCGTTGGGTACGTCCAGTGACACCTGGACGACGGCCCTCTAGGGTGCCTCTAACACACGTCCCGTTGATTCCATCTGTGTCTTCCTGTGCGTCGTTCGTCAATAATCACTGAAAGGTGAAGATGCCCGTGCGCCCTCTTCGCGCCGCCCGGCTACGGCTGGCGGCCCTCGCCTGCGGACTGGCCACGACCGTGCTCATCACAGCCTGCTCGTCTTCGGACGGGAGCACTTCAACTGGGAGTTCTCCAGCCGCGAGCAACAGCCTTCCCACGATCAAGTCCGGAGTCCTTACGGTCGCTATCGAACCCTACGCTCCCTACACGGAGGCGAAGGGCGACACAATGGTCGGCTTCGACGCCGACATCATCAACGCCGTTGCCGCTCGACTCGGCTTGAAAGTGAAGGTCGAGGTCACCGACTTCGCGGGCATGCTCGCCGGGGTGCAGGCCGGCCGGTATGACATCACCGTGGGCGGCGTGGCCTGGACCAAGAAAAGGCAGGAGTCCGGCCTGTTTACGGATCCGCCGTACTATTCACCGCCGGCGATGGCGGTACGGTCCAGCAAGACCTACAAGAACGTCCAGGATCTCGAAGGGCTCAACCTCGGCACCGTCGAGGGCTACGTCTGGGTTCAGGCCATTCAGCAGGTGCCCGGCGCGAAGCTACACGTCTACCCGGACGCCAACGGGGTTCTCGACGACCTCGCGGCCGGCCGGATCGACGTGGGCTTTCTTGACCCGCTGATAATCCTGGCCGCCCAGAAGGCCCGGCCCGGAATGAATGTCACCACGGAGTACCTGACCCCGCCCAGCGACGCCGACGTGGCCGAGCATCCCGCATACGACTACTTCCGCCCCTACATGACCGGCTTCTACCTGCCGAAGAAAGCTTCGACCCTGGAAAAGGCCATCTCGGCGCAGATCCGGACGATGTACAGCGACGGCGAGCTGACGACGTTGGCGAAGAAGTACGGCGCGGACCCGGACCAGTTCCTCAAGCCGTCGCCGGGGATGGCCTCAGCTCGTACCGCCGTCGACCGCCCGGACGGCTGGGCACCACCATCCATCTGAGCCGTACAAGCGCGGCTGACTATCGAAGGAGATCCGATGCACCTGGCGTCCGGCCCATTCAAGGTCCCGTGGTCCGACTATTACGGAACGCTGTTCGACGGGTTGCAGCGGACCGTCGAGTACACTGTCGTCGGCTTCGCCGGAGCGGCCGCGCTCGGCCTGCTCGTAGCGCTCATGCGGGTGAGCACCGTGCGGCTGGTTCGGCTGCCGGCGACGGTGTACACGGAAGTCTTCAAGAACGTTCCGCTGCTTGCCATCATCTTCCTGACCTACTTCGGTCTCGGGTCGGTCGGCGTGCGGCTCAACGTGTTCGAGGCCGGGACGACCAGTCTCATCCTCTTCTACGCCGCCTACCTGTCCGAGACCTTCAGATCGGCAATCAGAGGCGTCCACCATGGGCAACGGGAGGCGGCCCAGGCGCTCGGGCTCCGGCGAGTGGACTCCTTCACCAGAGTGATCTTTCCGCAGGCGCTTCGGCTCGCCCTGCCGGGCACGAACACGATGCTCGTCGACCTGCTCAAGTCGACCTCCCTGTTGGTCACCATCTCCGCCGCGGAACTGATGTCCCAGGCCAGACTGATCACCTCGGCCACCTTTCGGGCGCTCGAGGTGTACCTGGTCATCGCGGGGGTCTACTTCGCGCTGTGCTACCCGCTGTCCCAGGGCCTGCTGTGGATTGAGCGGCGAGTGCACGCGGGCCTGCCGATCTCGCCGCGCAGACGGCGACTGCTACGCACCGCCGCGGCGCTGCTGACCGAGGAGGAGGCACTGGCGTGAACCGCATCGAAGCAGCGCTCGAAGCGCGCAAGGAGACCGGCGTCGCGACGAGCCCGTCAACCGAGGTAGCCGAACCCGCATCCAAAACCTTTGCCGACGCCGTGCCCGAGGAGAGCCAGTCCGCTGGCGCGACCCCCGTCGTGAGGATCGAGCACCTGTGCAAGTCGTTCGACGGGCGCGTGGTGCTCGACGCCATCGATCTGACCGTGCCCCGCGGCAAGATCCTTAGCATCATCGGTCAGAGCGGGGGTGGGAAGACCACGCTGCTGCGCTGTATCAACCTGCTGGAACGACCCGACCACGGGTCGATTCAGGTCAACGGCGAGGCGGTCTTCGCCGACGGCCGGGTGGTCTGTCCGGACCTGGCCGCGCTGCGGCGATCCGTGGGCATGGTGTTCCAGCGATTCAACCTGTTCCCGCACCTCACCGCGGTCGAGAACGTGATGCTCGCGCAGGTGCGGGCCGGGACACCCTCGCGGACGGCGCTGGAACGGTCCGTGAGTCTGCTGCGCCGGGTGCGTCTCGCCCACCGCGGGCTCGCCTACCCCGACCAGATGTCCGGCGGCGAACAGCAGCGGGTGGCGATCGCCCGTGCCCTGGCGCTCCGGCCATCCATCCTTCTCTTCGACGAGCCCACCTCCTCACTCGACCCGGAGTCGACGGTCGAGGTCCTGCAGGTCATGCGCGCACTCGCCCAGGACGGGATGACCATGATCCTGGTGACCCACGAACTCCCGTTCGCCCGCGGCGTGGCCGACTGGGTGGTGTTCGTCGACGGCGGCCGGATCGTCGAGCAGGGTCCGCCCGAGGAGATCTTCGACCGTCCTGGCCAGGAGAGGACGCGGGCATTCCTGTCCAACGAAGCCGCGGCCCAGCCCGATGCCTGAGATGGCCGCGCCGGCTCCGGGACTCGCGACGGACCAGTTCGACCAGGCAGATCCGGCCTCGGCCGCGCACAAGCGGATCCGGCAGGACAAGCCGGTCGTCGTGATCGGCGGCGGTGTCGTCGGCCTGTGTACGGCTCACTACCTGGCCGACGCCGGGGTGCCGGTCGTCGTGACCGAACGGGTCAAGCTGGCCTCCGGCGCGTCCTGGGCCAATGCCGGCTGGGTATGCCTGAGCCATTCCGCGCCGGTGCCCGCCCCCGGCGTGACCCGCTACGGGCTGCGGTCACTGGGACGCCCCGAATCACCTCTTTACCTGCGTCCCTCCGCCGACCCCAGGTTCCTCGCGTGGCTGTGGCGGTTCTGGCGTAGCACCGACGAACGCACGTTCCGGCGCGGCTACGCGGCGATCGCCGAGCTGAACCGGACGACGTTCGACCTGTTCGGCGGTCTCGCCGACGCCGGCGTCGAAACCACGCTGCGGCGTCCCGGGCTCGTGCACGCCTTCCTGTCCGCACAGGAAGCGTCGCGGTACCTCGAGATGCAACGGATGATGGCGGCCGGCCGGTATGAGGTGCCAGACGAGATCGTGCTCGGCGACGAAGCACACCGCCTCGACCCCGCACTGTCGCCGCAGGTGCAGGCGGCGTACCTGGTACGCGGTGAAGGCGTGCTCGACCCGCGCCGGCTGGTCGGGTCGCTCGCCACTGTCGTCCGCAAGGCCGGCGGCCAGATCCACGAAGGCGCCACCGTCGCCGGATTTCGCCGCTTGGCCGGCCGGGTCGCCGCCGTCCAGACCAGCATCGGCGAGATCGCCTGCAGCGCGGTCGTGATCGCGGCAGGCATGTGGTCCCACCGGCTGTTGCGGCAGTTGGGTCACCGACTCCCTTTGCAGGCGGGCAAGGGCTACAGTTTCGGCGTCGACCTCGACCCCGCCCCCCGGCACGCGCTGTACTTCGCCGACCGTCGGATCGTCGCGTCGCCGTTCGGGGCGGCGACCCGGCTTGCGGGAACGATGGAACTGTCGGGCGACAACCGGCAGCTGAACTGGCGGCGGATTATCGCGATCGCTCGCGGCAGCCGCCATTACCTCGGCCGCTGGTTCGACGATCACGAGGAGCTGCCCAGGCTGATCCACGACCCTTGGGTCGGCGGTCGCCCGCTGCTCCCCGACGGCCTCCCGGTGCTCGACCGGGTACCGGGTTACGACAATGCGTATGTCGCGACCGGGCACGGCATGTTGGGCGTCACCTTGGCACCGGCCAGCGGCCGGGCCTTGGCCGACTTCCTGCTCACCGGCCGGCGGCCCCAGGAGCTCGCGCCGTTCCGGTTCCGGTGACGCCGCGGACGCGCGCGGCGGTGCGCGCAAGGGTCGCCATCCACGCCGAAGGGAGGCAACGTGGCCTACCGCGCGACCGTGCGAGGTGAACGGTTCGTCTTCGCCGATCTTCGGGAGGTGATGGCGAAGGCGAACGAGGAGAAGTCAGGTGATCAACTAGCGGAGATCGCCGCGGGCTCCGCCCGGGAGCGCGTGGCGGCCAAGCTGGCATTGGCGGACGTACCACTATCCGAGATCGTGGCGAACCCGCTCGTCGACGACGCTGTCACCGACCTGATTCTGGCCAGTCACGACACGGTCGGCTTCCAGGCGATCGCCGCCTGTACCATCGGAGAGTTCCGAGAGATGATCCTCGCGCCCGGGTTCCCGGAAACCTGGGCCGCCGGCGGTTTGGCGCGGGCGGTCACTCCGGAGATCGCGGCCGCCGTCGCGAAAATCATGAGCGACAGGGACCTGATCACCGGGGCAAAACCATTGCGTACGGCCACCCGATGCCGCAACACGATGGGCGGGCCGGGGGTATTGGGGGTGCGGACTCAACCGAACCACCCCACCGACGACGTCGAAGGCATCCTGCTATCCGCCGTCGACGGGCTGCTCTACGGCTGCGGCGACGCGATGATCGGCGTGAACCCCGCCGCCGAGTCCGTCACGGGGACCGCCGCGATCCTGCGCGGCCTCGCCGGCCTGATCGACCACCTACATCTACCGACCCAGACCTGCGTGCTCGCCCACCTCACCACCCAACTCGCCGCTTTGGACGCAGGCGCCCCGGTCGACCTGCTGTTCCAGTCCGTCGCCGGAACCGAGGAAGCCAATCGCAGCTTCGGCATCAGCCTGGACCTGCTGGCCGAAGGCCGCGAGGCCGTACTCGCCCACCACCGCACCAGAGCGGGACAGTTCGTCGGCGAACAGGTCATGTACTTCGAGACCGGCCAGGGCAGCGCGTTGTCCGCGGACGCGCACCACAGCATCGACCAACTCACTGTCGAAGCCCGTGCGCACGGAGTCGCCCGCGCCTACGATCCGTTCCTCGTCAACTCGGTGGTCGGCTTCATCGGCCCGGAATACCTCGCGGACGCCCGGCAAATCATCCGGGCGGGATTGGAGGACCATTTCGTGGGCAAACTGCTCGGGCTTCCGATGGGGATCGATGTCTGCTACACCAACCACGTCGAGGCCGATCAGAACACCAACGACGATCTGTTCATCCTGCTTGCCGCCGCCGGATGCACCTTCGTCATGGGCGTCCCCGCCTCCGACGACGTGATGCTTGGTTACCAGTCCACCAGCTACCATGACGCCGCCGGGATACGGGAGTTGTTCGGCCTGTCGCCCGCGCCTGAGTTCACCACCTGGCTCACGGAGAAGGGACTACTACGCGACGGCCGGCTCACCGACCCCGCGGGCCAGCTCGCCGCCACCCTGGCCGGCGGCCTCGACGCCGCCCTGCTACAGGCCACACCCTCGGCGGCCATCGGCACTCACCACCCGAGGCGTCAACCGGGCGGAGCGATGTGACGACCCCCAGCCCATCTCGACCCCAGCCCCGGACTCCAGCTCCATCTCCGCCAGGCGCGGCGACCCCCACCAACATCGAGCCGGCTACCGGTAGTGCTGGCGTGGATGTCACCCAACTGGCGCGGCGCGTCCGCGCCGTCACCCCCGCCCGGATCTTCGTCGGACGCATCGGCACCTCCTACGGAACCGCCCAGCTGCTCGCTCTGCGCGCCGACCACGCCGCCGCTCGCGACGCCGTCACCGCCAACCTCACTCTCACCAGCGGCCCCCTCGCCCCGCTCGCCGAACGATATGGCCTGTTCGCCGTCGATTCCGCCGCGGACGACCGCACCCAATACCTTCGTCGCCCCGACAGGGGTCGACGGCTGTCCTCCATCGCACGCGACACCATCACCGCACGCTGCCCCCACGACACTGATCTACAGGTCGTCATTGGCGACGGGCTGTCCGCCGCCGCGATCGAGGCCCAGGTGCCCGGCCTGCTTCCACTCCTGCTGGACGCCGCGGACCAGGCCGGATGGTCGATCGGACAGACCTTCGCGGTCAACCACTGCCGCGTGGGGATCATGAACGACGTCGGTGAAATCCTCCATCCCAAAGCCGTCGTCCTACTCATAGGCGAGCGTCCTGGGCTGGCGACCGCGCAGAGCATGTCCGCCTACCTCGCCTGGCGGCCTCGCGCCCACCACACCGACGCCGACCGCAACCTCCTCTCGAACATCCACCCCCGCGGTATCGCCCACCCCGATGCGGTCAGCCGCATCATCGCGCTCATCCGGGCAATGCGCGCCACCGGCGCCAGCGGCATCACCCTCAAAGAACCAGACCGGCGCGGACCCCTCGATTCCGATTCGGTGGGGACCGCGCCGTGAACGGTATTGGGCCTCCGCCGCCAAGCGCCCGACCCCGAGCAGGCCGCCGCGGCTGTCCAGGACGCCCCGCGCGCGCCGCGCACCGCGAAGGCCATCGTCAGCAACATCACGCAGGACCGACGCATCGTGCGGCGCATCGCGGACGCCATGACCCCGTCCGGGTTGAGCGCGCGTGGTCGGCGATCGAACCGAAGAACCCCGACGGGACCGGCCAAGGCCCTGGCGGCCCTCCCGTCGCGGCCAGCCCGCCGCCGAAACCCACGGCAGCGGTGATCCGACGGGACCGGCCCGGCGGCCCGATCCACGAATACTGGCAGGAATCCTGATAGAGCCCTATTTCGGGCACCCATAGCCGCAGTATAGAGATCCCCGGTCAGACCGTGATCGGATATCGGCGGATAGGCATTTTTGGGTGCCCTGTCCTGGGTTCGGCCCTGATATGCGGTGCCGGGCCGGCACGGTCACCGCCGCGGGCATCCCACTGTTCCGCCGCATTGGGGCCGGGCACCGCACCAGCGGTGCACCCGAACGCCGACGGCCAGCGTGCGCTCGCGAAGTTCGCCAAACGGCGCGGGCTGTCGGCCAGTCAAGGTCAAAAGGCCTCCAGGAAATCGCGTATATGAGGATAAAGGCCGCGCCAGTCCCCCGGGCGCGGGTCGACGCGCGCCGCGTCGAGCCTGGCGTTATGATTGTTGCCATCCGAATTAAGCAGGAAGGGTCAGAGGAAAGAGGGAGCGCTATGACTCGATTGTCCGAGCAGCTGGCCGACCTCGCCACGCGCGCCAAGGCTGCCGAGGAGGCCGCGGACGCGGCTGAGAAGCAGGCCCGCGAGGAGCTGGAAACCAGAGTCGACCAAGCTCGTGCGAATGCCGAGCGGCACGCGAGCGAGCTTCGCGAAAAGGCCGCCGGCGCCGCCAGGGAGGCCTCCGACCGGTGGGGCGAGATCCAGGGCCGCTGGAAGGACCACGTGAGCGCCCTGCGCGCTGAGGCCCAAGAGAAGCGGGCCGAGCGCGACACCAACCGCGCCGAGCGGCGAGCGGAAAACTCCGAGGACGACGCTGTCTACGCGATCGACTTCGCCATGGCGGCCGTGGAAGAAGCCGAGTTCGCCGTCCTGGACGCGACCTTGGCCCGTGCCGACGCCGCCGCCGCTCAGGCCAGTTAGCCGCAGCCAGCTAGCCGCGACCATTCATGCCCGGACCAAGCGCCGGAGGTGAGGCGGCCCGGACTGCCGTTCGTTGACGCTCGTTCCCGAGCCCGCACCGGCGCCGACCGGACCCACATCTCACCCGCCATGGGTGACGAGTCGTTCCCCGTACGTGGCTACCATCCGTCAGAGCCGGCTTGTTCCCCCGCGAATGATGCCGCCACGTCGCGGAGCAGATGTTATGTGTGAATCATCGCCAATGGCTCGCATCATCAAGTCGGGTCGTCCCAAAATCCTCGACAACGGCTTCGGCGCGGTGCACGGACGGATGGTTCCGGGAGGGAATCCTTGACCGACAAGTGGACCGCCGTGCCGTATGAGGGATGGAGCGGGGGTGGATGTCCGGCGGGTGGTCTTGCGCGGCGGTCGTTCTTTCGGGGTGCCCTCGCCGCGGGCATCGTGGGAGCGGCGGGCGGGACCCTGGGCGGTCTCGACCTCGCCCGGACGGAGGCATCGGGCGGCGCCCAGCCGGGTGCCGGCACGATTCCGTTTCACGGCGACCATCAGGCGGGCATCGCCACTGATCCGCAGACGGTGGGAGCGTTCGCGTCCTTCGATGTGACCGCCGCCGACCGCAGCGAACTCGCGGATCTGTTTCGTGCCCTGACCGCCCGGGCCCGGTTCCTCACCGCGGGCGGAACGGGGCCTAAGCCGTCTCCAGGTGCACCCCCGCCGGACAACGGCATCCTGGGACCCGGTGTCGTGCCGGACGACCTCACCATCACCGTGGCCGTCGGCGCGACCCTGTTCGACAGCCGCTACGGACTCGGCGGGCGCAAACCAGTCCAACTCGTCTCGATGCGGCCTTTCCTCCACGACGACCTGGATCCGGCGCTATCCCAGGGCGACCTGCTGATACAGATATGCGCCAAGCACCGCGACACCACGGTGCACGCCACCCTCGACATCCTGGCCCACACCACAGGCGCCATGAAGCCGCGCTGGCGCCTGCACTGCCAGCGCAACCCGCCGCGTCCGGTCGGTATCCCGCGGGACTGGTTCGGCTTCAAAGACGGCATCACCAATCCCGACAGAACAAACACCGCCACGATGAACAAGGTGGTCTGGGTGCAGCCGAACACCGCCGAGCCCGCCTGGACGGCGGGCGGTACCTACCAGGTGGTGCGGATCGTCCACTTCGACCTCGAAGCCTGGCAGAAGGTGCCCGTGGCCCAGCAGGAGCGGATCTTCGGACGGCGCAAGGTCAGCGGCGCACCGATGTACGCCGTGTCCGACGACGCGTCGGACACCCTCGATCCCATCTACACCAACGACCCACAAGGCCTGATCACTGCCCTGAACTCGCATGTACGGCTGGCAAATCCGCAGACCCCCGAGACCGCGTCGACCAGCTCCATCCTGCGTCGCAGCTACGACTACGAGCGCAGTCCGGACGAGCAGGGTGGCCTCGATCTGGGACACGCGTTCTGCTGCTTCCAGCGTGAGCTCGACACCTACATCGCCATGCAGACCCGGCTGGAAGCCGAGGCCCTGGTGCCCTACATCAGCCCGAGGGGAGGGGGCTACTTCTTCGCCCTTCCGGGGGTGCGCGACGAACACGACTATTTCGCCCGCGGCCTCCTGGCCTGACCCCCGTCTCCCGCCGTGCCGGTCTCCCGCGCAGCCGGCCGCCCGGACCGAGTCGCCGCGACGCGAACAGGAGGTCGGATGCGTTCCCGTCCGCCAGCCCGAACCGCCACGACCGACCGGCACGCCGGCGATCGGCGCCGCCGCCGCACGGCGCTCCGCCCGGTCCTGGCGGCCGGCGTCAGCCTCCTGATCACATCGTGTAGCCCCGCCGGGTCAGCCGGTCCCTCCTCGGCTGGGACCTCGGTCGCGGACGCGGCCGCCAGCGGCCGCGTGTACGTCACCAACCAGCTCGACAACACCGTCTCGGTGATCGACGCCGGAACGAACAAGGTCGTCGCGACCGTGGCGGCTGGCGTCGGGCCCGAGGGGATCGCCCTCGCCCCGGACGGCCGGCACGCGTACATCGCCAATAGCGGATCGGCTCTGGTATCGGTCCTCGACACCCGCACCAACACGATCGTGGCGACCGTGCCTGTCGGCGCCAGTCCCTCCGGCGTGGCGCTGAGCCCGAACGGCTTGACCCTCTACGTCACCAACGGCGGGTCGAACAGCGTCTCGATCCTCGACACCCGCACCAACCGCGTAGCCGCCACCGTCGCGGTCGGCATCTCCCCGGTCAGCGTGGCGACCAGCCGCGACGGCGCCGTGGCCCTCGTCGCCAACAGCGGCTCGGGCACCGTATCGGTCATCGACACCCATACCCGTCGGGTCACCCGCACCCTGCCCGCCGGACGCTCCCCGGTCGGCGTCGCCGTGAACGCGGCCGCCTCGTTGGCATACGTCGCCAACGAGGCGACCGCAGGCGTCTCTGTCCTCGCACCCGGCACCAGCACGATCACTACCACCATCTCGCTCGGCGAAGGCCCCTTCGACGTCGCGCTCGCACCGGACGACCGCACCGCCTACGTGACAGTCCTCGGCCCCGGCGCCGTCGCTGTGATCGACACCCACAGCAACCGCGTCTCGGCGACTGTTCCCGTGGGTTCGCCGGGGACCGACCCGTTCAACCTTGACGTCACCTCCCACGCGATCTACGTCACCGAACAGGGCGCGGGCACCCTCACGGTCATCGACCAGAAGACCCTCAAGGTCATTGCAACGGTCACCGTCGGCAACAGTCCATACGGCGTAGCGGTGAGCCCTCAGCGCACGTAGAACCGAGCCCTCACCGGGACGACGAGCCGGGCCAGCCACGCTCGCAGCGCTGGGACAGCAGCGCCGTCTGGGCGCGGCGGACCGACGGTGCGGGTCGGCCACCTGGATCCGTTTGCGCTGGGCTTGCTGGCGATCAGGCCGTCCGCGTCGGGCAGCCGTCATCCAGCGTCGCCGGCTCGACGATCACGAGCCCGGCGCGCGCCCGCTTCGGTCAGGATCAGTTGACGATGTCGGCGAGGCGGTCGACCTGATCGGGGTCGGGGGACCAGCAGTAGACGATGGTCTCGTCGGCGCCGAGGTCGGCGAACCCCGCGATGGCGCCACGGATCTGTTGGGGGGTGGTGAGCCATGCCTCCAGGACCTGGCGGGCGTACTGGCTGGACCCGTAGTAGTGGGCGATGGCCGCTCGCCCTTCTTCGAGCACGGTGTCCGGCCCGAGCGCGGCGTTGACTTGGCCGACCATCCGAGGCCGACCCGCCCGGCCGGCCTGGTCCCATTCCTTTTCGACGGTGCGCAGCAGGCCGTCGGCGTGGGCCGGCGGGGTGGCGCAGAGAAAGCCGTCGCCCCACCGGGCAATCCGGGCGAGGGCAGCGGCGGTGAACCCGCCGAACAGCACCTGCGGGCCGCCGCGACGGGTGGGCGCCGGGCCGACGAAACCGAGCCCCGGCCGGGCGGCCTCGCCGGCCCAGATGCTCCGCAGGATCGGCATCTGTTCGTCGAGTCGCCGTCCGCGCCGGTGGAAATCGGCACCTATAGCGCAGTAGTCATCCTCCCACGCACCCAGTCCGATACCGAGGGTGAGCCGGCCGCCGGAAATGCGGTCAAGGGTCGCCGCCTGCTTCGCCAGCAGGACGGGCTCCCGCAACGGCGCGAGCAGTACCTCGGTCTGGACGCGGATCCGCGTCGTGGCCCCGATGATCGCGGCGAGCGTCACCAATGGCTCCGGGTTGTCGTACACGACCCGGTCAAGGAGCCCGACGGTGCTGAAGGGGCCGGCATCGGCGCGCCGAGCCCAGTCCAACAGGGACGGCGGATCGCCGATCGGCAGGCCGAGACCTACATCCATGAGTTCTACCTCCACCCGCGGAACCAGGAACCGGCGGCGTACCCTTCCGCGGCGCTCGTTCCGGCGATCCCGGGCTCACGAGTCCGGGAAAAGGGGCCAGCCCGCCATAAGGCCGCCGTCGACCGTGAGGACATGACCGGTGATATAGCCCGCCTTGTCCGAGCCTAGGAACTGGACGGCCTCGGCGATCTCCTCCGGCGTGCCCGCCCGGTGCAGCGGCAGCACCGAGTCGACCGCGTCACGCGCGCTGTCAGTGCCGGTGAACCGCTCGTACATCCCGGTCCTGGTAAACCCTGGGGCGATGGCATTGACCCGGATACCGTGAGCGGCGCCTTCGAGGGCAGCCGCCTTCGTGATGCCGACGACCGCGTGTTTGCTGCCGACGTACACGGCCGCATCGGGGTAACCCATCAGACCAAATGCGGAGCTGGCGTTGACGATACTGCCTCCGCCCTGCTCCCTCATGGCCCGGAACTCGTGCTTCAAACACTGCAGGGTACCCTTGACGTTCGTATCGAAGACCGACTGGTAACTCTCGTCGGTCATCTCGGTCACCGAGCCGGGTGTTCCTTCGATGCCGGCGTTGTTGAAGGCAACATCGATCCGTCCGAACCTGACGATCGCGCGGTCGGCGATGTTCTTCACCTCCGCGTCGCAACGAACGTCGGCACACACGAACTCGACCTGGGCACCAAGATCGCCGAGCTCTCCGGCAAGCTGCTCGCCGGCGTCCATGTGGCGGCCTGAGACGACAAGATTTGCACCCTCACGGGCATACGCGAATGCGGCGGCGCGGCCGATACCCGTGAGCGCACCCGTAATAACGACAACGGGAACAGACAACCTCAAGACCCCTTTCCAATCACCTGACAGTCCGTTCCCGCTGGCGAAGGATCTAAGCGCACAACTCCGTCTGCCGAGCTCGTTTCTCGGCAGGACCTCGGCCTGTGGATGAGCGCCTTCGCCCACACCGAGTTCGAGGCGGTCCAGCTCATCCCGGCCGTCCTGCTTACGCAGTTCATGCCGTGTGGCATCCTGACCCCCAACACGAGATGATCCCCGTCCTCTATGAGATCAGCATCGTCATGCCCATGTCCTACGTGGTCGACGCCTCGACGGAGATCCCGAGGGCGGTGACGTAGTCACGCGAACTCACCGGGAGTGGTCATGACAGTGAAACTGAACCGGAGGTCCTACGAGCACGCTCGAGCCCTGATCGAGAATCGGCGGGTGGTGCTGGACGACGGGGACGACTGGAGCGAGCACCGGCCGTCAGTGCGGCGGGAGAACGAGTTCCTCGATGAACACGGTTTCGAGGAGTACCAGAAGTGGTTCCTGGGCATCGACGACGAGGCTGGCGAAAATCGGAAGGCCCGGTACAGGTTCTCTTGCGGAGACTTCGAGAACGTCGACCGGTGCGGCGTCCTGTCAGCCGAGTCGAGGGCCGGACAGTGCGGTCATCTCGACATCGAACACGCCGCGGCCCACCTTCATGGAATGCTCGACATGGCACGCGCCGGATAGGCGGCGACGTCGGGGCAGGCGCCGGGACGGCCGGTGGCTCGCCACTTCGTGCGGCTCGCCACGTGAAAAACGATCCTCACAGGAGGCCCGCTATGCCGGTGATCGGTGTGACCAGGTTCGTGCGCTTTTTCCGGATCGCCGCCGGACTGGACATCGACAAGAACGACCTGAAGCGCTACAGCGACTTCGTCAACGACAAGATCTACGATCTCCTCCTCATGGCGCAGGCCACCGCGAAGGCCAACAGCCGAGATGTCATCCAGCCGTGGGACCTGCCCATCACCAAAGGTCTCCAGGAGAGCACCCACCGGTTCCGCGATCTCGATGAGGAGATCGAGCTGCGTCCCATCCTGGAAATGATCGCGGCTCGGCCCCCGCTGGACGCGGCCCTGAGCGACGAGACGACCGACCGCCTTCCCCTGATCGTCGGTGGACTCAGCCTCGCGCTCGCCAAGGCCTTCACGATCATCGAGCCCGGCGTCAAGCAGCCCGCGACCGAGGAATGGGAACGAGCCCGCCGGACCTTCGACCTCCTGCTCTGAGGTAACGGTCGGTCTGACGTGGCGGTCGTCGGGGTGGCCAGAAGGCCCGTCTGGTCGGCAGAGCGAGGTTCGGCGGAAACCCGGCGACCCGCCGATCGCGCCCCGATCTTGTGGGTGGCGAGCGTGCCTCGTTGCAGCTCAGGGGCAGCTCCCTCGGTGATGCCCCCGGTGGGGACCTTTCGTAAACGCATTGCCACTTTCGTAAACGCATTGCCAGCAGCGGCGGTCGTGGCACCGCCTCCTGCGGGGGACGCCTCGGCGACGGCGTGGCCTGCGGGAACGCCCGCAGTGTCGATCGCCCGACCGAGGGCACGCCACGCGAACGCTGTGCCCGGGAGGCGGCCCACAGCGACCATGTCAGATATCCCCTGGGCTGGGCTGTCAAGCGGGCTGGGACAGGTAGATCTCGGCGTCCGGGCCGCGGCGATATCGGCGTCCGTCCGTTCGCCGGAGGTCGGCAGGCGAACCTCGATGTCGTTGGCGACCGCCGTCACCCCGCGTACCCGCTTACCGCGTTCTCGGCTAGCCACTTCTTCGTGTAGGTGTCCACCCAGCCAGTCAGCGTCACCACGCCGCCCTTGACGATGACGCCGATCTCGTTGGGCTGCACCGGGGCGTCCCACTTCAGCTCTTCGAGAACATCCTGCTGTATTTGCTCGTCAGTTCGAGCTGCCGCTGCGGTGGTCACCTGTCCTCGCTCTCCGTCACCGCGCCGGCCGGACATCATCGCAAGGAGTTGATCTGACACTATCCGGTCGCAGCCGTGGGTCGGTTCAGGAAACCGGGGCGGCGACTGGCCGTGTACTGGCTCAGATGCCAGGCTTTGTCGCATATATCAGGTCCAGCATTCCATGCAGGTGGGCAGCGGCCTGCTCGATGTCGAGGTACTTGTACTGCCCGGCTCTGGACTCGGCGGTCAGGACGCCGCAGCGGTGCACGTTCTCGAAGTCACCGTACGGGAACTTGTAACGACCCTTCCGATCTTCACCGACCTCGTCATCGATCCCTAGATACCACTTCTTATATTCACCGAAGCCGTGCTCGTCAATGAATCTGTTCTCCTGCGCGGCGGACGGCTGGTGCTCGCTCCAGTCATCCCTGCCGTCCAGCACCACCTTCCGATCTTCGACCAGTTTCCGGGCGTGCTCGTAGGATCTACGATTCAGCTTCACCGACATGATTATGATCTTCCTTCACCGACATGAGTATGATCTTCCTTGCGTCCAAGGTCAGCGGATGACCACCCGCCGCCGGTTCGCAGGGCCGGGGTAGTGGGACGCCCGATCTTTCGACGCGTGGTTGGCGGCGAATCGTCCCGGTGGCCAGTGTGAAACAGTCACCCCCGCTGCGCAACAGGTGGAGGTTCCCGAGATCATCCGATCGGTCGGGATTAAGATGCGGGCGCATCGGTACCAGCACCGGCAGGGAAGCGTGTCGGATATCGAGGCATAACATTGATAACGGGGTCGTATCCAGAGTTTTAGACGTCGGCCGCCAGCGGACTGTGGGAGTGTTGTTTCCTTCAGTCGGTGGTGGGCATCAACCGAATCTTGCCGCCGAGTGGGCAGGGGGCAGCGTCGTGTCGAATCGTCTGTTCCGTGACCGCCGGGACGCCGGCCGATATCTGGCTGGTTTGCTGGCGCAGTACCGGGGCCGTCCCGATGTGCTGGTCCTGGGGCTCCCCCGCGGTGGGGTGCCGGTCGCCTACGAGGTTGCCAACGATCTCGGCGCGCCGCTCGACGTGTTCGTTGTGCGCAAGCTGGGGGTCCCGGACCACGAAGAAGTGGCGATGGGCGCGATGGCCAGCGGTGGGGTACTGGTCCTCAACGACGACGTTGTCCGCGGTCTGAACCTCTCCCCGGAGGTGATCCAGCGGGCGGCGGAGGAGGAGGGCCGGGAGGTGCTGCGCCGGGAACAGGCCTACCGGGAAGGCCGGCCGATGCCGGACGTGGCGGCCAAGACCGTCATCCTCGTCGACGACGGCCTGGCCACGGGCGCGAGTATGCGCGCCGCCGTCCAGGCTCTGCGGCAGCACCAGCCGGCCCGGATCGTCGTCGCCGTGCCGGCGGCACCCTCCTCCACCTGCCGCGAGCTGGAGGCGCTGGCGGACGAGGTGGTGTGCGCGACAACGCCGTCGCCGTTCTTCGCGGTCGGGCAGTCCTACTGGGACTTCACCCAGACCACCGACGAGGCGGTGCGCGGCCTGTTGCGCGCGGCGGCGACGTCCCGGCTTCCCGAGGGAGCCGGGGTGTATCGCACGGAGGCGGCCGTCGTCCGGTCCGAGATTGTGCCGGTCCAGGACGGCGTCCCGGCCGACGACGTCCTGTTCGACCTGGTCGGTGATGCCGATGTGGTGTTGATCGGGGAAGCGTCGCACGGCACCTACGAGTTCTACGCCGCCCGCGCCGCGATGACTCGGCGGCTGATCGAGGAGAAGGGGTTCTGCGCGGTGGCGGCCGAGGCGGACTGGCCGGACGCCTACCGGGTGAACCGGTTCGTCCGCGGTCACAGCGAGGATGTGACCGCCGCGGAGGCGTTGCGTGGCTTCGAACTTTTCCCGACCTGGATGTGGCGTAACACCGTCGTACTCGACTTCGTCGGCTGGCTCCGTGAGCGCAACGACCGGTTCGGCGCCGAAGAACGAGCCAAGGCCGGTTTCTACGGACTCGACCTGTACAGCCTCTACCGTTCCATCCAGGAGGTCGTCGCCTATCTGGACCGGGTCGACCCGGCCGCCGCCAGGCGTGCCCGCGAGCGGTACGCCTGCCTCGACCACTACGGCGGTGACGGTCAGGTCTACGGCTACGCCGCCGCATTCGGCGCCGGCGACACCTGCGAGCGGCAACTGGTCGACCAGCTCGTCGACCTGCAGCGGCACGCCGCCGATTACACCGTGCACGACGGACCGCTCGCCGCGGACGACTTCTTCTACGCGCAGCAGAACGCCCGCACTGTCAGGTCCGCGGCCGACTACTACCGATCCATGTTCACCGGCCGGGTCTCCTCCTGGAACCTGCGCGACTGGCACATGGCCGACACCCTGGACGCGCTGCGCGCCCACCTAGGCCGGCAACGCACCACCCCAGCAAAGATCGTCGTATGGGCGCACAACTCCCACGTCGGGGACGCCACCGCGACCGAGGTCGCGACCCGCGGCGAACTCACCCTCGGCCAGATCGCCCGCGCCCGCCACCCCGGCGACTGCCGGCTGGTCGGCTTCACCACCTACACCGGCACCGTGACCGCCGCCAGCGACTGGGACGCCCCGGCCGACCGTAAACGGGTCCGCCCAGCGCTTCCCGACAGCCTGGAGGAACTGTTCCACGAGGTCGGCGAGAAGGAGTTCCTCGTACCGCTCGGCTCCGCCGAATGGGCCGCCAAAGTACTGACCTCGGCCCGGTTGGAACGCGCCATCGGCGTGATCTACCGCCCCGACACCGAACGGTCCAGCCACTACTTCCGCGCCCGGGCCGCCGACCAGTTCGACGCCATCATCCATATCGACGAGACCCGCGCGGTCGAACCGCTCGAACGCACCGCCCGCTGGGACAGCGGCGAACCGTCGGAGACCTACCCGTTCGCCGCGTGACAGCTGACCGCGTCGGACGGCGCACCGTGGAGATCCCCCGGCCGGGCAAGCCGCTGTTCCCGGGTGGCATCACGAAGGCGCAGCTGGCCGGCTACTACGCGCAGGATCGCCGAGGTGATGCTGCCGCATCTCGCCGGCCGACCGCTCAACCTTGAACGCTACCCGGACGGCATCCACGGTCAGCGGATCATCCAGCAGCGCGCCGGCACCCACTTCCCCGCCTGGATCTGCCGGGTCACCGTCCCGAAGGAGCTGGGCACCGTCCGGTTCGCGCGGCAACCACGTTGTGGTCCCGCTGTGCCGCCGAGCCGGGTTCGATGTGGTCCGCCGGTTCGCGCGGGACGTGGCACGGGTCGCGGCGGCGCACGACCCCTGGCGGCTTACCGTCGAGCAGCGTAAGACGGCCCTGCCCGGCCGGCTGCAGCGTGGCGGCGATCCCTGGCAGGCCATCTTCTCCCACGTCGGCGCGGCCCGTCGCGGACTGGACGAGATCCTCAGGGACACCAAGTCCACCTGCTCCGCAACGGCGATGGACGGGCCGGGACCCCTTCCGATCGGCCGGGATCCCTCCGCGCGGTTTTGCGCCGCGCCCGCAGCGGGAACGGGATTTAGTGGCGAAACGCTCGACGGGCCGAACCGGTTGGGCCGATATCGGGCAGTGTGGCGGACTGCGTCTGGCTCACACCAGGGCGACCCTGCTGACCCGGACAATCGCGGGCCCTCGGCGTCGAAACATTCGACCCGGCCCGTTCAGCTCGTTCCCCGAAGGGGCACGCAATGGCGAAGGCAGTCGGTATTGATCTGGGTACGACCAACTCGGTGATCGCCGCGTGGGAGGGCGGTGCGGCAAGAGTCATTCCGAACGCGGAGGGTTCGCGGACGACTCCGTCGGTGGTGGCGTTCGCGGAGAGCGGTGAGCGGCTGGTCGGGCAGCTGGCCAGGCGGCAGGCGATCCTCAACCCGAAGGCGACGATCTACTCGGCGAAGCGGTTCATCGGCCGGCACTACGACGAGATCAGCGAAGAGGCCAAGGCGGTCACCTTCGACGTCGTCGCGGGCCCCGGTGGCGCGGTCCGCTTCACGGTGCGGGACAAGCTGTACTCGCCGGAGGAGATCAGCGCGCTGGTGCTGCGCAAGCTCGCCGATGACGCCGCGAAGAACCTTGGCGAGAAGGTCACCGAGGCGGTCGTCACCGTGCCCGCCTACTTCAACGACGCGCAACGCACCGCCACCAGGGACGCGGGCCGGATCGCCGGTCTGGAGGTACTGCGGATCATCAACGAGCCGACCGCGGCTGCGTTGGCGTACGGGCTGGACAAGCGCGGCCACGAGACCGTGCTGGTCTTCGACCTCGGCGGGGGCACCTTCGACGTCAGCATCCTGGACGTCGGCGACGGCGTGGTCGAGGTCCGGGCCACGGCCGGCGACAGCCACCTGGGTGGCGACGACTTCGACCGCCGTCTGGTCGACCATCTCGCCGACGAGTTCCAGCGGGACCAGGGCGTCGATGTGCGCCGGGATCCGCAGGCGTTGCAACGCCTGTTCGAGGCTGCGGAGAAGGCGAAGGTCGAGCTGAGCTCGGTGACGCAGACCCAGGTGAACCTGCCGTTCATCACCGCGGACGCGTCCGGGCCGAGGCACCTGACCACCGCGGTCATGCGGTCGACGTTCGAGCAGATCACCGTCGATCTGGTGGAGCGGACGATGGGACCGGTCACCCAGGCGATGGAGGACGCCAAGGTGACCGCCGACGACCTCGACGAGGTAATCCTCGTCGGTGGCGCGACCCGGATGCCGGCGGTGCAGACACGGGTCCGTCGGCTGACCGGCGGCAAGGAACCGAACATGAGCGTCAACCCCGACGAGGTCGTCGCGCTGGGCGCGGCGATCCAGGCTGGGGTGCTCAAGGGCGAGGTCTCCGACGTGCTCCTGCTCGACGTCACCCCGCTGTCGCTGGGCGTCGAAACCCGCGGCGGCCTCATGACGAAGATCGTCGAACGGAACACGACGATCCCGGTTCGGCGCTCAGAGGTGTTCTCGACCGCGGAGGACAACCAGCCGGCTGTGGACATTGTGGTGCTGCAGGGGGAGCGGGAGCGGGCCGCGGACAACCGGGTGCTCGGCCGGTTCCGCTTGGAGAACATCCGGCCGGCGCCCCGGGGCGAGCCGCAGATCGAGGTCACGTTCGACATCGACGCGAACGGCATCCTCAATGTCACCGCCCGCGACTCCGACACCGGCGCGCAGCAGTCCATCACGATCAGCGAGACCTCCAACCTGCCCAAGGACGAGGTCGAACGGATGATTTCCGAAGCGGAGCGGCACCGGAACGAGGACCAGGCCCTGCGGGCGGCGATCGACGCCCGCAACGAACTGGACTCGGTCGCCTACCAGGTCGAGCGGCTGCTGGCCGACCTCGGCGACGCCGCACCGCCGCACGAGAAGGCCCGCGCCGGGATGCTCGTCGCCGACGCCCGGCAGGCCGTCAAGGAGGAGGCGCCGCTGGACCGGGTCCGGTCGCTGAGTTCGGACCTGCAGCAGGTCTACCACGGCCTCGCGGCCAGCCGAACCGGCCCGACCGGCCCCGGCCCGACCGGCCCCGCTCCTGGCGCCCCCGGAAAGCAGCCTCCGCCCGCCGGCGGACCGACCGACGCGGACGATGTCATCGACGCCGACTTCGACCGTGGCTGATCGCGTGATGTCGACCGAGGGGCAGCAGCGCCCGCAGGACGCCTCCACCGAGGTGCCCACCGTCGCAACCGAAGCACGCGCCGCCGAGGCTCCGGCCGGCGACGCGGCCCGCGACGCTGGCTCGGCCGCCGCCGGCCGGGTGGGCGAGTTGGAGGACCGCTGGCGCCGGGCTGCCGCCGACCTGGAGAACCTGCGCAAACGGTTCGCCCGGGAGGTGGAGCGGGACCGTGAGGCCGAGAAGGCCCGCATCGCCCGCGCCTGGCTGCCGGTGCTCGACCACCTCGAACTCGCGCTCGCCAACGCCGACGCCGACCCCCGCTCGATCGTGGCGGGCGTCCGGGCCGTGCGGGACCAGGCCGTCGACGTGCTGGACCGGCTCGGCTATCCACGCCACGACGAGGTAGGGGTGCCGTTCGACCCGGCCCGGCACGACGCGCTGAGCGTGGTCGAGGAGCCCGGCATGCCGCCCGGCACGGTGGTGGACGTGGTGCGCCCCGGCTACGGCGACGGCGGCCGGCAGTTGCGCCCCGTCGGCGTCGCCGTCAGCCGACCACCAGCCGACGATGCCGACGGCGGGCAACGGTCCCCGGCCCGGCCCGGCTCCCCGCAGGAGCGGGCGCCAGGCCCGCAGGGCCGGGAGCCGGGCCGCGGAGGGCGTGACGCCAGCGGATCCGCGGAGTGACCGGCGGTGGCCCGCGACTACTACGAGATTCTCGGTGTCGGCCGGGACTCGAGCGCCGAGGAGATACAGCAGGCTTACCGCAGGCTCGCCCGCCGCTACCACCCGGACGTGAACTCCGATCCGGCCGCGGAGGAGCGGTTCAAGGAGATCGGTGAGGCCTACCACGTGCTGTCCGACCCGAAGACGAGGGCGCGCTACGACCGGTTCGGCCCGGACTTCCGACGGATCCCCGAGGACTATGAGGAGCGGGTGGCCGCCGGGGCGGGCGGGGGCTGGGTAGGCGGCGGTCCGGCCCGGCCCCGGGGTGTCCGGGTCGAACCCGGCTTCGGCACGGACTTCGGCGCCCGCGCCGGCGGCGCCGGCTTCGAAGACATCTTCGGCGACATCTTCGGCGCCCGCGGCGCGGCCGGGCCGATCCCCGGCGCCGATCAGGAAGCCGAGCTCGAGCTGACGGTCGAGGAGGCATACCGGGGTGGCCGCCGCCGGGTGACCCTGGCCGGCCCCGACGGGCCTCGCAGCTACCAGGTCACCATCCCGGCCGGGGTGGTGGACGGGCAGCGGATCCGGCTGGCCGGGCAGGGTGGCCGGTCAGCCGGCGGCGGGCAGCCCGGCGACCTGTACCTGCGGGCGCGGATAGCGCCGCACCCCCGCTACCGGCCGGACGGCCGGGACATCCACGTCACGTTGCCGGTCACCCCGTGGGAGGCGGCGCTCGGCGCGACGGTCCCGGTGATCACTCCCGGCGGCGAGGTCAAGGTGCACGTGCCGGCCGGGTCGTCGAGCGGCCGGCGGCTGCGCCTGCGGGGCGAGGGACTACCGAACCCCGCCGGACGGCCGGGCGACCTGTACGCCGAGGTCAGTGTGGCGGTGCCGGCGAGGCTGACCGATCGGGAGCGCGCACTGTTCCAGGAACTGGCGGCCGTGTCGACCTTCGACCCGAGGAGGGGGTCCCGAGGATGAGCATCCGATCCCCGTCCCAGCGGCGGGCAGTGCCGTCGGCACCGGCCGGCCGGCCTCGCTATCCGCTGGCGCCGATCCGCAGGTTGACGCTGGAGACGGTCGTCCACCGCAGTGGCCTGCACCCCGACCTGCTCCGCCGGTTCGTGACGCTCGGCTTGCTGAACGCCACCCGGGACGCCCGCGGAGAGCTCTGGTTCCCGCTGGACACGCTGGCAACGATCGCCAGGATCCAGCGGCTGCGGGCCGGGCTCTGCCTGAACTACGCCGCGATCGGCCTCGTCCTGGACCTGCTCGACCGCATCGATGCACTGGAAGCCGCGCTGCGCAGCAGCACACCCGCTCGACCGCCGACAGCCGCGAGGAGCACACCACCATGGACATGAACCGGCTGACCCAGAAGTCACAGGAGGCGTTGCAGGCCGCCCAGTCCGCAGCCACGCGGCTGGGGCATACCGAGGTCGACGGCGAGCACCTGCTGCTCGCCCTGCTCGACGCACCCGAGGGGCTGGTACCGAAGCTGCTCGGGCAGGCCGGCGCCGACACCGCGGCGCTGCGCGCCGCTGTCGAGACGGACCTGGCCCGCCGGCCGAAGGTGACCGGGCCTGGCGCCCAGCCGGGACAGGTCTTCGTCACCCAGCGGCTGGCCCGGCTGCTGGACGCGGCCGAACGTGAGGCCAAGCGCCTCAAGGACGAGTACGTGTCGGTGGAGCATCTCCTTCTTGCGCTGGCCGAGGAGGGCACCGGCACCACGGCCGGCCGCCGGCTGACGGAGCACGGGATCACCCGGGAGTCGTTCCTGGCCGCGCTCAGCGGAGTCCGCGGCCACCAGCGGGTCACCTCGGCAACGCCGGAAGGCGCCTACGAGGCCCTGGAGAAGTACGGCCGGGACCTGGTCGAGCAGGCGCGAACGGGCACCCTCGACCCGGTGGTGGGCCGAGACGCCGAGATCCGCCGGGTGATCCAGATCCTGAGCCGCAAGACGAAGAACAACCCGGTACTGCTCGGCGACCCGGGTGTCGGGAAGACCGCGATCGTGGAGGGCCTGGCCCAGCGGATCGTGCGCCGCGACGTGCCGGAGGGGCTGCGCGACAAGACCATCTTCGCGTTGGACATGGGCTCGCTGGTGGCCGGTGCCAAGTACCGCGGCGAGTTCGAGGAGCGGCTGAAGGCCGTGCTCGCCGAGGTGAAGGCCGCCGAGGGGCGGGTCCTGCTGTTCGTCGACGAGCTGCACACGGTGGTCGGCGCCGGCGCGGCCGAAGGTGCGATGGACGCCGGCAACATGCTCAAGCCGATGCTGGCCCGCGGCGAGCTGCACATGATCGGCGCGACCACGCTGGACGAGTACCGCAAGCGGGTCGAGTCCGACGCCGCGCTGGAACGCCGGTTCCAGCCGGTGATGGTCGACGAGCCGAGCGTCGAGGACACCATCTCGATCCTGCGTGGCCTGCGCGAGCGGTTCGAGGTCTTCCACGGGGTGAAGATCTCCGACCGGGCGCTGGTCGCCGCCGCGACACTGAGCCACCGATACATCACCGACCGGTTCCTGCCGGACAAGGCGATCGACCTGGTCGACGAGGCCTGCGCCCGGCTGCGGACCGAGATCGACTCGATGCCCGCCGAGCTCGACGAGATCACCCGCCGGGTGACCCGGCTGGAGATCGAGGAGGCCGCGCTGGCCACCGAGACCGACCCGGCCAGCAAGGTACGGCTCGACGAGCTGCGCCGCGAACTCGCCGACCTGCGCGCCGAGGCGGACGCCAAGCGTGCCCAGTGGGAGGCCGAACGCCACGCGATCAAGCGGGTCCAGGAGCTGCGCGAGGAACTGGAACGAGTCCGCCGCGAAGCAGATGAAGCCGAACGGGCGTACGACCTGAACCGGGCCGCCGAACTGCGCTACGGCCGGCTGCGCGAACTGGAACGGCGGCTGTCGGCGGAAGAGGAGCAGCTCGCCGCCAAGCAGGGCGACCACCGGCTGCTGCGCGAGGTCGTCACCGCCGACGAGATCGCCGAGATCGTCGCCGTCTGGACCGGTATCCCGGTCGCCCGGCTGCAGGAGACCGAACGGGACAAGCTGCTGCGCCTGGACGAGATCCTGCGGGAGCGGGTGGTCGGTCAGGACGAGGCGGTCGGGCTCGTCGCGGACGCGATCATCCGGGCGCGGTCCGGGATCCGGGACCCGCGCCGGCCCATCGGCTCCTTCGTCTTCCTCGGGCCCACCGGCGTCGGCAAGACCGAGCTGGCCAGGACCCTGGCGGCGGCGCTGTTCGACACCGAGGAGAGCATGATCCGGCTCGACATGAGCGAGTACCAGGAACGGCACACGGTCAGCCGGCTGGTCGGCGCTCCGCCCGGCTACGTCGGGTACGAGGAAGGCGGTCAGCTCAGCGAGGCGGTCCGGCGCAAGCCGTACTCGGTGGTGCTCTTCGACGAGATCGAGAAAGCGCACCCGGACGTGTTCAACATCCTGCTGCAGGTCCTGGACGACGGCCGGATCACCGACGCCCAGGGCCACCGGGTCGACTTCCGCAACACCGTCGTCATCATGACCTCGAACATCGGCTCCGGATACCTGCTCGACGGGCTCGACGACACCGGCCAGATCAGGCCCGAGACCGAGGCCCGGGTGATGGCCGAACTACGCGGCCACTTCCGCCCCGAGTTCCTCAACCGGATCGACGACATCATCCTGTTCCGGCCGTTGACTCTCCCCGACCTCGAAAAGATCGTCGACCTGCAGTTCTCCGACCTGCGCCAGCGGCTCACCGAACGGCGCATCACGCTGGAGCTGACCGAGGCCGGTCGCCGCCTGATCGCCGAACGGGGGTTCGACCCGGTCTACGGCGCCCGGCCGCTGCGCCGGTACATCTCGCACGAGGTGGAGACCCGGATCGGCCGGGCGCTGCTGCGCGGCGAGGTCACCGAAGGCAGCGCAGTGCGGCTCGACGCCCACGACGGCGAACTGGCCGTCACCTACGAGAAGGCCGCGGCCCGGCACGGACTCGCCGCCTGAGGACCCGCCCTCGGCCGTTGGCTCCCGGCTGCCGCCCTCGGCCGCTGGCCGGCGGGACGAGAGGCGGCGCGGAAAGAAGGACGACGTGGTGGCGGTGAACATCGGCAGGTTCGGACTCTGGACCACCAGCGCGAGATGGCCAGACGATCCGCGGGAGCGCGCGGACGCCGCCGCCGACGTCGACGCGCTCGGCTTCGGCGCGGTCTGGCTTGGCGACGCGACCGCGGACCTCGGACTGCCGGCGGCCCTGCTGGACGCCACCCGCCACCTCGGCGCAGTGACCGCCATCCTCAACGTCTGGACCGAACCCACGGACATCGTGGCCGCCAGCTACGCCCGGGTGACGAAGTCCCGCCCGAACCGGCTGCTGCTCGGGTTCGGCACCGGCTACCCGGCGTTCGCCGGCGAAGGCTACTGGTACCCCTACCAGGCCGTGGTCGACCACCTCGACCGGCTCGACGTCGAGCGGCCCACGGTCCCCAGGGACGTACGAGTGCTCGCCGCGCTGGGCCCGCAGATGCTGAGATTCGCCGCCACGCACACCGCCGGGGCCCACCCGTACCTGGTGACCCCGCAGCACACCTCATGGGCCCGGGACATCCTCGGCGCCGGCCCGCTGCTCGCCCCGGAGCAGAAAGTCATCCTGACCACCGATCCGGCCCAGGCGCGGACGATCGCCCGCCGCGTCCTGTCTATCTACCTGGCGTTGCCGAACTACACCGACAACCTGGCGCGATTCGGGTTCAGCGCGGACGACTTCGCCAGCGGTGGCAGCGACCGCCTGGTCGACAGCCTGGTCGCCTGGGGAGACCTGGACCGGATCCGGAGCCGAGTCGACGAGCACCACCAGGCGGGCGCCGACCACGTCGCCCTTCAGGTCCTCACCGACTCTCCGGACACCCTGCCCAGAGCGCAGTGGCGCAGCCTCGCCACCGGCCTGGGCCTACGGCCCTGACCAAGGAAAGGTGTCAACCAACGTCGGTGGCCCCAGCGCGGATCGCCGGCACCGCCGGTCCCGACATGCGGTTGCTTCAGCCAGCGGCGAGTCTCGGAGGGTGCACGCGCTGCAGAACGGTCACGATCATGGCTGAATCGAGCGGGCAGGATGCCGCTGCCTCGCCGGCCTCGCCGGGCGGGCCGTCGGCGCTGGGCAACCTGAATCGGCCCGAGTCCCCACCGCTGCGGCTGCTGCTCGGCGCGCAGTATGTGCTGCTCTACCTGATTTCGGTCGTGCTGTTGGCCGTGGGCGCCGGCGTGCTGTATCTCACGCTGGCCACCGTGCTGCACGGCAGCGGTTCCTGGACGGCACGTTTCGTCGTCGCCATCGAGGAACTGCTTCTCATTCTCATCATCGTGGAAATTCTGGTGACCATCGAAACGAGACTCGAGGGCGGGCGGCTGCAACTCGAGCCGTTCATCATCGTCGGTATCATCGCGTTGGTGCGCCACGTACTGTCGGTCGTAGTCGTCCTGACCATCCCGGAGACACCGGCGGAGAGTCGGCAGCGGCTGATTGAGTTGGCGGTCGACGCGGGGGCGGTCTTCGTCCTGATTGCCGCGCTGGCATTGGCTCGCTGGTCGCAGCGGCGATTCGACACCGGTGAGCCCGGGTAACCGGGAGCGATTCCGGACCACCGATTTCACCCTGGGCCGCAAACCGCATATAGCGGGATGACCTACCCCAGGGCAACGACAGCACGACCCGGCGGCCACGTTCCACGCCGCCGGTTCGCGGGCATATCCGTAGCGCATGGGCCGACTGCCAAGCGGGAAGGGGGCACCAGCCGTGGTCTGGACCGGGATCCGGACCCGAAACAGCGGACCGGGACGCGGACGGTTGACGACGGCCACGACGAGGACCGCCGGCGGCGAGCTGGCGGTGGTGCGGTGCGAGCGTTGCGGCCGGGCCAACCGGGTGCCTGCGGCCAGCGAGGGAATCCCGCGGCGCGGTCACTGCCACGCCCGCTACCCTGGGTCGTGGAGGCCGGCGAGCGGAAATTTCCTGAGCTCGCGGAGCAGGCGACCATTCCCATCCTGGTCGACCTGCGGGCGCCGTGGTACGGGCCGTGCAGGATCGTCGGCCCGGCGCTGGAACAGGTCACTCGGAACCTCGCCGGCCGGCCGAAACTCGTCAAGGTGAATGTGGACGAGAACCCCCGCATCACGCAGCGATTCTCGGCGCAGGCGATCCCAACCCTGCTGGTGTTGAACCGGGCCGCCGTCGTCGGCCGAAGGGCAGGTGCGGCACCGGCACCGGCATCGCGGGACCGGGTGGAAACGGTGATCGCCGCCGCGACCTCGACCGGGCCTCCTCGACCATCGGGAAGCGCTGCTTGATCGGAGTACCGCCGTGCTAATACCGGACCCGACCCAGCTGACCGAAACTCCGGATCTGCACGGCGCGTATCCACGGCTGTCGGCCGACCAGGTCAAGATCCTGGCCACCCGGGGTGAACGTCGCCACGTGCGCCGCGGACAAGTACTGATCCGGGAGGGCGAGCGGACCGACCAGTTCCTGGTCGTCCTGCGGGGCAAGGTGCTGGTGATCACGGGCTACGGCGGCGACGACGCGCGGGTAATCCGCGTGCACGGCCCAGGCCGCTTCCTCGGCGAACTCGGTCTCCTGGCGGGACAGGTCGCGTTCTCCACCGCGATGCCCGGCGAGGATGCAGAAGTCCTCGCGGTGCCGCTGGAGGCACTGACAGAAGTGGTGCAACGGGACACCGCGCTCGGCGATCTGATCGTACGTGCCTACTTCCTGCGCCGCGAGTTGCTCATCGGCATGGAAGCCGGTTTCCGGATCATCGGCTCCCACTACTGCGCGGACACCCGGCGGCTGCGAGAGTTCGCCGGCCGCAACCGGCTGCCGCACCGGTTCGTGGACCTGGAGCAGGACAGCGACGCGGACAAGGTCCTGCGAAGCCTTGGCCTCGGGCCAGCGGACACCCCGGTGGTGATCTGGCGGAAGGGACCGCAGGGGCTGGTGCTGCGTAACCCCAGCAACGCCGAACTGGCCCGGGCGATCGGCGTGACGGTGCTGCGTCCGGAGACGTCAGTGCGGGATCTGCTCGTGATCGGGGCGGGACCGGCCGGGCTCGCAGCAGCCGTGTACGGGGCGTCGGAAGGTCTGGCCACGACGGCGCTGGACGCGATCGCCACCGGCGGTCAGGCGGGAACGTCCTCCCGGATCGAGAACTACCTGGGCTTCCCGGCCGGGATCTCCGGAGCGGAACTGGCCGAGCGGGCGGCCATCCAGGCACGAAGGTTCGGGGCGGAGATCAGCGTGCCGGCCGAGGCGGTTGCGCTGGTACCGGACGGTGAGCTGTACGTCGTCCCGGTGGACTGCGGCGGCCGGCGGATGGAGGTCGTCAGCCGGACCGTGGTGATCGCCACCGGTGCCCGGTACCGCAGGTTGGACGCGCCCGGCATCGGGGAGTTCGAGGGCACGTGCGTGCACTACGCGGCGACCCTGATCGAGGCCAAGCTCTGCGCCCAGCGCCCGGTCGCGGTCGTCGGCGGCGGCAACTCCGCCGGGCAGGCCACAGTCTTCCTGGCGGAGATCGCACCGGTGGTTCACCTGGTGGCCCGCGAAGACGACCTCGGCGAAAACATGTCGCGCTACCTGGTGGACCGGATCAGGCGCCATCCCCGGGTCGTCGTCCACCCCCACAGCCGGGTAAGGCGGGCCGTGGGACACGGCTCGTTGGAGGCACTCGTCATCGAGGACGACCACTCCGGCGGACGGCGCTCGATACCCGCCGAGGTCCTCTTCGTCTTCATCGGCGCACAGCCGTGCACCCGCTGGCTCGCCGACACGGTCGCGCTGGACGACAGCGGCTTCATTCTGACCGGGGTGGACGCGGAGCCGGCCGCACGTGGGGAGGTCTGGCAGCACCTCGACCGCCCGCCGCGCATATTGGAAACCAGCCGGCCCGGCGTCTTCGCCGTCGGAGACGTTCGACACGGCGCCGTCCGACGGGTCGCCTCAGCCGTCGGCGACGGTGCCACCGCCATCCGCATGCTGCACGAACACCTCGAACACACCGGAAGTCGGGCCTCCTGACGCCCTGTACGGAACGTTGCGGGTGTCGTCGACAGTGTGCGGGAGGGTGGTTGGTGGCTTCGGCGACGAGGTCGGGATCGACGGCGTCCATGAGTCTGGCGCCGAGGACCCGGGCGGCGGAGCGTAGGACCCGCAGGATCGCGACGGTGATGGCCAGGCCGACGACGGGATCAGCCCAGGGCCACTCGCTGGGTTCGACACGTCCCATAACCGCACGGCGCCCTCGCCACTGCCGACCGCGAGGGTGCGGCTGTCGGACGAGAACACGACCGCGTTCACCAGGTCGATGGGGCCGGTCAGCGGCTTGCCAAGCGGCATGGCTGTGGTGATCGCACCGCCAGGTCCCGCCGAGGCCGTCGCCGAGTGGCCAGCCGGCTGCCTGGCCGTGGGGGTCGCGTCACCCGCGCCCGGTGAAGCCGTCAGCGCGTGGGCGGCTGGCGTTTCACCCCCCGTGCCGCCGCCGCTGGTCAGGACGACCGTCGTCACCACGGTGGCGAGCACGACGGTGACAGCGGCGGCGAGGGGCGGCGGTAAGCCCTCGGCGGCGGCTGCGTCGTGGCCGGGCCGTGGGCACAGAAGCCGGCGACGAGGGGTGGTCCAGCGCCGGTCCCTGCGCGGCGAGCCGCGTCATGACCGTGTCGGTCGGCGTCGGCCCGTGCGCCTCGACAGGCGCCCGCTCCGCGTGAAGGGGTGGCGACGGCGGCGCCCAGGCCGTGTCCAGCGGCGCGCGGCGCGTCCCGAGCGGCGGTGTCGGTCCCGACCCGCCTGGAGTCGGCGGAAGGGATCCGCCGGAGGCCGGCCGCGTCATGACGACGTGTCGACGTTCAGGCCTCGGGCGGGGCGCCGCCGGTCGTTTCCTCCGGTTCGGTCAGCGCCGCCCGCCAGCCGCGGACGAACCCGTCGACGACCAGGTCGATGCCGCCGGGAATGCCATACAGACGTAGGTAGGAGAGCATCTCGAACTCGGCGATCAGGCGGCACGCCCGGACCCGCGCCGAAAGCTGACCCAGCATCGGGTTCTGGCGACGCAGATAGCCGGCCAGCGCGTCCAGGCTCGCCACCATGTAGTCGCCGCCGCGGCTGTCCACCGCCGGCTCCAGGGCCATGACCTGCTGTACGACGACCCGCTCGGGGCTCGCCGGGTACCAGATCTCGATCGCCCGCCGAATCCACGCGCGCAGCTCAGAGGCGGTCGGCTCCTCGAGCGCGAACAAGGCGCCGAACAGCTCGTCGACCTCGGCCTGCTTGCGCTCGACCAGCTCCAGCACCACGTCGGCCTTCGACGGGAAGTACTGGTAGAACGTCTGTCGACTGGCGCCCGCGGCCTGGGCGATGTCCTCGACGGTCGCCGACGCGTAGCCGAGGTCGACGATCACCTGGACCGCGGCGTCGAGAAGAAGCTGGCGAGTGAGCTGCTTCTGGCGCGCCCGCAGGCTCCCGGCCCCCGGAGCCTCCCGGTCCGTGCCTGGCATCGCACCTCGACTGTCGTCCAAAGCCGCCGTCGGGGAAGGACCTGCTCCGGTCGTCCCACGCCGGCAGAACCCTACCCGACCGCGCTCGCCGGTGCGGAGCGCGTGCCGCTTAGATAGGCCCGCGCCAGACGGGCAGGGTCGTCGAGCAAAGCGGCCGCCGCCCCGGCCATGACGATCTCCCCGTGCACCATGACGACCGCACGGTCGGCCGCGCCGAGTGCCAGCGCGACGTGCTGCTCGACCAGGATGACGCTCGCGGCGGTGCCGATGACGATGCGGCGGATCGTCGTCAGCAGCCGCTCGGTCACCAGCGGGGCGAGCCCCAGGCTCAGCTCGTCGATCAGCAGGACCTTCGGGCGCTGCGCCAGCGCTCGGCCGATCGCGAGCATCTGCTGCTCCCCACCCGAGAGCATGCCCGCGGCGACGTCGAGGCGGGGGCTCAGCTCCGGGAAGTAGCCGAGGACCTCCTCCAGGCCGAGGCCACCCCGCCGCGCCGCGAGGCGAAGGTGCTGCCGGGCGGTCAGGCCGCCGAACAGTGCCCGGTCGTCCGGCACGAGCACGAGTCCGCGCCGGGACCGGGCCGCCGGGCCGAGCCGGCTGACGTCCTCGCCGGGGTCGCCCAGCCGGACGGTGCCGCCGAGGCCGGGCAGCAGCCCGGCCAGCGTGGCCAGGGTCGTAGTCTTCCCCGCGCCGTTCGGCCCGAGGACGGCGAGGATCTCGCCCGTGCCGACCTCCAGCGACACCCGGTGAACGACGGGCCGGCCGGCGTGGCCGGCGGACAGGTCCCGGCAGGACAGCGCGCTGCTCACGGCGTCTCCGCCTCCCGGGCGCCGGGCACGGACCCGCCGGCCGTGAACCCGACCGGTGCCGGCTC
Source organism: Pseudofrankia coriaricola (assembly GCF_001854805.1). Taxonomy (GTDB): domain Bacteria; phylum Actinomycetota; class Actinomycetes; order Frankiales; family Frankiaceae; genus Pseudofrankia. The sequence continues at coordinate 190,500 of NZ_MBLO01000223.1, forward strand.
GTCGTCGGCCGTCGGCCGGCCCGCGTCCCGCGGCTCGTCGCCGGCCGGTGAGCCGCCGCTGGCCGAGGGATGGCCGACGGCCGGCGGCAGGTCGCCGCCGCCGTGGTCCGGCGCGCCGAGATAGGCGGCCGCGACCCGCGGGTCGCGCTGGATCTCGGCCGGCGTGCCCACGGCGATCAGCTCGCCGAGGTCCAGGACGCAGACACGGTCGCAGAGGCTCATCACGAAGCTCATGTCGTGGTCGACCAGGAGCATCGCGACCCCTGCCGCGCGGACCACCCGCAGCCGGTCGGCGAGCCAGTCGCTCTCCCCGCTGTCGAGCCCGGCCGCCGGCTCGTCCAGCAACAGCAGATCCGGAGCGCCGGCCAGCGCCCGGGCCACGGCGACGAGCTGGCGCCGGCCCTGAGACAGCTCCGCGACGGGCCGGTGCCGGACATCCCCGAGGTCCAGCAGGGCGAGCACGCGGCCCACAGCGGACGTGCCGTCGGCGGCGGTGACGCGCGCCGGGTCGTGGCCGCGCCGGTCGGCCTCGGTCCCGACCAGGACGTTCTCCTCCACGGTCAGGTCCGGGTAGAGCTCCTGGTGCTGGAAGGTCCGCCCGAGGCCGAGGCGGGCCCGGCGGAAGGGCGGTTGACGGTCGAGGGGCCGACCGCCCAGCCGAACCGAGCCGACCGAGCGGGAGAACCCGGTGACCGCGTCGATCAGCGAGGTCTTGCCCGCCCCGTTGGAGCCGATGAGGCCGACGATCTCGCCCGTCCGGACCGCCAGCGAGACGCCACGCACGGCGGCGACCCCGCCGTAACGAACGGTGATCCCGTCGATGGCCATGACCATCGTCCGCTCGGCCGGAGCCGGCGCGGGGGGTGGCGCCGCCGCCGGCGGCCGGGCGGGACCGTCGAGGCCCGCGGTCGCGGCCCGCCGGGGCGCATCGGCGTCGCCGGCCCGGCGCCGGACGACGGGCAGGGCGGCCAGCGCCCGGTGCCAACCGTCGTGCAGGCCGCCCGCGAGGCCCTCGGGATTGCGTACCACCGTCACCAGCACACCGATCGCACTGAGCGTGTAGTACCACTCGCCGAGCGAGATCACCTGGTCGAGGGCGACGTAGAGCACGCCGCCGGCGGCCATGACCCCGGCGAGCAGGCCGCCGGTGATCGACGAGACTCCCGCCAGGTAGACGGTGGCGAACAGCGCCAGCCCGGTGAGAGGGTCGAACGAGGCGGGGCTCGCCATCGAGTACTGGTAGGCCAGCAGCGCGCCACCGAGGCCGGCGATGAAGGCGCCGATCCCGAACGCCACCATCTTCGTACGGGCCACGTCGATGCCGGAGGCCGCGGCCGAGCGCTCGTTGGCCCGAACGGCGAGCATGGCCGCGCCGAGGCGGCTGGTCCGCAGCCGTGCGACGCCCAGGGCCACGACGAGCAGCGCGACGACGCAAACGATCCCGAAGGCCACCGTCGGATAGGCGCGGCCGGTGCCGGCGCCGAGGTCGAGGCCGAGAAGGGTCGGCTCGGCGACCGGGGGCTGGCCCTGCGGATCGCGCGCCAGTGTCGGGTTCTGGAACCAGACCGCCTCCAGCACGACGGCGAGCGCCAGGGTGACCGCCGCGACGGGCAGGCCGCGCACGCGCAGCGCCGGCAGGCCGACGACGACGCCGACGACGGCCGCCATGGCGGCGGCGAGCAGCGGCGCGACCGGGAACGGCACGTGCCAGCTGGTGGTGGCCAGGCTCACCCCGTAGGCACCGCCGCCGGCCAGCGTGAGCTGGGCCAGCGAGACCTGGCCGGCGTAGCCCATGACCACCACCAGCGACAGGGCGATCAGGGCGTAGATCAGGCTGGTGATCACCGAGGCCCGCGTCCCGCCGTTCGTGAAGACGAGCAGGACCAGCGCGGCGACGACGCCGACGGCGGCCGCCGGCAGCGGGCTGCGCGGGCGCGGCGCGCGGCCCAGAGTTCGCTGTGCCAGGGCGCCCCGCGTCGGTAGCGGCCGGCCCCGGACCAGCAGGTAGCCGAGGATGACGACGAGAGGCACCAGCTCGGCCGGCCCGCGCTGCAGCGCCCAGGAGTGCTGAGCCTGCAGGAACGTGAGCTCGGACTGCACCATGCCGATGCCGAGCCCGGCGAGGATGGCCGGCGGGATCAGCGAGAATCCGCCGACCATCGCGGCGGCGAGCGCCGGGACGATGAACAGCGTGTAGGACACGGCGGACAGCGGCACGATCGGCGCGATCAGGATGCCGCCCAGACCGGCGACGACCGCGCTGATCATTGCGCTTGCCAGCGCGATCCGGTCCGGCGACAGGCCCGTGACCAGTGCGCCCTTCTCGGACTCGGCGCTGGCCCTGGCGGCCAGGCCGAAGATCGTGTACCGGAAGCCGGCGACGACCGTGCCCGCGATCAGACACACGGCGACGGCGAACGCGATCCGGTCCTGCGGGATCGAGACCCCGCCAACCACGAAGCGCCCGCGCGGCAGGATCGGATCGACCCGGACGGGCTCGTTGCCGACGCGGGCGGCCAGCACCGCCTGGATGAGCACCATCGCGCCGATCGAAGCGACCATCGTCGTCGTCGCGGGGGCGGCGCGCAGCGGCCGGAAGACCGCCAGGTGCAGCAGGCCGCCGAGCACGGCCGCGACGAGCAGCGCCACCGCCATGCTCGCGGCCACCGGCAGGCCGCGGCCGAAGCCGACCGTGGCATCGACCCCCGGTATCGGCACCAGAAGACTGCCCTGGCGGAGGAACGCATAGGTGTAGGCGGCGTAGAGCCCGATGGCGGCGACGGCGAAGTTCACCACGCCGGAGCTGCGGTAGGTGACGACCAGGGCCAACGCGACGGCGGCGAAGACCGCCCCGTTCCCCACGCCCAACAACAGGAACCCGAGATGATTCACCATCGCCCCCGGTCGGCTGCCGGTGCCCGGGGGCAGCGCGGGCGGGACGGTTCGGTCGCCACGGCCTGCGCCCTAGCCTTCCCGTACTTCCCGGTGGATCACGTCGCAGCTCCAGAACCTCGGCACGCCGATGATCAGCGGGGCGATCGCGGCGGAGAGCTCCTCGCTGGTCGACGTCGCCATCGTCGCCACCATCGACTCGTACGAATCGAACTCGAGGATCGTGAAGAAATGCTCGGGATCATCGCGGTCGACGATCGTGTGACCGGTGCGGAAGAGGACGTCCCGCTCGCTTGGGTCGAGCTTCTCGAGGTAGTCGGTGTCCAGGCGCCGCAGCTCCTCGATGTCCCTGGTCCGGATCTCGATGATCTGCGTGAACGTGCGCTCCACCGTTTGGTCGCCGATCGACTCGCGGTGCAGGACGTCCCCGTTGCAGAACTTCGGCTCGCCGATGATGAGCGGTGCTATGGCGGCCGACAGCTGGTGACTGGTCTCGGTGGCCATCGTGACCACCATCGACTCGTAGGAGTCGAATTCGAGGATCGTGAAGAAGTGCGTGGGGTCATCGCGGTCCACGGCGGTGTGCCCGCGGCGGAACAGGGTGGTGCGTTCCTCCGGCCCGAGGCTCTCCAGATAGTCGGCGTCCAGCCTGGTCAGTTCCTCGATGTGCTCCGTGTGTATTTCTATGAGCTGCGTGAAGCGCATTCATACTCCCAGCGGCCGCGCGATAAGGAGAGCTCGTCAGAAGGGCGTTGCCCGAAGGGCGTCGTTCGAGGTGCCAGCCCGCCCGGGCCCGGTCAGGAGGCGCGGAACGACCTGGCGATGAGGTCGGTCGCGTCGATGACGTCGAAGCTCGACGGCCTGGCGTCGACCAGGGTGGCCGAGACCAGCTGGCCGGAGCACATCGCCCGGAACGTCGGGATGGCCTTCCCGTCACAGGTGAAGGTCGCCCCATTCCCCAGGGGCAGACGCACGTCCCGTGCCTTGCGCAGCGCCGCGCTCAGCGTGTCGGAGGTGAGGTCGCCGGTGACTCCCGCGCCGTTCAGTGCTCGGATCATCGCCAGGGTGACGACATAGCCGTGGGACGTGTCGCCGTCGAGGACGTTGAGTTTGGGGGCGTACTTGTGGAGGACGGCGTCGTACAGCCTGGTCTCGCCGTCGCTCCCGGTCGGGCCGACGTAGGCGGGGAGCTGCACACCCTCGAAGTCCGCCGCCGGCACGGTCTGGAGCACCGACTGGCCGACGCAGACGTTCGTGATGAAGACGACCGGCTTTTTGCCGTCGGGCGCGCTGCCGTCAGCCAGCGCCGGAATGACGCCACGGCAGGTCGGCGCGTCGGCATAGACGATGACGGCCTGCGGGCTCGCGCTGAGCGCGGCGGTGACCTGCGGCGTTGGGTCGGGCGTGCCGGGCGGAATCAGCGTGAGCTTCAGCTTGATGCCGGCCGCGTTGAAGATCGGCGTGCCGAAGCTGTTCATCACGGCGGTGACCCCGGGCACGTTGACGCCGATGACCCCGACGTTCGTGAACTTGTGGTCGACGGCGTACTTCGCGATCCCGCCGAGCTGGCCGAGGATACCGGCGGTCCACAGGAAGACCCGCTCACCGGTGAACTCGGCCGGGGTGAGGCCGCTCATCGCCATCCAGGGAATGTGCGCCGCCCCCAGCGCGGAGACGTAGGGCTGGGTGTCGGTCACCGAGCCGTGCAGCACGCCGACCACGCCGGAGTTCACGAACTTCGTCGCGCACTGCGCCGCCGACACGCCGTCGCTGCGATCGTCGCAGGTCACCAGCTGGAGCGGATGACCGCCGATGCCGCCCAGATAGTCGTTGGCATACGCCGCTGCCGCCTGCGCGGACTGGCCTATGGTCGGGAAGTTTGCTCCGGCGCCACCGTCGGCATTGGCGAACCCAATGCGCACGGGCGTGCCGGTCGCTTTGTTCGGCGTGCCGAGAAGATGCGCGTCGGCCGGGTCGCCAGCCGACGGGCCGTCGCCGCCGGAGCCGCACGCGGCCGTGACCGCCAGGACAGCGGACAGCAAGAGCACCCCGAATCCCGTACGGCGCGAAGCGGGGAAACCTCTCCCCACCCACCGCGGAGGTTCCCACCTGTTCCTCATTGTCAGCCTTTCCCGCAGCCTGACCAGGAAATTTTACGTCTGTCTCGCAGTCAGTAGACCTTACAGTCTGTCTGGTGAGATGTCTTCACGTCCATCAATTCGCAGCAGGATGTTTACGGCGACGCAACGACGCGTCACTTCTCGGGATGTCTCGGGCCCGGCCGGGTCGGGGCGGTCGGCGGGGCCGGCGTCTCATCCGTCGAACCGCCGGCGGCGGGTAGCCGAACGACCCCCGTTCAGATGCTGCCCGGCGCGGCATTGACCAGGACGGCGAGGTTGCCCGGGGGCTGGCGGTTCTCGTAGAGGAGCTGGTGGGCCGTTCCGACGTCGCCCAGCGTGCCGCACACGGTCAGGCAGGGATCCAGGCGCCGCTGGCCGACGAGTGTGGTCACCTGCCGACATTCGCGGAGGTTGGCGTAGTGGGAGCCCTGGAGCCGCTTCTGCCGCATCCAGAGATACCGCAGGTCGACGTCGCCGTTGAATCCGGAGGTACCTCCGCAGATCACCACCATCCCGCCGGTGTCGCAGACGAACATGGAGGTGGGGAGCGTGGCCTGGCCCGAGTGCTCGAGCACGATCCGAGGAGCGAGACGAGCGCCCAGGATGTCCCAGATCTGTGCGCCGAACCGCCGCGCCTCCGTCATCCAGGCGTCCGAGGCCACGGCGTCCTCGACCCCCGGAAGCCTCCCCCAGTGGCCGAACTCCAGCCGATTGATCGTGCCGGCCGCGCCCAGCCGCAGGCAGTGCTCGACGCGGGAGTCGTCCGAGACCACAGCCACCGGGACTCCCCCGCGCAGCCGCGTGATCTGGATGGCCATCGAGCCGAGCCCGCCCGCTCCTCCCCAGATGAGAACGGGATCGCCGGGCTGCACGACGTTGGGATGCCAGCCGCACAGCTGGCGGTACGCCGTCGGGCCGGTGAGCATGAACGCGGCCGCCTCGGCCCAGCCCAGCTCGGCGGGCTTGGGGTGGCACTGGTACTCGTCGACGACCGCGAACTGGGCGAAGGAGCCGAAGTTGCTCTCGTAGCCCCACGCCATCGTCGACGACGACATCACGGTGTCGGCACCGAGCCTGATGTCGGAGGACGACTCGTCCCACTGCACGCTCGACACGATGACGTGGTCGCCGACGGCGACCTGGCGGACACCCTCGCCGAGTGACCAGACGACGCCCGACGCCTCCGAACCACCGATGTGACAGCCGATGGTCTCGCCGAGCCGCCGGCGGCGCATCGCGACGACGTCGACCGGCTGACCGAGTGACGCCCACACGTTGTTGTAGTTGATGCCCGCCGCCATGATGAGAACCAGCACCTGGCCGCGCCCGACCGGCGGAACGGGGACCACCTCGGTACGGAATGCCTTCCGCGGCTCGCCGTAGCGATCGGGACGTATCACGGACGCGTACATCTGGTCGGGGACGACCCCAACCGGTGGTGTCGTCCCAAGCTCGTAGAGATCCGTCTTCATGTCATTCTCCGAGTCGCGCCGAGAAGCGGTTCCAGGCTGGTGACGTCAATTTTTCCGGTTGTCACGGATACTTCCGCAGGTAACCTGTCAGACGAGATGTCGCTGCCTCCGCCATTCCGCGGCAAATTGTTCGCGACGGCGCCATGACGCGCCTCACCTCCGGATATCGCGGCCCGGTCCGTGGCGGGCGGTCGGGGTCCCGGGGCCGATGACGCCCCCGGAACCCCGCCGCGTCCGCCGACCTCGGGCGCGCCCGCCGGACGGGTTCGTCAGCCGCAGAGGATGTAGGTGCCCAGCGGCAAGGTCGCTCCTGCCGGCAGGACATAGGAGCGGAGGCCGATCTTGCCCTTGAGCGACCCGGTGAGGCCGGCCGCGAAGGTAGTCTGCCGGGCCCCGGTGGCGGTCGCGGTGTGGTCGACGACCCCGACCGCGTGGAGGCTGCCCTCGGGGATGTTGATGGTCTCGTCCAGCAGGATGATCACGTGGTTCTCGGCCGGCGGCGGGCCGGCAAGCACGGTGATGGAACCCGTTCCATCACCGAACCGCGAGCCGTCGGGGTTGGTCAGTGCGATCTTGAAGGTGCCGGTGTCACCGGCCGAGAACCCCGGGGCCCCGGTGTCGTTGAAGGTCGCCCCGGCCGGGGTCTCGGTGATGTCGTCGTGGAACACGCAGCCGGCGGACGTGCCGGCCGCCGGCGTGGCCGAGGCCGATCCGGGCGCCAGCAGGACGAGGCCGGTGGCCGCCATCGGAACGACCAACCACGCCCGCCGCAGGTGTTGACGGAATGATGACATGAACAGCCCTCTCTTTGTCGGCAAGCAAATACACGAAGAACAACGGCCGTCGAATAGGCAGAGCACGGTTACAGATCCTCGACGGCCGGTATTACCAGTTTTCCGACGGCCTCAAGGCCACGCAGCCGCCAGATATCCGGAACGCTTCCGATCACCGTCTGGACACCCAGGCCGGCGAGCCGTTCGAGAAACGGCAGAAGATCCGCCGCGCGCTCACCGTCCGGGCCGATGTCGAATGGCAGGAAACAGGTCTTCTCGATCTCGTCGTACGAGCGCCCCTCCCGCTCGCAGTGCTCCCGCAGCACGGCCAGCTTGCGCGGCAGGGCCGGGGTCGGGAAGAAGTTGCACGCCTGGGCGTAACGGGCCACGAGCCGCAGCGTCTTCTTCTCCCCCGAGCCGCCGATCATGATCGGCGGATGCGGCACCGCGAGGGGCTGCGGCGAGTTCAGCGGCCGCTCCAGCCGGTAGTGCCGGCCGTCGTACGGCGAGTCGTCACCCTCCCACATCCGCAGGATGATCTGGACGCTCTCCTCCAGCATCTCGAACCGCTCCGCCAACGGCGGGAACGGCAGGCCGAGCCCGAGCGACTCCTCCTCGTCCCAGGCGGCCCCGATCCCCAGCCACGTCCGGCCGCCGGACAGCACGTCGAGCGTCGACACGATCTTGGCGAGGAGACCGGGCGGGCGGTAGACGACCCCGGTCACCAGCGCGAGCAGCGCCGCCCGGCTGGTGTGCGCGGCCAGGAAGGTGAGCGCCGTGTACGCCTCCAACATCTCGTCGGTGGGCGGACCGAGCTGCGGTATCTGAAAGAAATGGTCCATGACGGTGATGTGCGAGAAGCCCACGTCGTCCGCCGTGCGGCCGACGGCGGCGAGCGTCGGCCCTATCTTCTCGGGACCGCCGGGCCAGGTGAACTCCGGGATCTGCAGGCCAATTCTCACGAAATCGCTCCGTCCGGAGAAGAGCCGGGACGTCGTTACAGCGGGATGTTGTCGTGCTGCCCCCGGGCCGCCGGGGTGGCCGCCACCGCGGCTATCAGCCGCGCTCGGGTGTCGGCCGGCTCGATGATGGCGTCGACCGCGCCGGACGCGATTCCGCGCCGAACCCCTCCGGACTCGGCCTCCTGGTGCTCGACCAGGGACGCCAGCAGGGCCGGACGCTCGGACTCGCCGGCGGCGGCCAACGCGGACCGGTGCAGGATCTCGACGGCCGCCGACGCGCCCATCACCGCCACGTCGGCCTGCGGCCAGGCCAGGACCGTGTCGGCGCCCAGGGAACGGGAGTTCATCGCGATGTAGGCGCCGCCGTGGGACTTCCGGAGCACCAGTGTCACCCGCGGCACGGTCGCCGCCGCGAACGCGTGCACCAGCTTCGCGCCCCGCCGGATCACGCCGTCCCACTCCTGGCGCACCCCCGGCAGGTAGCCCGGCACGTCCACCAGCACGACCAGCGGCAGGCCGAGCGCATCGCACATCCGGACGAACCGGGCGCCCTTCTCCGCGCTGAGCGAGTCCAGGCAGCCGGCCTTGCGGATCGGGTTGTTGGCGACGACGCCCACCGTCCGTCCGCCCAGCCGCGCCAGGCCGACGATGATGTTCGCCGCCCAGTCCCGCTGGAACTCCTCGAACACCGGCCCACCGGTCTCGTGGTCGACGATGGCCTGGATGACCGGCCTCATGTCGTATGCGCGGCGGGCGGCGGCCGGCAGCAGGCTGCCCGGGTCCACACCGGAGCCCGCCCGCTCCTGGTCGGCGAGGCCGGGGTGGCTGAGCAGCGCGGCCACCCGGCGCGCGCGGCCGTACGCGTCCGCCTCCGACGCGGCGACGATGTGCGCGACCCCCGACTTGCGGCCATGGGCAAGGGGCCCGCCCAGACCGGTCATGTCGATGTGCTCCCCGGTCACCTTGCGGACCACGTCCGGACCGGTGACGAAGAGCCGCCCGCCCGGCGCCATGATGATCACGTCGGTGAGCGCCGGCCCGTAGGCCGCCCCGCCGGCGGCCGGGCCGACCACCACCGAGATCTGCGGCACCCGGCCTGAGGCCCGGACGATCGCCGAGAAGACCCGACCGAAGCCCTCCAGCGCCTCGATACCGTCCGACAGCTTCGCGCCGCCCGAGTGCCACAGGCCGACGACCGGGCAGCCGTCGCGGACGGCGGTGTCGATCGCGGCCACGATCGCGTCGCAGTCGGCCGGGCCGAGCGCGCCGCCGCGTCGCGAGCCGTCGGTGCAGAAGGCGACCACCGGACGGCCGTCGATCCGCCCTCGCACGGCCGTCGCCACCAGGCCCGGACCGTCGCTGTGGCCACCGGGCGTGCGCAGCGGGAGGACCGGTCCACGGTCGAGGAGGGCGGCCAGGCGCCGCCGCGGAGCGCGGGGGTCACCCTCGGCCGCGGCGCGCGGGTCGCTCTCACCGGTACGGGGCCGGGCGATCACCGGACCCCCGCCGGAGTCCGGGTTTCGAGTGTCGGTCGCGTCGGTCGCGTCGGTCATAGCGGGAGGCTCCAGCTCACGTCGGTCATCCCCCTGCGACCGGAGCGACCGCGTCCCAGCGCGCCGTGCTCGACTCGGCGCCGATGAGGTGATCCGCAAGCGATCGGGATGACGGGTTGTCGAAGATCACCTCGGCGGGGACCGTGAGACCGGTGGTCTCGGCCAGCCGGGTACCCAGCTCTCGGATGGTCAGGGAGGAGAAGCCGAGGTCGAGGAACGCGACGTCCGGATCGACCTCGGCGACGTCGGCGTGCCCGAGCGCCTGGGCGACGGCGACCAGGACGGTCTCCAGCAGGAGGTCCGCGCGGTCGGCGTCGGACGCGCCGGCGAGCCGGCGGGCCGGCTCGGACTGCCCGGCCCCCGCCGGCTCGGTTGGCGCGCCGCGGGCCTCGACCGGCACCGTGCCGGCGGCGCCGGCGACGTCCGCCGGACCTGCTGGGGCGGCACCCGTCCCTGCCGCCGTCGCGGCGACGGCGCCGACCCCGTCCGTCAGGCGCGCCCCCGCCGGCAGCCGCGCTCCGGCCGCGTCGGTCCTCGCGCCGGTGGTCGACACCGCCGGGTCGTTGTCGAGCCAGTATCGCTGTCGCTGGAAGGCATAGCGCGGAAGGGCGACAGCGTCGGCCGGCCGGGGACGCCGGCCGAGCAGCAGGCTCCAGTCCACGGGCACGCCGTCGGCGTACAGGGCGCCGACCGTATCCACCAGACTCGTCGCCTCGTCCCGGTCCCGGCGGGCCGCCGCCACGACCAGCGCTCCGCCGCCAGGCCCCCGCCCGGCCGGTGCCGACCCCCGGCCGGCGGTCCCGGACGCGGCGGCCGGGCGCGCCGAGTCGAGGGTGTCCCGGACCAGCGGAGCGAGGATCGCGTCCGGCCCGATCTCCACGAAACGCCGCACGCCGGCCTCCCGGGCGGCGGTCACGCCGTCGGCGAACCGCACCGCCGCGCGGACCTGGCGCACCCAGTAGCCGGGCTCCAGGATCTCGGCGCCCGCCAGCGCCCCCGACACGTTCGACACCAACGGCACCGACGGCCGCCGGAGGTCGATGCCCCGGACGACCTCGGCGAGCTCGTCCAGGACGTCGTCCATGTGCGCCGAGTGGAACGCGTGACTCACCCGCAGCCGGCGGGTCATCCGACGGCGGGAGCGCCAGAACCTCTCGATCCGCCCGATCGCCTCCGCGTCCCCGGAGACCACCACCGACGTCGGCCCGTTCACCGCCGCGATAGCCACTCCGGCCCGGCCCACGAGCACCGCCGCCATCTCCGCCTCGGACACCCCGACCGCGAGCATCAGCCCGCCCGGCCGCGCCGCCTGCATCAGACGGCCGCGCGTCGCGACCAGGCGGCATCCGTCGGGCAGGTCGAAGACCCCCGCCACGTGCGCCGCCGCCAGCTCGCCCACCGAATGCCCCATGACCACGTCCGGCGCCACCCCGAGCTCCGCCAGCAACCGGGCCAACGCCACCTCGAACGCGAACAATGCCGGCTGCGTGTACGCCGTGGCGTCGATGTCGCCGGCCGTCCCCGCCATCACTTCGTTGACGGACGGGTCCACCGAACCCGAGAAGCCGTCCACCACCTCCGCGAGCGCCTCCCGGAACACCGGGAAGGTCTCCGCCAGGCGGACCCCCATCCCCGCCCGCTGCGCGCCCTGACCCGAGAAGACGAAACCCACGCCGCCCGACGGGCCCGCCACTCCGAGTGCCACGCCGGGCGGCGCCGATCCGGACGCCAACGCGTCCAGACCCGCCAGCAGCTCCTCCCGCGATCGCCCGATCGCCACCCCCCGCCGGTCGAACGACGACCGCGCGAGCAGCCCGAGCGCGACGTCCCGGTCAGGGATCGCCGCGCCCCCGGCCCGCAGGAATCCCGCCAGCTTCCCGGCCTGCCCGGCGAGCCCGGCCGCGGTCCGGCCAGACAGCACGAAGGGCACCGGGACCGACGCGGCGACCCCGGCGGTACCCGCCGCGTCCGCCGAGCGCACCCCGGTGGGAGCGGCCCGACCGGCCGCGACCGGCTCGGCCGGCGACGGTTCCGCCGGCGACGGTTCCGCTGGGAACGCCTCGGCCGGAGATCCCACGGCCGAGGTCGGCGCCACCGGCGACGGGTCGCGCGGCGGTGCCTCCGAGACGACGACGTGGGCGTTCGTGCCGCTCACACCGAACGAGGACACGCCCGCTCGGCGCGGCCGCTCGCCCCGGGGCCAGGGCCGGGCCTCGGTCACCAGCTCGACCGCCCCGGACTCCCACTCCACATGTGAGGACGGCGCGTCCACGTGCAAGGTCGCCGGCACGATTCCATGCCGCATCGCCAACACCATCTTGATGACCCCGGCCACCCCGGCCGCCGCCTGAGAATGACCGATGTTCGACTTCACCGAACCCAACAACAACGG
>NZ_MBLO01000224.1 GCF_001854805.1 Pseudofrankia coriaricola
CCCCAGGGCTGCCCGGGCGGTGGCGTTGCCCCCGGCCTCGGCGGGGCCTGCGGCGGCTGGGGGGCGGGCGCGGCGGCCGCCTCCGGGCGCACCAGCTGGGTCGGGGCCTCGAACATCTCCTCGTTCTGCGCCGGCCATCCACCGGCCGGCCCGGCCGCGTTCGGCCCCGCCGCCGCGGGCCGCCGGTCGAACGACGCCGGTCGCGAGGCGGGGGCCGGCTGGGCGGCCGCCGGGCCGGGGTCGTCGACGGCGATGCCGAAGTCGGTGGCGATGCCGGCAAGGCCGGCGGCATAGCCCTGGCCGACCGCTCGCACCTTCCAGGCACCGGCCCGCCGATACAGCTCGATCATGATCAGCGCGGTCTCGGTGCCCAGGCCTTCCGGCGCGAACCGGGTGATCTCCGCGCCGCCCCGGCTGTCTCGCACGGTGACGGTCAGCCCGCGGACAGCCGCGAACGTCGTGGGCCCCGAACCGTCGAGGCTTCCGGTGACGGCCACCTTGTCGATGTCCGGCGGGACAGCCGTCAGCGAGAACTCCAGCGACGAGGGCGGCGTCAGCCGTACGCCCGGGCCGTTGGGCTGGTTGTAGAAGACGAAGTCGGCGTCCGAACGGACCTTGCCCGCCGGCGTCAGCAACAGCGCCGCGATGTCGAGCGGCGTCGACGAGGAAACCTCCACCCGCACGTCCGGCGTCGGCAGCGGTGCGTTCGCCCCCTTGCTCAGCACACCAGCCATGGTTCCTCCCGTACTCCGACTTGCTTCGCCGAGCTAGCTTCGCCCAGCATCTCCCGGGCCAACGCGGCCGGCCGCCTCGATCGTTCCAGATAACGCCGGTTCCGGGACATCCCCGCCGCCGAGAAACTCTCCTCGGAGCCGGCGGGCATACGCACCGGGAACGATCCCGAGTACATCACGGCGCCCGCGCCCGCGGCCCCACGGCGTTCTCCCCACCGCTCGCCCCTGCACAAGTCTCCCCACGGACCCGCCCCGGCCCGCACCCCAGCCCACGCCACGCACCCCAGCGACGCCCCGGTCACCGTTTCGGCTCAACCCAACCCCGCCTAGTGACAGCGCATCAGCGCAGCGCCAGCCCAGCCATGTCACTGAGCCAGATTCAGACCGCCCACAGATACATGCCTGTGCCCGGAGCCAGGCCGCGAGGGCGCTCAGCGCCCGAGGGCGGCGCCCGGCCGGGGTCCCTGCCGGATCGCGAAGCGATCTGGGAGGTCTGGGGCGCGGAGCGTCCGGCCGCGGGACCGCCCTACGATCGGGGGCCGTGGATGTGCGCGCCGCGGTCGAGCGGCACCTCGTGGCGGCGTTTGGCCCGGTCGGCGGCCGTGCGGGGGTCACCTTTCTGGGCGCCGAGCCGATCGACGTGCTGCGGTTTGGCCCGCGCCCCGACGGCTTCTTCCGGTATGCGACGGTGGGCATGTCGGCGGAGCCGATGAGTGACCCCGGCGCGGCGGTCCGTGATCCCGGCGGCCCGCGAGCCGAGCTCGTGCTCTCGCTTCGGGTCCCGCGTGACAGCGTCGCGCGCCAGCTGGCCCTGCTCGCCGCGATTCCCTCGATCGAGGGCGTCCCGGTGGTCGCGGGCGCAGGCTTGGACCTTGGTGAGCCGCTGTGGGACGAGGCTCCATTCCACGGTGTGCTGGTCGGCGAGCCGGGCGGCCTGGTGCCGGATCTGCGGCTCGCCGACGCGGTCGGGTCGCCAACCCCTGGGCAGACTTCCCCGGTCGACGACCCGACAGGAGCCCCCGGCTTCGCCAATCCGACGGAAATCCCCGCGCCGGTGCGGTTTCTGCCGGTCTTCCCCATGACGCCGAACGAATCGGCCTACAAGCGTGTCCACGGCGCGGCGGCGCTGCGGGAGCGCTGGATCGCCGCGGAGATGGACCTGCGCGATCCCCTCCGGCGGGGCCTTCGTATCTGACGCCGGTTTTCGGCCGGGCCTTTCCCGGGCCCTTCTGTCCTCGGGCCCTCGGGGCCCCGCCGGATCCGGGGTTCCTGCAGGATCGGCGGAGCTTGCGGACGGGGTCCCTGCCGGATCGGCGAAGCCCGGGGTCCCTGCCGGATCGGCGAAGCCGATCTGGGAGGTCTGCTGGGAGGTCGTGATCTGGTAGGTCCGGAAGGCGATCCGGCGGGTCTCGGGCAGGTCTCGGCGGGTTCGCGGCCGGCCGCCGCGTCATTCGCGGCGCCGACGGCCGGCGGTACGGACGTGCGCCATCTTCCGATCACCGGCTCGGTGGGAAGGAGCGCGGGCCGGCGGTAGTGACCGTGCTCGCGACCGCCTGCGCGACGCCGGTGGCCACGCCTACGCTCCGTGGGAAACCAGGCGGTCGGCGCTTCGCCGAAGCCAGGATCCCCCGCCGGGCGGGACATTCCGCCGTGCGCCAGGTCATGGGAGGGCACGATGCAGTTCGGCCGTTACTACGAGGAGTTCGAGGTCGGTGCCGTCTACAGGCACTGGCCGGGAAAGACGATCACCGAGTACGACGACCACCTGTTCTGCCTGCTCACCATGAATCACCACCCATTGCACATCGACGCGCATTACGCCGAGGAGACCACGCAGTTCAAGCGCAACGTCGTGGTCGGCAACTATGTCTACTCGCTGCTACTGGGTATGTCGGTGGCGGACGTGTCCGGCAAGGCCATCGCCAACCTCGAGGTCGAGTCGCTGCGGCATGTCAAGCCGGTGTTCCACGGCGACACCATCTACGGAGAGTCGACAGTGCTCGACAAGGTGGAGTCCAAGAGCAAGGACGACCGCGGCGTCGTCACCGTGGAGACCCGCGGCTACAACCAGGACGGCGTCCTGGTCTGCATCTACCGCCGCAAGGTGATGGTCCCCAAGCGGTCCTACGGCGAGGCCAGGGGCGGCGAGCAGCCCGGCCGCCCGGTGCCGGTCGAGTCCTGACCTTCGCACCTTCCAGGGCCGGTCCTCCCGGCTTCTCCCCACATGGCCGCGCGCCTCGGGTTTGCCAGCGCGGGGCTGGGCACACTTCGTCCGCGGATCCATATCCGGCGGCCGGCTTCCACACGCATCCGGCGGTTGGCGTCATCCGCGAGGTGAGACGTCCACCAGGACGTGCTGGAGTGGACCGCCCGTGAGGTGGCAGAGGAGTTCGGGAGGAGCCAGGTGACGAGCGTACCCACCTGTCCCCGATGTCTAGGTGGGCTACGGCCGCCCGACCTGTGGAGCGACCAGTGGAGGTGCGAACAGCACGGCGACGTCTCCCCCTGGCACCAGGCAACCGCCACGCCGGAGCACGCACTGCGCCAACTCGCTGACACGGCGACGGTGCCCGCCTGGGTGCCGTCGCCGATGCCGGTCCACTGGTATGTCGGCGGGATCGGCTGGGCCGGCGACGACCGTGCCGGCGCCCGGGCGGTGGCGCTGGCGACGGCCGGCCCGTCGCCGGTCGGCGGGCCGGCGGACATGCTGCTGGTCGCCGAGTCGCCCGGCACGGGTCTCGGTGCCCGGCTGGCGGGGCTCCCCGGGCCCGACCCGCGGCATCTGGACACCCTTCCTGAGGCGAAGGTCGAGGCGGCGGGGCACCCGACCGCGCTGTGGCCGGTGGCATGCCCACGTGACCGGGCGGCGTTCGTCGGTGAGGCCGGCGGAGTGTGGCTGTGGCTGCTGCTGTGGCCCGCGGACGCCGCGCTCCTGCTGATGGAGCACCTGGTCCTGGAGGATCTCCGCGACCGTTCGACGCTCGCCGACCGCCTGCTCTTCGGCGCGCCGACCGACCGGCTCAGCACGCCGATGCCCGGGCCCGGGAGTATGGGCCAGAGCAACGGCGACGGCGGCTGACGCACCAGGGGGTTCCCGCCGCGCCGCGTCCGCTCGTAGGCTCTGCACACCCGGCGGGCCCGAAGGCTCACCCCGGACGCGCCCCCAAGTGAGAGAGCACCGGCCGCCATGACCGAAACCACCCACCACGCCCCGGCGACCCCGGCGACCCCGGAACGCGACGCCGCGCCGGCACAGTTCGCTACGGCAGAGTTCGCGGCGGTGCCGATCGCGCGTGACCGGCTCTGCGTCATCGTCAACCCGAGCGCGGGCGGGGGACGGGCCGGACGGGTGCTCGACGACGTCACGGCGGCGCTGCGCGGCTGGGCGTCCGACGTCGAGGTGGCGAGGACCCGTGACATCGCGCACGCGGACGAGCTCGCCGCTGCGGCGGCCGGCTCGGGCCGGATAGCGGTGGCGCTCGGCGGGGACGGGCTGGTCGGGCGGGTCGCGGGGGCCACCGCGAAGGCCGGGGGCCTGCTCGCCGTGCTGCCCGGCGGGCGGGGCAACGACTTCGCCCGCGGCCTCGGGATCCCCCGCGACCCCGTGGCCGCCGCCGCGGCCGTCGCGGGCGCCGTGGAGCGCCGGGTCGACCTGCCGGAGGCGAACGGCACGCCGTTCATCGGCATCGCGAGTGTCGGCTTCGACTCGGATGTCCAGGTGATCGCGAACCGGACGAGGTTCCTGCGCGGCCAGAACGTCTACACCTTCGCGACCCTGCGGGCGCTGCTGCCGTGGCGGCCGGCCCGCTTCACCGTCAGCCTCGACGGCGGTGAGCCACGGGAGGTCGTCGGCTGGACCGTGGGCGCGGCGAATGCCCCGTACTACGGCGGCGGCATGCGGATGGCCCCCGACGCGGACATCGCCGACGGGCAGCTTGAAGTGATCTTCATTCACCGGACCAGCCGGCTAACCTTGCTAGCGCTGTTCCCTCGTGTCTTCTCCGGACGCCACGTCGACACGAAGCATGTGACCGTGCGGCGGGCGAGCAGGCTGACGCTGGACGCCGACCGGCCGTTCCAGGTCTATGCCGACGGCGACCCGGTCGCCGACCTGCCCGCCGAGATCGCCGTTCGCCCCGGCGCGCTGCGCCTCCTGGTCCCGCCCGCCGCCTGACGGTTAGAACCGTGGGATGTCCGCGCTGGTGCGGGGGATGTCGCCGGTGGCGCGGTCGACGAGGGCCGCGAGGACGGTCGGGGCGGTGCCGTTCGCGCCGATGCCGCGGCCCGGCCCTTCCCTGGTGCCGTGGAAGTCGCTCGAGCCGGTGACGAGCAGGCCGAGGTCGGCGGCCAGCGCGCGCAGCCGGGCACGGGCGGCCGGCGGATGGTCGGGGTGGTCGACCTCGACGCCGGCGAGACCCAGCCGGGCCATCTCCTCGATCACTTCCGGCCCGACGACCGGGCCCCTGGCGGCGGCGAACGGATGGGCGAACACGCTCACCCCGCCGGCCTGGTGGATCAGCCGCAGCGCCTCGGCGACGTCTGGCTGGGTCTTGCCGACCCAGTACCGGCTGTTGCGGCCGCCGATCCAGCTCGGGGTGAAGGCCTCGTCGAAATGGGAGAGCACCCCGGCCTCCAAGAGGGCGGCGGCGATGTGCGGCCGGCCGACCGTACCGCCGGCCAGCTCATCGACCCGCTCCCAGGTCACCGGGTGGCCGTCGGCGGCGAGCATGGCGACCATCCGCCTGGCTCGCGTCTCGCGGTCGTCGCGCAGGAGGGCGCGGGCCGCGGCGAACTCGGGCTCGGCGGGGTCGAACAGGTAGGCGAGCACGTGCAGGCTGATCACACGGTCCTCGGCGACTCGCACCTCGCACGAGATCTCGGCCCCGGGCACCAGCGTCATGCCGGGCCGCAGGGCGGCCTCCGCCGCCGTCATCCCGGCCGTGGTGTCGTGGTCGGTGAGCGCGATCGTCGACAGTCCGGCGTCTGCCGCCACGGCCATCAGCGCCGTGGGCGTGAGCAGCCCGTCGGACGCCGTCGAGTGGGTGTGCAGATCAATCCCGGCCAGCGCGACCTCCCCAGATCCGGCGGACGTGTTCCGCGTCCTGTCCCTCACCGCAGCGCCCCGGTCCCCGGCGATGTTCCGGAAAGGAACCGACAGCGGGTGGGTTCCTCCGTGCCAGGGCACGGAGGAACCCACCCGCTGTCGTGGCTCGACCCGCGGGTCAGTGCGCGTGCTTGGGCGCGCCCAGGCCTCGGGCCGGCGAGAGGTTGAGCGAGCGGCCGGCGAGGCCGCGGGAGCGGTGGCTGAGCCGGTCGGCGACGGTGCGCAGCTGCTTGCTGGCCTCGCAGTCGGGATCCGCGACGACCAGCGGCATGCCGGCGTCGCCGCCCTCACGCAGCCGGACGTCGATCGGGATCTGCGCCAGCAGCGGCACGTCGTGGCCGAGCACCTTGGTGAGCCGCTCGGCGACGGCGGCGCCACCACCGGCACCGAACAGGTCGATCCGCTCGTCGCAGTGCGGGCAGCTCAGGTAGGCCATGTTCTCCACGACGCCGACCACGTTCTGCCTGGTCTGAGCGGCGATCGTGCCGGCCCGCTCGGCGACCTCGGTCGCGGCCACCTGCGGGGTGGTGACGATCAGCAGCTCGGACGATGGCACCAGCTGGGCCAGCGAGATCGCGATGTCGCCGGTGCCGGGTGGCAGGTCGAGGAGCAGCACGTCCAGGTCGCCCCAGAAGACGTCGGAAAGAAACTGCTCCAGCGCCCGGTGCAGCATCGGCCCGCGCCAGGTAACCGGCTGGTTCCCCCGAGTGAACATGCCCGTGGAGATCACGCGGACGCCATACGCCTGCGGCGGCATGATCATTTTTTCGACCTGCGTGGGCCCGCGATCGATGCCGAACATCCGCGGCACCGAATGCCCGTAGATGTCCGCATCGAGAACACCGACCTTCAGGCCTGACTGAGCCATCGCCGCGGCGATGTTGACGGTGACCGACGACTTGCCCACGCCGCCCTTGCCGCTCGCCACCCCGTAGACCCGGGTGAGCGAGCCCGGCTGGGCGAACGGGATCGCCTTCGGGGCCACGCCGCCGCGCAGCTTCTCGTGCAGGGCGGCCCGCTGCTCCGGCGCCATCACGGACAGCGCGACGCGGACGTCGGTGACGCCCTCGATGGTGCGAACCGCGCGGTCGACCCTGGCGATGATCTCCTCACGCATCGGGCAGCCCGACACCGTGAGAAGGACCACCACGTCCACCGAGCCGTCGCCGCGGATCTGGATGGCCTCGACCATGTCGAGCTCGGTGATCGGCCGGCCGATCTCGGGGTCGAGGACGGTCGCGAGCGCCGCCTGGACCGCGTCAGAGGTAGGAGTGGGAGCTGGCAACGAAACCTCAGCCGTCTGGCTACCGCCGCGAAGCGGCAGGTACCGGCAGTGTGGGGACCTGAACTGGACTCTGGATGGGACAACGTCGGCGTCCGACGAGGTCGGCGTCGGACGACGCCCGGCCGACGCGTGAGAGACGCCATGGCGTGGGGTGAGCCACACCCGCCGCGAAGCGGTACCCCTCTCGGCGGCATCGCGACCGCCCGGCCGCGCCGTGGCCGCCTGACCAGCCGGGACGGCCATCTCCCCGCGCGTGGTGACACGCGCGGGAGTGCCGCCAGCCGGTCCAGCGAACACGTACGGACTTCCACCATAGCCCGCGTCGCGGCCAGGCGGCCCCACTCGGGCCGCCGGCCCGCGTATGCCCCGCTCCCGCCTGCAAGCGGGCCGCCTCGCCGATTCCGTCCGGCCAGGCATCGCGCCCTCGCCGGCGGAACGGGGCCGAGGATGGAGTACGCAGGGACGGGACCCGGCGACCGCGTCAGCCTCGCGCCCCGTCGATGGCGCCGGTGCCCACGGCGTCTGTCCCGTCACCGACGTACGCTGATCGAGTGAGTTTGCAAGCGGCGCCCCCTGAGGGAGACGGGCCTTCCCCACGGCCAGACCCCGCTCGGCCGGACGCCGCGAGCGAGCAGACAAGGCCCACCGAGCCGCGGAGGGCACCGCTGGCTCCGGCCGGCGCGGCCGAGCCGGGATGCGGCTCAGCGGATCCGGCGGCCGAGCGGGTCGACGCGCGCGGGATGCGCGCCTGGCGGGGCCTGCTGCGCGCGCATGCGCAGGTCACCCGGGTGCTCGAGGCCGAGCTCGAGGAGACGCACCAACTGCCGCTCGCCTCCTACGACGTGCTGGTCCAGCTGTCCGAGGCGCCGGACGGCGCGCTGCGGATGAGCGAGCTCGCCGACGCGGTGCTGCTGTCCCGCAGCGGGCTGACGCGACTCGTCGACCGGCTGGTGCGCGAGGGCCTGGTAGAGCGCAGATCCTGCCCGTCCGACCTGCGCGGGACGCTCGCGGTACTCATGCCGGCCGGCCTTGCGCGGCTGCGTACGGCCTCCGGCACCCACCTGCGTGGAGTGGCCCGCCACGTCCTGTCCCGCTACTCCCCCGAGGAGCTGGAGCTTCTCGGCGCCCTGCTCGGCCGACTGGCCGCCCCGGCGACCGAACACGGCTCCTGCGGTGCCGAGAGCCATCCCAGGAGCCACGGCCCGGACGCCTAGACAACGGACGCCTAGACAACGGCGCGCCCGCAAAGCGACGCGGGGATCAGGTGGCGTCGGTGTCCCACGGGGTGGCCGCGTCCGCCGAGGTGTGGACCCGGTTGGTGGCCTTGGCCTCCGCTGACTTCGCGGGCCTTCCCGAGGAGGCTGCGGGGCCGCCGGGCACCCGGTCCTTGGTCAGCGACGGGCCAGCCGAGGGCTCGTCACCGAAGAGATCCAGCTTGCCCTGCTTGTTCAGGTAGGACGGGAACAGGTCCTCGTCCCCGTCCTCGAGCAGGTGCTTGCGGACGAACGTCTTCGGGTGCAGATCGCGGATGTCGAGATCCGCGATCTCGGGACCGAGCTCGGAGCGCAGATCATCACGAACTCCGTTCGCCATCTGCCGCAGTTGCCGCAGCATCCTGCCGGCGTCCCTGGCGACCCGGGGAAGCTTGTCCGGACCGAACACGAACAGTCCGATCAGGAGCAGGACAGCGATTTCACCCCATCCAAGCCCGTTGAACACGGCCAGAGCGTACCTCCGCCGGACTCGCGCGCGTAGGACTCTCAGGTGACAAGCAGGTATCCAGCGACCAATCGGACCACCTTCGTCGCCGCGTCCTGTCGTTTTCGCGCCGGGTCAGCTCCGCCTGGCGGCGGAATCCTACCGAGCGAAATCGTTTCCACGGCACGCGAGGTCCCGCACGCCGCCTGGATCGGCGGCGGACCCGGTCGGGCCTAGTTCTTCTGCTCGGTCAGGGTCACCTGGGCGGTGGCGTCGCGCCCGGCGCGCTGATACCGCACGGTGACACGGTCGCCGACGTGGTGTCGCCTGGCCGTCTCCAACAGCTCGTTCGCCCCAGAGACCACGACGTCGTCGATCTTCGTCACGACGTCCCCGACCCGCAGGCCGGCAGCCGCCGCCGGGCCGCTCGGGTCGAGCTCGCGGACCAGCGCCCCCGGCACGCGCCCGGTGGCCGCCGCGTCCGTCTGGGTGACGGTGGCGGCCGATATCCCGAGGTAGGGATGGGTCGCGTGGCCGGTCTGGATGATCTCGTCAGCGATGGAACGCGCATAGTCGATCGGAATGGCGAAGCCGACGCCGATGCTGCCGGTCTGACCGTCGTCACCGGCCGGCGCCCCGGGAACCGAAGCGATGGCGGTGTTGATGCCGACAACCTGACCGTTGCCGTCCACCAGCGCACCGCCCGAGCTTCCAGGGTTGATCGCCGCGTCGGTCTGGATCGCCGCGCTCAGCTGCGAGGATCCCCCGCCTCCGGTCGGCTCCGACTGGCTCCGGTCGAGAGCGCTGACGATCCCGGTGGACACGCTGCCCTGCAGGTCGAGCGGAGCGCCGATGGCGATGACCGGGGTGCCCACCCGCAGCGAGCTGGACCGGCCGAGTGTCGCCGCTGGCAGCTGCCCGTCCACGTTGATCCGGATCACGGCCAGGTCGGTCTTCGGGTCCTGGCCGACGAGCTGCGCGGGGATCTCGGTGACGTCCTGGTAGCGGATGACGACGATCTCACCCGCGCCGTTCGCGGCCGGCGCGATGACGTGGGCGTTGGTGAGGATGTAGCCGTCCGGGCGGACGATCACTCCGGATCCCGTACTGCCCTGCTGCCCCCGCACCTTGATCGTGACCACGGACGGCAGCGCTCGCGCCGCCGCGTCGGCGACCGACCCCGCGCTCCCGGCCGGCGCATCCGT
The DNA here is from genome assembly GCF_001854805.1 of Pseudofrankia coriaricola. Lineage (GTDB taxonomy): Bacteria > Actinomycetota > Actinomycetes > Frankiales > Frankiaceae > Pseudofrankia. The sequence goes on from NZ_MBLO01000224.1 coordinate 10,027, forward strand.
GCCGACCACCATGCCGGATCCAACGACGGCGGAACCCGAGTCATCGGGAGCGAGCCAGGCGACGCACACGCCGCCCACGAGGCCGCCCACGAGGCCGGCCACGAGCGCGACCACCGCGAGCGCGCGCCCACCGAACCGCCGCCGGCCGGCCTCGCCCTCGGGGCGTTCCTGCTCGGCCGCGTGGCGTGGCGCGACTGGTGCCGCCTGCTCGCCGCGCAGACCGCCGACCGAGACGATCCGTGGCGTCGAGGCGGCGGGTTTCGAGGGCGCGCCCGCCGCCGAGGCCTGCTCCGACGACGGGGTGCGCCGATGCTGATG
>NZ_MBLO01000225.1 GCF_001854805.1 Pseudofrankia coriaricola
GTCGATGGCCGCTGGGGCGTTGATCTCTGAGGCGATGGCCTCTGGGGTGGTGACCGCCGCTCGGACGGCGGCGCCACCGGCGGCCGTGGAGCCGAGGCCCGTGCCGACGGCGCGCCGTCGGCACGGGTCGTCGACTCGCGACGATCCTCGCCGGCGCGGTCCAGGTCAACGGCGTCCGCCGGCGGCGCCGAGGACGAGGAGGAGCGCCGGGCGTCACCAGGCGGGGGCGACGCGGGTGGACGCGGCGCCGAGGCGGGAGCCGGAGCAGCCGGAGAGGCGGCGGCGGGCTTCGCCTGCTCGGCCCCGGACGGCGTCTCGTCGGAGTCGTCCCGTGCGTCCGTCCCGGGCTCGTCGGCCCGGGTGCGCCACCAGGCGGGGCGTTCAGGCCCGCGGACCGTGGTGGTTCGCGCCGCCGACGCGACGCCAGTCGGCGCCGCGCTCGCGGGCGCAGGGCTCGCCGAGGCGGCCTTGGCCGGGCTCTCGGCCGCCTTGGCCGGGCTCTCGGCCGCCTTGGCCGACCCGGGGCTTCGCTCTCGCGCCGAGCCCGCCGATGGCGAGCTCCGCTCGGGCCGAGCGGTCTGTGGTGCGTCGGTCTTCCCACCAGCCGGGCCGGCCGGATCCGCCGGTTCCGACGGGGACCCGCGCTCTGCCGGGGTCTTCTCGACCGCCGGCGGGGCGGCGGCGGAGGCGACTGACAACGCTCGCGCGTCGGAGGACCGATCGGTGCCCGCGTCCCGGCCTCCGGCCAGGTCGGCGGGTAGGACGGCGTCCGCGAGAGCCTGCGCCCGTTCCAGCGCGACCCGTCCCAGGGCGCCCGCCTGCGCGGTGTCGCGACGCAGAGACTCACCGTCGTCGGTCACGCCCACGGGCCCTCCGATCACGCCCACACCACTCGGAAGGAACCCGGGCCCCTGGGCCCGCCTGCCCAGGGCGGCGTGCGCGGAATACACGGTAAAGCCTGTTGGTGAACCTACCCACAGCGGTTGGACAGACAACCCACATCAGGTAGCCGATTCACGGCCTGGAGGGCGCAACGTGACCTAGATACGCCATGCGGTGGCCCTGGTAGCCGAATTCCGCGGCGGCTCAGCCTCGGGCGGCGAACGAAACCGACGAGACCAATGGCGTCGTCCCGCCCCTGTTGACCACAGGTAGTTGGGTGGCGGGAGCGGGCGGGCGGATGGTTGTTCCGCGCGCGACGGTCGGCTGGTCCCCCACGGCGGCGCCGGTCACCGTCAGCAGCATGAGCGCGGCGGACCCGACCAGGGTCCTGCGCACTCTCGCCTGGCCACGACCGGCCCGGCCCTCCTCCAGGCGGCGGATCCGCCGGATGCCCCCGGCCCGGGGAGACCGCGGGCGCGGGCGCGACAGATCGACCGCGGCCCCCGCCAGGTCGACCCGGCCGGGTGGTGCCGCCAGCCGCCCCCACGGCGACGGTCCTAACGCGGCCAGGCTCGTCGGCACCGCCAGCGGCAGGCGCGGGTGCGCCGCGCGCCGCCGGCTCGCGCCGCCCGGCCGCACCGGCCCGGGACGATGGACCGCCGCACCGCGGCCACCCGCGGCGCCGGTCGGTGCCAGCGGCTGCTGCCGCGTCCCGCCGAGACCGACAAGCCGGTCGGCCAGGCCCTCCGGCAGTGACGGGGCCCACAGGCCAGACAGCCGCTGCTTCATCCGCCGGTGTTCCGCGACCTCCTCGCGGCAGGCGGCGCAGTGCGCCAGATGGGCCAACGCCCGGTCTCGCTCATCGTGGCAAAGCTGGCCGTCCACGAGCGGGCAGAGCCGCTCGCCGAGGTGCGGCGTCACGCGCGGCCTTCCCGCGCCGCGCCGATCTCGACGCCGACCACGCCCGCGGTCGCGCGACGTCGGCGGCCACGCGGCCGCGTTCCCCCCTCCCGAGAGAGAGCCGCCTCCGCCGGAGGCAGCGACGAGGCCGGCGGGACGACGTCGGCCGGGGCCGCCGACGCGGGCGGTACCGCGCCGATCTCGGCGGTCAGGGCCTGGGTCGGCAGCGCCACGCCCAGGCGTGACTCGCGCGGGGCGCGATCCGCCAGCGCGGCGCGCAGCATCGCCCTGCCCCGCGAGATCCGGCTGCGCACGGTGCCGAGCTTGACGCCCAGCGTCTGCGCGATCTCCTCGTAGGACAGTTGTTCGATGTCGCAGAGGACCACGGCCGCACGGAAGTCCGGTGGCAGCGCCGCGAGCGCGGCCTCGATGTCCGCGTCCAGGTGCGCCTCGGCGTACACGGCCTCCGGGCTCGCCTCACGACCCGCGAGCCGTTCCGTGTCCTCCGGGAGCGCGTCGAAGCGGATCTTCTGCTGGCGGCGCATCCGGTCGAGGAACAGGTTGGTGGTGATCCGGTGCAGCCAGCCCTCGAACGTGCCGGGGGTGTAGTCGGCGAGCGACCGGAAGACCCGGACGAAGACGTCCTGGGTGAGGTCCTCCGCGTCGTGCGCGTTGCCAGTGAGCCGGTAGGCAAGCCTGTACACCCGGTTGCCGTGCTCCTTGACCACGTCCTCCCAGGACGGTGGCACCCAGGCCGCATCGGCCGTTGGGCTGGGCACGACCGCCGAGGCCTGCTGGGCCGCCAGGACGGACGGCTTGGCGTCCGGTCCGTTCACGGCTGCCTCTCGGTCGACTTTGAACGACGACCGTACTCGACGGGCAGGCCATGGCGCGGCAATTCCCGCTGCGGACACGAGCCCTTCTCCTCTCGGTCTGCTAGGACGACGCGGTAGCAGTGTGCGACATGGCTCGACACGAACTTTGATGAACGATGCAACGCGCCGCTCTTGCACGCCGTTCCCGTAGGCTGCGTTTGTCATGCCGGACACCGACATCGGCGCACACGATCGAGCCGCCGCCTTCGCCGAGGGCTTCCTGCTGGAAGACCCCATCCTTCGTGCTGCCCGCGCACGTGCCGAGGAGGTCGGGATTCTCCCGGTCAGCCCCGGTGCCGGCGCGGTGTTGCGTTTCCTGGCCGCGTCCGTGGGCGCGCGTGCCGTCGTCGAGATCGGTACCGGGACCGGTGTCTCGGGTACCTGGCTGCTGCGCGGGATGCGGCCGGACGGCACGCTGACCACCATCGACGTGGAGGCCGAACACCTCCGGCTGGCCAGGCGCACCTACGCGGACGCCGGGATGGCGTCCAACCGCAGCCGCCTGATCACCGGCCGCGCCCTGGACGTCCTGCCTCGGCTCACCGACGGGGCCTACGACCTGGTGTTCTGCGACGCGGACCGCCGGGAGGGCACCGAGTACCTCACCCAGGCGCTGCGGCTGCTGCGTCCGGGCGGTGTGGTTGTGTTCGCGGGCATCCTTATCGACGGCCTCGCCGCCGACCCAGCGGTTCGCAACCCGGAGGTCATGGCCATCCGGGAGCTTGCGACGGCGGTCCGCGACGATGCCCGGCTCACCCCGATGTTGCTGAACGCCGGCGACGGCCTGCTGGTGGCCGCCGTCGCGAAGTCCTCGCCCGTCGGGTAGCCGGGATCTCCGGGGTTCCCGCCGGATCGGCGACAGGGTTCCCGGCGAGCCGGCCTCGTCGGTCCGGGCGGCTGGCGGTCTGGGAGGTCGGCCGGCGGGTCCGGGCCCACGAGCCGGTGGTGGTGCTGTCACGTTTTCCAGCTCACTCCCATTGGCTTAGGGCCGCCTGAAGGCGCGGTAAGCATGTCGGCATTCCGACAGGCACGCGGGCGGTCGAGGCGGCGGCGGTGGGGCCCTGCTCAGGCGCACGCGACGGCGAACTAATGTCGAGTGGCGGTGTCCGCGCACCGTGGAACGAAGCGGCACCTGGGGGAAGGATCATGTCGGGCAAGCGGTTCGGTGGTGGCACTTCCGGTGGGGATCCCAGGGAGCGCCGCCACCCGTCACGTCGGCGTCATCCGCTCTCCGTCGGCGGTCGCGGCGACCAGGGCAGCAACGGCTCGCTCGCCGCGTTCCTGGTCGGCGTCGCCGTCGTCGCCGGCCTGATCGGTTTCACCCTCAACCGGATGACCACCGGGAGCGACGGCACCCCCACGCCGGCGGTCACGCCGACCGCCGACGCCGCCACCGCGGCCGACCCGCTGGCCGGCCTGACCGCCGAACAGGTGGCGATCCGGCTGCTCGGCGCCGGCGTGCCACTGCGCACCTCGATCGTCTATGACGCGTCGAGCGACCCGAACCAGCTGCTCGGCAAGCCGGGCGGCTACACCAGCAAGATCGCCTTCCTGGACGCCAGGACCGGCATCAGCCCGGCGGGTGTCACCAGCAAGGACCCGGTCGAGCAGGGTGGCAGCATCGAGGTCTTCGCCGATCCGGCCGCCGCGAGCTCCCGGGTTCAGCAGCTGCGGACGATCAGTTCCTCGAGCCAGCTGGTTCAAGAGGCCGACTACCAGCACGGCGGAGTAGTGCTGCGGGTGTCGCGCTACCTCAAAAAGGCGGACGCGGACGGCTATGGGGACGCGCTCGCCGCGCTCGCGACGTCAGCCGCCGTGGCGCCGGACGCCACGGCCACGGCCGGCTGAGCATCCGGGGCCGCCGTCCGTGGTGCCACCCGGCCTGGCGATTCGGGACCAACGGGGCAGATTGACGCCGGCTCCCAACGGGAACCGCACCTCTGTGAACGTCCACGAGTTCTACACGGCCGACCCGCGGCGGCAGGAGTCCGAGGAGATCTCCTTCGGCGAAGGGTGGACCGATCACACGGACCCGTCGTCGACCTACCGGCTGAGCTGGGTCGAGGTGACGGGTGAGATCTACGCCGTGCGCGAGCCCCACCCGGGCGGTGGCCTGCTGGCGGCGGTCTTCGACCACTACAACGTCCACCAGGCCGACGTCGACGAGATGAAGGTGGAAATCCTCGCCGTCGCCGACCTGGCGAGTATCGAGAAGGCACTGGCCGGCTGGCGCGAGCGGCTCGGCGAGCATGACAGCCTGCGCTGGGCCCGCGAGCGGCTGAGCCCGATCCATCAGGCGGCTGAGGCCGAACGGGGACTCGACGCGCCGAACGTCTGAACTCGGGCCAGAAGCCGGGCGCGAGCGGCACCACCGGCCAGCGGCGATGCCGCCGGCCCAGGAACGGCGCCGCCGGCCCGGCGTCAGGAAGCCGGGACGGCGGCCGGGACCGAGGAGTCGACGGCCGTCGGCGCCGCCGCCGTGGTGAGCCAGCGCAACAGGGTGCGCACGCCCCAGCCGGTGCCGCCCCGGGTGATCTCGGCGTCGTCGGAGTCCGCGCGGGCCGTACCGGCGATGTCCAGGTGCGCCCAGGGCAGCCCGTCGGTGAACTCGCGCAGGAACAGCGCCGCCGTGATCGACCCGCCACCCACGTCCAGCGCCCGGCCGATGTTCGCGAGATCGGCGACCGGCGACTCCAGCGCCGGGCGGTACTCCTCGACGAGCGGAAGCCGCCAGACCCGCTCGCCAGCCTCCGCGGCGGCCGCGGTGAGCCCGTCAGCGAGCGCGTCGTCGGACGCGAACAGGCCGGCGGTGCGCCGGCCGAGCGCGACCGAGATCGCCCCGGTCAGGGTGGCGAGATCCACCAGCAGGTCCGCGCCGAGCGCGCCCGCCGCGTACGCCAGCCCGTCGGCGAGCACCAGCCTGCCCTCGGCGTCGGTGTTGAGCACCTCCACCGTCCGCCCGCCCCAGCAGGTGATGACGTCGCCGGGGCGCATCGCCGCGGCTCCGATCATGTTCTCCGCGATGCAGAGCAGCCCGGTGACCCGGCCGGGCGCGCCGAGCTCCGGCAGCGCGACCATGGTCGCGAGCACGGCCGCCGCGCCCGACATGTCCGTCTTCATCCCGGCCATCGACCCCGCCGGCTTGAGCGAGAGCCCGCCGGAATCGAAGGTGATCCCCTTGCCGACCAGGACGCGGTGCCCCAGCTCGGCGCCGTCAGCGGTCGGCGGCCCGTCGTAGCGCAGCTCGACCAGGTAGGGCGGGCGTACCGACGCCGCGCCGACCGCGACCAGGCCGCCGAAGCCGCGGGCCTCGAGTTCCCGGACGTCCATCAACGACGCGTCCAGCCCAGCCGCCCGCGCCGCCGCGACCGCCCGCGCGGCGAGCCATTCCGGTGATTTCACCAGGCTTGGCATGTTGACGAGATCACGGGCGGTCAGCACGGCCCTGGCGAGGACGCCGGCCCGTCGAACCGCCTCCGCGGCCTCCGCCAGCTCCGTCGGCGTCAGCGCGCGCGACGTCCAGACGATGACCTCGTCGACGCCATGCCCGCGCTCCGGCCCCGTCACCGGCACGGCGGGCTCCTCCGCCGGCGAGACCTCATCCGTCTCCCTGGAGGCATCCGCGGCGTCCACGGCGTCGGTGACGCGCTCGTCGCCCTGCAGGTCGGTCTGTCCGGCGGAGAGATCGCCAACCTCGGCATCCGCTGAGGCGGCGGTGACATCGGACGCGGCCTTCCCGGCGCCGCGGGGCTGCCGGTAGGAGGCGAGCGCGAGGCCCTCGGTGAACGCGGCCAGCGCCGCCGAGTCCGGGTCCGCGACCAGCGCCACCCGGTCGCCGGCGCCGGCCCGGCGGGCAAGCGCCGCGCCGGCCGAGCGCCAGTCGGCGCCGCTCCCGGTGCCGGCGCCCACCAGGAGAAGCCGGGCCGGGGGCTCGGCGCGGGCCAGCGGAACCAACAGAACCGAGCCAGCGTCGCCGCCGAAGGTGTGAGTGGTCAGCAGCGCGTCAAGATTGATACCAAGTTCGGCGCAGGCGGCGCCCGCTATCGGGCTGACCTGGTAGCCATCCCTGACCGTGGCTGAGCCAGCCGTGCCGGCTTCGCCCGAGCCGCCCTGGCCGTCGGAAGCCGTCTCCTCGGACGACAGCACGACCACTGCGAGCGCGGACGAATCCGGCGCGGCCGGACCGCCGGGTCGTAGGGTGACCACCGGGACGCTCCAGCGCCCCAGGTCACCATCACGGATGGAGATAGTCACACTTCCCTGATCGCGATCAGCTACCACGGACCGAGACGGTTCTTCCCTGCCCATCGGCGTCGAGCGCCGAGGCAGAGCGAGGCTCGACCTCCAGGCAGTCCAGAGGAAGCTCTCCCGACGGACATCCGACACGAGCCCGCGGAAGCTACCCCCGCGCTGTGAGGGCGACGAGCAGGGCGGGCCGTCCGGCTTACCCGACCGCGGTCTTGAGGGCGTCGCCGAGCGCGCTCGCCTCGTCAGCGGTGAGCTCAACGACGAGCCGGCCCCCACCCTCGAGCGGGACACGCATCACGATCCCCCGCCCTTCCTTGGTGACCTCGAGCGGACCGTCACCCGTCCGCGGCTTCATGGCCGCCATCGGTGCACCTCTTCCTGCCGTCGGACCTACGTCTGCCGACGATTATCCCGTAGCCGGGGCAGCAAACCGAAACACGGCCCTCCGCAGAGCCACAACGGTCGACGCAGCCGCCCCACCGATCTGCCAGGTCAGACCCGACGCCGGCTGATAGGTCCGGCGGCGCGGCGGACCAACGGTAGATCCACGGAGACTCGAAGGCGGACCCGGACAGAAGGTATGTCACGGATGCCCCGGTTTATGACGGGTCCGCGAGCCGGTGCGAGGTTCGGCGGGCAGCCCGGGCGGGTCGAGCGGGAGAACGATCGTCTAGGCCAGCGGAGGCTGGGAACTGGTGGGCGAGAACGCGTCCGTGGGGGCGGTACCCGACGCCGGCGGAGACGCCGGCAGATCCGCGTGGGCAAATGTGGCCAGCCGGACCAGTTCTTCGTCGCGACGGGCCAGCTCGTCATCCCGCCAGGCCAGCTCGCTGGCGAGCCTGGCGAGCAGTGCGTCCACCTCGGCCATCCGGTAGCCGCGGAAGGCAAGGTTGAGCCGGGCCGCGGCGACCTCACGCGCGCTGACCGGACCGGTCGCCGGCAGGCCGGTCGGCACGGCGTCCGGTGGGGCCGGCGCCATCCGGTCGAACCAGCCGACGGCAAGTGCCGCGACCACGAACACCACTGCGGCGATCACGAGGACCTCGATGACGAGCACCACGCCCCGATGGTAGCTCCCCCACCGATCTGACAGACCCGACCAGTCCTCGGCCCGGATGCTCGGCGCTGGTTCGGGGCCCGCAGTCAGATCGGCGGGGACCCCTCGCCTGGGTAGACGCCAAACCAGACCGTGTCCCGGACGCTCGGCGCTGGTTCGGGGTCGGCAGTCAGATCGGCGGGGACCCCTCCTGCTTCCCCACCGATCTGACAGACCCGGCTAGACCCTTGTCCGAACGCCCTGCTCCATCCGGGCCGGTCGTCAGATCCGGACCTCCCAGATCACGACCTCCCAGATCGCTGACCTCCCAGATCACGACCTCCCAGATCGGCTTCGCCGATCTGGCAGGGACCCCGTCCGCCGATCCGGCAGGGACCCTGTCGCCGATCCGGCAGGGACCCCGTCCGCAAGCTCCGCCGATCCGGCAGGAACCCCGGGGGACCCCTCGCGTGGGTAGACGTCAAGTAGCGGGGCGGCTGAGGTCGGCACGCGCGTCGGGGGGTCTGGCAGGCTCGGGGTGTGTCTCGTGACGTCGCCGTGCCCACAGGTCCGCCCCAGGCAGCCGCGCGGGCGGCACCGGGTCCCGAGCGGCGGCCGGGGCCGCTGCGGCTCGGGACGCGGGTGTTCGGGCCGACCGAGACGGTCGTCATGGCAATCGTGAACCGGACACCGGACTCGTTCTTCGACCGCGGCTCCACCTACGGCGAGGCCGAGGCTCTGGCCGCCGTCGACCGGGCGATCGCCGAGGGCGCGGGGATCATCGACATCGGCGCGGTCAAGGCCGCCCCCGGCGGCGAGGTGAGCCCGGTCGAGGAGCTGCGCCGCATCGGCGGGTTCGTCGCCCGGGTGCGCGCCGCCCACCCGGACGCGGTGATCAGCGTGGACACCTGGCGGGCCGAGGTCGGCCGGGTGGTGGTCGGCGAGGGAGCCGACCTGCTCAACGACGCCTGGGGTGGCGTGGAACCGGAACTCGCCGAGGTCGCGGCCGAGGGCGGAGTGGGCCTGGTCTGCACGCACGCCGGCCACCTGCCGCCGCGGACCCGCCCGCACCGGATGAGCTATCCGGATGTCGTGGCCGACATCGTGGCCACCACCAGCGCACTCGCCGAGCGCGCCGTCGCGGCCGGGGTGCGCCCTGATGCGGTGATCATCGACCCGGGGCACGACTTCGGCAAGAACAGCCGGCATTCGCTCGAGGCGACCAGGCGGACCGATGAGCTGGTCGCCACCGGGTGGCCGGTGCTGATGGCGATGTCGAACAAGGACTTCATCGGCGAGGCGCTCGACGCGGCCGTCGAGGAGCGGCTGGAGGGCACCCTCGCGGCGACCGCCGTCAGCGCCTGGCTGGGCGCCCGCGTCTTCCGCGCCCACCAGGTGGGAGCGACCCGTCGCATCCTGCGCATGGTGGCGGCCATCCGCGGCGACGCCGACCTAGCCGTGGCCCGCCGCGGCGTCGTCTGAGGCGGTCCCGCGGCGGACGCTTCGCGCCCGCCGCCGGGCGCCGCCTGTCGGGCGCTGAGCCTGACCTCCCAGATCGGCTTCGCCGATCCGGCAGGGACCCTGCTCCCCACGTGGTACCGAGGCTGAGGCGTATGACGGTGGTGGGCCTGATTCCGGGCTGACGACGTGGCTGGGTTGGCGCTGCGCTGATGCGCCGTCACCTTCTGTGGCCGAGTTGCGCATATTGCTCGCTAGAACGACGTCACATCCGCCGCGCGGCTTGATGCCGAGACCCTTGGGACGTCCAGAACCGGCTCCCTAGTCGATCGGAGGGGCGGAAGCTTCGATGGCCTCGTCGGGGCTGGGCACGACCGTGGGGAGGGCCGCGACGGCGGCCTCCAGAAAGTCGAGGGCCTCGGTCGCGGTTGTGGCCCAGCGCAGCAGGTCGCGTGCGTTGGGGCGGACGAAGCCACGGTCGACGAGGCCGTCGACGAGCGTGTGCAGGTGGGCGAAGACCCCGTCGGGATCGCACACGACGATCGGCTTGGTGTGCATGCCGAGCATCGCCGCGACCCACACCTCGAACAGTTCTTCAAGCGTGCCGAGACCGCCGGGCAGCGCGAGGAAGGCATCCGCCCGACCGTCCATGATCGCCTTACGCTCCCGCATGGTCTCGGTGATGATCAGCTCGTCGGCGTCGGTATCCGAGACCTCCAGCTCCAGCAGCTTGCGCGGGATCACCCCGAGGGTGTGCGCACCGCCGGCGCGGGCGGCGCGGGCGACCCCGCCCATGCAGGAGATCGAGCCTCCGCCGGAGACCAGGTCGTGGCCGCGGGCGGCCAGCTCCGACCCGACCTGGGCGGCCAGCAGCACGTAGCCAGGGTCGATGCGCTCGGACGACGAGCAGTAGACGCATATCCTCATAGGGCACACGGCCTCACCGGGGGCACGGCCTCACCGGGGGCACAGCCTCACGAGGCCACCCGGCCTGGCTCGCTCGGCGGGAGCGAGGGCCGCACGCCGCCCGGGCCCGCCGTGCCCTCGACGACCAGCCGGACCGCCTCATCGACGTCGTCGGTGATCGAGACCAGGTCCAGGTCGGTCTCCTTGATCCGGCCGGTCGCGGCGACCGTCGAACGCAGCCAGTCCAGGAGACCACGCCAGTAGTCGGTGCCCATCAGCACCACCGGGAACCGGGTCACCTTGCCGGTCTGTACCAGGGTGAGCGCCTCGAACAGCTCGTCGAGCGTGCCAAAGCCACCCGGCAGGCACACGAACGCCTCGGCGTACTTCACGAACATCGTCTTGCGGACGAAGAAGTACCGGAAGCTGACCCCGAGGTCGACCCAGTCGTTGAGCCGCTGCTCGAACGGCAGCTCGATGCCGAGCCCGACGGACAGGCCGCCGGCCTCCTGCGCGCCCCGGTTGACGGCCTCCATCGCGCCCGGGCCGCCGCCGGTGATCACGGCGAAGCCGGCGTCGGCCAGGGCGCCACCCAGCCGGCGGCCCACGGCGTAGTCCTGATGGTCGCGCGGTACCCGGGCCGACCCGAACACGGTCACCGCGCGCGGGAGGTCGGCGAGCAGGCCGAAGCCCTCGACGAACTCGCTCTGGATACGCAGCACCCGCCACGGGTCGGAATGGACGAAGTCCGCGGAATCCTGGTTGGCCAGCAGCCGCTGGTCGGCTGTGGAGTGGCGGACCTGCCCGCGCCGGGCGACCTGCGCGCCCCGGCGTTGTTCCGGCGGCGGTGGCGACAGGTGGTCGGTGTCGGGCTCGCCCTGGCTCTGCCCCGCGGGCACGGGCGTGCCGAGCACGTCCGCCGCGTCAGGCAGGGCGGCCGGCTCACCAGACTGGAAGCGTGTCACCACGGCACCATAGGCCAACCGCGGACCGGACCCACGGGGCCGGTCAGTACGGCGCAGGTTTGACATATGAGATAGATCATATAAATCTGCGCGAGCGCGCGCGACGGGCGCCGAGTCCAGCCATCGCCGTCATGCCGTGGATCTCGCTGGTTTCACCCGCGCGGTGAGGTAGGCCCGCAGGACGCGCTCGGCTTCGTCGACCAGGGCCAGTTCGACGTACTCGTCGCGGGTGTGGGCGAGGTTGGGGTCTCCGGGGCCGTAGTTCAGGGCCGGGATACCGAGCGCGGCGAAGCGGGCGACGTCCGTCCAGCCGTACTTCGCCCGCGGGGTACGGCCGGTGGCGGCCAGGAAGGCACCCGCCGCCGGCGCCGCCAGGCCGGGCGGCGCGCCGGCCGCGCTGTCGGTCAGTTCCAGCTCATACCCGGCGAGCACCTCGCGGACGTGCGCGAGGGCGCCCGCCTCGTCCCGGTCCGGGGCGAACCGGAAATTGATCATCACGTCGCAGCGGTCCGGGATGACGTTGCCGGCCACCCCGCCCGAGATGCGCACGGCGGACAGGCCCTCCCGATACTCACAACCGTCCAGGACCACCGCGCGCGGCTGGTAGGCGGCGAGCCGCGAGAGCAGGTCACCCGCTCGGTGGATGGCGTTGTCGCCGAGCCACGAGCGGGCCGAGTGGGCCCGCCGGCCCGGCAGCGTCGCCACCACCCGCAGCGTGCCCTGGCAGCCCGCCTCGATCTCGCCGGCGGTCGGCTCCATGAGGACCGCGAGGTCGCCGTCCAGCCAGTCGCGGTGCGCCGCGACGAGCCGGCGCAGCCCGTTTCGGGCGGCGGCGACCTCCTCGTTGTCGTAGAACACCCAGGTCAGGTCGTGCGTCAGGCTCGCCAGTGGCACGGTGGCGGCGAGGTGCAGCATCACGGCGACGCCCGCCTTCATGTCGGACGTCCCGCAGCCGTAGAGCCGGTCGCCGTCGCGGCGGGCCGGCAGGTTCTCGGCGACCGGGACGGTGTCCAGATGGCCGGCGAGGACCACCCTGCTGGGCAGGCCGAGATGGGTGCGCGCCACGACCGCGTCGCCATCGCGGTCGACGGTCAGGCCGGGCAGGCCGGCCAGGGCCTTCTCGACCGCGTCCGCGAGCGGCCCTTCACCACCGCTCACCGACTCGACGTCCACCAGCGCCCTGGTCAGCTCCCCCGGCGGCGCCGCGATGTCCAGCTCCATGCCCGCACCCTATTGCCGAGCGTCCCGATGCCAAGCCAGCCACCGCCGGTGACAGCGCCTCTAGCGCAGCGTCAACGCAACCACGTCGTCAGCCCGGCACCACTCCAGCCACCGTCATACGCCTGTACCCGGCACCACGCGGGGAGCAGGGTCCCTGCCGGATCGGCGAAGCCGATCTGGGAGGTCAGGCTCAGCGCCCGACAGGCGCTGCCCGGTTGTGGGCGCGGAGCGTCCAGCAACGGGAGCGCCTCAGGCGCTGACGCCGTGCTCACGCAGGATGTCATTGAGGGCCAGCTTGTCGTGGATCTGGCCCTCGGCGAGGGTGCGCAGCACCACGATGCAGGGCATCGCGAAGTCCCCGCCCGGGAAGTTCTTGACCCGGCTGGCGCCGACCGCGACGGCCCGCTCCGGGATCTCGCCGCGCGGGTACTCCTCGCCGGTCGTGGCGTCGAACACGTGGGTGGACGCGGTGAGGATCGAACCGGCCCCGAGCTTCGCGCCACGGCGGACCCGGGCGCCGTCGACCACCATGCACCGGCTGCCGACGAAGGCATCGTCCTCGATGACGACCGGCACGGCGTTCGGCGGCTCGAGCACGCCGCCGAGGCCGACACCACCGGAGAGGTGCACGTTGCGGCCGACCTGCGCGCACGAGCCGACGGTCGCCCAGGTGTCCACGAGGGTGCCGGAGTCGACGTAGCCGCCAATGTTGGTGTAGCTCGGCATGAGCACGGCGCCGGGCGCGATGTGAGCGCCCCAGCGGACGATCGCGCCCGGGACGACGCGGACACCGTCGAACCGGGTCTTGAGCGGCACCCGGTCGTGGTATTGGAAGGCACCGGCCGCCGACTCGACCATCGGCAGGACCTTGAAGGACAGCAGGATGGCCCGCTTGGCCCGCTCGTCGACGACGACCGCGCCGCTCGCCGCGACCTGTGCGACCCGGGCCTCGCCCGCGTCGATGGCGTCGACGGCCGCGACCACGGCCTTGCGGGCGTCGGAGTCGTCCGGGCTCAGCTCGGCCCGGCGCTCCCAGAGCTCGTCGACGACGGGGTCAAGCGGAGAGGCGAAGGATTCAGAGGTGCTCACCCGCCCGACCCTAACCGCCCTGGACGGAGGAACAGGCCGAGGAGGTGCGAGGGGCGCAGCTGCCCACGGACCTCGGCTGGCCGGTCCTGGCGCCAGCCCCACGGGACCGGACGGCTAGAGGGCCAAAGGAGGTGCGAAAATGCTCCTCCTTCGCACCTCCGGAGGCCCCCGTCCCAGAAGCACTAACGGGCCAAAGGAGGTGCGAAAATGCTCCTCCTTCGCACCTCCGGAGGCCCCCGTCCCAGAAGCACTGACGGGCAGATCTCCACGCCCACTCGGACCCACCCGAAAAGCCAGCAGCCGCGCGATCACCTGGTGATCACGCGGCTGCTGGCCGAGAACCGTCTGGCCTCAGCGGATGTCGGGCGGCTCCGCCGGCCAGGCGGGGTCGGGAGCCGGAGGGTTCCCGTAGGTGTCGGCGAGGCCGGCGATGTTGTCGAACACCGGTGGGCCCTGCCGGTTCCCCGCCTGACGACCGTCGGCCCGCTGGCCGGCGGCCGAGTGCCCCGTGTCGGGGCGCCCCAGGTCGGAATGCCCCAGGTCGGAGTGCCCTCGCTGGGTGTAGCCCGGCATCGTCGGCATCGCCCCCGGTCCCGGCTGCACCGGTCCCGGCTGCTGGCCATACCCCGGCTGCTGGCCAGGCTGGCCATATCCGGGCCGGGCCGGGCCGGGCGCGGGAGCGCCCTGTCCGTAACCGGGCACCGGCCTGGCCTGACCCGGCTGCTGCTGGCCGGCCTGCGGTGCGTGTCCGGCGGACGGGTACGCGTACCCACCAGTACGCAGGCCCCCCGTCGGCGGGCCGGTGCGCAGGCCCCCCGTGGGCGGGCCGGACGGCCGTGGCGGCGGCAGCATGGCCATCCGCTCGGGCACCGTCGCGACCTGGGCGTCCGGCGCGGTCAGCGCGACCCGGACATGCCGGCGGCCGGCCTCGCCGTAGAACGTGCCGGGCGCGACGAGCACGCCGACGCTGGCGAGGGCGTCCACCGTAGCCCAGGCGTCCTCCCCGCGGGTCGCCCACAGGTACAGCCCGGCCTCGCTGTGCTCGATCGTGAACCCGGCGACCGCCAGGGCCGCGCCGAGGACGGTACGCCGGTTGACGTACCGGGCCCGCTGGTCGGCCACGTGCATGTCGTCCGCGAGCGCCGCCGTCATCGCCGCCTGGACCGGGTCCGGCAGCATGAGACCCGCGTGCTTGCGGAGCTCGAGCAGCTCGCGGACCAGCACCGGGTCACCGGTGACGAACCCGGCGCGATAGCCGGCCAGGTTCGACCGCTTCGACAACGAGTGCACGGCCAGCAGGCCCTCGTGCGAGCCGCCGCAGACGTCCGGGTGCAGCACCGAGACAGCGCGGGACTCCCAGCCCAGCTCGATGTAGCACTCGTCGCTCGCGACGATCGCGCCGCGCTCCCGCGCCCAGGCGACGACCGCACGCATCTCGTCGATGCCCAGGCAGCGGCCGGTCGGGTTGGACGGGGAGTTGAGCCAGACCAGCGCCACTCCGTCCGCTGGCCCGTATACGGGCTCGCAGCGGGCGAGCAGCGCCCCGACCTCGTACGTCGGGTAGGCCGGCGTCGGCACCCAGACCCGGTCCCCAGGCCCCAGGCCGAGCTGGCCTGGGAGCTGGGCGACCAGCTCCTTGGTCCCGATCACCGGCAGCACCGCCGACGGGTCGACGAGCACCCCGAGCCGCCGGGCCAGCCAGCCCGCCGCCGCGTCGCGCAGCCCCGGGGTGCCCCACGTCAGTGGGTACCCCGGGGAGTTCGCCGCCGCGGCCAGCGCCTGCTGGACCACCGCCGGCACTGGGTCGACCGGCGTCCCGACGGACAGGTCAACCAGCCCGTACGGGTGCTGGCTGGCCTTCTCCTTGTACTGGGCAAGGAGATCCCACGGGAAGTCGGGCAGCCGCACCTTCGACCGGGCACGCCGGCCGGAGACCGCGGCGGGGTGTGGCATTCGGGAGGATCCCGGCGTCCCCGCTGGGCCGCTCAGTGCCACTGCTTCGCTCCGTCCGCAACGAACTCCGGCCCCGTCCTCGCTTCGCTCAGACGTGACCTCCGCTCGTTGCCTCCTGCGCTCAATGCCACGGCTGAGCTCCGTCCGCAACGAGCTCCGGCCCCGTCCTCGCTTCGCTCAGACGTGACCTCCGCTCGTTGCCTCCTGCGCTCAGTGCTCGCCCTGCGGCGCCAACGCGGCCACCACAGGCGGGTCGTAGTCCAGAGCTCCGACCTTGGACGCGCCGCCAGGCGAGCCCAGTTCCTCGAAGAAGTTCGCGTTGATGTCGGTGTACGGCTTCCACTGCTCGGGCACATCGTCTTCGTAGTAGATGGCCTCAACCGGGCAGACTGGCTCGCATGCACCACAGTCGACGCACTCGTCAGGCTGGATGTAGAGCATCCGACCGCCTTCGTAGATGCAGTCGACCGGGCACTCCTCGATGCAAGCCCTGTCCTTGACATCGACACAGGGCTCGGCGATGACGTAGGTCACCGGATGTTCCTCCTCGGCTCACGGGCGACTGATTCCTTAGTATCGACCTCGACCGTTCCGTGTCGACAGCAAGGGCGTTCGCTGGTCGTGTATGTCGTCCGCATCACTCGGGCCGACATCGGCGCGCGGGTCGTGATCCGGCGCCGCATCGCGGGGCCGGTGCCGCTGACGGACGTTATCGGAACCCTCCAGGCATGGACAGCCGGGGTCTTGACCATCGCGCACGCAAACGGCGAGATCATCAGCATTCCGGAGGACGATCTCATCGCGGCCAAGGTCATTCCCCCGCCCCCCATAAGGGGAGCACAGCGGGGTCGGCGACAGGATCCGGACGCCCAGGATGTGGAGGCCCGCCCATGAGCGCCCGCAGCCGAGCCCAGTTCGCCGATGTCGTGCGCCAGACACCGATCGATCTCGCGCTCGCCTGTCAACTGATCGCGTCCGAGGCCGAGCCGGACGCGGAGGCCGCCGACGTGCCCGGCGCACTGGACCGGCTCGCGGACGAGGCGCGCCCGGTGCTCGTGGCCAAGACCACACGCGCCACGGCCGCCGGCGCCACCCCCGGCGGCTCCGCCGAGGAGCTACCGGCCGGGCAGGACCCGATCGACGCCGCCGAGGCGCTGCACGAGTCACTCGGCCTGCGCGCCGGGTTCGCCGGCCGCGAGAGCGACTACGACGACCTGCGGGCCTCTCTGCTGCCGGCGGTGCTGCGCCGCCGGCACGGCCTGCCGATCATGCTCTCGGTCATCTGGCTGGAGGTCGCCTCACGGCTCGGCGTGCCGGCCTACCCGGTCGGGCTGCCCGGTCACATGGTGGTCGCGCTCGGCACCCCGCGGGAGTACGTCCTCGTCGACCCGTTCACCGGCGGCCGGCGGATCACCGTCCACGACGCGGCGGCCCGTGTCCGGGCCGCCGGGGTGCCGTTCAGCCGCGCTCAGCTCGCGCCGATGAGCTTCGAGGACCTGCTCGCCCGGGTGCTCGGCAACATCCGGGTGCTGGCCGCCCGCTCCGACGCCACCGCGACCCGGCTGTGGGCGGTCGAGCTGTCCCTGCTGCTCCCCCACCACCCGGCGAGCCTGCGCCGTGAACGCGGCGAGCTGCTGATCCGTCGCGGTGACTTCCTCAACGGCGCGACCGACCTGGTCACCTTCGCCGACGCGGTCGAGGTCGCCGAACCCACCGCCGCCGCGGCGGCCCGCTCCGCGGCCATCTCCGCCCGCGCCCGCCTCAACTAGCGCGGGAGGGGGAAGGCGGTCAGGCCGCGGCGGCTGGGGCGCACGACGGCCACCAGGATGGGTGCCAGCACACCGATGGCCAGAAAAAGGTAGGCGGTGGACGAGGAGCGCAGCATCAGGTCACCCTCGGCGCGGGACGAGCCGAGCGCGAGCACGACCGGCGCCCAGCCGACCAGCATGATGCACGCGCCGAGCCGGGTCCCCGTCAGCCAGCGCACCAGCATCGGGACGCCGACGTTGCCGACGACGACGAGCAGCAGGCCGAGGGAGAGCAGCGTGTCACCCAGCCGCGGGCCGGCCGGCACGGCGGCCACCCCGTAGACACCCAGGACGACGCCCGCGAGCAGGCCGAACGCGTAGGCGCCGCCGAGGAAGAGCCGGGATGGCTCCGCCGGCTCGACGACCGACAGGCTGCCGAGCCCCGTCACCCTCGCCGCCACCGAGTCGGCCAGACCGCCCGCGCCGCCCGCGCCGGGCCCACCAGGCGTCGGTTGGCGCGGACCTGGGCTGGGACGAGGCATACGTCGACAGTAGCGCCGGGGCGCGCGTCGTCCCGCCGCCGGGCGCGACAGGGCGCGAGGCGGCGGCGACGGTGCGGCTAAGGCTCGAGGCCCGCGAACAGATCGGCCTCGTGGCCGACGTCGCCAGCGGCCGCGGCACCGCTGGCAGGCCCCGGAGTGCCCCGGGTGAGGACGTAGTGGTCGATCCCGAAGGCCTCCCGGCCGACGCCGTCGGCCAGCGCGAAGAAGAAGCCGTCGACGGCGATCTGGGTCCGATGCGCCCGCATCGCCGCGATCTTCGCCGAGAGGAACTCCGGCGCCTCGACCTGGGTCGTGATCTGCTCGTCCGGCACGCCCATCGGGATGTCGTCGGCGCTCGTCGCCCCGTGGAACGGGCTGTTCTCGTCCTCGGCGAAGTACTCGACGCCGCGTTGCACGAACGACTTCGGCACCGCCGTCTCGTACAGCTTCGACGGCGCCCACGGCGCCCCCGCCTCCGGGGCGAAGGCCGGGTCGGCCGCGGCGGTGAACGCGGCGACCGTGATCTGATGCGCCCGGATGTGGTCGGGGTGGCCATAGGCGCCGTTGGCGTCGTAGCTGACCAGCACCTGCGGGCGCACCTCCCGCACGACCCTTACCAGCTCGACCGTCGCCTCGGTGAGGTCCGCCTGCCAGAGGCAGCGCGGGTCGTCGTTGCCGGGGGTGCCCATCATCCCGCTGTCCCGGAACCGGCCGGCGCCGCCGAGAAACCGGTGGTCCGCCAGGCCCAGGGCGGCGCAGGCCCGCTCCAGTTCGCCGATCCGGTAGCCGCCCAGCTGGTCGCCCAGGTCGCTGCGCAGGTTCACCAGCTCGGGGGCGAGCACCTCGCCGAGCTCACCGAGGGTGCAGGTGACCAACGTCACATGGGTGTCGGGACGCGCGGCGTACGCGGCGATCGTGATCCCGGTACCGATCACCTCGTCGTCCGGGTGGGCGTGGACGAACAGCACCCGGCGCGGCGGCGTTCCCGCCAGCCCGGTCGCTGGCGTCTCGCTCATGCGCCGGGCCCGTCGTAGCCGCCGGGGTTGCGCCGCTGGAACTCCCAGGCGTCCCGGCACATCTCGTCGAGGCCGCGGCGGGCGCGCCAGCCGAGCACGCCGATGGCGTGCGTCGGGTCGGCGACCAGTTCGGCGACGTCGCCGGCGCGTCGAGCGACCACCTGGTACGGCAGCGGCCGTCCGCAGGCGACGCTGAACGCGTCCAGCAGCTGCCGCACCGACGTCCCGGTGCCGGTACCGAGATTGACGGCCCGGAAGCCCGCGGCGTCGCCGATGTGCTCAAGCGCCGCGCGGTGGCCTTCGGCGAGGTCCATGACATGGATGTAGTCGCGCACGCCGGTGCCGTCCGGGGTCGGGTAGTCGTCGCCGAACACCGACAGGTACTCCCGCCGACCGACGGCGACCTGCTGCAGGTAGGGCATCAGGTTGTTCGGGATCCCGCGCGGGTCCTCGCCGAGCAGCCCGGACGGGTGGGCACCGACCGGGTTGAAGTAGCGCAGCGCCATGACCTGCCAGTCCGGCTCGGCGGCGCACAGATCGGCCAGGATCTGCTCGCACATCCACTTGGTACGCGAGTAGGGGTTCGTGGGGCTGACAGGAGCGTCCTCCCGGATCGGGAGGACGTCGACATCGCCGTGGATCGAGCAGGACGAGGAGAAGACCAGCCGACGAGTGCCATGCTCGCGCATCACCTCGACGAGGCGCAGCGTCGCGTTGATGTTCGTGTCGTAGTACTCGACCGGCATCGTCACCGACTCGCCGACCGCCTTGCGCGCGGCGAAGTGGACGACCGCCGCGACGGGTGTCGTGGCGAACAGCTTGCCGAGCGCGGCGACGTCGCGGACATCCCCTTCGACGAACTCCAGCCTGTCGGCCGCGCTGCCCGCTACCTCTCGGATCCGGTCCAGGGCCCGCGGCGAGCTGTTGACGAAGCTGTCGACCCCGATCACCCGGTAGCCGGCCGTCAGCAGGTCCACGCACGTGTGCGACCCGATGAACCCAGCCGCCCCCGTCACCAGCACCGTCTCACCTGGCGTCGCGCTCACTGTGTTTCGGGTTCGCTCCGTCGCCGCACTCATCGCCCCCCCATCCGTCGCATTCGCGCCGAACGGGGCCCCTGCTCGGCCTCGTCCTCGTTCCTCGGACGAGACCTCCGCTCGCTTGCTCCTGCGCTCACGGACCACCCGTCTCCTTGGTATGGAGTCCGGCGGCGTCCTCGCGCGCCGGACGGCGTCGATGTCCGACCCCGACCGTACCGGCCGGACGCTACGCCCTAGGGACATCCCACGCGGGAAGGTCGCTTCGCGACCTTCCCGCCAGCGGCGCCTTAGACGGCCGCCCGGCGGCGGGAGCGGAGCTTCTCGCGGTCGGCGGCTGCGAGGGCGACCTTGCGGATCCTGACAGTCGCCGGGGTGACCTCGACGCACTCGTCCTCGCGGCAGAACTCCAGCGCCTGCTCCAGGGTGAGCTGTCGGTTCGGGGTCAGCCGGACCAGCTCGTCGCCGGTCGACGAGCGCATGTTGGTGAGCTTCTTCTCCTTGGTCGGGTTGACGTCCATGTCGTCCGCCCGGGAGTTCTCACCGACGATCATGCCCTCGTAGACGTCGGTCATCGGGGGAACGAACATCGTGCCGCGCTCCTGCAGGTTGAACAGGGCGTAGGCGGTCGTCGGGCCGGAGCGGTCGGCGACCATCGAGCCGGTCGCCCGGGTGCGCAGCTCGCCGAACCAGGGCTCGTAGCCCTCGAAGACGTGGTGCAGCAGGCCGGTACCCCGGGTCTCGGTGAGGAACTCGGTGCGGAAGCCGATCAGGCCCCGGGCGGGCACCAGGTACTCCAACCGGATCCAGCCGGTGCCGTGATTGATCATCTGCTCGAGGCGGCCCTTGCGCACGGCGAGCAGCTGGGTGAGGGTGCCGAGGAACTCCTCGGGCGCGTCGATCGTGAGCCGCTCGACCGGCTCGTGCACCTTGCCGTCGACCTCCCGGATGACGACCTGCGGCTTGCCGACGGTGAGCTCGAAGTCCTCCCGGCGCATCAGCTCGACCAGGACGGCGAGCTGCAGCTCGCCACGGCCCTGCACCTCCCAGGTGTCCGGGCGCTCCGTCGTCAGCACCCTGATCGACACGTTGCCCACGAGCTCCGCGTCGAGGCGCGCCTTGACCAGGCGGGCGGTGAGCTTCTTGCCGGACTTGCCCGCAAGCGGCGAGGTGTTCACGCCGACGGTCATGCTGATCGACGGCTCGTCGACGGTGATCACCGGCAGCGGGCGCGGGTCCTCGGGGTCGGCCAGCGTCTCACCGATGGTGATGTCCGGGATGCCGGCGATGGCGATGATGTCGCCCGGGCCCGCCTTCTCGGCCGGGGAGCGCTCAAGGGCCTGGGTCATCAGCATCTCGCTGACCTTGACCCGCTCCTGGGTCCCATCGGCGCGGCAGAGCATCACCTGCTGGCCGCGGTGGATCGTCCCGTTGTGCACCCGGCACAGCGCGAGCCGGCCCAGGTAGGGCGAGGCGTCCAGGTTCGTGACCAGCGCCTGCAACGGCGCGCCCTCGATGTAGGTGGGCGTCGGGATGGTCTCCAGTAGCAGGTCGAACAGCGGCTTGAGGTCCGGGGAGTCCGGGCTGTCACCGTCGGCGGGACGGGTGGTCGATGCCCGGCCGGCCTTGGCGTTGCAGTAGATGATCGGGAACTCGATCTGCTCCTCGTCGGCGTCGAGGTCGAGGAACAGTTCGTAGGTCTCGTCGACTACCTCGGCGATCCGGGCGTCGGAACGGTCGACCTTGTTGATGACGAGGATCACAGGCAGCCGGGCGGCGAGCGCCTTGCGCAGCACGAACCGGGTCTGCGGCAGCGGGCCCTCGCTCGCGTCCACGAGCAGCAGCACGCCGTCCACCATCGCCAGGCCCCGCTCGACCTCGCCCCCGAAGTCGGCGTGGCCAGGGGTGTCGATGATGTTGATCGTGGTGTCGCCGTAACGGACCGCGGTGTTCTTCGCGAGGATCGTGATGCCCTTCTCGCGCTCCAGGTCCATCGAGTCCATGACCCGGTCGGTGAGGTCCTCGCTCGCATGCGCGCTGAAGGCGCCGGACTGGCGCAGCATCGCGTCGACCAGGGTGGTCTTGCCATGGTCGACGTGGGCGATGATCGCGATGTTGCGAAGGTCGGCGCGGCCGCGGACGACGCCGGTGGACTCGGCGCTGGTGGGCTCGGTGCTGGTCAGCACGGTGGTGGGCTCCGGGGCGGACAGGGGGTGCTCGACCCCGAGATGATCGTTACGAGGAACGCCCGGATCCGATGACGGTGGCGCGCAACCACGGTCCCTCATGTCATGGTCCGTCGGTCCGGCGCCCGCCAGGCGTGCCGACAGCCCGGGCGGATCCAACTAGTCCGGCCGCGGGCGTCCGTTCCATCGTACGGACTCGCGCGGGGGCATTACGCCGCGCGAGAGCCTGGACACCCACCCGCCGACGAGATTTCAACAACAGTACGACGCACGGCCCCGCGCGGAGAGGAACCGAAAGGGGACGAGCGCGCGGGACGACAGGCGGACAGAGGAACCGTGCCGGGTCGGCCGACGCCGGTCACCGCGGCCTGACTGGCCGGTCGGCGCGGGCCAGAGCGCGCGACGATGGCGACGCCGCGCGAACCCGCTAGTGCCCGCGGACCGGTCACCCAGCAGGTCGGACAGCGGGTCAGACCGCGGGGAAGACCAACGGCTCCGGTTCGAGAAGGCGCCGACGCAGGGCATCGACGAGCGGCAGATCGGCGGGCAGCCAGCTGACGTCCCCCAGCTCCGCGACGGACAGCCAGCGCAGTTCGCCGCCCTCGACCGCGCGCGGCGTACCGGAACAGATCCGGCCGAACCACACGCGCAGCCGCCAGCCGGGGCTCGCGAGCTCGACCTGGCCGAGCACCGGGCCAGCCTCGATCTGGACGTCGAGCTCCTCGCGGCACTCGCGTTCCAACGCCTCCAGCTCGTCCTCACCCGGCTCGACCTTGCCGCCGGGGAACTCCCACATCCCGGCGTAGGCCGGCGGCGACGTCCGCCGCGCGGCCAGCACCCGGCGCTGGCCGTCCAGCAGCGCGACCGCCACCACCAGTCGCCCGCGGCCCGCACGGACGTCCCCGGGACCAGCGGCCGCGCTGGTCACTGGGGCTGTCGGAACCGGCGCGTCGGCTCGCGGCGGCCGCCCGACCCCGGCGTGGCGCGTCTGGAGCCCACCACTCGGCGCGGTGCCCGGCGCGGAGCCGGCATCCAGCTCGGGTTCCATACCTGGTGACTTTCCCAGATCGCCGGGGCACCACGGGTAGCGACCCTCGCCCAACCGGACCAATGGCCCAACCACGGCGACGGTCGCGGTCAGGCAGCACCGGACGGTTCTCGGTCGTTCAGGGGCAGCGGCCCCGATGTCGGCACGCGCGCGATCTCATCGGAGCGGTCCGGTGGTCATCGCGGACGGCAGGCTGAGAAGGTGTTCGCATGTCGGACTTGTCGCGACGGCCAGGTCGTGCCGTGGTGGAACGGCCGGCGCCAGACGCGCCCGGGAACGGGGCCCCGGGCCCGACGCGAGGACGGATCGTCGGGGTGGACGCGGCCCGCGGCGCGGCGCTGCTGGGAATGGTCGCGACGCACGTCATACCGCCGCTCGACGCGCAGGGCCGGCTTACCACGGCGCACCTGGTCGCGGCCGGGAGGGCGGCCGCGGCGTTCGCCGTGCTCGCCGGCGTGGCGCTCACGCTGGTGACCGCCCGGGCCGCCCACCCGCGTACCTCGACCTTCGCCCGAGCGGTGTGCATCGGCGCCATCGGCCTGGCGCTCGGCCTGACGAGCACGCCGGTCGCCGTGATCCTGCCGTACTACGCGGTGTTCTTCGTGCTGGCGCTGCCACTGCTGCGGGCTCCCCGATGGGTGCTCGCCGTGGTCGCGGCGAGCGCGCTCCTCGTCGAGCCGGTACTGAGCCAGCTGGTCCGCCCGCATCTGCCCGAGCCGCTGATGAGCAACCCGTCCTTCGACGATCTGGTCGTCTCGCCGTGGCGGCTCGCTCTGACGATCCTGCTGAGCGGCTACTACCCCGCGCTGGCCTGGATCGGATACCTCTGCGCCGGCATGTTCGTCGGCCGGCTCGACCTGCGCCGGACGCGGGTCGCCGGCCTGCTGCTCGGCACGGGCGCGGCGGTGGCGGTGGCGGCCTCGGCGCTGTCGTGGCTGCTGCTCGGCCCGCTCGGCGGGCGCGACGCACTGCTGGCCACGAGCTCGGTGCTTCCGGGCGTCGGCCCGATCGCGCCCAGCGAGGTCCCGTCCCTGCTCGAGGGCGGGCTGTATGGCAGCACGCCCACGCAGTCCTGGTGGTGGCTCGCCGTCGACACCCCGCACACATCCGCGCCGCTCGATCTGCTGCACACCACCGGCACGGCCGTGGCGCTGCTCGGCGCCGCCCTGCTCGTCGCTCGGCTCGGTGCCGCCGCGGCGGTCGTGATCTGGCCGCTGGCCGCGGTGGGCTCGATGACGCTGACCTGGTACACCCTGCACGCGTGGGTGCTCTCCACCGAGCTGCCGCGGGGTGACAGCTATGCCTGGCTCTACCTCCAGCAGGTGATCCCCATGCTGGTCCTCGCGTCGCTCTGGCGCCTGACCGGCCGCCGGGGCCCGCTGGAGGCGGTCATCTCGGCACTAGCCCGCCGGGCGTCCGCGCAGCACTCACCCGGCTCGCCGGCCCCACCGCGCGCGTCGTCCGCCTGAGCCGCCCTAAACGTTGAAACGGAAGTCGACGACGTCACCATCGGCCATGACGTAGTCCTTGCCCTCCATGCGGACCTTGCCGGCCGCTCGGGCCGCGGCCATCGAGCCCCTGGCCATCAGGTCGCCGAAGGAGACGATCTCGGCCTTGATGAAGCCACGTTGGAAGTCGCTGTGGATGACACCCGCGGCCTCGGGAGCCGTGTCGCCCTTCCTGATCGTCCAGGCGCGGGCCTCCTTGGGGCCGGCGGTCAGGTAGGTCTGCAGGCCGAGGGTGTGGAAGCCGATCCTGGCCAGCGCCGTCAGGCCGCTCTCGCTCTGCCCCAGCGATGCCAACAGCTCGGCGGCGTCGTCCTCGGGCAGCTCCAGCAGCTCCGCCTCGACCTTGGCGCACAACACGACGGCATCGGCGGGCGCGACGAGGCTCGCGAGCTCCTTGTGCCTGGCTTCGTCAGCGAGGGCGTCCTCGTCGACGTTGAAGACGTAGAGGAACGGCTTCGCGGTGAGGAGGAAAAGCTCGCGCAGCAGGGCAAGGTCGATCGACGGCGCGGCCGACAGGGGCCGTCCCTCGTCGAGGACCGCCCTCGCCGCCTCCACGGCGGCCAGCATCGCCTGCTTGGTCTTGTCGAGCTTGGCTTCCTTCGCGAGCCGGGGCAGCCGGTTGTCGATGGTCTGCAGGTCGGCGAGGATCAGCTCGGTATTGACGGTGGCGATGTCGTCCGCCGGGTCGACCCGGCCTTCGACGTGCACCACGTCCGGATCGGAGAACACCCGCACCACCTGGCAGACGGCGTCCGACTCACGGATGTTGGCGAGGAACTTGTTGCCGAGGCCCTGTCCTTCGGAGGCACCGCGCACCAGGCCGGCGATGTCGACAAAGCTGACGGTGGCCGGCACGATCCGCTGGCTGCTGTACAGCTTGGCGAGCTGCGCGAGCCGGGGGTCGGGCACCCCGACGACCCCGACGTTCGGCTCGATCGTCGCGAAGGGGTAGTTGGCGGCCAGCACGTCGTTGCGGGTCAACGCGTTGAACAGCGTCGACTTCCCGACGTTGGGCAGCCCGACGATGCCGATCGACAGACCCATGCCTTGAGTTTACGGATCGGACGCTCCGCGCCCGATCCTGTCGGGCGCTGCGCGCCCTCTTCACGTGGTCCTGAGCACAGGCCCATGGCGATGGTCGGGCTGGGCCCAGGTCGGCGAGGTGGTCGCGTTGGCACAGCGCCAATGCACGGTCACTGTCGGTGGCCGGGCTGCACGACTGGCTCGCCAGAACAACGTCACGCCCTGCCTGGGGGTTGTCGGACCTGGATGGTTGGCTGTGCGCATGGACGCGTCGGGGGTGCTGTTCGCGCTCGTCTGCCTGGTGTTCGGCGCGGGGGGCGGCTACCTCGTGGGCAGGCAGGCCGGGGCGCAGCGAGCGAACGCCGACGTCGCCGGTCTGCGGACCGCGCTGGAGTACGAGCGCAAGTCGGCCGGCGAGCGGGTCGCGCTCGTCGAGCAGAGCCAGCGGCGCCTGGCCGAGACGTTCCAAGCGCTGTCCTCGCGGGCGCTGGAGGGAGCCAGCCGACAGTTCCTGGACCTGGCCGCCGCCCGCTTCGACGAGGCCGGCACCCGCGCACGTGGCGACCTCGACATGCGGCACGTCGCCGTCGAGAACCTGGTGACGCCGCTGCGCGAGACGCTCGCGCGGATGGAGGAACGGCTGCGCGAGCTGGAGACCGCCCGCACCGACGCCTACGCCACGCTCGTCGAGCAGGTGCGGGCCACCCGCGAGGCCTCCGACGCGCTGCGCACCCAGACCGCGCAGCTGGTGACCGCGCTGCGCAAGCCGCAGGCACGCGGCGCCTGGGGTGAGCTGCAGCTGCGCCGCGTCGCCGAGGTCGCCGGCATGCTGGCCCGCTGCGACTTCACGGAGCAGCACACCGTCACCGGTGACGAGGGAGAGACGACCCAGCGGCCGGACATGGTCGTTCACCTGGTCGGCGGGCGCAGCATCGTGGTCGACTCCAAGGTCCCCATGGCCGCGTTCCTCGAGGCGGCCGAGGCGGCCGAGGACGCGGTGCGGGCCGAGCGGCTGGCCGCGCACGCCAGGCACCTGCGCACGCACGTGGACCAACTGGCGTCAAAGGCCTACTGGCGCCGGATGGACTCGCCGGAGTTCGTCGTGCTGTTCGTCCCGGCCGAGGCCTTCCTGGCACCCGCGCTCGACCACGACCCTGGCCTGCTGGAGTACGCCGCCGGCAAGGGCGTGGTGCTCGCCACGCCGACGACGCTCATCGCGCTGCTGCGCACCGTCGCCTACGCCTGGACGCAGGACGCGCTGACCACGCGGGCCAAGGAGGTCTACGAACTCGGCCGCGAGCTGTACGCCCGGCTCGGCACTCTGGGTGAGCACGTCGACAGGCTCGGCGCGTCGCTGGGGCGGGCAGTGAAGGACTACAACGCGGCCGTCGGGTCGCTGGAGGGCCGGGTGCTGGTGTCGGCTCGCCGACTGGCCGGGCTGGAGGTCGTCGAGGAGGAGCTGGCCAGCCCCAAGCCCGTGGAGGTGGGCGTCCGCCCGCTGACGGCCGCCGAGCTCGTGGCCGAGCCCGGTGGGCCAGAACCGCTAGAAGAGCTGGACCTCGAGGGGCTGGAGCTGGTGTCGTCGGCGCCCTTCGCGACGCCGGCGGACACCGCCGGCGCGGCAGCCGCCCAGGCGGCTTCGCCGAGTACCGGAGCCCCCACGGAGAGTTGAAAAGGCCGGTGGCTGGTACAGCCGCGAACTATCGTGCTGACGCATTCTTAAACCTGGGGCGGTACCTTGCCCACGTGAGTCTGCCCGACCGGCAACCCGCCGGCCCCCGCGGTCGCCCCGACCGGCCACGCGGACCGGCCGACCGTCCCCCCATCGGACGGCGTCGCCCGACCCTGCAGCCGACGACGGTGATCAGCGACAACCGTCGGGGGCTCACCGCCTTCGGCGCGTCACTGGTCGTACTGATCATCGGCGCGGTCGGCGCGGCCGCCGACGTGGCCGTCTTCGGGCATCTCGGCTGGATCTTCGGCGTGCTGTTCGTCTCGGCCTGCGCCGCGAGCACGTTGCGCACGCATGTGGACGACCTGGTGGGAGTCGCCATCATGCCGCCGCTGGTCTATGCGGCGATCACCGCCGGGGTCGGTTTCCTGCATCCGGCGACCGGCAGCGACGGCGGGCTCAAGACGAAGGCCATCGACATCGGTTCCGAACTGATCCTGCGAGCGCCGAGCCTCCTGACCGCCGAGCTGTTGGTGATCATCATCGCGCTGGTCCGCGCCCGCCGGGCGGCGGTGGCACGCCGCGAGCGCGCCCGCGCGATGGCGGCCAGCCGAACCCGCCGCGACGGCCGGCCGTAGCGCAGATCTGAGCCAGCCAGGTGGCCGACCCGCGAGCGATCCGCGCGGGTTAGAACGGGACCGTTGAATAGGCCTGAAGCTTGGTGAGCTGGTGCTGGCTGTCCACGCGGCGGATGGTGCCGCTGCGCGAACGCATGACCAGCGACGACGTGCTCGCGCCGCCCGGCCGGTAGCGCACCCCGGCGAGCAGCTCGCCGTCGGTGATGCCGGTGGCGACGAAGAAGACGTTGTCGCTGTTCACCAGGTCGCCCGTGGTCAGCACCCGGGTGGTGTCGTGGCCCGCGTCCTCGACCTTGCGTCGCTCGTCGTCGTCGCGAGGCCAGAGACGGCCCTGGATCACGCCGCCGAGGCAGGTCACCGCGCAGGCAGTGATGATCCCCTCCGGGGTGCCCCCGACCCCGAGCAACAGATCGACACCGGTGTCCGCGGAGGCGGCCATCACGGCGCCGGCGACGTCGCCGTCCGAGATCAGCTTGACGCGCGCGCCCGTCGCCCGGATCTCGTCCACCAGCGTGGCGTGCCGCGGCCGGTCGAGCACGACGACGGTGACGTCGCGCGGGAGGATGCCCTTGGCCTTTGCCACCGCACGGACGTTGTCCTCCACGGAGGCGTCGATGTCGACGACCGCGGCGGCCTCCGGGCCTGTCACGAGCTTGTCCATGTAGAAGCAGACGCTCGCGTCGTACATCGTGCCGCGCTCGCTGACGGCCATCACCGAGACGGCGTTGTTCATGCCCTTGGCCGTCAGCGTCGTGCCGTCCACCGGGTCGACGGCGACGTCGCACTCGGGGCCCTCGCCCGAGCCGACCTCCTCGCCGTTGAACAGCATCGGGGCCTCGTCCTTCTCGCCCTCCCCGATGACGACCACGCCACGCATGGAGACGGTGCCGACCAGCCGGCGCATCGCGTCGACGGCGGCGCCGTCGGCCCCGTTCTTGTCGCCGCGGCCCACCCAGCGGGCGGCGGCGAGCGCGGCGGCCTCGGTCACCCGGACCAGTTCTAGCGCCAGGTTGCGGTCGGGTGCCTGGCCTTGCACGGCAAGCGGTTCGGGGACTGCGCTGCTGTCATGTGCCACAGCAGAAGACTAGTTCGCGGGCTCCGTCGCCGCCCGCGGTTGTGACCGCCGTCCGGTCCCGCCACGAGGCGCGGCGGCGGGCGGGCGCGGCGCGCGAAAACGGGCGCGGGCGGCCGTCATGCCCCCTCCGCACGGCGGCCGCCCACGCGTCACGTCCGACGCCTTGCTTGCCCGGAAGGTTGCGCCGGCCGGTGAGTGTCGGGCGCCACGCTCCCCCGGTCGTTGACCGCCAGGCCGACCAGCATCATGGGGGCGTGGCACGTAAGCGTGGTCAGGAGACCATTCGGGACATGACGCTCTCGCTCGCCGTCGTCATGGCGGGCGTCTTCGCCTTCGTCTTCTTCGTTCTCCCACGCGGCGACGACGAGCAGGCGGTCAAGGTCGTCGACAACGCCGCCGTGTCGGTCACCTCGTTCGCCCGGCAGGCCCCTTACCAGGTGCTCGCGCCGTCCGGCCTGGCCCAGGACCTGTGGAAGCCCACGTCCCTGCGGGTCCAGGCCCCCGGCGCGGTTCAGGGCGCCGACACCGACCTCGCGGTGCTGACCATCGGCTACGTGGTCGACCGCAAGGGCCACCGGACGTTCGCTCGTTACGAGGTGAGCAACGCGCCGGACGCCGTGCAGCGCCTGCTCGGCAACCGCCCGGTAACCGGGCATCGCGCGATCGCGGGCGAGACCTGGGACGAACGCCGCGACGACGACGGCCATCTGGCACTCACGCGCACGGCCGGCGGCTCCATCGTGATCGTCGACGACGGTGACGGCTCCGGCGGCGCGAGCCCCGCGGACCTCGATGCGCTCGCCGCCTCGGTGCGCCTGGTCTCGACGGCCTCCTCCTGACCGCCCCGGGACCGCGCCCGCCGGCCCGCGGAAGGCCACCCGCCGTCAGAGTGGCGAGCGGCCCGGGCCGGGCGCGGGCTCGGCGGCGGCGATGCGGGCCCGGGCGCCCTCGAGGAGGGCCTGGCAGGTTCTGGCCAGTTCCTCGCCACGTTCCCAGAGGGCCAGCGACTCCTCGAGGGTGACCCCGCCCGCCTCCAGCCTGCGTACGACGTCCTCCAGCTCCGCGCGGGAGTCCTCGAACGTGGGCCCGCCGCCGGCGGGCCCGCCAGGCCGCACGGCGGCCTGCTCTGTGTTCGGCTCGGTCAAGCGGGGCTCCTCAGTCTGCGTTCCTGGATGTGAATCGGCGGGTGCCGGCCGCCACGCGCCGGGTGGTCGGCTGCCGGCTGACCCGGCTGGCTGGCCGGGTCAGGGAACGGGGTCCGGCGCCGGGTCCAGGCCTCGTGGAGGGGGCGGCGTCGGCGCGGGGCCTGGCACCGCCGCCCCCCGCGCCGAGGAGGCCGGGGCCGCCTCGCCGCCGGCGGCGAGGCCGGTGACGACCGCTCCGAACGAGCCCCCCGCGACCCGGATCCGCAGTGCCTGGTCCGCGGTGAGCGCCGCCGGGTCCCGGACGATGGCGCCGCCCGCCGCGTCCTGCACGAGCGCGTAGCCGCGATCGAGGGTCGCCGCCGGGGAGAGGGCACGCAGGCGGGCGGTGGCGTGGGTGAGATCGCGGCCCGCGACGTCGACGGCGTGCGTCACGCAGCGGCGCGCCCGCCGGGCGAGCGCGTCCACGGCCTCCGCCCGCCGGTCCAGCTCCCGGTGCGGCGCGGCGAGCACCGGCCGGCCGCGCAGGTCGGCGAGCGCGCGGCGTTCCCGCTCGACTCGCTGGTCGACCACCCTGCGGGCGCGGGCGCGCAGCTGCGCGACGATCGCCGCCTGCTCCGCGACGTCGGGCACCACCCGCTTGGCGGCATCCGTCGGGGTGGAGGCGCGCACGTCGGCGACGTAGTCGAGCAGCGGGCTGTCCTGCTCGTGCCCGATCGCGGACACCACGGGAGTGCGCGCCGCGGCGACCGCGCGCAGCAGCGCCTCGTCGGAGAACGGCAGCAGGTCCTCCAGCGAGCCACCGCCCCGGGCGATCACGATGACCTCCACCTCCCGGTCGGCGTCGAGCTCGCGCAGGGCGTCGATGACCTGACCGGCGGCGAGCGCCCCCTGCACGGCGACCTCGCGGGTGACGATCCGCACCGCGGGCCAGCGGCGCCGGGCGTTCTCCACGACGTCGCGCTCGGCGGCGCTCGCCCGGCCGGTGATCAGCCCGACCGCCGTCGGCAGGAACGGGAGCCGGCGCTTGCGGGACGCGGCGAACAGCCCCTCGGAGGCGAGCAGCTGGCGCAGCGCCTCCAGCCGGGCGAGCAGCGCGCCCACGCCGACCGGCCTGATCTCGAAGACGTCCAGCGACAGGGTGCCCCGCCCGGCGTAGAACGACGGCCTGCCCCACACCACCACCCGCGCGCCGTCGACCAGCGCCGGCCCCACGGCGTCGCACACCGCTCGCGCGCAGGTGACCTGCAGCGAGACGTCCGCGACCGGGTCGCGCAGGGTCAGGAACACCGTGTTCATCCCGGGCCGGCGGGAGATCTGGGTCACCTGCCCCTCGACCCAGACGCGCCCGAGCCGGCTGATCCAGTCGCCGAGCGCGCGGGACACCGTCCGCACCGGCAGCGGCTGTTCGGGACTCGATGTCAACGCCACGCCCGCACGGTAGGACATACCGACGGGCAGGTCCCGGCCCTGGGCCCCCGGGCGCGTGGCCTCGGCACGGTTTTCGACCTGGTGACGGCATGTTCCCAGGTATGCCTTGCTCATCACACTGCCGGCCCGCCGTGGCACGACGCGCCGTCGACCGGCCGACACCCCCGTCCGGAACTCTTGTCCGCCCAGGCCGCTGACCAGGCACGACAGGCGGAAGCACTGAGTAGGACGGATGCCGGCAACGCGTGACGCACCTACGGCCGGTCTTCCCGCCGGGCCCGCGCCGCGTAGACTGCCGGGACATGGGGCGGGTCCTGCTGGCCAAGCCGCGCGGCTACTGCGCCGGTGTCGATCGAGCGGTTCAGACCGTGGAGAAGGCACTGGAGCTGTACGGCGTTCCGGTATACGTGCGTAAGCAGATCGTGCACAACGCTCACGTTGTCAAGACGTTGGAGGCGAAGGGTGCGATCTTCGTTGAGGAGACGGAAGAGGTGCCGCACGGCGCTACCGTCGTGTTCTCCGCGCACGGGGTAGCACCCACCGTGCACGAGGAGGCGACGGAGCGGAAGCTGCGCACCATCGACGCCACATGTCCGCTGGTGACCAAGGTGCATCACGAGGCGCGCCGGTTTGCCCGTGAGGACTACGACATCCTGCTCATCGGCCACGAGGGCCACGAGGAGGTCGTCGGCACCACAGGGCAGGCGCCGGACCGGATCCACCTGGTCGACGGCCCGGAGGACGCCGCTGGGGTGGCGGTGCGTGACCCCAAGCGGGTCGCCTACCTCTCCCAGACGACGCTCTCGGTCGACGAGACCATGGAGACGGTGGAGGCGCTGCGCGAGCGGTTCCCGCACCTGACGGGGCCACCGAACTCGGACATCTGCTACGCGACCCAGAACCGCCAGGTGGCGGTCAAGGAGATCTCTCAGGCGGTCGACCTGATCCTGGTCGTCGGCTCGCCGAACTCGTCGAACTCGGTCCGCCTGGTCGAGGTCGCGCTCGACGCCGGCGCGCCGGCCGCGTACCTCGTCGACAACAGCGAGCAGGTACAGGAGCAGTGGCTCGACGGTGTGGAGACCGTCGGCGTCACCAGCGGCGCCTCAGTGCCGGAGGAGCTCGTCACCGAGCTGATGACCTGGCTCGCCGAGCGGGGCTTCAACGACGTGGACGAGGTCACCGCGATGGAGGAGCACCTCCTGTTCGCCCTGCCGCCGGAGCTGCGCCGCGACATCCGCTCCAAGGAGCGCGCCGCCGGCTGAGCAGCGCGACGTCCGCCCGCAACGACTCGTACACAGGGCCGCTGGTCTGTCGCCGCCGCGCGATGGCCTGGCGGCCCTGTGTGTTTTTGGTGCCGGGTGTCTGGCGCTGGCGACGATCGCGGCCACATCTCCTGACCCTGCCCGGGCCAGACTCGTTAGCCTGCGGGAAGTACCCGCGTCGCCTACCCGCGCATCGTGGCGGTCGAACGGCGGCGACCGGCTGAGGACGAGGAGCACCGAGCGGCATGACCGAGCAGGAGTACCGGATCGAGCACGACAGCATGGGGGACGTTCGGGTCCCGGCCGACGCGAAATGGCGCGCACAGACCCAGCGCGCGGTCGAGAACTTCCCAGTGTCCGGGCAGCGCATCTCGCGGGCGCACATCGCGGCCCTCGCTCGGATCAAGGCGGCGGCCGCGACGGTCAACGCCAAGCTCGGAGTGCTGGACGGCGAGATCGCCGAGGCGATCGTCTCGGCGGCCACCGAGGTCGCCCGTGGCGACTGGGACGACCACTTCCCCCTGGACGTGTTCCAGACCGGTAGCGGCACCTCGTCGAACATGAACACCAACGAGGTCATCGCGACGCTCGCCACCGAGCGGCTCGGTCGGCCGGTGCACCCGAACGACCATGTGAACTGCTCGCAGTCGTCGAACGACGTGTTCCCGTCGTCGATCCACGTCGCCGCGACCCAGGGAATCGTCGCCGAGCTGATCCCGGCACTGGAGCACCTGGCGGCGTCGCTGTCGCGTAAGAGCGAGCAGTTCGCCGATGTGGTCAAGTCCGGGCGTACGCATCTGATGGACGCGACCCCGGTCACCCTGGGCCAGGAGTTCGGCGGCTACGCCGCGGCGGTGCGCCTCGGCATCGAGCGGCTGAACGCGGCGCTGCCGAGGATTGGCGAGCTGCCGCTGGGCGGCACCGCCGTGGGCACCGGGATCAACACCCCGCCCGGTTTCTCCGCGACCGTCATCTCCGAGCTCGCGGCGAGCACCGGACTGCCGCTGACCGAGGCGCGCAACCACTTCGAGGCGCAGGCCTCCCGGGACGGCCTGGTCGAGGCGTCCGGTGTGCTGCGGGTCATCGCGTTGTCGCTCTACAAGATCTCCAACGACCTGCGCTGGGCGTCCTCCGGCCCGCGCGCGGGCCTCGGCGAGATCCACCTGCCCGACCTGCAGCCCGGCTCGTCGATCATGCCCGGCAAGGTCAACCCGGTCATTCCCGAGGCGGTCTGCCAGGTGGTCGCCCAGGTCGTCGGCAACGACGCGGCTGTGGCGTTCGGCGGCTCGGCCGGCAACTTCGAGCTGAACGTGATGCTGCCGGTGATCGCCCGCAATCTGCTGGAGTCAATTCACATCCTGTCGACGATCAGCCAGCTGTTCGCCGACCGCTGCATCGACGGCGTCGAGGCGAACGTCGAGCGTTGCCGCCGGTATGCCGAGTCGTCGCCGTCGATCGTCACGCCGTTGAACAAGTACATCGGCTACGAGGAGGCGGCGAAGGTCGCCAAGCTGTCGCTCGCCGAGGAGAAGACGATCCGCGAGGTCGTGCTGGAGCGCGGCTACGTCGACGCCGGCAAGCTCACTCTGGAACAGCTCGACGCCGCCCTCGACGTCCTCTCCATGACCCACCCGTAGCCCTCCCGACCGGTCCTGGCTTTCAAGGACCGGTGGAGGGACTTGTCCGCCGGGCGGGGAACGGCCTTAGCCGTTCCCCGCCCGCCGCGGCTTGGCCGCTGCCCGCCGTTGGTGTCGCCGATGGAACCGCGGCGGAAAAATGCGGGTAACAACCCCGGCAGTGTGGCCGTTTTTCCCGTTCAGTCTGGATACTCTCGGCACGCGCGCACACGGGGCCGGCTGACACGGGCCCGGGGCGGGGTCGCTGAGGGGGAGCCCGAATGTTCGACTATGACGTCCTGGTCATCGGGTCGGGGCCGGGCGGCCAGAAGGCGGCGATCGCCGCCGCGAAGCTCGGCCGGCGCGTGGCGATCGTCGACAAGCGCGACATGATCGGCGGCGTCTGCATCAACACGGGCACGATCCCCTCGAAGACACTGCGCGAGGCGGTCCTCTACCTCACCGGCCTTTCGCAGCGCGAGATGTACGGCCAGAGTTACCGGGTCAAGGACGACATCACCGTCGGCGACCTGTCGGCCCGCACGCAGCATGTGATCAGCCGCGAGATCGACGTCATCCGCAGCCAGCTCTCCCGCAACCACGTGACGGTCGTGACCGGGATGGCGAAGTTCCTCGACCCGCACACGCTTTCCGTGACCGGGCCGGACGGTCTCGAGGTGCGCCGGGTCTCGGCAGAGAAGATCATCATCGCCACCGGCACTCGGCCGGCGCGGCCGGACTCGGTGGCCTTCGACGGCCGCACCGTCGTCGACAGCGACCAGATCCTCAACCTTGACCGCATTCCCGGCTCGATGGTCGTCGTCGGCGCGGGCGTCATCGGTATCGAGTACGCCTCGATGTTCGCCGCGCTCGGGACGAAGGTCACCGTCGTCGAGCGCCGCGAGCGGATGCTCGACTTCTGCGACCTTGAGATCGTCGAGGCCCTGAAATACCACCTGCGTGACCTGGCTGTGACGTTCCGGTTCCGCGAGGCCGTGGTCTCCGTCGAGCGGCACAACGGCGGCACGCTCACCCTGCTGGAAAGCGGCAAGAAGATCCCGGCCGACACGGTGATGTACTCCGCCGGCAGGCAGGGCCTTACCGACGCGCTCGGGCTCGAAGCGGCGGGGCTCGCCGCCGACGGCCGCGGCCGCATCAAGGTCGGCAGCGACTTCCGCACCGAGGCCGATCACATCTACGCCGTCGGTGACGTCATCGGTTTCCCCGCGCTCGCGGCGACGTCGATGGAGCAGGGCAGGCTCGCCGCCTACTCGGCCTGCGGCGAGGAGGTGCACACGCTACGTGCCGACCTGATGCCAATCGGTATCTACACGATCCCGGAGATCTCCTACGTGGGGAAGACCGAGGACGAGCTGACGGAAAGCTCGATCCCGTTCGAGGTCGGCATCGCCCGCTACCGCGAGCTCGCCCGCGGCCAGATCGTCGGCGACTCCTACGGCATGCTCAAACTGCTGGTCAGCCCGGACGACCACAAGCTGCTCGGCGTCCACGTCTTCGGCACCGGTGCCACCGAGATCGTGCACATCGGCCAGACTCTGATGGGCTGCGGCGGCACCATCGACTATCTCGTCGACAGCGTCTTCAACTACCCGACGCTGTCCGAGTCCTACAAGGTCGCCGCGCTGGACGCCATGAACAAGATGCGCGCCGTCGCCCGCTTCAGCGGCTGAGGCCCGATCGCCGGAAACCGAGCCGGCGCGCCGCTCGCGGCCGCCATCGCGGCCGCCATCGCGGCCGTTGTCGCGGCCGCCATCGCGGCCGTTGTCGCTGTCGGGCGGAGGCGCGAGCGGCCGGTCCCTCCCTTTGTCCCGACGCGTGGCGCGGTCAGGATGCCGGCGGCGCGTTCGGGTCCGGGGCGACGGGAACGTACTGCCAGGCCAGGCGGGACAGGCCCGAGATGGTCTCGACGCCGATGGCCATGGTTCGGCTGTCGCGGGTGTAGGCGGCCATGATGTAGTCCTTGCCGGCGCCGTGCACGTGGGCGAGGCTGTTGATCACCCAGCCGCCGCCGTAGGGCAGCCAGCCATTCTTGATCTCTACCGACACGCCGGCCGGCACGCCGGCGGTCAGGCCCCAGCGCTGCGACGGGATGACCGTGTCCAGCAGGCCGGTGGCGGTCGCCATGGCGTTCGGGGACAAGCCCGAATCCGGATAGGAGACGGCCCGCAGCACGCGAAGCTGGTCGTAGGCGGTCGTCTTGGTCAGCCCCCAGGCCCCGCTCCGGCCGGCCGTGGTCGCGGTCATTCCTAGCCCGCGGAAGAACGCGTTCATCCCACTCTGCGCGCCGGCCGCACGCCATAGCGCGCTCGCCGACCCGTTGTCGCTGATGGAGATCATCGGCCTGGCTAGCCGCAGCTGCCCGGCCGTGAGCTGGCCGCTCTCGCCGGTCTTCGTGAGTAGCGCCGTCAGGATGTCGAGCTTGACCGTGCTGGCGGTCTCCCAGCCGTTCCGGGCGGAGTTCGTGACGTCCACGGTCAGTCCGGTGGCCCGGTCGTACAGGGCGACGCTGACGGCCCCGGGGCGCGTGGCCAGGTAGGAGCGGAACTCCGCCGCGAGGACAGGCGCGAACGACGGGTCCGGTTCAGCCGCGGCCGGCGGGCCGCTCGCGGTCGTCGGCGGCGCCGACCCGGCCGGCGCCAGCTCCCAGGTCGCCGCCGGGGATGCTGACGCGGATGTCGGCCCGGTCGGCCCGGTCGGCCCCGTCGGCGCGGTCAGTACGGCCGGCACGGCGGTCGGAGCCGGGGGCGTCGCGCCGGCCGATGTCGCACTGCCCGATGTGGCGCCGCCCGGTGTCGCGACCGCGAAGTCGATGCCGAAAATCCCCGCGAGCACCGAGTCGTCGGGGGCGTCCGTCGACCTCGTCGGCGCGGCCCGCTCGACGACGGCGGCGGTGGGCGGCGCGGCGTCGTCGAGCGCCGCCGCGGTCGCGGCCGTGGTGAAGGGCGGGACGCCGACGGCCGCGAGCGCGGCGACCCCCACGGCGGCCGTCAGGCCAGCCAGCCGCGAGCGAGAACGCGCCCGCGCGCGGCGACGGCGAGCCGACCGGCCGGAAACCATGACCGAATTTGTATGCATCTCCGGCTACGCGCGATGTTTCGAATAGTTACAAATGCCTCAACTCTTCGCGGCCTCCGACGGTCGGCGGTGCCTCCGCGCGCGGAGGCACCGCCGAGATCGCGTCAGGCCGCCGGCACTGTCGACCAGGCGAGGCGAGACAGGCCAGAGATGGTGTTGATGCCCGTCTGCTCGGTCGCACTGTTGCGCGTGTAGACGGCCATGACATAGTCCTTGCCGGCCCCGTGCACGTGGGCAAGGCTGTTGACCACCCAGCCGCCGTCATAGGGCAGCCAGCCGTTCTTGAGCTGGAGCCGGACACCTGTCGGCACGCCCGCGGTCAGGCCCCAGCGCTGCGCCGGGATGACCGTGTCCAGCAGGCCGGTGGCCGTGGCCCGCGCGTTCGAGGACAGGACCGCGCCCGGGTAGGAGACCGCGCGCAGGACCTTGAGCTGGTCCAGGGCGGTGGTTTTCGTCAGGCCCCACTTGCCGCCGGCCCCGGCCGCCGTCGAGGTCATCCCGAGCCTGCGGAAGAACGCGTTCATCCCGCTCCGCCCGCCGGCCTGGTTCCACAGGGAGCTGGCCGCCACGTTGTCGCTGACCGAGATCATCGGCTTCGCCAGCTTCAGCTGCGCGGCCGTGAGTTTTCCGTTCTGCCCAGTTTTCGAGAGCAGGTCGGTCAGAATGTCCAGCTTTACCGTGCTCGCCGTCTCCCAGCCAGTACGGGGTGATTTGGTGACGTAGACGGTCCGGCCGCTGCGCCGGTCAAAGAGGGCGACGCTGACGGAACCCGGCCTGGTCGCGAGGTAGGAACGCCACTTCGCGGCCAGCGCGGAGGTGAACGACGACGTCGTCGCCGCCGAGGCCGCGTTGGCCACCGGACCGGCCGCGACCAGCGCGATGGCGATGATCCCAGCACTGATCAAACCAGCTAGACGCACCTGGAGCCGCGCTGCGCCACCCGGGCGGCACGAAAGAACGGAACGACCATGAAAAAGCGCCATGACCGCATGTCTACGTACGGCGCCCTACTAATGATATTTGCTCGCCGTAAAAGTTCTCGAAACTATTACTCACGCTCCGTGGCGATATTTTGTCAATATGCGGAAATTACGGCGGGAAGCGCTGGACCGGCTCATTTCCGTCACGCCTGGCGCGGCGAAAGCAGATTCCGGCCGATCTGTTGCCACCCGATGCTCCGGCGCCGGACGGTTGACGGCGGTCAGCGGTTCTGGGTCGTCCCCGGGGCGGGCGTGGCCGCCGACACGTCGGGGGTGCGGCCGGCGGCCGCAGCCTTGGCGAGGTGGCGCGCCAACGAGCCGACCGCGGTGAGGGCAAAGAGCCTCAGCAGGGGACCCGTGCCGCGGCAGGCCGGCACGAAGGTCGCCCGCCAGCTGATGCGGGTGCCGCCGCCGGGCAGCGGGTCGAGCTCCACGATCCCCTTGTAGCCGTGGACCGGAATGCCGGACACGATCGTGTAGACGAGGCGGCGGGGCGGCACGTACTCGACGATCTCCTCGCGCGACAGGACCGGCCGCATGCCCAGCTCCCGGACCGCTCCGACGCCACCCGGCGCGGGCGTGCCCGTCCGGTACCAGCGGGAGCGCGGGACGAGCGGACCGGCCCAGGACGACCAGCTCGCGCCGTCGGCGAGCAGCGCGAAGACGGCGCCCGTCTGCGCCGAGGACTCGACGACCAGCTCGAAGGACTGCGACCCGTTCGCGGTGCGGCCACCGCCGCCCTCGCCGCCGCTCGCGGCCACGGCCCCGACGACGGCGCCGCCGTCATCCTGCGCCATGCGTTGAACCTCCCGCCTCGGCCGGGCGAGCGCCAGCGGCTCCGGCCAGGAGCTGCGCGACTACCGCAGAGCGGCCGGTGTCCGGGAGCTGCGCCGGAGCTTCGTCCCCAGTCTTCCAGGAACCTCGTCCACGGGAACCCACCGGACATCCGCCGCCACGTCGGCCCCGAGATCCCGAGAGGGCAGGTGAAGCAGGTAGCGGAAGTCATAGTGGACGTGCTCGAGCTCGTCGAGCTCGAGCACCGGATCGACGGGTACCGCGTCGAGGTCGCAGGGCAGCGCCGACTCCGGGCGCAGCACGTTCGGGTCGATGCCGGTGAGCTCACGCAGTTGGCGCAGCACCGAGCCGAGGAGCGAACAGTCCTCTTCGGCGACGTGCCCGCCCGGGAGCTGCCATCCCGGCCGACTCGCGCCGCGGACTGTCAGAACGTGCTGGTCGGACGTCATCACGACCGCCCGACACGCGAGGTGCGCCGGGAGAGTGCTACGCAAGGTGATCGGCGGGCCGAGCAGGGACAGGATGACGAGGTCACGGACCGTGTCCAGCTCCGAGGGGTTCGCCTCCACGTAGCCGAGCGCGGTGCTGACCACAGCGTTGTTCGACACGGTCACGCCAGGCAACGTACCCCCGCATTGCCCCATCCATGCACACGGTCGGGCACCCTGGGCAAACTTTAAGGTATAGGTCCGATAACCCTACGTGCCCTCAATCGCGCCACTAAGGGATAAATATCCCTGGAAACGCCTGGGCATCCTCGATAGGAAATAGCTGCTCAGGTTTACACATACGCCGCTATGGAGGCAGCGTGGCGTTGGGGCCGGCCGCGAGCAGCCGGTCGTCACGCCCACCGTCTCACCGCCCACCGACGACAGCGCGCGCCACAGTGCGTAACCGGCGCCGCCCGGCGTCACGCCCGGCGGCGGCGCCTCGATGCGGGCGGGCCGTCGCCCGCACCAACCCGTTGCCGCCGACCAGTCGCGGAGCCCACGCCGGCCACGCGCGCCCCGTCACACACGCCTGGCATCGCGGGGCGGCGCCGGCCTCCCCCGCGGCGCCGTCAGCCGGCGCGCTTTACCGCGGTGACGGACGAGCCGCCGCCGGCGGGCGGCAGGCGCAGCCGCGCGCGGATGTCGGCCTGGACCGCGGGCACCGGCTGGCGGGCGTCGACCACCGCCACGTATTCCTTGCGCTGGAAGATCTCCAGCACCGGCCGGGTCTTGCTCTGGTACTCGCGCAGCCGGACGGCGAGCGCCTCAGGGTTGTCGTCGGCCCGCCCGACCAGCGCGCCGCCGCACACGTCACACACACCCGCCTGCCTCGGCCGGCTGGCGATCAGGTTGTAGTCCAGGCCGCATCGGGAGCACAGCCGGCGGGCGAGCACCCGGCGCACGACCTCCTCGTCCGGGAGGTCGAGGTAGATCACCCCGTCGATGTCGTAGCTCTCCAGGAAGAACTCGGCCTGCCGGGCATTGCGGGGGAAGCCGTCGATGACGAAGCCGTAGTTCCAGTCATGGTTGGCCAGCCGCTCCCGCACGACCCGCTCGACCAGGTCGTCCTCGACCAGGTGCCCGCTGTCGACCGCCCGGCGCACCTGGGCGCCGATCTTGGTGTGGTTCTGCACGTTCCAGCGAAAGATGTCGCCGACGTTGATGTGGACAAGGCCCAGGTCGGCGGAGAGCAGCCGCGCCTGAGTTCCCTTGCCGCTGCCCTGAACGCCCATGATGACGTACTTGCGCACGCGGACCCCCTCCCTGACGTGGTGCCGGCCAGCCGGCGGACGTGGTGCCCAATCAGTCCACCGCGTACCGGCGCGGGACCCAGGTCTGGCTGTCGATCGGCGGGCGTTTGTAGGCGCGCTGCTGGCGAGGCGGCAGGGTCACCTGTGGGCGCGGGACCTCCTGGTAGGGAACCTGGGAAAGCAGGTGCGAGATGAGGTTCAGCCGGGCCGAGCGCTTGTCGTCCGCGTCGACGACGAACCAGGGTGCCTCGCGGATGTCGGTATAGGCGAACATCTCGTCCTTCGCCTCGGCGTAGTCCACCCAGTGCGCGCGGGCCTGCAGGTCCATCTCCGACAGCTTCCAGCGTTTGCCCGGGTCCTTCATCCGGGCGTGGAAGCGGCGTTCCTGCTCCTCGTCGCTGACCGAGAGCCAGTACTTCAGCAGGATGATCCCCGAACGGACCAGTGCCCGTTCGAGCTGCGGGCAGGTGCGCATGAACTCGTCGTACTCGGCGTCGGTACAGAAGCCCATCACGCGCTCGACCCCGGCACGGTTGTACCAGCTCCGGTCGAAGAACACGACCTCGCCGGCCGCCGGGAGATGAGCGATATACCGCTGGAAATACCACTGTGTGCGTTCGCGCTCGGACGGCGTCGTCAGGGCGACGACCCGGTAGTGCCGTGCGTTGAGCCGCTCGATGATCCGCTTGATCGTGCCGCCCTTGCCTGCCGTGTCGCGGCCTTCCATGACCACAACGACCCGCAGGCCGGAATGAACGATCCACTCCTGCATCCGAACCAGTTCGACCTGTAGCCGAGCCAACTCGGAATCGGCGTCCGCCTTCGACAGCCGCGCCGGCCGTTCCACCACGGCCTTGTCCTCACCACGCGCCTCACGCAAGCTCATCCCTCCGTTTCCCCGGCGCCCCGTCTCCCCGGAACGCCGGCACTCCAGCGGCCCGGCCTCGATGACACTCCGGCCTCCAGGACCCCTCAGCCCGTCCCAGGCGGGGGCTTATCGGTGCTGTCCCATCGTTCCGCGCCATCGCCTAGGACGGTGGGCGGAAAGCGGAAATCCACGGTCCACCCACGGACGGTCACCATCGCGCGACGCCAGGACTGATCGGCGATCCGACAACGTCGCGGAACGAACCTCAAGTACCCGGTAGAACACGCATCGTCACCTGGACGATGGCCTGCCCTGTCGCGACAGCCCCGCGTGAGCTCCCTGCGACGTTCGCGACCGATCGGTCAGAACCGTAGGAGCCGCCTGAACACGCCAGACCAGGACAGTCCAGGATGAAGAGCGGTAATGGCACAAGGCGGAGGCGAGGCTAGTGACCAGGACAGCGCGGACCTTCCTGATCGCAGACCTCCCGGCAGATCTGCCTGATCGGCTTTGCCGATCGGGCAGGGACCCCGGGCGGAGCCGATCCGGCGGGAATCCCGTCGCCGATCGGGCCGGGACCCCGGGAACGACAGCGCCCGGCGGGACGGCGCCCGGACGGCCCACGGCCCGCGGCCGGACCACGCTGCGGCTGCTGGGTGCCGGCCTCGCGGCCACGGCGCTGGCCACGACGGTGGCGGCCTGCGGTGGAGGCAAGGACAAGCCGACGGGGCCACTCAACGTCACCGTCACCCGCGGCCAGGAAGCGTCGGCGCCGTTCGCCTCGACAGGTGGCGAGGTCATCCTCGACCTGGGCACGGCGTCGCCGGAAGCGTCCTGGGGGACGAACGGCGGCGAGTCCGCGGTCGTCTCGCTCTACGTCGACGACACCTACACGACGGACCTCGTCATCCCGGCGTCGTTCTCGATCCCGCGCAGCCTCGACCTGGGCAACGTGCCGGCCGGCGACCACACCCTGAAGGTGAAGTTCGCCGATGACCGCTCCCCCGCCGCCGCCCACACGGCCAACCTCACGAACCTGAAGTTCCGCACCGTCACCGCCGCCGACGCCGGTTTCGCCGCCACCCAGTACGCCCCGGTCATCTACGGGCGCACCGGCCAGGGGGCGACGCCGGACGTCAGCGGGCCGTTCCAGAGCGCGGTGACCGACACCCCGATGGTCGAGTTCCACACCGAGGCCGCCTCGCCGACCACCGGCAACAAGATCTACCGCTACTCGGTCATCTACTCGAACGAGGACGGCGCCGCCTCTGTCCCGGAGACGCTCGCCCAGTGGGGGCGTAGCACCGACATCGCCTGGGTCTACCAGGTGGAGGTCAACGCCGCCGGTCAGGTCGTCCCCGGGAGCGCCGCCGTCCAGGGCCAGGACGGCTCCACCGTCCCCTTCACCGGCGGTTACGAGGGTACGCACGCCGTCGTCCAGACCTGCGGGCTCGCCAACAGCGTGTGCGGGAAGACGGACGGGCAGATGCGTTTCTCGCTGTCCGCGCTCGACAGCCTCGACCCGCGGAGCGAGGCGCCCGAGGGGATCATGGACCGCAATCCGTGGACGTACTGGATGATGTCGCAGGAGCTCGTCCGCGAAGGCAAGACCGCCGAGGATCCGATCGACGACCCGACGGGGAGCCCGACCCAGCTGGCCGGTGACCCGCGGTCCTACCTCTACCTGGTGCTGCGCAAGTCCACTCAGGGCACGCCCAACACCGACGCGGCCTGGGTCGGGGTGTCGGTCGGCGTCA
Organism: Pseudofrankia coriaricola; assembly: GCF_001854805.1. Classification (GTDB taxonomy): domain Bacteria; phylum Actinomycetota; class Actinomycetes; order Frankiales; family Frankiaceae; genus Pseudofrankia. The sequence continues at coordinate 43,715 of NZ_MBLO01000225.1, forward strand.
AGCTGGCCGGCAACCCGACGATCTACCGGTCGGACCTCGGAGTGGCCAAGTGGTCGCTCAGGCGGGACGAGCCGGCCGCGACCGCGATCGAGCTGCCGCCGGGAACCGTGGCCGAGGACATCGAGCAGATTCGTGCGCTCCGGGTGGTCGGTTTGGGCCGGGACACCAAGGCGACGGTCCAGGTCGAGTCGATCGAGCGGGCCTTCTTCCTGGACGCCGACTACAAGCCGCAGGAGTCATTCCTGTTTGCTCCGGTGAAGGCCACGCTGACCTCGGCGAGCCCGGCCGTGACCCTGCTCGACCGCGCGAACGGACCGATCATCCGGACCAGTGCGTCCCCGACCGGGTCCGCCGACCCGAACGCGACGCCTTCCTCGACCGACACCCCGCTGCTGCCTGGGATCACGATCAGCCCGAGCATGTCGGTGAACCTGCCCGGGGGGAAGTCGCCGTCGGCGACGGCCACGCAGCCGTCCGCGCCCAGGACCACCGATGCGTCGTCCAGAGCTACGCCGACAGCCACGCCCTGACGTTCTCGTGCCGTTCTCGTGCCCGAGGGGCCGGCCCAGGCTGGGGTCGGCCTCAGCCTGGGGCTAGCCCGCGGCCGCGGACGCGGTCGGTGCCGATGGGTCTTCCGACCCCGCGGCGACCGCGACCTGGGTGCTGGGCGACGCCAGCCCCGTCCAGGCCGAGTCGGCGGCGTCCAGCGAGGTGCTGGTGTCGTTCAGCAGCGTGGTCGGGGGGACCTGGGTGCCGTCGAAGAGCTGCGCGCACGACCGCGTGGCCTGCTTGAACGCGCTCAGGCCATCCGTCCACGCCTGGCCCGCGTCGCCGGCCGGCGTCGCGACGCCCGCGCTGCCGGCCGCGGCCGCGTGCGTCTCCAGCAGGGCGCACGCCGGTTGGAGCGCCATCCCGTTGGCCTCGGCGATCGCCTTGCGAACGTCTGCCTCCGCCAGGCCGATGTCCTTTCGATAGCCGTCAATCGCGGCGTACCACTCGTCGAGGTCGGGATCGGTGCCGGCCGGTGACTCGACAACCGCGGCGGCGCTCATCGCCGGGGGCGGGGCACCGACCGGCGTGCCACCGCCGCCCGTACCGCCGTAGACGCCGACCACGGCGACCACGGCGACGAGCCCAGCCCCGCCCAGGATCGTCAGCCCTCGGCGCCGTTCGGAGGCGCTGAACTCGTCCCAGGTCCGATACTCCTTGCGCCGCCCCGCCACCCCGGCTCCTTGCTATCAGACCCACCGCATGCCCCTCGGCCTCGCCGAAGGTCGCGACCATGCCCCGACCGCGCCAGCGCCGGCCCGGGAGTCGGCCACCCTTAGGACAGACGCACAGCTCGGGGACCACGTTGTCCCGCCGAGCCCAGCGCCGTCCCGTCCCACGCCGGGCGTTTTGCCACCGTTCCAGGATTCATGGGTTCGGTGATGCTCCGGTGGGACGGAGCCGCGCGCCCGTGGCAGGGGCGTTGGCGCAGTCCGGGCTGATGTGGGCGGTGAGCGGCGCGGCTACTCGAGCAGGTCGGGCTCGCGCCGGGTGATCTGGTCCCACAGGGGCTGGAAGTTCAGCCAGCCGGTGAGAGGGTTCCCGTTGAGATCGTGAGTGAGCCGGGCGTTCTCGTGGGCGATGTGCGTCACCGTGCCCGCGGCCTTCGCCAGCAGCTGCACCTGCGCCGAACGCTCCATCGTGATGAACCACCACGCGGCCGTGTCGACCGTGTCGCCCACGGTCAGCAGGCCGTGGTTGGCGAGGATGACGGCCTTGTGGCCGCCGAGCGCCGCGGCGATCCGCTTGCCCTCGTCAAGATCGAGCACGACGCCGCCGAACTCCTCGAACAGGCCATGGTCCTCGTAGAAGGCGCACGCGTCCTGCGTGATGGGCTCGAGCAGCTGGCCGAGGGTGGACAGCGCCCGGCCGTAGGTCGAGTGGCTGTGCGCGGCGGCGACGACGTCCGGCCGGGCCTGGTGAATCTGGGAGTGGATCGCGAACGCGGCCGGGTTCACCGGGTAGCGGCCCTCGACCGTCTCACCGGCCTGGTTGACCAGGATCAGGTCGCTCACCCGGATGTGGGAGAACGAGACGCCAAACGGGTTGACCCAGAAGTGATCGGTGAGCTCCGGATCACGCGCGCTGATGTGGCCCGCGACGCCCTCCTCGAAACCGAACCAGCCGAATATCCGCAGGGCGGCGGCGAGCCGCTCCTTGCGGTGCTGGCGCTCCTGCTCGACGGTCTCGAACGTGGGCGGCAGCCGGAAGATCAGGTTGTCAGCCATGCCACTAGCGCACCACATGGCCCCCACGAGTCGGACACCGGATCGGCCAAAGGGACTGGTGACGTGCCTGCCGACCCGGTGCCGGCGGCCCCTGGCCGTTGAAGGCAGAATCCCGGAGTCGTGGGCACTCGGGTGATTGAGAACTACCTCATCGACATGGACGGCGTCCTCGTGCACGAGGCGCAACCCATCCCGGGCGCGGACCGGTTCCTCGCCTCGATCACGTCCGCCGGCCTTGGCTACCTGGTCCTGACCAACAACTCGATGTTCACCGCCCGGGACCTGCAGGCCCGGCTGCGTGGCTCGGGCCTCGACATCCCGGCCGAGCGGATCTGGACGTCGGCGCTGGCCACCGCCAAGTTCCTCGACACCCAGCGCCCCGGCGGGACCGCCTACGTCGCCGGCGAGGCGGGTCTGACGACGGCGCTGCACGAGATCGGGTACGTCCTCACCGACCGCTCGCCCGACTACTTCGTGCTCGGCGAGACCAGAACGTACAGCTTCGAGACGATCACCAAGGCGATCCGGCTGGTGCGCGACGGCGCCCGGTTCATCGCGACGAACCCTGACCCGACGGGCCCCTCCGCCGAGGGCCTGTTGCCGGCGACCGGCTCGGTCGCCGCCATGATCACCAAGGCCACCGGAATCGATCCCTACTACGTAGGCAAGCCCAACCCGCTCATGATGCGCACCGGCCTCAACCGCCTCTCCGCGCACAGCGAGACCACCGTCATGATCGGTGACCGGATGGACACCGACGTGATCGCCGGTCTCGAGGCCGGGATGGACACCGTGCTCGTCCTGTCCGGCATCACCGCCCGCGCCGACATCGAGCGCTACCCCTTCCGCCCGACCGCCATCGTGGGCAGCGTCGCCGACATCCAGGTCGGCCAGGACGTCCACACCCTGACGACAACCGGCGAGACGGCCTAATGCCACTCCAGCGAGCGTTCACCCGACGCTGAAACCAGCGAAATCAGGATCAGTCGGGGCGAGGCGCTGGACGCGCTCTCCCCGTGTCGGGCGCTGAGCGCCCTCCTCGCGTGGTGTTGGGCCCTGGCATATGGCGGTGGTAGGGCTTGGGCCGGGCTGACGACGTGGTCGGGTTGGCATTGCGCCGATGCGCTGTCACCAGGTGTGGCTGAGGTGCGCTTACTGGTCGCTGGAACGGTGTCGCGAGCCGCCGCGCGGCTGGACATCCGAGCCACGGGATGTCGGTCGGCAGGCCGCTGGGAAGCCCCGTCCGCGGTTCGGGAGCAGCGCGCCCCCGCCGACGGCGCCCGGATTGCCGGCCTGCACATATCCGCCAGGAGAGTTGAACACGTTCAACTTCGGGGCTAGCGTTGGTGTCGACGGGTTCTGTCGGCCCCATGGAAGGTGTCCGGTGGCCAGCCACGACAGCGGGAAGCCCCACGATCACAGCGACGGCACCCACAACGACGGCAACGGCAACGGCAAGCACACCGGGGACGCGGGCCGGGCGCTGCCCCCCGGCAGGGGTGCCGCGACCCGGGCGCTGGTGCTCGAGACGGCCCTGGCCTCCTTCCGAGACCAGGGCTACGAGCGGACCACGATGCGCGGCATCGCCAAGGCGGCCGGTGTCTCGCTGGGCAACGCGTACTACTACTTCGACTCGAAGGAGCACCTGGTCCAGGAGTTCTACGCCGCGATCCAGGCGGGACACCGCCAGCGAGCCGCCGAGGCGCTGCGGTCACCGGACCTCGCGGACCGGCTGCGCCGCGTGATCCACGCGGGAATCGACGAGATGACGCCGTACCACTCCTTCGCCGGCTCGTTCATCAAGGTAGCCATCCCGCCGACCGCGGCGGCCAGCCCGTTCAGCCGGGAGTCGGCCGCGGCCAGGGACACCGCGGTAGGGCTGTTCCGGGACGCGCTCGAAGGCCCCGCCGGTCCCTCCGGGACCGCGCGGCCCACGGCGCCGGGCGGCCCGCTGGCGCCGGATCTCCCGGAGCTGCTCTGGCTCGCCTACCTCGGCATCACCCTGTTCTGGGTCTACGACCCGTCGCCCGGCCAGGCACGTACCCGCCAGCTGGTGGACTCCGCCGCGCCACTGACCGCCCGGTCGATCGCGCTGACCCGAATCCCCCTGCTGCGCTCCGTCGCGGACGACCTCCACACCCTGGTGTCCGAGCTGCGTCTGAAGGGCTCGCGCCGATGATGACGTCTGTCGTCGCGACGCCGCGTGTGCCCGCGTCGCCCGTCCCGCCGGTCGCGTCGGCCGCCGCGGCGACGGGGCTGAGCCCGTACGGCGCCGGGCTGCTCGCCCTGCTGATCCTGATCGGCATGCTCGTCGTCGTCCCGTGGGGACTCGGGCTGCTCGACCTGGACATCCTTGACCCGCTCCGCCGCTGGTGGCTGCTGACCGCCTTCCCCGGCGTGGCGTCGTTCCTCGTCCCCCGTGGCCCGGCGGCCGCCGCCCTCGCCGGCGTCTACGCCGCCGGAACCCTTGCCCTGCTCGCGGCACTGCCCGAGGTCACGCGACGCACGACGGTCCGGCGGCCAGCGGCTCCGACAACGTGGCCAGCGACGGCGGCGAGGCAGGCGGCGTGGGCGGTCCCGGTCCGGGCGGCCATGGCGAGCGCGCTGGTCGCACCGATGATCGCGTCCAGCGCGCTGGTGGCCGCGCGTGCGGGCTATCCGCTCTTCGGGTTCTCGCCGACCGTTCTCACGCTCACGGTCGCGCACTTTCACTACGCCGGCTTCGTCGCCGCGCTGATCGCCGCCCTCGTCTGCCGAGCCCTGCCCGGCGATCCACGAGCGGGGGCCGCCGCCTGGTCGGTTCCCGCCGGAACCCTGGTGGTCCTCGCCGGTTTCTTCCTCTCCGACTGGGTCGAACTCGCCGGCGCCGTGGTCCTGACGGCCGGCCTGTGGCTGGCCGCCTGGCTCACCTGGAGTCGGATCCGGCCGCGCGGCGACCGTCTGACGCGCTGGCTGATGGTCATCTCCTGCGCGGTGCTTCCCGTCAGCATGGCGCTCGCGCTCAGCTGGGCGGTGGGACGAGCGGCGGGCCTTCCCCACCTCTCGGTCACCTGGATGATCGCCACGCACGGCGTCGCCAACGCACTCGGCTTCGCCGTCTGCGCCCTGCTTGCCTGGCGCACGCTCGACCGCCCCACACCGGCGACCCCCACGAAGGCATCACCATGACAACCGACGACCCGCATGACGCCGATCCGGCCCGGCGCGACCGCGGCCGGCCGACCCAGACCCCCGAGCCAGCGGCCAGCGGCTCCGGCGCCTTCACCTATAACGAGGTCGGCGCGACCAGGAACGCGTCCCTTCCCGCCACCTACCATCACCTGCTTCACCACGTGCCCGTCGCCACCGGCACCGCCGGTCTCCGCGCGGCGGCCGACGCACTGCTCACCTGGCAGATGCATCAGGCAGCGGGGCTACGGGTACTCGCCTCCGCGCCGAGAGCCGAGCCAAGCGTGACGGTCACCTCGCGGCTGGGGCTCGGACCGCTGCGGATCAGCGCACCTTGCCAGGTCGTCTGGGTCGACGACGACCCGGGCACGGACAGCGCTGGCTTCGCCTACGGGACGCTCCCGGGCCATCCCGAGTCAGGCGAGGAATCCTTCGTGCTCACCCGGGACAGTGATGACGTCGTGTGGCTGACCATCCGGGCATTCAGCCGCCCGGCGACGCTCCTCCCACGCCTGGCAGGCCCGGTCGGCCCCATGCTCCAACGCCACCTCGCCACCCGATTCGCGAACGTCCTACGCCGCCTGGCCGACGCCGCGGGCTGACAGGTCACCGCGAGGCGAGTCCGCTACGGCCCAACCGTGCCACACGGCCCGGATCTATGGTGATGGGTAAGACAGTGATGACTTATACTCCCCCAAGAGGATCTACCAGGCAATCTGTACCCCAGGAGAAGCACCGTGGCCGACGAGCTGATCGACCAGATGGTCACCGCCGCCGAGGCTGACTACGGCGTGAGGGTGACTCGGGAGCGCGGCCGCATCGACGGACGGCACGGACGTCCGTACACTTGTACGGACGCCAGGATCGGAGGAGCCATGGTTGCCTCGGCGGCCTCCGGACGCTTCGAGTTCCGCGTCCGGCCCGAGCTCAAGCAGCTGATAGAACGCGCGGCCTCGCTCATGAACCAGACCGCGTCGGACTTCGCCCGGACCGCCGCGGAGGAACGCGCCGTGGAGGTGCTGCGGGAGCACGAGCTCATCACGCGAGTACCGGTGGACTTCTTCGACGCGCTGCTGGCTTCTCTGGACGCTCCGCCCGAGCCCAACGACGCGTTGACGCGCGCCGCCGCGCGGCTGGATTCCGTCATCGAACGACGGTGACCGCGGGCCGATTCGTCAGCGAGGCCCTGGGCGCCAGCCACATCGCGGACCACTTCGAGAGCGGCCAGCCTGAGCTCGACGACTGGCTGCGTCGCCATGCTCCTGCCACGGAGTCACGTCGAACCGGTCGAACCTTTGTCTGGTCCGCCGACGGACGAGTGGTCGCCTACTACACGATCGCGGCCCATCTCCTGATGCGTGACGATCTACCGAGGGCGTTGGGCCGTGGGAACCCCGTGCAGATCCCCGCCGTGCTGCTGGCGAAGCTGGCGCTGGACAAGACGCTCCAGGGCCAGGGGTTCGGTGGACTACTGCTCGCCGACGCCGTCGACCGCATCGTCGAGGCAGCTCGGACCGTCGCCGCGCGGTTCATCGTGGTCGACGCGATCGACGAGCAGGCGATCTCCTTCTACGTCAAGTACGGGTTCGTCTCGGTGCCGTCCACCAACCGCCTGGTGAAGAGGATGAGCGCCGCCGCGGCGCAGGTCAGCCGCTGACGATGCGCCACGTGACACTGCTCGATGCCTGTTGGCGGGAGTCAGGACTCTGCAGAGACCATGCCCACCGGCAGCTGACGCCGGTGCCGCCGAGGCCGCAGTAGCCGTTCACTGACACCTTCGGCGAGGCCGTACTCACCCCGGCGGGCTGGCAGGTCACTCGGGCCGCGTACTGCAACCTGATCATGGGTCTCGGGACTCTCGACCTGCGCCGCCCGCCCTGACCCTTCCGACATCGGCAGCGGGTCACGACGACCTGGCCGTCAGCCGGTCAGAGCGCTGGCCAACCCGCTGAGACCTCAGCGCGAATGGCAGTAGCGAGTTCTAGCTGCGGGTGAGGTCCTCGGCGGTGGTCACGGTGATTGCGCGGCGCAGCCACAGGCGGAGCTGGCCGGCGTCGCTACAGGCCAGCACCTGCTCGCGGAGCCTCTCAGGCACCTTTAGGCCGCGGTCCTCAAGTACAGCCAGCACCGCTCGTGCCTCGCCGCGTGCCTCGCCGCGCGCCTCGCCCCGTGCCTCGCCCCGCGCCTCGGCCTCTCGGTCGATCCTGTTGTAGACCTCGTTGTGGTACCGCTGGCCAGTGGCGGTGGTCATCAGGTACTGCTCCCATCGTGTGTGGGTCACCGGAGAGAACCCGCCAGTTATCACGTCATCGTAGAAGCGCTTCTGGTCACGTTCCAACCCGTCGAGGACGGCGAGCAGCGCTTCGAACATCGTGGCGACGGCGTCCTCGCCTCGATGACAGAAGGCCGAGAACAGCACTCGCATGGGGTGGGTCGTGGACACCGTCCTGTCGACGATCAGGTCGATGTCAGCTGGGGTGACGAACCGCGGGTATAGCCGCACCGCCGAGGTATCCCGGGCGATCTCGTCGTGGTACCAGGCGGCGACAGCCGGGTGAGGGAAGAAGACGACCAGCGTGCTGGGAACCATGACCGGTTTCTTCTTCTTGATGGACTTGGTGAGTTCTGCCTCCGTCTGCGCACAGTAGAGCTTCCAGGTCGCCAGCTTGCCAGGTTCCGCGGCGCTTTGGACCTCCACGACCGTCGCCCGCGCCGGGTCGTCGTCCTCATCGGAGAGCACGATCAAGGTGTCCGCCTGGAACATGCGTGGACGGACCGTGGGATCCGACAGGCGTGCGCGACGGTAGGGCGCGACCCGGTCGCCGAGCTGGGCTTGGATCCAGTCGGGCAGCGTCGGGTCCGCTCGGATCATCACGAGGAGCGCCTCGTGAGCGTTGGACGGCATGACTGGATCATTACTGATGGGTCAGACAGTCCAAACCAGGGCACGCAAAGCCCACGTCCAGACTGATTTGACAATTATCTCGACATGTGCAACGGAACCACGACCGGCCTCAGCTGAGAGGGCGTCGGTCCCACGCCGCTCGGTGGTGGTCAGACCGCCCGGTCTGACCACCACCCCCCTCAGGCCTCCGAGGCCGCGAGGCCGACCGGGCAGGAGACGCCGGTGCCGCCGAGGCCGCAGTAGCCGTTCGGGACCTTGTGCAGGTACTGCTGGTGGTAGTCCTCGGCGTAGTAGAACGGGCCGGCCGGAGCGATCTCGGTGGTGATCCGGTCGTGGCGGGCGGCCGTCAGCCGCTGCTGGTAGGCGTCGCGGCCGCGCGCGGCCGCGGCGGCCTGCTCGTCGGAGTACGTGTAGATCGCCGAGCGGTACTGACTACCGACGTCGTTGCCCTGCCGCAGTCCCTGTGTCGGGTCGTGCGCCTCCCAGAAGACCGACAGCAGCTTCTCGTAGCTGACCTCGCTCGGGTCGAAGACGACCTGTACGACCTCGGTGTGCCCGGTCAGGCCGGAGCAGGTCTCCTCATAGGTCGGGTTCGGCGAGTACCCGCCGGCGTAGCCGACCGCGGTCGAGTAGACGCCCGGGGTCTGCCAGAACTTCCGCTCGGCGCCCCAGAAACAGCCGAGGCCGAACACGGCGACCTCGAGCCCCTCGGGGAACGGGCCCTCGAGTGGAGTACCCAGCACCGCGTGCAGCTCCGGTACCCCGAACAGCCGCCGCTCGTGCCCGGGCAGCGCCTTCTCCGGCGAGACAATCGTCGCCACGCGCCGTCCGAACAACATGTCGCACCACCTCCGGTGGCTTGGAGATTCCACCCCGCACAACAGCGTGAAAGGGTGCGTCGTTCCCTCGGCACAACGGAAGTGGGTGGCGGATCAGGGCTGTCCCCGTGATCCGCCACCCCGTCATGCACCGCGGGCCCGAATCGGGCCGTCAGGCGAAGCGTCTTCCTATAGGACCAGGTCCTCCAACATCGTCGTGACCAGGGCAGCGATGGGCGAGCGCTCGGAGCGGGTGAGCGTGACGTGCGCGAACAGCGGGTGGCCCTTCAGCGTTTCGATCACCGACGCGACGCCGTCGTGCCGGCCGACTCGCAGGTTGTCACGCTGCGCCACGTCGTGCGTGAGCACCACCCGGGAGCCCGCGCCCAGCCGGGAGAGCACAGTGAGCAGCACGCCGCGCTCCAGCGACTGCGCCTCGTCGACGATCACGAAGGAGTCGTGCAGCGAGCGGCCGCGGATGTGCGTCAGCGGCAGCACCTCGAGCATTCCGCGTTCGACGACGTGGTCGATGACGTCCTCGGACACCAACGCACCGAGGGTGTCGTAGACAGCCTGCGCCCAGGGGGCCATCTTCTCGTTCTCGCTGCCGGGCAGATAGCCGAGGTCCTGACCACCGACGGCGTAGAGCGGGCGGAAGACGACGACCTTGCGGTGCGCCCGGCGCTCCATCACCGCCTCAAGGCCGGCGCACAATGCCAGCGCCGACTTCCCGGTGCCGGCCCGGCCTCCCAGGGAGACGATCCCGATCTCCGGGTCGAGCAGCAGGTCGAGAGCGACGCGCTGCTCGGCGCTGCGGCCGTGCAGCCCGAACGCCTCCCGGTCGCCGCGCACCAGCTTCACCGACTTGTCCGAGCAGACCCGGCCGAGCGCGGAGGCGCTGCCGCCGGCGGCGGTCAGCACCAGACCCGTGTGGCAGGGCAGCTCGGCCGCGGCCGGGAGGGTGAGGTGCTCGCCCGCATACAGCCGGTCGAGGTCCTCCTGGCTCACCCCGAGCTCCGCCGTTCCGCCCCAGCCGGTGTCGACGGGCTGCAGCGCCCGGTACTCCTCGGCGTCGAGGCCGACCACGGAGGCCTTGACCCGCAGCGGCATGTCCTTGGTGACGAGGACCACGTCGTCGCCGTCCGCGGCCAGGTTGAGCGCGACGGAGAGGATGCGCGAGTCGTTGTCGCCGACTCGGAACCCCGGTGGCAGCACCGTCGGGTCGGTGTGGTTGAGTTCTACTCGCAGCGTTCCGCCGGTCTCCAGCGGTAGCGGGTGGTCGAGCCGCCCATGCTTGATGCGTAGGTCGTCCAGGATGCGCAGCGCCTCCCGGGCGAACCAGCCCAGTTCGGGGTGGTTTCGCTTGGCCTCCAGCTCCCCAATCACAACGAGGGGGAGCACGACGTTGTGCTCCGCGAATCGCAGCAGCGCGCGAGGGTCAGACAGCAGCACGCTTGTGTCGACGACATGCGTTCGTGGCACACGCCCACCCGCTTACTCGGAGTTGTCCGGGATAGACCCCACAGGGGGCCGGGTCCCGGCCTCCTGGCGTTGTCGCGACTGCGGCACGTAGGGGCCTCCCAGCGGTCCAGCCCAATGCCAGACCACGACTTGAGACGTCAGGGCATCACGGTAGCCGCAGGTAGGAGCGTTGGCGACCAACTTTGCCGAACACGTCGCGAAAGTACACCGACGCCTTCCGTAACGCAGATGGCACAGCATCACCGCGACGGCCCACATTGGACGCAAACCACTACCCTGCGCATCCAACATAAGCCGCGACGTCGCCGCCTCGACGCCCACGCGATGCAGTTGAAAGCGCTGCCGCGACGTGAGTCCCGTCACTCCACGACCACGCTGCGATCGCTGTCCAGCACGAACTCGCAAGACGCGTTATCACCCTCCGCTCATACCCAGCAGAAGACGATCATCACCCACTCGGCCCCCACGCCTCGATCGATCACAGGCAGTTATCGGTATCAGTTACCGGTATCGGGCCACCCCGGCGACGTAGGGACCACCTGAGCGGGCCGAACCCCGGCGTTTCATGCGCTCGGACTTCAGGCGACGAGCCGGAAGGTGACCCCATTCCGGTCAGCCATCCACGCGCCCCAGCCCCTGACCGCGGCGGCGTATCAGTACTGGCACGCCCCAGCTGCCTCGGCCACAAGGCACGCCTCAGGCCGGCAGGCGCGCCCCCAGCAGCCGGCGGACCTCGTCGGCCGTCCGCGCGGGTCGCTCGCAGACGAAGTGCCGACAGACGTACACGCCGGGCTCGGGCCGGTCGGCGGTGAGGGGGCCGGCCGTCACCACGACCGTGCCGGGAGTGGTGCCGAGCCGCGCGAGCCGTTCCAGGTCGGGCCGGCCGACGACGGCGACCTCGGGCGGGCCGGCGAGCAGCGCCTCCGCGACCGCGCCCGCATGTCCGGCGAACCGGGCGTCCCGGCCGAGCAACGGTGCGAGCAGGCCGATCGTGGCCTCGGCGTCCTCACGGTGCCCGGCCGAACCGGTGAGCGCGGCGTACGTGAGCAGCGCGCCGGCGAACGCCGACTGGCCCGACGGCGTCGCCGAGTCGGAGATCTCGCGGGGCCGGCGCAGCAGCGTCGGCGCGTCGTCGGCGGTGTCGTAGAAGCCGCCGTCCGCGGCGCGGAAGCGGGCTCGGGCGACGTCGAGCAGCTGGCCGGCCAGCTCCAGCCACTCGAGCGCGCCGGTCACCTGGTGCAGCGCGAGAAAGCCGTCGGCGACGTTGCCGTAGTCCTCGAGCACACCCACGTTCGGGCCCACGCGGCCCTCCCTGCTGGTGCGGCGCAGCCGGCCGTCGACGACGTGCACGTCGCGCAGCAGCACCGCCGCGCGCTCCGCGGCCGCGACCCACTCCGGCTCCTCGAACAGCGCGCCCGCCTCGGCGAGCGCGGCGATCGCCAGGCCGTTCCAGCTGGCCACCACCTTGTCGTCGCGCGCGGGCTGCGGGCGGGCGGCTCTCGTGGCCGCGAGCGCGGCCCGCACCCGGGCGAACCGGTCGGCGTCGTCGGGGTCCGCCGGCAGGGCGAGCACGGACGACCCGTGCTCGAAGGTGCCCATATCGGTGACCTCGAACAGCCTGGCCGCCCAGGCGGCGTCGTCCGGGTCGAGCGCGGCGGCCAACTGCGCGGGCGTCCACACGTAGCTCGCCCCCTCGACCGGCTGATGGGCGTGGCCGTGCGCCGGCGTGGCCGCGTCGGCCGATCCGCCCGGCGAGGACACCGCGCCGTCGTCGCCGTGCGCGTCCGTGGGCGGTACCGCGTCGGCGTCCAGCGCGGAGGAGAAGCCGCCCTGCGGGGTCCGCAGATCGGCGAGCAGGAAGGCGGCCGTCTCGCGGACCACCCGCGCGGCGAGCGGGTCGCCGGTCGCCCGCCACAGATGCAGGTAGATCCTCAGCAGCTGGGCGTTGTCGTAGAGCATTTTCTCGAAGTGCGGGACGGTCCACGTCGCGTCGACGCTGTAGCGGGCGAATCCGCCGGTGAGCTGGTCGTAGATCCCGCCGCGGGCCATCCGTTCGCAGGTGAGGGCGACCATGTCGAGCGAGCGCTCGTTGCCGGTGCGGGCGTGGTGGCGCAGGAGGAGCTCGGCGACCATCGACGGTGGGAACTTCGGCGCGCCGCCGAAGCCGCCGTGGCGTGGGTCGAACCGGGCGGCGAGCTGGTCGACCGCCGTGTCGAGCAGCTCGCCGTCCAGCCGGACGGCCGGGCCGCGGCCGCTGGCGATGGGCGCCTCGGCGGCCTCGGCGAGCTTGCGGGCGATGTCCGCTCCGGAGGACTCGATCTCCTCGCGGCGGGTGTCCCAGGCGGACGACACCGCCGAGAGGACCTGGCGGAACGAGCCCATCCCTGGCCGGGCCGTCGGCGGAAAATAGGTGCCGGCGAAGAACGGCTCACCCGTCGGGGTCAGGAACACCGTCATCGGCCAGCCGCCATGCCCGGTCAGCGCCACCGTGACGTCCATGTACACCGAGTCGACGTCCGGGCGCTCCTCCCGGTCGACCTTGATACTGACGAAATGGTCGTTCATGTAGGCCGCGGTGGTCTCGTCCTCGAACGACTCGTGCGCCATGACGTGGCACCAGTGGCAGGACGCATATCCGACCGACAGCAGCACCGGGACCTGGCGGCCGGCCGCCTCGGCGAACGCCGCCGGCTCCCACGGCCACCAGTCGACCGGGTTGTCGGCGTGCTGCAGCAGATAGGGGGACGTCTGGTCAGCCAGCCTGTTCGCCACAGAAGCTCCTTCACGGGGTCACGACGCACTCCGTGACGCTATTGCTCCACGGGGTCTTCCCGCTCATGACACGGCGCCGCGCTCCGCAGCGGCCCGCGCGCCCCTCCCTGCAACCTACCCACGCAACCCGGCCATAGCCGGTGACAGCGCATTGGCGCACCGCCAACCCAGCAACACACCGACCCCGTCCCACGCCGGCCCCGGCCATGCACCTCAGCCCCGAAACCACGCCCAAGAG
>NZ_MBLO01000226.1 GCF_001854805.1 Pseudofrankia coriaricola
CCACCGGTCAGCGTGTACGTCACGCCACCGGCCGACGGGCGCAGTACGAGGGTGCGGCCCGCTCCCGACTGGGCGGCGACCACGGCGTCGTCGGCGTCGCCGAGCGGGCCCTCGTCGGCCCAGCCGGCGGGATCGGGTGGGGTGCCGAGCGCGCCCGCGGCCCGCGCGAACAGCAGGGCCGGCGCGAGGATGACGAGGGCGGTGAGCGCCACCGCGCGGCTGCCCGCGAGCCGCCTGGCCGGCGCCGCGCCGCCGGCACCCGCGTTCGCTCGCCCGGTACGTGAGCCCAGCGATGCCGCCCAGGCGGCCCCGACGGCCCCCAGCAGCGCGGCGGCGGTGAGCGCGTCCTGGCCGGTGACCCAGCCGGCGGCGGCGACCAGCCAGCAGGCGCCGATCGCGGGCCGCGCGGCGCGGCCGCCGACGGACGCGGCCAGCACACAGGTGAGCACGAACGCGACGATCGCGTACCCGTCACCGCCGCGCGGCGACGGCTCGTCGACCAGCACGGACAGCAGGCCGGCCTTCCCGGCGCGCGCCCCCACCCACAGGGCGGGCAGCAGCGGCGCGCAGCCAGCCGCGACAACGATCGCGACGCGCCCGGCCCGTCGCCGACGAACGCGGCTCGCACCCGCGGCCGTCAGGCCCCGGCCGCCAGGGGCGCTGGGAGCGCCGGCGCCGGCGCCGTCGGCGGCGCCAGGGGCACGTGGGCGCGCGGCGAGCGCGCCCGCGACGAGTCCGACGGTGGCGACCAGCAACAGCCGTGGCGAGCAGGCGACGCCCACGATCAGCGCCGCGGCGAGCGCCCACACACGCGACCAGCCATCAGCCACCCCGTGGATACCCCGGATGCCAGGCCCCGCGGCGGCACCGGTGGACGCGGCGAACAGCCGGACGGCACCCCCGAGAATGAGCGGAGCCGTCATTGAGGCGCCCAGCGCCGCCAGGTTGCCGGCCAGCGCCGCCGTGGTCACCGGTGGCGCGAACGCGTAGCAGGCGGCCAGGCCGAGACGCGCCCACGGCGTCAGCGCGCCTATCGCTCGGGCCGCGCGATAGGCCGCGAGCCCGGCCAGCGCCGGAGCGGCGACGAGCAGGACACGCGCGGCGAGCTCGGGACGACCGCCCAGGGCCGACGACAGCGTGGCGAGCAGCGGGGTCCACGAGGGTGCGGGTCCCGGCCCGCCGGGCAGCCCGCCGGCCGGGCCGACCCAGCCAGACCACACCGCCGCCCACAGATCGGCCGCGCCGGGTGGCAGTGGCGCGCCCCGGCCGCCGATCCGGCCCATCCCGGTGAGCGCCCAGCCCGCGGCCACGCCCAGCAGCACGAACAGGATCGCCGGCTGGCGGGGCACTCGGCCGGTCGCCGTCGGCCGCGGGTCCGCGCTGGCCGCGCGCGTCTCGGCCCCACCCGCTCTCCAATCCGCCGCGGCCGGCGCCACCGTGCCGCCCGCCCTCCCCGCCGCGTCCTTCGGGACGGCTCCGCCGGTGGTCGAGGTGACCTCGGCAGGAGCGATGGCATCGGCCGGCGGGTGGCCGGGGTGAGACAGCAGCCCGCGCAACGCGCGGGCGGGCACCTGGCGCGTCTGGCGGCAGCGCCCGGCCAGCCGCCACAGCCGCGCCGGGTCGGCGAGCACGCTCGCGAGCACGAGCGCCTCGGTCACCGCCGCGTGCCCCCGGCCGCGCGCGAGCGCGAGCGCGGCCCGGCCGGCGCCGGCGAGGACCAGGCCGGCCACGGCGGTGGGGATGCCCAGCGCGCCGGACTGCGCGAGCCGGACCCGCAGGGCGTCCGCCCGCTCGACGTGATCGGCCCGCCCACGGGCCGGTGCGCCGACGCGGAAGCCTTCGGGCTCGGCACCGGTGCCACGCGGCGCGGCGGGCACGGCGGGAAGGAGGCGGGCCGACGGGACCGCGACGACGCGCAGCCCGGCGCGCCAGGCGCGCCAGCAC
>NZ_MBLO01000227.1 GCF_001854805.1 Pseudofrankia coriaricola
CCGGCCCCGGCCATGCACCTCAGCCCCGAAACCACGCCCAAGAGGGCGCTCAGCGCCCGACGAGGCTGGCGCGTCCAGCGCCCAGCCTCAACAGCCTCAGTAGATCGCGAGCATCAGGGCGATGTAGTGGCAGCAGGCCGCGACGAGGGTGAACGCGTGGAACACCTCGTGGTAGCCGAAGACCTTCGGCGACGGGTCGGGGCGGCGCAGCGCGTAGATGATCGCGCCGACGCTGTAGCAGGCGCCGCCGACGACGAGCAACGTCAGCGTGGCGACGCCGGCCGTGTGCAGGACCTCGGGGAAGACGAAGACCGCGACCCAGCCCAGCGCGATGTAGAGGGGCACGATCAGGTAGCGCGGGGAGTGCAACCACAGCATGCGCAGGACGACGCCCAGCGCCGCTCCGCCCCAGACGACAGCCAGGATCGGCTGCGCTATGTGCCGGGGCATGGCCAGCAGCGCGAAGGGCGTGTACGTCCCCGCGATGAAAACAAAGATCATCGAGTGGTCGAGCCGCTTCATGAGAGCGCGTGCCCGTGAGGTCGACCACATCGTCCGGTGGTAGAGCGCACTCGTCCCGAACAATGACGTGATGCTGATCGCGTAAACACCGACCGCGAGCCGGGCGCCAAGCGTCGTCGGCAGCGCCACGGCCACCACGCCGAGCGCCAGGCTTACCGGAAATGCGCCCGCATGTAGCCATCCCCGCATGCGTGGTCGCGTGAGGTCACGCGGGTGCGCTCGCTTGTCAGCGCCGTCGTCGGCGCGGTTGCTGTCAGGTCCTGGGGCGGCCGGCTGCGTCGTCGCGTGAGTGACCACAGCAGAACGATAACCGCAACGGCCGCCGAGGGCGGCACGCCCCGGCGCGCGTCGTGGGGCGGGTCCGTCCCGATGCGTGATGGATCCGACGTTTCCGCCCCCCGGCGTACCGCGCGACTGTGCATGGAAAGAGCGGTACAGTCTAATGATCCTGAACGCGGCCTCGAGCGTCCCCAGTACAGGCATCACAGGGTAGCGGCTTCCACTGTAGCCGCTGGTTTGTGACCGCCGGTACACGAGGTCGTTCGGGTGCGCAAGCTGCACCTGTATACCGAGGCGAGAACGCGGCAGGTTCAACGCGAGCGGAGGTGTGAGCTGTGACGACCGCGGCACAGATTCCCGGGCTGGATGCCGCCCCGACCAAGCACGCCAGGTTGATCGCCTGGGTGCGTGAGATCGCCGAACTCACTCAGCCGGACAGGGTGGAGTGGTGCGACGGCTCCGCCGAGGAGTTCGACCGGCTCACCAGCCTGCTCATCGAGCGCGGGACCTTGGTGAAGCTTAACGAGGAGAAACGTCCCAACAGCTTCTACGCCGCGTCCGACCCGAGCGATGTCGCCCGCGTCGAGGACCGGACCTACATCTGTTCGAAGAATCGCGAGGACGCCGGCCCGACAAACAACTGGGTCGAGCCCGAAGAAATGCGCGGCACGCTTCGCGGCCTGTTCCGCGGGTCTATGCGGGGCCGCACCATGTACGTTGTCCCATTCTGCATGGGACCGCTCGGCTCGCGTATCTCCGCTCTCGGCGTCGAAATCACCGACTCGGCCTATGTGGCGATCTCGATGCGCACGATGACGCGTATGGGTGCCCCAGCGCTCGAACAGCTCGGTGAGGACGGCTTCTTCGTGCCGGCGGTGCACTCACTTGGTGCCCCACTGGCGCCCGGGCAGGAAGACGTTCCGTGGCCGTGCAACAGCACGAAGTACATCGTCCACTACCCGGAGACCCGGGAGATCTGGTCGTTTGGCTCGGGCTACGGCGGCAACGCGCTGCTCGGCAAGAAGTGCTACGCGCTGCGGATCGCCTCGGTGATGGCCCGGGACGAGGGCTGGCTCGCCGAGCACATGCTGATCCTCAAGCTCACCTCCCCGAAGGGCAAGGTCCACTACATCGCGGCCGCCTTCCCGTCGGCCTGCGGCAAGACGAACCTGGCGATGATCATCCCGACGATCCCCGGCTGGAAGGCCGAGACGGTCGGAGATGACATCGCCTGGATGCGTTTCGGCGAGGACGGCCGGCTCTACGCCGTCAACCCGGAGGCCGGCTTCTTCGGCGTGGCGCCCGGCACCGGCGCCGAGACGAACCCGAACGCCGTCGAGACCCTCTGGGGCAATGCCGTCTACACCAACGTCGCCCGCACCGACGACGGTGACATCTGGTGGGAGGGCCTGACCAAGGACAAGCCGGCCCATCTGATCGACTGGAAGGGCCGCGACTGGACGCCGGACTCGTCCGAGCCCGCCGCCCACCCGAACGCCCGGTTCACCGTCCCCGCCGGCCAGTGCCCGACCATCGCCGAGGAGTGGGAGGACCCGCGCGGCGTGCCGATCTCGGCGATCCTGTTCGGCGGCCGCCGGGCCACGGCGGTGCCGCTGGTGACGGAGGCGCCCGACTGGCAGCGCGGCGTGTTCTTCGGCTCGATCGTCTCCTCGGAGACGACGGCCGCGCAGGCCGGCGCGATCGGCAAGCTGCGCCGTGACCCGTTCGCGATGCTGCCGTTCTGCGGCTACAACATGGCCGACTACATGGCCCACTGGCTCGCCACCGGGCAGAAGGCCGACGCCGCCAAACTCCCGCGGATCTACTACGTCAACTGGTTCCGCAAGAGCCCTGAGGGCAGGTTCCTGTGGCCGGGCTACGGCGAGAACAGCCGCGTCCTGGCCTGGATCGTCGGCCGGCTGGAGGGCGAGGTGGACGGCGTCGAGTCCGCGCTCGGCGTCCACCCGACGACGGAGTCGTTCAGCACCGATGGCCTGGACCTGTCCGAGGCCGACCTCACGACCCTGCTCACCCTCGACACCGAGGTGTGGAAGCAGGAAGCCGCCCTCATCCCCCAGCACTACGACACCTTCGGCGACCATCTCCCCGCCGAGCTCTGGGCCGAGCACGAGGCCCTGGTGGAGCGCCTCAACAGCTAGCCGCCACCCTGGTCACACCAACCCGCACCTGACGATCGCCCCCGCCGCCCCCGCCGGCGGGGGCGATCGCCGTTTCCGCCCCCCGGTGGTCGTCGAGGGGGCCGGATCACAACTACGGCAGGGCACAACTAACGATCAAGCCGCCACCGGCGGTCGCTCTGGACGCGTAGGGAGCTGACAGCGGCAGCGGACTCGCTCGGTGCTTCGGCCGGCGTCCGACTTATCTGGTTTCCGGCGGCCAGGGGATCCTGGCACCATGGGTCCATGCCCGAGGGACCTGTCGCGCGCGTGCCCCAGGAGCGGGCCGCACGCGCGGTCCGGCCGGGCTTCGTGTTGCCCGAGACCGAGCTGCGCTGGCGTTTCTCCCGCTCGTCCGGTCCCGGTGGCCAAGGGGTGAACACGACCGACAGCCGTGCCGAGGTCCGCTTCGACGTCGCTCGCTCGCCCGCCATCCCCGAACCGCTGCGGGAACGAGCGCTTGCCCGGCTGGCTGGGCGCCTGGTGGACGGCGATCTCGTCGTCACGTCGTCTGAGCAGCGCTCCCAGCTGCGCAACCGTGAGGCGGCGCTCGACCGCCTCGTCGCGCTGCTCCACGACGCCACCGCGCCCCCACCCCGTCGCCGTCGCCCCACCAAGCCCACCCGAGGCTCCGTCGAGCGCCGCCTGGACACCAAGCGCCGCCGCTCAGCGACCAAGCGAACCCGCCGGCCGGGCGCCTCCGACGCGGACGGGTAGGGCGGTCCCGTGCCGGACGCTCCGCGCCCGGCACCGGGCACCGCCTCTCGGACGCTCCGCGCCCGACGGGCCTGGTTCCGGGCTGGCGTGTATGGCGGTGGTCCGGCTGGTTTCGGATGGACGAGGTGGTTGCGTTGGCACTGCGCTAATGCGCTGTCAGCAGGCTGTGGCTAGGTCGCGTGGACGGCTCACCAGAACAACGTCACATTTCGCCTTGCCCCTTGGCAGTGAGGACCATGGGGTGCCTGGAGCGCCTGCCGCCGGGGTGGCGGGTGGTCGTCACGTGTTGGAGGTCGTACGGAACGGGTCGTGCTCGGCGAGCAGGCGCTCCAGGCGGACCTGGTCCACCCTGCTGACCACGCTGGACGTCTCCTGGTGGTCGCGCACGCACTTGGCGAGCGTGAACGTCGAGGTGACGACGTAGAGCAGGCCGATCCCCAGGAGGCCACGCATCCAGGCGTCGCCGGGCAGGTACACGATGGCGACCACGACGCTGATCGTCGAGATCGCGAACGACAGGATGGCCTGCACGAAGTACGCGGTGGTCGTCCGCGACGTGGGTGGTTTCGTCATGCGGCCAGTGTCGGGACGAACGCGGCGTCCGACCTGAGCCGTCGCGCCCAAGGTGTCCTGAGTAATCACGCTCAGGTGCGTTTCGGTCGGTTCTGGAAGACTGGCGCGGTGCCTGACGGCAGGAGTGCGACGGTGGCGACCGGCGCCCACGACGCGGCGTCTCCGGTGGCGCCCATGGCGCGGTGGTGGCCGCGCGCTTCGCGCACCTGGCGGGCCAGGCCGCCCAGGATGATGGGCGGCAGCGGCCCGGAGGGCGCGCGCGGTGCGCTCTGGCGGTCGCTGGCGGTGTTCCGCTGGGTGTCCGTCGGCTACGCGTCCGCCGCCGCGGGCGCGCGGCTCGACGACGCCTACCGGCCCGCACTGGGCATCGGCCTGCTGGGCGTGATGGTCGGCTGGTCCGCGGCGCTGACCGTGCTGGTGCCGCGCGCCGACCGCGGGGACCGGCCACACCTGCTGCGAGGGCTCGTCCTCGCCGACGTCGCGGTCTGCGCCGGCCTGGTGGTCGGCGCCGAGCTCGTCGGCCCGCGGACGAGCCACGCCCTTCCGATGATGTGGGCGACGAGCGGGGTGTTCGGCGCGGCACTGCTCTGGGGCGCGGCTGGCGGGATCGCGAGCGGGCTGCTGGTGGCGGTCGTGTTCATCGCGGAGTGGGGCGCGCTGACCGACGCACTGGTGGGGACGAGCATGCTGCTCCTCGTCTCGGGCGCGGTCGCCGGTCACCTGAGCCGCACGACGCTGCGGGCGGAGGCGGCGCTCGCCGACGCGCTGGAGGCGCGCGCCGGCGATGCCGAGCGCGAGCGGCTGGCGCGCCGGGTGCACGACGGCGTGCTGCAGGTCCTCGCGCTGATCGCCCGGGAAGCGCCGCGAGGCATGCCGGCCGAGGATGTCGCGAGGCTCGCCGCGGAACAGGAGAGTACGCTGCGCGACCTGCTGCGCACGCCCGGCTCTGGCGGACCGAGGGCGACCGCCCGAGGGGCCCCGCCGGAGGCCCCATCCGGGTCGGGCAGGCCAGGCAGGCCGGGCGGGCCGGATGTGCGGGTGAGCCGTGGCGGTGCCGCGCGCACCGACCTCGCGGAGGCGTTGCTGGCCCTGGCCCACTCGATAACCACCAGGCTGGCCGGCGACCAGCCCGCGGCAGCCGACCGGCCCGCGGCTGCCGCCCTGCCCACGGTCGCCGAGCCGGGGATCGGGGAACCGCCCGCGGCCGGCCCCGCGGCCGGGGAGCCCGCCGCCGGGCAGTCGGCATGGCGGATGGCCGTGACGGTCGCCACGCCTGGTGTCCCGGTGCTGCTGCGGGCGGACCGGGCCGCCGAGGTGGTGGCGGCGGTACGGGCCGCGCTGGACAACGTCGCCCGGCACGCCGGGACGGGCGCGTCGGCCTGGGTGCTGTTGGAGGACGACGGCGACGAGGTCGTCGTGACGGTCCGGGATGACGGTGTCGGCCTGGCGCCAGGGCGGGCCGAGCGGGCCGCGGCCGAGGGGCGTCTGGGCCTGGCGGTCAGCATCCGCGGGCGCATCCGCGACCTCGGCGGCGAGGTCGCCGTGCTCGGCCGCCCCGGCCAGGGAACGGAGGTCGAGCTGCATGTGCCCCGCTGAGCCGTTCGGGACCGGCGCCTCACCCGCGGGGTCGGGGCCGCCGGCCGACGACACGGCCGAGCGGCCGCGACGGGTGGTGGTCGTGGACGACCATCCGCTGTGGCGCGACGCGCTGAGCCGGGACCTCGACGCGGCCGGCCTCCAGGTCGTCGGCACGGCTGGGTCTGTTGCCCAGGCACTGCGGGTGGTGGCGGCGACCAGGCCGGACATCGTGGTGCTCGACCTGTCCCTGCCCGACGGTTCCGGAGTCGAGGTGATCCAGGGCCTGCTGGCATCGGGCGGCGCGACCGGGTTCCGCGGGTCGGTGCTTGTCGTTTCCGCGTCCGGTGAGCAGGCGGACGTACTTACGGCCGTCAAGACG
This sequence comes from Pseudofrankia coriaricola, assembly GCF_001854805.1. Classification (GTDB taxonomy): domain Bacteria; phylum Actinomycetota; class Actinomycetes; order Frankiales; family Frankiaceae; genus Pseudofrankia. The sequence continues at coordinate 6,226 of NZ_MBLO01000227.1, forward strand.
GGTGCATCGGGCTACCTGGTCAAGTCGGCCCGTCCCGAGGAGCTCATCGACGCGGTGCGGCGCACCGCCGCGGGCGAGGCGGTCTTCAGCGCGGGCCTCGCGGCACTGGTCCTCGGCGAGATGTCCCGCGCCGCCAGGGAACCGGCTCCCGCTCGGCACGCGTCTCCCCGGCTGACCGCCCGCGAGGTCGAGGTGCTCCGCCTCGTCGCCAAGGGCCTGACCGCCAGGGATGCCGCCGACCGCCTCGGTGTCTCCCCCCGCACCGTCCAGAACCACGTCCACAACGTTCTCGGCAAGCTCCAGCTCCGCAACCGCGTGGAACTGGCCCGCTACGCCGTCCTCGAGGGCTACGACGACCCCACCTGACGGCCATGCACCGACTAGCCGACCGCATAGCCACATCACCGTAGACAACCGAACCGTCCGACAAGCAGACAGCGCAACTAGTCACAACGAGCGACGGCGCCCCTAGCGCTGCGCCAAACCAGGCATCTCCTGCCAAACCAGGCATCTCCTCATCCCGGCACCACACCAGCCACGCCCATCCGCCTGTATGTGGCACCACGCCGGGAGGACGCTCAGCGTCCGACGGCGACGCGGGCCCGGGGTTCCTGCCGGATCGCGAAGCCGGGGTCCCTGCCGGATCGCGAAGCGATCTGGGAGGTCTGCTGGGAGGTCTGGGTCGCGCCAGCGACCTTCCGGCCCAGCGTCGCCCTAGCTGACGGCGATGTTGACGATGCGGCCGGGGACGATGATGAGGCGCTTCACCGTCTTGCCGTCGGTGTGCCTGGAGTAGTCGGGGTGGGCGGTCAGCGCGGTCCGGATGTCGTCCTCGCCGGCGCCGGCGGGGACGGACAGGGTGAAGCGGACCTTGCCGTTGACCTGCACCGGCAGCGTCACCGTCGACTCGGTGGCCAGCGCCTCGTCGCCCACCGGGAACGGCACGTGGACCAGCGAGCCGTCGTGCCCCAGCCGCGACCACAGCTCCTCGGCGATGTGCGGCGCCAGCGGGGCGACCATCAGGACCATCGCCTCGGCCAGCGCCCGCGGCGGCCGGCTCGCGTCGCTGTAGTGCTTGCTGACGAAGTTCGTCAGCTCGATCAGCCGGGCGACGGCGGTGTTGAAGCGCATGCCGGCGTAGTCGGCGCGCACCGCCAGGATCGTGCGGTGCAGCGTCCGGGTCGCCTCGTCGTCCGGCTCGACGTCGGCGGCCCGGATCTCGCCGGTCGCCTCGTCGACCAGGTTGCGCCACAGCCGCTGCAGGAAGCGGTGCGGGCCGACGATGTCGTCGGTCCGCCAGGGCCGGTCGGCGTCCAGCGGGCCCATCGCCATCTCGTAGACGCGCAGCGTGTCGGCGCCGTAGGCGTCGTACATCTCGTCCGGCGTCACGCTGTTCTTCAGGCTCTTGCCCATCTTCCCGGACCGTCGGGTGACGGGTTCGCCCTGGTAGCGCAGGGCGCCGCCGGCGTCGGTGGTCACCTCGGCCGCGGGCACGTACATGCCGCGGGCGTCCAGGAAGGCGTCGGCCTGGATGTAGCCCTGGTTGAACAGCCGCTTGAACGGCTCCTTCGTCGACACCAGGCCCAGGTCGTACAGGACCTTGTGCCAGAACCGGGCGTACAGCAGGTGCAGCACGGCGTGCTCGACACCGCCGACGTACAGGTCGACGCCACCGTCGCCCGCGGGGCCGTCGACGGACTGCATCCAGTAGCGCTCGATCTCCGGGTCGACGAACAGCTCCGCGTCCGTCGGGTCCAGGTAACGCAGGTAGTACCAGCAGGAGCCGGCCCACTGCGGCATCGTGTTCGTCTCACGCCGGTACTGGCGCGGCCCGTCGCCCAGATCCAGCGTCACCGTCGTCCAGTCGGTGGCGCGGGCCAGCGGCGGCACCGGGTCGGACGTGTCGTCCTCGGCCATCGGGGCCGGCCGGAAGTCCGTCATCTCCGGCAGCTCGACGGGCAGCACCTCGTCGGGCAACGCGATCGGCAGGCCGGTCTCGTCGTAGACGATCGGGAACGGCTCACCCCAGTAGCGCTGCCGGGAGAACAGCCAGTCGCGCAGGCGGTAGGAGCGGGCGGCACGACCGCGGCCGGCGTCTTCCAGCCAGGAGACGGTGGTCTTCACCGCGTCGGCCTTGGACAGGCCGGTCAGCACCGGGGCGCCAGGCTGCGCGGGCAGGTACTCGCCCTCGCCGGAGAACGCCACCGGCCAGGCGTCGACCGGGTCGTTCGAGGACAGACCGTGCTCGGCCAGGAAGTCGTCGCTGGGCGCCAGCACCGGCGGGGTCGGCAGGCCGAACTCGCGGGCGAAGGAGAAGTCGCGCTGGTCGTGCGCGGGGACGGCCATGACGGCGCCGGTGCCGTAGCCCAGCAGCACGTAGTCCGCCAGGAAGATCGGGATGGCCGCGCCGGTGACCGGGTTGCGGGCGTGGGCGCCGGTGAACACACCGGTCCGGTCGACCTCCTCGCCACGCTGGCGGTCGCTCCGCTTGCCGGCGAACTCCCGGTAGGCGGCGACGGCGGCGGCCGGTGTCCAGTCCGCGGCGCCCGTCGGGCGGCCTTCCTCGAACTTCCAGCCGTCCGGGGTGTCGGCGGGCCAGGCGGGCGCGGTCAGCGCGTCGACCAACGGGTGCTCGGGCGCCAGCACCATGAACGTCGCGCCCGGCAGTGTGTCCGGCCGGGTGGTATAGACGTCCAGCGCGATCGCCGGGACGGGCGGGCCGTCGGTCGGGCCGATCCACGCGGGGAACGTGACGTGGGCGCCGTCGGAGGGGCCGATCCAGTTGCGCTGCATCTGCTTGATCGAGTCCGGCCAGTCGACCAGGTCCAGGTCGGCCATCAGCCGCTCGGCATACGCGGTGATCCGCAGCGTCCACTGGCGCAGCGGGCGGCGGAACACCGGGTAGTTGCCGATGTCGCTGCGGCCCTCGGCGGTGACCTCCTCGTTGGCCAGCACGGTACCCAGGCCGGGGCACCAGTTGACCAGGCCCTCGGCCAGGTAGGCCAGCCGGTAGCCGTCGACTACCTTGCGGCGCTCGGTCGCGTCCAGCTCGTCCCACGGCTGGCCGGACGGGTTCGTCTCCCCGCTCGGGGTACGGCTGCCCGCGTCGAACTCGGCTACCAGCTCGGTGATGGGGCGCGCTCGGTTCAGGCCTTCGTCGTACCAGCTGTCGAAGATCTTCTTGAAGATCCACTGCGTCCACCGGTAGTAGGTGACGTCGGTGGTCGCGATCTCGCGACGGGTGTCGTGCCCCAGGCCCAGTCGGCCCAACTGGCGCCGCATGTTCTGGATGTTGGCCTCGGTCGTCACCCGCGGGTGCTGGCCGGTGTTGATGGCGTACTGCTCGGCGGGCAGCCCGAAGGCGTCGTAGCCGAAGGCGTGCAGCACATGCTTCCCGGTCATCCGCAGGTAGCGCGCGTACACGTCGGTGCCGATGTAGCCCAGCGGGTGGCCGACGTGCAGCCCAGCGCCGCTCGGGTACGGGAACATGTCCAGGACGAAGAACGGGGTCAGCCCCTTGACCTCCTCGAACCCGTCGGACAGCGGCCCGGTCGGGTTCGGGGACGCGAACGTGCCGTGCTCGCGCCACCAGGTCTGCCACCGGCTCTCGATCTCACCCGCGAGCCGCGCGCCGTACCGGAACGACGGTTCGGCCTCCGCCGGCCCCGCGGCGGGTGGGGTCGTGATGTCCTGGGCGTTGTCGGTCATTCTCGTCGCATCCACTCGGCTGGTCAGCATCCACGCGCGCGTGTGCTCACACGGCTCCGCGTCCGACGGCCGCGCGCGCTGACAGTAACGATCGTCTCCGTCCGAGCCTACCGGGGCGACCGAATTTCCCCCTGACGCCGACGGGATGCCCGACCCGCTATGCGTTGCGGTCGGCGTCGGCGGAGCCGTCGGCCTGACGAGGGACGGCCACCGCCTTGGCCTTGCTCTCAGGGGTGCCGTCCTCGGACGGGTCCCCGGCGGTGCCCACGGCCCCGAACTGGCCTTGGTCGACGTTGCGGCGTAGCCGCTTGAGGCTGCCGAACATGAAGTAGAAGACGAAACCAGCCGCCACGCACAGGAACACGACGATGAGCAGACCGGCCATCCCGCCGCTGATCTCGTCGGCCGCCAGCGCCGGCCCCGCGAGCACCTGGTTCACACCCCGACCTTACCCTCACCTACCCGGCAGCCGGCCGCCCGCGGCCGGGTGCCCCGACCGCGGAGGCAGTCATCGGATGCCGCCGAAGAGGTCGTCCTCCGGGAGCGTCCCGACCTCGATGAGGGAGCGGGCCAGCTGGTAGTCCTCGGTGGGCCAGGCCTCGCGCTGCAGGTCCATCGGCACCCGGAACCAGGGGCCGTTCGGGTCGACCTGGGTGGCGTGGGCCAGTAGCGCCCGGTCGCGCACCTCGAAGTAGTCGGCGCACTCGACGCTGGTCGTGAGCCGGGCGCTGTCCTCTGCCCGGTCGATCCAGTTCTCCAGCCGCTCCCCGTAGGGCGATTCGAGGCCGCGGGCCGCCATCGCGTCATGCAGCGCCAGGATGCGCGCCTTGTGGAAGGTGAGGTGGTAGTAGAGCTTCAGCGGTTGCCACGGCTCCAGACCCGCGGCCACGCCGTGCTCCGGGTAGCGCTCCGGGTCGCCGGCCGCCTCGAACGCCACCGCACTGATCTTGTGGGTCATGATGTGGTCCGGGTGCGGGTAGCCACCGTTCTCGTCGTAGGTCGTGATGACCTGCGGCCGGAACTCGCGGATCAGCCGGACCAGCGGCGCGGCCGCCTCCTCCGGGTCGAGCGTGGCGAACGTGCCCGCCGGCAGCGGGGGCAGCGGGTCGCCCTCCGGCAGGCCCGAGTCGACGAAGCCGAGCCAGGTCTGCCGGACGCCCAGGATGGCCCGCGCCCGTTCCATCTCCTCTCGGCGCAGCTCGGGCAGCCGCTCGATGATCTCGGGCTTGTCCAGCGCCGGGTTGAGCACGCTGCCCGCCTCGCCGCCCGTGCAGGTGACGACGAGGACCTCGACGCCCTCGCTCACGTAGCGCGCCATCGTCGCGGCGCCCTTGCTGGACTCGTCGTCAGGATGGGCGTGCACGGCCATCAACCGAAGGCCGTGGTCCGGCGCGTCATCGGACTCGGACAGGGTCTCGGCGGAGGCTGTGCGCTTGGCCGCGAAGCCGCTGTCAGCGGAGGCCGCCTCGAGGTTCACCGACATAGGGCCATTGTGGCTGATGCCCGTGACAGCTCCGGCCCGCGACAGCGCCTCACCAGGCCATCCACGAGGATGTGGCCGACGTCACGTGACACCCTGGCCATCCCCCGGCCGTGGCCAAGTTCACGTTCGTTATGGAAAAGTCACCGAACGCCGTGGCACAATGCACCGTCCGCGCACGCGCCCCCGGGACAGTGAGGTCCGAAGACGGGGACGTGAGGCCGCGGCGCGGCGTGGCGTCGACGCCGTCCGCTCTGGCACACAGGGCAGGCGTCGCGTGACCGTCGGTGTCAGCACCCTCACACCTGGGGATGTGACCGACGGGGTCCCTGCCGGATGGCGACGGGGTTCCTCCCTGATCGGCTTCACCGATCTGGGAGGTCCGCGATCCGGCAGGTCCGAACGTCGAGGACCACCGGATCACCGCCCTCCGCCGGATGGGTGCGCGCTGTGTGTCGTCCCGAGTTTCTAGATCTTCCTGTTAAGCTGAGTATTTGCTTGTGCCACGAGGAGCGTGACGCGTGACCCCCCAGACCTGGCTCACCCAGGAGGCTTACGACCGGCTTCGCTCCGAGCTCGACCACCTCACGACGACCGGCCGGACGGAGCTGGCGAACAAGATCGAGGCTGCCCGCGAAGAGGGCGACCTGAAGGAGAACGGCGGCTACCACGCCGCCAAGGAGGAGCAGGGCAAGCAGGAGGCCCGTATCCGCCAGCTCACGGACCTGCTGCGCGACGCCAAGGTGGGCGAGCCCGCGGCGGGCACCGCTGGTGTGGCTGGGCCCGGCATGGTCGTGGAGGTCCGGTTCCCCGGCGAGAAGGAGACCGAGCGGTTCCTCATCGGCTCTCGGGAGGACCACAGCACGGCCATCGAGGTCTTCTCCCCGGCCTCCCCGCTCGGCGGCGCGGTGACCGGCCACAAGGCCGGCGAAAAGGTGAACTACACCCTGCCAAACGGCCGCGGCGCCTCCGTCGAGATCGTCTCCATCGCCCCTTACGCCCGCTGAACGGCGGCGGCCGGGCCGGCCGCGATGTTCCCTTCCTCCCCCGCCCTGTCACCCGGGCCCCGGCGCTGACCGGCAGGTTTGGCACGATCACAGGCCTGCCGGGCAGATCACCGGATCCCGGGTGACCGGGCCGCGGGCAGGTGCGGTCAGCTCTCGAGGCCGCCGGACTCGGGCGGCTCGAGCCCTTCGGGTTCGGCCAGGTCGGAGGGGCGCCCGAGGGGGAGCTGATTCGGGGTGAGTTTGGGAACCGGGCTGGCGAAGCCGTAGGCGGGCGGTAGCGTCGGTGGAGTGGTAGAACTGCCGGTCCCGCCCCGTCCCGCCGCCCCGTCGTCGGCGACCATCCCGCCTCGGGCCTCCCGGGCCGGCTCCGCCGGCCCGGGAGGAGACCCGGCTCCGCCCCCAACAACCCTGGGGGGCCTGCGCGCGTCCGGGCATGTGCACCGGTCCGTGCGCACGGAGCTGCGGGACAACCTGCTCGCCAGGATGGCCGCCGGCAAGGCGCGCTTCCCCGGCATCATCGGCTTCGACGACACTGTGCTGCCCCAGGTGGAACGCGCGCTGCTGGCCGGCCACGACGTCGTCTTCCTGGGTGAGCGCGGCCAGGGCAAGACCCGCCTCATCCGCACGCTCGTCGGCCTGCTCGACGAGTGGTCGCCGGCCGTCGCCGGCTGCGAGATCAATGATCATCCGTACGCGCCCGTCTGCGGGCGCTGCCGCGCGCTGCACGCCGAGCTGGGCGACGAGCTGCCCGTGATCTGGCGGCACCGCGACGACCGGTTCGGGGAGAAGCTCGCGACGCCGGACACCAGCGTCGGCGACCTGATCGGCGATGTGGACCCGGTGAAGGTCGCCGAGGGCCGCACCCTCGGCGACCCGGAGACCGTCCACTACGGCCTGGTTCCCCGCTGCAACCGCGGCATCTTCAGCGTCAACGAGCTGCCCGACCTGGCCGAGCGCATCCAGGTGGCGCTGCTCAACGTGCTCGAGGAGCGCGACATCCAGGTCCGCGGCTATCTGCTGCGGCTTCCCATGGACCTCTTGCTGGTCGCCTCCGCCAACCCGGAGGACTACACCAACCGCGGCCGGATCATCACCCCGCTCAAGGACCGGTTCGGCGCCGAGGTGCGCACCCACTACCCGCTGCGCCTCGACGACGAGCTGCGGCTCATCCGCCAGGAGGCGGTGCTGGCCTGGGAGGGCTCCCCGCTGGGAACGCCGGCGCTGCCCGACCATCTGATCGAGATCGTCGCCCGCTTCACCCGGCTGGTCCGCGATGCCCCGCAGGTGGACCAGCGCTCCGGCGTGTCGGCCCGGCTCGCGGTCGCCGCCGCCGAGACGGTGGCCGCCTCCGCGGTCCGGCGGGCGGCGCTGACGGGCGAGGACGTCCCGACGGCCCGGGTCGTCGACCTCGGTTCGATCGTGCCGGCCGTGCGCGGCAAGGTCGAGTTCGAGGCGCTCGAAGAGGGCAGGGAGGACGAGATCCTCACCCACCTGCTGCGTCGGGCGATCGCCGAGACGTTCCGGGCACGGCTCGCCGGCACCGACCTGGCCGGGCTGCAGAAGCGTTTCGACGCCGACGGCCCGGTGGAGACCGGCGACCTGGTCCCAGCCGCCGAGCTACTGCGCCGGGTCGGCCCGGTCCCCGGGCTCGCCGGCATGCTGACCAAGCTCGGGGTGGACGGCGCCGAGTCGCCGGGGCTCGCCGCCGCGGCGCTGGAGCTGGCGATGGAGGGCCTGCACCTCAACCGCCGGCTCGCCAAGGAGGAACTGCCCGGCCGGACGGTCTACGGCGGCTGACCACGAGCGGCGCCGCCGATGGGGACTCCGAACCCGCGGCGGGCTGGATCTCGGGGCCGGTGGGACACGACAGAAAGCGGCGCGGGGGCCGGACGCACCCTGGACCACAGGGGCGTGGAACCTCGCGAAGCGAGGCCCTGAGAGGCACGGGATCACACGGTGAGCAACGCATTCCGCTACGGCCCCTGGTCGGGCGGCCCCGACCCGCTCGACTTCCCGTTCGCCGCCACCGACGCCCTCGACGAGATGTCCCGCCAGGTGCTGGACGGCCGCACCCCGCGAGAGGCCCTCGACTCGCTGCTGCGCCGCGGCATGAACGGCCGGCGCGGGCTGGACGACCTGCGCCGCGCGGTCGACCGGCGCCGCCGCGAGGTGCGCTCCCGCGGCCGGCTCGACGGCACTCTGCAGGAGGTGCGCCGGCTGCTCGACACCGCGATCGGCCAGGAGCGGGCGGCGCTGTTCCCAGACCCGTCGGATGACGCGCGGATGCGCGAGACGGAGCTGGACGCCCTGCCCAGTGACCCGGCCCGCGCGGTACGCGAGCTCGCCGACTACGACTGGCGCTCCGACCAGGCCCGCGAGACCTACGACCAGATCGCCGACCTGCTGCGCCGCGAGGTCCTCGACTCCCAGTTCCGCGGGATGAAGGAGGCGTTGGCCGGCGCGACTCCGGAGGACATGACTCGGGTCGGCGACATGGTTCGCGCGCTCAACGAGCTGCTCGCCAAGGACGCCCGCGGCGAGGACACCGACGAGGCATTCCGCGATTTCATGCGCGAGTTCGGGGAGTTCTTCCCCGAACAGCCGAGCAACCTCGAAGAGCTGATCGACACGCTGGCCCAACGCTCCGCCGCCGCCGCCCGCCTGCTCGCCGGCTTGTCGCCCAAGCAGCGCCAGGAGCTGGCGGAGCTGATGGCATCCGCCGTCCAGGACATGGGCCTGGCCGACGAGCTCACCCAGCTCGGCGAGGCGCTTCGGTCGGCCCGGCCGAACCTCAACTGGGGCATGCGCCCGTCGGGACGGGCGAACGGCTTCGGCGACCCGCGCGGGGGCGGGGCGGAGCTTGGCCTCGGCGATGCGACGTCGGCGCTCGAGGAGCTCGCGGAACTCGACGAGCTGGCCGCCGCGCTCAACCAGGACTACCCGGGAGCCTCGCTCGACGACGTCGACCCGGACGCGATCGCCGAGGCGCTGGGCCGCTCCGCGGTCGACGACCTGCGCCAGCTCCAGCAGATCGAGCGCGAGCTGGAACGCGTCGGTTTCCTGACCCGTCGTTCCGGACGTCTCGAGCTCACGCCGCGGGCGGTACGCCGGATCGGCCAGTCGGCGCTCGCCAGGATCTTCCGGCAGATCTCGTCGGGCGTGCGCGGCGACCACGCGCAGACCGACGCCGGCGCCGCGGGTGAGCTGATCGGCACCGCTCGTCCCTGGGAGTTCGGGGACACGCAGCCCCTCGATGTCGTCCGCACCGTGCGCAACGCGGTGCTGCGTTCCGGGCCGCCCGGGCCCGGGGTGGCGATCCGGCTGAAGGTCGAGGACTTCGCCGTCGCCGAGACGGAAAGGCGTACCTCGGCCGCGGTCTGCCTGCTCGTCGACCTGTCCTACTCCATGGCGCTGCGCGGCACCTGGGGGATGGCGAAGTCGACGGCGCTGGCCCTGCACACCCTGGTGACCACCAAGTTCCCCCAGGACAAGATTCACCTGATCGGCTTCTCGGACTACGCCCGCGAGCTGCGGCCGGTGGAGCTGGCCGGCCTCGACTCGGAGATGGTGCAGGGCACGAACCTGCAGCACGCCCTGCTGATCGCCGGCCGGCTGCTGTCGCGCTACCCGGAGTCGGAGCCGGTCGTCATGGTCGTCACCGACGGCGAGCCGACGGCGCATCTGCTGCGCGACGGCACGCCTGCGTTCTCGTGGCCGCCGATGCCGGAGACGCTGGAACTGACGCTCGCCGAGGTCGACCGGCTGACGAAGCGGGGCGTCAACATCAACGTCTTCATGCTGGACACCGAGCCGCGGCTGGTCCGCTTCGTCGAGGAGATGGCCCGGCGCAATGGTGGCCGGGTCCTCTCCCCCGACCCGGACGCGCTCGGCGAGTACGTCGTCCACGACTATCTACGCTCCCGCGGCGGCCGCCGCGCGGCCCGCTAACCTTGGTCCCCGGCATTAGTCCTTCTGGGACAGGGACCTCCGGAGGTGCGAAGGAAGAACATTTTCGCACCTCCTTTGGCCCGTTAGGCGGCCGGCGGCGCGGGACCAGTCGACGGGGAGGGCGGTATCCGGCCGGCGGCGAGGTCTCTGACCAGGGTCTCCCAGAAGTCCACCTGTAGCCGCTCGTAGCCGAGGCCGAGCTCCAGGGCGCGCCGTAGCGACCACGGCATCGCGTCCGCCGGGAGCGCCGCGAACGCCTCGTAGGTGGCAAGCCGCGTCCGGTGGGCGGCCGCCTGCCCGCGCGCGAGCGCCGCCGCGTCCGCCGGGCGGCCCAGCTCCGCGAACGCGAGCTTGAGCAGGCCCGGCGCGCGCAGCTCCCCCAGCGCCGTCTCGCCGCCGGCGAGCCACTCGGCGAGTGCCGCCCGGCCGGCGTCGGTGATCCGGAAGATCCGTCGGCGGCGCCCGAACTCCTCGCGCTCCTCGGCGAGCAGGCCGGCCTCGGCCAGCCGCGGCGGTTCCTTGTAGAGCTGCGCGTGCGGGAAGGACCAGAAGTTACCGACCGACTGCGCGGCGAACGACTTCAGGTCGTAGGGCGTGGCGGTACCGTGCCTGGCCACCAGCCCGAGTACCAGGTAGGAGACCGGCGTCAGCGACGCCGTCCCCGCAACCGTTGAGGGCGGGCCCATCACGTCGGGCGCCTCCTTCTCTTCCACAGCTCGCAGGTTACTCGTTGCGGACCGTCCGATTCATACTATAGTTCAAACCGTCCGAAACAGACGGTCTACTACGGACCGCCGATGCCCGAGGAGCCCAGATGGCCACCATTCCCTGGTCCACCCCGTCCGCCGCCGGCCCGTCCGTGACCGCCGCCCCGACGGCCGCGTCCACCGGGACGCCCGACCCGTCGGCTGGCGCATCGGTGGTCATGGTCTCCCGGTTCACGATCACCTCGCGCCGGCACACCGTGTCGATGCTTCGGCACGCGCTGCGGGTGCGGCGCGCACTGCTGGCCGCTCCCGGGGCTCTGGGGGTCTCGCTCGTCGCCCACCCGATGCGCGGGGAGTACTGGACGCTGTCGGGCTGGACCGACCGGCGGGCGCTGGACGGATTCGTCCGCACGCCCGAGCACCGGGCGGCGATGCGCACGCTCGGGCCCACGATGGCGGACTCCACGTTCGTCTTCTGGGCACACGACGCCGCGGCGCAGCCGCCGACCTGGGCCGAGGCCACGGCCCGCGTCGACGCCGAGCGGTCGCGGCCGAAGCCGGCGCCGGACCCGACCGCCTGACCACGGTTGGGGCCCGACTGGGGCCGGGACCCCGAGTGCCCTGGCTGACCCAGCTGCCCGGGCTGGCCCAGCCCGTTTGAAGCGCGGGAACCCCCTGCGCCACTGTTACCGTCCGCATCCATGTCTTCACAGATCGGGGTGGGGTCTTCGTCGACCCTGGAAGAAGACGGCGCGGCGGGTCCGTCCGGCGCCATGCGTTCCAGACCGGGCCAGCACCGCCGGCGCCGCCGCGGGCGCGGCTGGCTCCCTCCGCGAGAGCGGCATGAGCGTCGCGGGCCGCGCGGCCCGCGGGCGCGGGCCAGCCAGCAGAGGCACGGTCGCCCGCAGGAACCTCGCGACCAGCACAGCGGAGGCCGAGGCGGCCCGCGGGCGGGCGGCGGGCAGCGCGGCACCGCGCGGTGGCGGCGCCCCTGGCTGGCCCGGCTCACGGTCGCGGCGGCGGCCATCGCCGTCCTGCTCCTGCTGGAACCAGCCCCGAGCCCCTCCCCGACGCCCGGGCCGTCGGGCGCGGCGGGCGAACCCCCCACCGGCGTCCCGACGGCCCCGGTGACGTCTCAACGCCAGTCGCAGACCGACGAGGAACTGACGCGCTACTGGACGCCGGAGCGCCGGGCCCAGGCCGTCAGCGGCGACGTCACCCAACGCGCGACGCCGGCGGCCGGCGAGACCGGCCAGGCGGCGGACGCGGTCAGGTCTCCTGGCCCGTCCCTCGGTACGTCCGGCGCGTCCGGCGCGTCCAGCGGGCCCGCGGCCGCCGAGGCTCCGGACGTCCTGGCGCCCCACCTCGCCGAGGACCCGGTGCCCGGCGCGCTCTCACCGGACGTCCAGCCCGGCGTCGCGGTGCCTGGCCGGGTGCCGCTCGCCGGCAACCGGGTCGCGCCCTACCGTGGCGGCGGGCTCGCGGCGCGCGCCGAGGGAGCGCTGTTCAGCACGATCGGCGGCATCGACTACGCCTGCTCCGGCACCGTCGTCGACAGCCCGGGCGGTGATCTCGTACTGACCGCCGGGCACTGCCTGCACGAGGGGGGCGCGGCGGGCGGGTTCGCCACCAACGTCATCTTCATCCCCGGCTACGCGAACGGCGCCTCGCCGTACGGCGTCTGGCGCGCCCGGCAGCTGACCGTCACAAACGGTTGGGGATACCGGCAGAACTTCGATGAGGACGCCGGTTTCGCGGCCTTTCGACCACTCGGCGGCCGGACGCTGGAGGCCCTGATCGGCGGCGCCCTCCCGATCGGTTTCGGCACGGGCAGGCAGTCACAGACCGTCCTCGGCTACCCGAAGCTGCCGCCCTACGACGGCACGACACTGATGTACTGCTCCGGTACGCCCACTCCCGATCCGCACGGCGGGACCTCGCTCGGCGTGCCGTGCTCCATGACCGCGGGCGCGAGCGGCGGCGCCTGGTTCACCGGGTTCACCGGCGGCGCGGGCACGGTGGACTCCGTGGTCAGCTACGCCTACGCAACGGACCCGGGCACCATCTACGGCACCTGGTTCGGCCCCGCGGTCCAGGACCTCTACCAGCACGCGATGGACCTGTGACGGCGCCGGGACGGCCAGGGCCGCGCGGGCAGACGCGGGGCCGGGCCGCGCGGCTGTGCGGGGGGTCGGTAGCGTCGTGCGCATGCCGCACAGTGGGCCGTATGGGCTGGTTCTGGCCCTGCACATCGTGGGCGCCATGTTCGTGATCAGTCCGCTGGCCCTCGCGGGGCTCTGCCTGCCCGCGATGACGTTCGTCGGCCTGCGGGCGCTCCCGATACTGCGCCCGGCACCACGGCTGCTACGGCTGGCCGCCGTGGCCTCGCTCGGGGTCGTCGCCCTCGGCCTGGTCCTCGTGCGGCAGGGGCCGTTCGGCAGCGTCCGCCACTACGGCGACGGCTGGATCACCAGCTCCGTGGCTCTCTGGGGGATCGCCACCCTGCTCACGGTCACCATCCTGGCAGGCGGCGTCGCGACGGCGGTCGCCGAGATCGAGCAGACCGGCATGGCGGCCCGCCGCCGACTGCCGTGGCTCGCTCTCACCGGCCTGGTCACGACGTCCTGCTGGGTCGGGATCGTCTTCCTCATGGTGGTCAAGCCCGGCATGTGACGGGTGTCGGCCCGTTCGGGCCGACACCCGTCCTCGCATGCGCCAGCCTCGCCATCGATTCAGCCTCGCCATCGATGGTCGCTATCAGTATCGATGATGTCACTTTAAGTAAAGTGGCGTCGGCTACCGATGGCGACGAGGGCGGTGCATGTGGTCTTTCCGACGATCGAGTTCGCCGCCTTCTTCCTGGTCGTGATGGCTCTGTCGTGGTGGCTGATGCCGCGGCCACGGTGGTGGAAGCCGTTCATGCTGGCGGCAAGCTACTTCTTCTATGGCTACACGGATGCCCGGTTCGTGCTCCTGATCGTCGCGTCGACGCTGGTCAACCAGGCCGCCGCCGTCATGCTGGCCCGCCGCCGCGACCGGAGGATCCTGATCAGCGCGATCGTGGCCGATCTTGGCCTGCTGGGCTGGTTCAAGTACTACGGGTTCTTCGCGCTGTCGGTGGACCGGACGCTTGACCAGATCGGGCTCGGCGCGCCGCTGCCGCTGCTGCAGGTCGCCCTGCCGATCGGGATCTCCTTCTTCACGTTCCAGGCACTCTCGTACGTCATCGACGTCTGGCGTGGTGACACCAGGCCGGCGAAACTGATCGACTTCGCCGTCTACGAGGCGTTCTTCCCGCACCTGGTCGCCGGGCCGATCGTGCGGGCCCGGGAGTTCATCCCGCAGCTGGCGAGCCCGCGCGACCGCGCCGCCGTCCCGGCGACCCGCGCCGTCTTCCTGATCTGCGGCGGCCTGGTCAAGAAGGTGGTCCTGGCCGACCTGCTCGCCCGTCGCCTCGTCGACCCGGTCTTCGACACCCCGGGGCAGCACTCGTCCATCGAGGTGCTCGCCGCGATCTACGGCTACGCCGTGCAGATCTACTGTGACTTCTCCGCCTACTCGGACATCGCCATCGGGATCGCGCTGCTGCTGGGCTTCCGCTTCCCGGACAACTTCGACCGGCCGTACGCGGCGACGAGCCTGCGGGAGTTCTGGCGGCGCTGGCACCTGACGCTCTCGCGCTGGCTGCGCGACTACGTCTACGTGCCGCTCGGCGGCAGCCGGCGCGGCCCGCGCCGCACCCAGCTGAACCTGCTGGTCACGATGGTGCTCGGCGGGCTGTGGCATGGGGCGGCCTGGACGTTCGTCTGCTGGGGCGCGGCGCACGGCGCCGGCCTGGCGGCCGAGCGCTCGTTCGCACGGCGCCGGGCCCGCCCCCGCGGTCACCGCGGCCCCCGCCGTCCCGGCGTCGCGCTGGTGCCGACGGCCGCCGCCCCCGCCGCGCGCTCGGCGACCATCCCACTCCCCCGTGAAGGCGGGGACCCGACCAGGACCGGTTCGGCCGATTCACCCGCCGCCGCGCCCGCGTTGACGGCGCCAGCCCCCGCCGGACTCGACTCGGCGGAGGCGGCTCCGGCAGCCGCGGCCCCGCCGCGGGCGGGCGAGGCCGCCGGCTCCGTCGCCGCCGAGTCCACCATCCCGACCGCGTCGGACGAGCTGTCGACGTCACGCGGCCCGGCGGCGCCGGCGATGGCGACGGCCGGACGCTGGGTGCGCCGGATCGTGACGTTCCACCTTGTCTGTGCCGCCTGGGTGCTGTTCCGGTCCCCCGACCTGGCCACCACCGGGGAAATCCTGCGCCGGCTGGTGACCGGCGGGCTCGCCGTCGGTCTGGTGACGCCGACGGTGGTCGTCGCGATCGTGGTCGGCCTCAGCCTCGCCGCCGTGCCGGCGCGCTGGTGGGCGGCGGCCCAGGGCGCCTTCGACCAGCTGACGCTGCCGGTCCAGGCGCTCGCCGTCGCCGCGTTCCTGCTGGTGGCGTACTCGTTCGTCGGCCAGCAGGACGTCGCCCCGTTCATCTACTTCCGCTTCTGACGCGGCGGTCGCGGGGCGTCACACCGAATCAGGCCCGGCAGACCAGCGGGGAGGTCAAATCGGCCGAGGAAACTGTTCGTGTCGCTGATGGAGACGATGCGTAGCGGCGTGGCAGGCTCGTGGGCCGTGGACACCCAGGTGGACGAGACGCCGGCCGGGTACGTCGGCACGAGGGATGCCCGCGAGCACGGCCCGTCGCGACGTCCCCCGGCACCAGCACCGCCGGGATCGCCGGCCCCTCCACCGGAGCTGGCGGCGGTGGCGGCGGCGGGCTCGTCGCCGCGGGTCGTATCCGCTCGGCGCGCGTTCGCGCTGGTCACACTGTCGCTGGCCACCGTGGCACTGCTGCGCGCACCGGCCGCGGTCCACGCCGGCGAGGGAATGCCGCCGGGCACGACTCGAGAGGTTGTTCTAGCCCTCGCCCGTCCGCTCGCGACCGTCACCCACCCGCTCGGCCTTGACTGGCCGAGCGAGCGGTTTTCGGCATTGTTCGGGCACGGCGGCCCGGCCACCCCCACCGAGCTGGTCACCGCCGCGGGCCGGGAGAAGCCGGGGGCCACGATGACCGGGCCGCGGGTGGCCGGCAACGGACAGACCACGCCCGCGCCGGTCGAGCCTGCTCCGGTTCGGGTCCCAACGACCGCCGACCCGCTGCGCGTCCTCGTCACCGGCGACTCGCTCACCGAGTCGCTGGGCCCGACGATCACCAACTCCGCGCCGGCCACCGTGCGAGCGCAGACCGACACCCGGTTCGGCACCGGCCTCGTTCGTCCTGACTTCTTCGACTGGGCGAGTCACGCCCGCGCACAGATCGCGGCCCGTGACCCGGAGGTCGTCGTCGTGGCCCTCGGCGCCAACGACGGCCAGGGCATCACCCTGCCCGACGGCACGATCCTGCCGGCCGGGTCACCGGGGTGGGCTGACGAGTACCGGCGCCGCGCCCTCGTCGTGCTCCGGATCTGGACGGATGACGGCAGGCGCCGGGTGTACTGGGCCAGCCTGCCGCCAGCGCGCTCCGGCCGCCTCGACGGCTACTTCCGCCAGCTCAACGCCGCGGTGGCGGACGCCGCCCGCCAGGTGCCCGGCGCCACGTTCCTGGACCTGGCGCCCGAACTGACCAATCGGGGCCACTACAGCGACTATCTACGCGACTCGGCCGGCCACACCGTGCTCGCCAGGACCCGCGACGGTGTCCATTACACGCTGGATGGCTCCCGGATCGTCGCCTCCCCGATCCTCGCGGCACTCACCGCCGACTATCACCTGACCACACCAGTACCCGGCGGCAGCGGGTAGTGAACCGCACTGTCAACGGCCGCGAGCGGCTGCGAAGCCGAATCCGGCACCGTCGAGGTCGGCACGGGCCGCGGTCACGACCTGGTAGGCCTCGGCGACGAGCTGGGAGCGCCGGGCCGAGTCGAGGCCGGGCCGGCCGAGCAGGCCGAGCAGGTCCTCCGCGAGGACAGTCGCCTGGTCTGCGAGGCCATGGGGAGCAAGCGGCGGTGGCTGCGCGCCGTCGGGGGCCGCGGAGCCCGCCACCCGACCCAGGCGGGCCAGCTCGCGGGAGAACGCGGCGGTCCGCTCCGCCCGGGTGCCACCGGCGGCGGCGCGCACGTCCCAGGATGCGGGGCTCCAGCTCCGGAGGCGGTCCAGCAGCCAGTTGAGCTCACGGGTCAGATCCCGGGCCAGGCCCTGGACCGATTCCGACATCCAGGCACCTTACCTGACGAGGACGACGCCGGGTCTTGCTCTACGGTTCGCCATGATGCACCCTCCCTTCATGGTCCGTTGACTACGGGTTCAGCTCAGGAGGCGCGCATGTCTCAGTTTCGCTCCGTCCAGACACCGCAGACCCACCAGAGTCTCATCCAGCGCCTTCCGAAGGTCACCGGCCACGATCTAGCTCATTGGCTCGCGCGTATCGAGGATGGCCCAGGCCTGCTGCGGGTCCCGGAGCGTGTCAACTGGCTACGCGACGAGTACAACCTCCCGCACTGCTACGCCGCCGCGCTCGTCCACGAGTCCGACATGCGCCGCCGCGCGATCAGGGTCTGACTCCACCCAGCGCCAGGCCGGTCGGGGCGCTGAGCGCCCCGACCGCGGGCCTGGGGACCGGGTCCTCCCTGCCGGAGCGGCGACAGACCGGCCACCCGCCAGGTCTCTGCCGGAACGGCGACAGACCGCTATCCGCCAGGTCCACGGTGGGCGCGCCCGCCGTCACTCCGTCCCATGGGCATTCACGGTTCTGACTGTCAGGCGACGCCGTCGACGCAACCCCGGTCCGGCGAGACGCCAGCGCAACCCGACCACCACCCGCGACAGCGCATTGGCGCACCGCCAACGCACCCCAGCTCCGAACCCCGACCCACACCGGCCCCGGCCGTACACATCAGCCCCGGGACCAGGCGGGGAGGGCGCCCTAGGCGCCCGACATGCGCCGCGGCGGGGCGGCCGCGCAAGCGACCTTCCCCGCTAGCGCCGCAGCTTTGAGAGGAGGCGGAGCATCTCCAGATAGACCCAGAGGAAGCCGATGAGCAGGCCGTACGCGGCCCGCCAGGCCTCCACGCGCGGCGCCCTGGCCGCCACCGCCCGTTCGATGTAGTCGAAGTCGAGGATGAACTGCAGGCTGGCGAACACCAGGACCACCAGGCTGAACAGGATCCCCAGCGGGGTGGCGTCGTTCATCACCGGCAGCTGGCTACTGCTCGTGAGCCGCAGCACGAGGTCGATCAGGCTCAGCACGATGACGGCGGACAGCACCGCGCCGACGACTCGCGCCATCCGCGGCGTCGCCCGAATGCGCCGGCTGCGGTAGGCGAGCAGCATGGCCGTGAAGATCACGCCCGTACCGAGTAGCGCCTGCGGGATGATCCCCGAGTAGGCCGACTCGTACGTCCGGGACAGACCGCCGGCGCCGATGCCGGCCAGCACCGCGAACGCGATCACCAAGGGCGGCGTCGCTCGCCCGCTGAACCCGATCACCAGGCTCAGGACGAACCCGGCGATGCCGGCACCCGCGACCAGACCGGGCGAGCCTGGGACGAGCAGCCAGCCGATGGCCCCGCCGACGCCCGCCACCCCGAACAGCCCGAGGGTGTGCATGATGACGTCGTCGATGGTGAGCCCGCTCGGCTGCCGGTAGACCCGCGCCAGGTCCTCCGGCGTCGGTGCCCCGGGCATCCCGTTCCGCGGGTCCGGCGGCCAGCTGACCTCATCCCGCCCGGCCGGCGCCGAACGCATCCGGGTGAAGACCGGGTTACTTGATCGAATTATCGCCATGTCGGCTCGCCGCCCCTTCGTGCTGGCCACCGAGCGGCGCCCTGCCACCCCGCGCGCCGGCGCGTGCCCCACACGCCGACCAACACTCCCCGCAAACAATAAACGTCATCCCGCATCGGCCGGTTCCCCCATCGCGCCAGCCCGCCGAGGGGCACACTCGCCCGGCGCGCGGAGCCAATCCATCAGGTCCTCCGCGTGGGATCCGGACACCCGCTCGCGTCCACGCGAAGCAGGCAGGGCGCGCACAGGCACCCAGAGCCGCACAGGCACCCAGAGCTACAGAACGGCCACGACAACGCGCGCCAGAAGCACAAAGAGCCCCACAGTCAAGCAATACAAGAAACCCCAGCAAGCGCGCGACCGAAGGGGGATCCAAGGGGGCGAAGCCCCCTTGGCGCGGGGTCCGGGGCTCGGCCCCGGGGCAATATCGCGGCCCTTGGCGAAGCCGCCGAAGGCGGCGAGCATGGAACGCCTGGCTCGTGCCGGTGGTCGGAGTCGAACCGACACTCGAGCTGTTTTTAGGACAGCCTCCTCTACCTGTTGGGATACACCGGCTCGTCTACATCGCTGATATTTCTACCACGCTACGTAGGTTCTGGGAATAACACAACGTGGAGAAATCACCCGGACGGCGGACGGATGGGGCAGCCGTCACCCTTCGTGACGTTAGGGTGAGCAACGCGCGGACAGATCGGTGCGGACCGTCATAGAAAGTCGCATGGTCATCACACGGCGGTCATGCCTTCGGCCTACTTCCGATAGGCCGATATGTCCGTTCTGGGATGGCGCCCGTCCCCGACGATGCCGCGCCCGCAACGGCTTCCGCCACGCTGTCATACCGGGCCGGCCGGCCCTCCCCCGGTGACGGCCGCCCTGGTCCTGGCCGGAGGAGCGGCGGGGGCCGAAGCGGGTGGCGCGGCGATCGCGCGGCGGAACTCGGCCCGCGGGTCGGCGAACGAGCCGAGGGAGACGATCTCCCGCTTGAAGAAGAGGGACAGAGTCCAGTCGGCCATCACCCGGGCCTTGCGATTGAAGGTCGGCAGGCGGCTGAGGTGGTAGGTCCGGTGCATGAACCAGGCTGGCCACCCGCGCAGTTTGATGCCATAGACGTCGGCCACGCCGCGGTGCAGGCCGAGCGAGGCCACACTGCCGGCGTACCTGTGCTCGTAGGGCTCGATCGGCTCGCGGCGCAGGTGGGCCACCAGATTCTCGGCGAGCCTGCGTGCCTGCCGGACGGCATGCTGGGCCGATGGGCCGGTGGTCGCGCCCGGTGGCCCGGTCAGGTCGGGCACGGCGGCGCAGTCGCCCGCGGTCCAGGCGTCCGCGACCCCCTCGACCTGAAGGAAGGCATTGGCCTGCAACCTGCCTCGCTCGTCGAGGGGCAGGTCGGTGTGGCCGAGCACGGGGTTGGCGCGCACGCCGGCGGTCCACACGATCGTGTCGGAGTCGAACGCGGTGCCGTCGTCGAGTTCGACGTGACCATTCACCAGGCTCGTGACGCGCCGGCCGAGCCGGACCTCGATCCCCCGGTGCTCGAGTTGTTTGACGGTATAAAGCCCCATGGCCGGCGAGACCTCGGGGAGAATACGGTCGGTCGCCTCGACGAGCACCCACCGCAGGTCCCCCGGACCAATGTCCGAATAATAGGCGCACGCATAACGCGACATGTCCTCGAGTTCTGCGAGCGCCTCGATTCCCGCGTATCCACCACCGATGAAGACGAAAGTAAGCGCGCGCGTGCGCTCGGCGGGGTCGCGCGTCGACGCCGCGGCGTCGAGCCGGTTTATCACCTTGTTTCGCAGGTAAATAGCCTCGGCGACCGACTTGAATCCGACGCCGAGATCCGCGAGCCCGGGAATCGGCAGCGTGCGGGCGACCGAGCCGGGCGCCATCACCAGGATGTCGTAGCCGAGTTCGTACTCGTCACCGCCGACGGTACGGACCGTGGCGACGCGATGCGTGTGCGCGACACTGGTGACCCGGCCACTGACCACCTCGCACCCACGAAGCACCTTACGCAGCGGGACAACCACATGCCGTGGCTCCAGGTTGCCGGCGGCCGCCTCCGGCAAGAAGGGCTGGTAGGTCATGTAGGAGTTGGGCTCGACGACGGTCACCATCGCCTCACCTCGCCGCAGCCGGCGCTGCAGCCGCAGGGCTGTGTACATCCCGACGTAACCACCGCCGACGACGAGGATGCGTGGCGCCCGACCAAATGCCATGGGAAAGCGGTACCCGCGACGCCAACTCGTACGCCCCGCGGGCGAGGCGCGCCGGGCGTACCCCTCCCCGCCGAAGCCGTCCAGACGTGACGTGCACCACGAATACGTCATTTGACTACCCGGCTATGACGTAGGAGACACCGGTGATTTGGGCCACGACCGGGCAGGCCGAGCGCCCCATAGTGGCATGACACCGGGGCAATTCGGATGGCCGGCCGGCCTCTTGCGAACTGTTTGCGCACTTATCGGCTCCCTGGCCCAGCCCAGGACGTCAGCGGCGGGCGTCGTCCCCCGGAGGCAGGCCGGCGTGCCGGGCGGCGGCGGACAGCACGTCCTCGAGCATCTCGGCCGTGACCCGGCCGGTGAAGGTGTTCTGCTGGCTCGGGTGGTAGCAGCCGAGCAGCAGCGGCCCGGCTGGCAGCTCGATGCGGGTGCCGTGGCCGAAGGCGGGACGGCGGGCAGGCAGCGGGTAGCCCGCGGCCTGCAGCGCCGGCCAGAGCGCCTGCCAGGCGAAGCCGCCGAGCACCACCACGGCGCGCAGTGCCGGGCGGGTGAGCTCCAGCTCGCGGACCAGCCAGGGCCGGCAGGCATCCCGCTCGGCGGGCGTCGGCTTGTTGACCGGTGGCGCGCAGCGCACCGCCGCCGTGATCCTCGTCGCCACCATGCGCTGGCCGTCGCCCGCCGACGTGGACGTCGGGAGGATGGCCAGGCCCGCCCGATGCAGCGCCGCGAACAGCCAGTCGCCACTGCGGTCACCGGTGAAGATCCGGCCCGTGCGGTTGCCGCCGTGCGCGGCCGGGGCGAGGCCCACCAGGAGCACGCGCGCGTCCGGCGGCCCGAACGAGGGCATCGGCCGGCCCCAGTACGGCTCCGTGGCGTACGCGGCGCGGCGGATCCTCGCGACCTCCTCGCGCCACGCGACCAGCCGCGGGCAGGCCCGGCAGACCGACGCGCACGCGTCGACCTCAGCCACGTCCGGCGCCGTCGCCGCCAGTCGGGCGACGTCCTCGGCCGACCGCGCCACCGGTGTCGCCGCCGTCGCCGGGTCGCCAGGCCAGCCGGTCCCCGGCGGTACCGGCCCGCGCGGCCCCGGCTTCTCGGTGGGCACGGCCGGGTGCCCTGCCGGGCGCTTCGGGCTCGTCAGGGCACCCGAGCGAGGGAGAACGCGATGCCGTCGAGGATGTCGCGCTCGCTGGCCACCACCGCCGGCAGCCCCGCCCGCTCCATGAGCGTGCGCAGCACCAGCGCGCCAGCGGCGATGACGTCGACCCGGCCGGGGTGCATGACCGCGAGCGCGGCCCGCTCGGAGTGCGTCATCGCCAGCAGCTTGCCGGTCACCTCCGCGACCGCCTCGGCCGGTGTGGACAGCAGGTGGATCCGTTCGGAGTCGTACTCGGGCAGGTCGGCGGCGAGCGCCGCGACGGTGGTGACCGTGCCGGCGACCCCGACGAGCGTCGCCGCCGCACGGATCGGCACCACCTGTTCGGCCAGGTCGAGGGCGGCGTGGACGTCGGCGACGATCGCCGCGGCCTCGGCCGGGTCGGGCGGGTCGGAGCGGAAGTGGCGCTCGGCCATCCGGACGCAGCCGACGTTGACCGACCGGGCGGCGAGTACCCCGGAGGCGTCTCCGAGAACCAGCTCGGTGGAGCCGCCGCCGATGTCGGCGACCAGGATGGGCGTCCGGGCGTCCGGAAGCTCCGCGGCGGCGCCGGCGTAGGACAGTGCCGCCTCCTCGTCGCCGCTGATCACCTCGGGGTCGGTCCCGAGGATCGCCCGCACCCCGTCGACCAGCTCGGCGCGGTTGCGCGCGTCCCGGGTCGCGCTGGTGGCGACCATCCGCACCCGGGTGGCACCCAGCCGGTCGATCTCGGCGGCGTAGTCGCGCAGCGCGGCGAAGGTGCGCTCCAGCGCCTCGGGGGCGAGCTCGCCGGTACGGTCCACCCCGGCGCCGAGCCGGACGATCTCCATCCGGCGGGTCAGCTCGCGCAGCCGCGGCCCGGCCGTGCGCCCCGGGCCGTCGCCGGGCTCGATGTCGGCGACCAGCAGCCGGATCGAATTGGTACCGCAGTCGATGGCGGCGACGCGGCTCATCCGGCCGCTCCCTTCTCGTCCTTGTCGTCCTCTGACGGGCCAGGCGGCGGCTCGACGCAGGGGCCGCGGGCGCCCCAGTCGCCGGCGGCGGACAGCGCCTCGTCGCCGAACGGGTTCACCCCGGGCCCCGCCGCCAGGCTGTGCGCGGCGAGCACGTGCAGGCACTTGACCCGGTCCGGCATGCCGCCGGCGCCCGGGTCGCCCGGGAGCTCGCCCAGCGCGTCCCGGCGGGCGAGGTAGTCCACGTGGGCGGCGCGGTAGGCGGCGGCAAGCCTCGGGTCCTCGCCAAGGCGGGCCGTCATCTCCCGCATCACCCCCGCCCCCTCCAGCCGGGAGATCGCGGCTGCGGCCCGCGGGCAGGTCAGGTAGTACAGCGTCGGGAACGGTGCGCCGTCCTCCAGCCGGGGCGCCGTCTCGACCACGTCGGGCAGCCCGCAGGAGCAGCGGTGCGCGACCCGCCGCACCGCTCTCGGCCGCCGCCCGAGCTGCCGCTCGACGACGTCAAGGTCCAGACCACCGGCCGCTTCCTGCCCGACCCCATCACTCACCGGCCCACCACCCCAGCCTCTCACCGACCCGCAACCAGCCCAGCACAGCCAGGTATACCGACCAGCACCAACTCAGGCGCCACTGGTGACGGCGCACCAGCGCAGTGCCAACCCGGCCACGTCCCCGACCTGGAACCAGCTCGACCACCCGTCATAAGCCCGGACCCGGAACCACGCAAGGAGGGCGCTCAGCGCCCGACAGGCGGCGCCCGGCGGCGGGCGCGAAGCGTCCGGCCGCGGGACCGCCTCAGCGCTCGTTCGCCTGGGACCAGAGCTGGCTGTACCAGGCGTCGTCGGGGCTCGACCGCCCGCGCCCGTCCGTCGCCGCCGGGCTCGGCGGCGGCGCGACGGGCACCAGGTAGGTCTTCTCCCCCGGCTTCACGTAGTGCAGCCTGCGGCGTGCCTCGTCCTCGACCCAGCTGTCGTCGCCGTACTTCGAGACCGTCTCGCGCAACGCGTCGACGCGTGCCTGCGCCGCCGCGTTCTGCTTGGCGAGCGCGGCGATCTCCGCCTGCTGCTGCAGGTAGAGCCGCAGCGGGTAGGCGAGCGTCAGCACGAGCACACAGATCACCACGGCGAGCAGCGTGGCGCGGGTGGAGAGCGTCGTCCGCCGGGGCAGGCGCGGCATGGCGGCTGGTCAGCCGGTTCCGCGGCTCAGCCGGCCGCGCGCCGCGGGAACGCGCCCGCGCCGGCGTAGCGCGCCGCCGCGTCGAGCGCCTCCTCGATCCGCAGGAGCTGGTTGTACTTGGCGACTCGCTCGCTGCGGGCCGGAGCGCCGGTCTTGATCTGTCCGCTGCCCACGGCGACAGCGAGGTCCGCGATCGTCGTGTCCTCGGTCTCCCCGGACCGGTGCGACATCATCGTCCGGTAGCCGGAGCGGTGCGCGAGGTCGACGGCGTCGAGCGTCTCCGTCAGGGTGCCGATCTGGTTGACTTTGACGAGCAGCGCGTTCGCCGCGCCGGCCGCGATGCCGCGGGCGAGGCGCTCGGGGTTGGTGACGAACAGGTCGTCGCCGACGAGCTGGACCTTGGCGCCGAGCCGGCTGGTAATCGCCTGCCAGCCCTCCCAGTCGTCCTCGGCCAGCGGGTCCTCGATCGAGACGATCGGGTAGGACGCCACCAGCTCGGCGTAGTAGTCGGTCAGCTGCTCGGCGGTCTTGTCGGTGCCCTCGAACCGGTAGGCGCCGTCCTGGAAGAACTCGGTACTGGCGACGTCGAGCGCGAGAGCGATGTCGTCGCCGACGGTGAAGCCGGCCTTCTGGATCGCCTCGGCGATCAGGTCCAGGGCCTCGCGGTTGGTCGGCAGGCTTGGGGCGAAGCCGCCCTCGTCGCCGACGCCGGTGGACAGGCCCCGCCCCTTGAGGACGCTCTTGAGCGAGTGATAGACCTCGGTGCCCCAGCGCAGCGCCTCGGCGAACGTGCTCGCGCCGATCGGCGCGACCATGAACTCCTGGATGTCGACATTGGTGTCCGCGTGCGCGCCGCCGTTGAGGATGTTCAGCATCGGCACCGGGAGCAGGTGCGCGCTCGGGCCGCCGACGTAGCGGAACAGTGGCAGGTTGCTCGACTTGGCGGCGGCCTTGGCGACCGCGAGGCTCACGCCGAGGATCGCGTTCGCGCCGAGGCCCGACTTGTCCGGGGTGCCGTCGAGGTCGATCAGGGTTGCGTCGATCAGCCGCTGGTCGGTCGCGTCCAGGCCGAGGTCGATCAGCGCCGGGCCGATCCGGTCGATGACCGCCTCGACGGCCTTGGTCACGCCCTTGCCTCCGTAACGGTCATCACCGTCACGCAGTTCGACCGCCTCGAAGGCGCCGGTGCTCGCCCCGCTGGGCACCGCGGCGCGGGCCTCCGTGCCGTCGTCGAGCAGGACCTCGACCTCGACGGTGGGATTGCCACGCGAGTCAAGGATCTCGCGGGCGGCTACATCCTCGATGGACGGCACGGATCCTCCATTGGTCAGAGGTCGAGGGAAGGACAAGCTACAAGGTCCGGACGAAACCGCCCGCGTGAGACTACCGCCGCGAGGACCCGACCGGGCCGGCCACACGCCGAACACCACATGACACCACGGCGATCGGCCCGGTCGCGGTCGGCGAACGCCTCAGCCGATGGGCCCGATCGGGGGCATGAGGAGCGGCCCGGCCGCGGGCAGGCCGGCGCTGGCGGCGAGCCCGGCGAGCGGGCCCCAGCCACCGGCATGGTCACCGGTCAGCACACCGGCGAAACAGCCGGCCAGCGCTTCCCACGCGCCGGCCAGCGCGGCCGCCTCCGCCCCCGTGCCGGCCGTGGCCGCCGACCGGCCAGCCAGCGCGCCGAGGGCCGCCGCGACGGCGCCGCCGGCCCGGCCGGCACCGAGGCCATACGCGCCGCCGGGGCCGAACGCCGCCTGGGCGGCGGCCTGGTCCTCGCTGGAACGGGCCGGGCGGACCCGGTCGACCAGCGACCGGCGCGGCACGAGCCGCACCCGGCCGGGGCGCGCGCCGGGCAGGCCCGCGGCGGCCCAGGCCAGCCTCAGCGCCCGTTCCAGCCCCCCGAGCTCGTCGACCAGCCCGTGCCCGTGCGCGTCGGCGCCGGTCCAGACCCGGCCGCGCGCGAGCTCATGGGCCCGTTCCAGGCTCATCGCGCGCGCTGTCGCGACCTTGCCGACGAAGTCGTCGTAGACGCGGTCGAGGAACTCCTCCAGCTTGGCCCGCTCGCCGGGGCTGAACGGGCGACGCGCCGACATCATCAGCGCGTGCTCGCCCTGGGCGACCTCACCGATCGCGACACCCAGCTTGTCCAGCAGACCGCTGATCACCTGCTTGCCGCCGTAGACGCCGATCGAGCCCGTGAGCGTCGAGGGATTGGCGACGATCGTGTCGGCGGCGAGCGAGACGAAGTAGCCACCGGAGGCGGCGACCGCGCCCATCGACACGACGACCGGCCGGCCGGTGGCCCGGAACCGCTCCACCTCACGGCGCACCAGGTCGGACGCGACGTAGGAGCCGCCGGGGCTGTCCACCCGGAAGACCGCCGCCGCGATGTCGGGGTCCTTGGCCGCGGCTCGGAAGGCGGCACACACGGCGTCGGCGGCGAGCATGGGGCCGCCGACCGGCGAGCCGCCGCGGCGCAGCACCACCGGCCCGGTGCCGTGGATGAGCGCGACGGCGGCGCGGCCTGGGTCCAGAGCCGGCGGGACCGCGACCTCGGAGTCGAGGCCGGCGCCCGCGGCGGCCGGCGCGGGCGCCGCGGGTCGCGCGTCGCCCCGCGGGGCGCCTAGCCGGGAGCCGATCCCGGCGAGGGAACGGGCCACCCGG
>NZ_MBLO01000228.1 GCF_001854805.1 Pseudofrankia coriaricola
CGATAGGCGCCCAGGTACATCGGGACGGGGCTGGACCCCCCCGATGAGCGCTCCGGCCCGTCGGCCGAGGGCCCGCCGGCCAGCGGCCCGCCGCCATCGCCTCCCCCGCCGGGGGCGGACTTCCCGGCGGCGGTGACGTCCTCGCCCGTAGCCGGCGTACTGGCGCCGCCCGAGCCTGCGACAGCACGGGCGCCCCCGTCTGGCCCGTCTCCCGCGTCGGCGCCTGCGCGGCCGCCCGCGTCGGCGTGGGTCTCGGTGCCCGTCTCGGCGCCGCCGGCGGGCGCCGTGCCCGCGGCGTCACCGCCGGGCGGATCCGCGGCGACGGTCGAGGAGACCTCCGCGGCGGGATCCGTGGCCGTGAGCGCCATGGGGCCTTCGGCCGCTCCGGGCTCCGCCGGTCCGCCAGGCGTGGGCTCGACGAGGCTCCGCCCCGCCGGGAGGCCCGGATCTGTGTCAGCGGATCGACCGGACGGCCCTTCGGCGTCGGCGACGGCGTCGGGCCCTTCGGCCGCCGGGGCGGCGGACTCAGCGCGCGCGGCGGAGCCGGGCTCGGGGGCGGCGGCCAGCGACGGCTGCCCCGGCGGCGCCGGGGCGGCAAGCGGCTCGGGAGCGGATGCCACCGGCTCGGCGGTCGGGTCCTCGGCCCCGGCGCGCCCGCGGGCCGCCGCGTACACCTCGTCGCGGTAGCCGAGCCGGTCGATCAGGCCGGCGCCGAGCGCCACCCGCGCCGACAGCGGCCCCGCGTCGACCAGCGAGCGCACCCGGTCCGAAGGCAGCCGCCGGCCGGCGACGATGCCCGCGATGATCTCGTCGGCGCAGGACTCGACCACCCGCGTGGTCGCCTCCAGGTGGGCGGGGGTGAAGCCGCGCTCGACGAACGTGTTGACGGCGTTCTTGTACTCGTGCCTCGCTCCGAGCTCGGTGGTCACGCCGAGGCGGTCGAGCGCGTCGCGCAGGAACGGGGTGTGGCTGGCGACGCCGGTGAGCCCGAGGTCACCTGGCGGGGCGAGCCAGATCTGGTCGAAGGCGCAGGCCAGGTAGTACGGGACGGTCCCACCGCCGAACTCGCCGAACGTGTCGGCGTAGGCGATCGTGAACTTCCCGGCCGCGCGGAACTCGGCGACGGCATCCCGGATCTCCTGCGCCCGCGAGAGCGGCATCCCGCAGCTGGCGACGTGCGCGACGAGCACCCGGGTCCTGGGATCGAGCGCGGCCCGGCGCAGGCCGTCCACGAGATCGCGCAGCGTCTGGCGGTGCCGGCCCCGCCAGGCGGCCAGGGGGTCGTCGACGGCCCCCTCGATCGGGTCGACCGTGAGGTCCAGCTCCAGGATCAGCGGGGCGTTGCGCCGGGCGGCCAGCGCGCGGATCTCGGCGATCGCGTGGCGGGGCGTCGTCGTCTCCATGCCCAGAGGCTACGACCGCGCCAATGTCACCGTAACCACCCATCGCACTCCCAACGTGAACCCAAATCGGTCAGGAGGTGCGCGGCGGCCACCGGAGGCGCCAGTCGGCCGAGCCCTGCGCGGCCGGATCCACGGCGTCGGCGTGGGCGGACTCCTCGGCCCGCGCCAGGGCGTCACGGAAGACGCGGGCACGAGCGCGCAGGGCGGCCTCCGGGTCGACACCGGCGGCTTCGGCCAGCGCGGCGGCGGCGAACAGCAGGTCGCCGATCCCGCGCTCATCCAGCTCCGGGCCGGCCGCGATCGCGACGACCGCCGCGGCGGGCGTGCCAGGACCGCCCGCCACGGGCAGGCCCTCGGATGCCACGTCGTCGACCGTCGCGGCACCGGTCTCGGCCCACGGCGCGGCGGGCAGGACGAGGTCGGCGGGGACGCCGATCTTGCGGGCGCGGCTCTGCAGCTTCGCGGCGAGCGCGAGAGCCGGCTGGGTCAGCGGGACGCCGTCGGTGACCGAACGCCGGCTTTTCTCGGCGGCCTTGATGGCGTCCCAGTTGGTGACCACCTCGTCCGCGCCGGCGACGGCCACGTCGCCGAACACGTGCGGGTGCCGTCGCACCAGCTTGTCCACGAGCCCGGCGGCGACCTCGTCCACATCGAACCGGCCACCGCCCCGGTCCACGTCGCCGTCGGCCGCCTCCTGCGCGACCCGCGCGTGGAACAGGACCTGCATCAGCACGTCGCCGAGCTCCTCGCGCAGCTCGGCCGGCTGGGCGTCCTCGATCGCCTGGTAGGCCTCGTAGGCCTCCTCCAGCAGGTACGGCGCGAGTGAGGCGTGGGTCTGCTTCGCGTCCCACGGGCAGCCGCCGGGCGAGCGCAGCCGGTCCATCACGGCGACCGCGTCCAGCAGGACCGCGCCCGCCACGTCGTGCGTCCCCGCGACGACGCGCACCGCCTCCGGCTCGGTGCCCGCGCGTGCGCGCAGGGCGGCGTCGAGCCTGGCTGCGGGACCGGGCCAGCCCGCCGCCGGCTCGAGCAGCCACGCAACCTCGTCCACGCCGGCCGCCGCGGCGGCGGCGCGCAGCCAGGCGAGCACCCAACCGGCGCTTTCGGCCCCGTCGGCCCCCTCGGCCGGCCCGGACGGCTCCGGCGTGGCGAGGACCTCGACGCCGACGCCGGCCGCGCGCAACGCGGCGAGCTGAGGGTGTGTCGGGTCGGCGCAGCGCACCGGGACCCGGCGGACCAGGTCCCAGGCCTCGGCGGTGAGCAGGCCCGGCGCGACCCGGGCGCTGGTCGCGAGCAACGTGACCCGGGCCGGGCCGGCCCCGGTCACGACAGGCTCAGCTGCGGAACCGGCGTCGGCGTGGTCGCGATGGAGCCGGACTGCGCCAGCACCTGCAGGTCATCGACGCTCCAGGTCCCGAACCGGGGGCTCACCGACACCCCCAGCTGGCGGGAGACCTTGACCAGCTCGGGGGTGACCTTGTCCGTCCGGGCGGTTCCCATGACGATGTCGTGGGCCAGGAAGGACCGCAGCTGCGCGTAGCTGAGCGGCAGGGACTTCACCCCGAACTGGGCCAGCAGCGCGTCGTAGGCCGACTTCGCCTGCGCGTCCGAGCCGACCAGGTCCGGCGCGATCCGGTCCGCGATCTTGGACTCGAGCGCGTCGACGTGTACCTGCGCCCGCACGTCCTGCGGCGCGAACCCGAGCACCCCGACGGCGTCCTCGAAGGCCGGGATGCCGCCGGCCTGGGTCACCGCGAGCGCCTGGTAGTAGGCGTCGAAGTCCTGCGAGGTGAGCGTGATCCCGAGCTCGTGCGCCTTCGCCTCATCCAGCCTGAGCCGGATGAGGGTGTTCAGCGCGCGGCGCTGCACGAGGTAATGGGTGACCGGGCCCTGCTGGGCTTCACGCTGCGCGACCACATCAGGATGCGCGGCGGCGTACGCCTTGTAGGCGGCCATGCCGCGGTCCGCGATGGCGCTCACGGTGGCCGTCTCGATCTTCTGGTCGTCGACCTGCGCGGCGGCGCCGGCATGGCTCGTGCAGGCGGTCATCGCCACCGCGACCAGCGCGAGCGCGGCACCCAACAGCGTCGCCCGAAATGAGGACCGCCGGGCGCGCGAAGGAAGATCATTTTCGCGCACCCTTTGGCCGTGCAGACGTGGTGACTTCACGGACGCCACGTTAGCTGCCCTAACAGGGGTGACGCACCCGACCCTGTCCCAATGCCTCACCATTCACCGCCCTTCACGCCCGGAAGCTCAGAACACGCGGTCAACTGTGTGCTACCAACCCAACCACGACCAGTGACGGCGCATCAGCGCTGGCACCAACCCAACCACGTCAGTGATCCGGAACCAGACGGACCACCGCCATAGCACCGAGCCGGAACTGCCCGAGAGGGCGCTCAGCGCCCGACAGGCGGTGCCCGGCGCCGGGCGCGAAGCGTCAGGCGCGGGACCGCCGCACCCGACCCTGTCCCAATGCCTCACCATCGACCGACCTCACGCCTGGCCGGCAACGTTCGCCGCCGAGGTGATGGAGTCGCCGACGATGGCGGCGAGCAGGTCCGCGGCCCAGGCGAGCAACGCCTTGTCGCGCAGCGGCGGGGAGCCGATCCGGCCGGTCAGGCTAGGCGCCGGGACCAGCACCGTGCGGGCCGCGAGCTTGACGACGGCGCCCTTGTACAGCCGCTGCAGCCGCAGCGTCTGGCTCTCCCGCAGCTCCAGCGGGCCGAACCGGATCTGCTTGCCCGCCAGCGTGATCTCCGCCAGGCCGTAGCCGCGGGCGAGTACCCGCAGCGAGGCGACGGCCAGCAGGTTCTCCACCGGCTCCGGCGGCGGGCCGAAGCGGTCGACGAGCTCCGCGCGGACCTCGTCGAGGTCGGCCTCGCTCGCCGCGGCGGCGATCCGGCGGTAGGCGTCCAGGCGGAGCCGCTCGCTGCCGAGGTAGTCGTGCGGCAGGCTCGCGTCGACCGGGAGCTCGACCTTGACCTCAGGCAGCTCCTCGGGCGCCTGGCCCTTGTAGTCGGCGACCGCCTCGCCGACCATCCGCACGTACAGGTCGAAGCCGATGGCCGCGATGTGCCCGGACTGCTCGCCGCCGAGCAGGTTGCCGGCGCCGCGGATCTCCAGGTCCTTCATCGCGACGGCCATGCCCGCGCCGAGGTCGGTGTTCAGCGCGATGGTCGCGAGCCGGTCGTGCGCGGTCTCGGTGAGCGGCCGGTCCGGCGGGTAGAGGAAGTAGGCGTACGCCCGCTCGCGCCCACGCCCGACCCGGCCGCGCAGCTGGTGCAGCTGGGACAGGCCGAAGACGTCGGCCCGCTCGACGATGAGCGTGTTGGCGTTGGAGATGTCCAGGCCCGACTCGACGATCGTCGTGCAGACCAGGACGTCGTACCTCTTCTCCCAGAAGGCGACCATCGCCTTCTCGAGCACGTCCTCGTTGAGCTGGCCGTGCGCGGTCGCGATCCGCGCCTCGGGGACGAGCTCGCGCAGCCGGGCCGCGGCCCTGTCGATCGACTCGACCCGATTGTGGATGTAGAAGACCTGTCCCTCGCGCAGCAGCTCGCGCCGGATGGCGGCGGCGACCTGGCGGGCGTCGTAGGCGCCGACCGAGGTGAGCACCGGGTGGCGCTCCTCGGGCGGGGTGTCGATCGTCGACAGCTCCCGGATGCCGGTGATCGACATCTCGAGCGTCCGCGGGATCGGGGTGGCGCTCATGGTTAGCACGTCCACCGCCGTCCGCATCTTCTTCAGGTGCTCCTTGTGCTCGACGCCGAACCGCTGCTCCTCGTCGACGATCACGAGCCCCAGGTCCTTGAACTTGGTCTCGTTCGAGAGCAGTCGATGGGTACCGATGACGACGTCGACGGAGCCGTCGGCCAGGCCGGCGAGCGCGGCCTTCTGCTCGGTGGCCGAGTTGAAC
This sequence comes from Pseudofrankia coriaricola, assembly GCF_001854805.1. Taxonomy (GTDB): domain Bacteria; phylum Actinomycetota; class Actinomycetes; order Frankiales; family Frankiaceae; genus Pseudofrankia. The sequence goes on from NZ_MBLO01000228.1 coordinate 5,326, forward strand.
CGGCTCATCGCCTTCACGATCACGGGGAAGGCCGCGTACCGCTCGGAGAAGGTCTGGTAGTGCTGCTGGACGAGCAGCGTGGTCGGCACGAGCACGGCCACCTGCTTGCCGTCCTGCACCGCCTTGAACGCGGCCCGCACGGCGATCTCGGTCTTGCCGTAGCCGACGTCGCCGCAGATCACCCGGTCCATCGGGACCGCGCGCTCCATGTCCCGCTTGACCTCGTCGATCGCGGAGAGCTGGTCGGGGGTCTCCCGGAACGGGAAGGCGTCCTCCAGCTCGCGCTGCCACGGGTTGTCGGGGGCGAACGCGTAGCCGGGGGCCGCCATCCGGGCGCTGTAGAGCCGGATCAGCTCGCCGGCGATCTCCTTGACCGCCTTGCGTGCCCGGCTCTTGCGCTTCGCCCAGTCGGCCCCGCCGATCCGGTCGAGCGTCGGGCCCTCGCCGCCCACGTAGCGGGTGACCTGTTCGAGCTGGTCGGTGGGGACGTAGAGACGGTCACCCTTGGCGTACTCGAGCACGAGGTACTCGCGCTTCGCGCCGACGACGGTGCGGGTGACCATCTCGACGTACCGCCCGACACCGTGCGCCTCGTGCACGACCAGGTCGCCGGCGGCCAGCGCCAGCGGGTCGATGCCCTTGCGGCGCCGGCTGGGCAGCCGGCGCATGTCCTTGGTGGTGACGCCGCGGGCGCCGGCGAGGTCGGCCTCGGTGAGCACGGCCAGGCGCAGCAGGTCGCTGGCGAAGCCCGTGGACAGCTGCCCCTGGGTGACGGTGACGACGGACGGCGCGAGCTCGGCGTCGTCGGCGACGCGGGCGCCGAGGTCGGCCTCGCGCAGCAGCTCGGCGAGCCGCTGCGCCGGGCCGTGGCCGGCGGTGACCACCAGGACGCGCCACGAGTCGTTCAGCCAGCCCTTGACGTCGGCGACCAGGCGAGCGGTGTCGCCGTGGTAGGCGGGCGCCGGGCGAAGGCTGGTCGCCACGGCCTCGTCGGGCGGGTCGAAGGCCGCGGCGGCCTCGTCGGGCGGGTCGAAGGCCGCGGCGGCCTCGTCGGCCTCCTCCCCGGCGTTCATGGCGCCGAACTGGCTGACGGTCCACCAGGGCAGGCCCAGCTCGGCCGCGCGGGCGCGCACGTCGGCGAGCGAGCGGTAGGCCGCCGAGCCGAGGTCGATGGGGGTGGCCGAGCCGAGCGCGGCCGAGCTCCAGGAGGCGGCGAGGAACTCCTGGCTGGTGCGGACCAGCTCGGCGGCCCTGGCGCGGATGCGCTCCGGGTCGCACAGCAGCAGCTGGGTGCCGGCCGGCAGCTCGTCGAGAAGCAGCACCAGGCTGTCGACGAGGACCGGCGCGAGCGCCTCCATCCCCTCCACCGGGATACCCGAAGCGATCTTGTCGAGCATCTCGACGAGGTCCGGATGCTCGAGCGCCAGCCGGGCCGCGCGGGCGCGCACGTCCTCGGTCAGCAGCAGCTCACGGCACGGCGGCGCGAACAGCGTGTACTCGCCGCCGGTGGCGCCCTGCCCCGCAGTCTTCCCGGCGTCGAGGGCGCGCTGGTCGGCCACCGAGAACGGCCGGACGTCCTCGATCTCGTCGCCGAAGAACTCGACCCGCAGCGGGTGCTCCTCGGTGGGCGGGAAGACGTCGAGGATGCCGCCGCGCACCGCGATCTCGCCGCGCCGCTCCACCAGGTCGACCCGGTGGTAGGCGGTCTGGACCAGCCGCTCGACGACGTCCTCAAGGTCGGCGGTGTCGCCGCGGCGCAGCAGCACCGGGTCGAGGTCCCCGAGGCGGGCGACCTGCGGCTGCAGCACGGCACGCACCGGCGCGACGACGACCGAGAGCGGCCCGGCGGGCGCCGCGCGCCCGCCGGCCGCGACATGCCCGTCGCCCGCCCAGGTCTCGGGGTGCGCGAGCCGGCGCAGCACCGCGAGGCGCCGCCCGACGGTGTCGGCGCGCGGCGAGAGCCGTTCGTGCGGCAGCGTCTCCCAGCTCGGGTAGACCGCGACGGCGTCCGGCCCGAGCACGCTGCCGAGCGCGTCGGCGAGGTCCTCCGCCTCCCGCCCGGTGGCGGTCACGGCGAGCACCTGACGCCCGGCGCGGGCCAGCGCCGCGACCGCGAACGGGCGCAGCCCGGGCGGCCCCGAGAGATCTACCGGCACCACCGGGCCGCCCCGGCCGCCGGGGCCCCCAGCGGTCTCGAGGGCGGCCTGGACACGCAGCAGCGCCGGCTCACCGCCCGGCCGGGCGGTGAGGGCGTCGAGCAGCGGCGCGAGGGTCATCGGATCCGTCCCGGCCTCTTCCAGGTCCGGCGCGACCGCCGGACCTTGGATGTCGGTGTGTGCCCGCGCGGGCGCACGGTCTGGACTACAACAACGTCTCGGACTACAACGTCAGCCGGGCCGCGGCTTCTGCCGGCACACGGCACCGGAACTTCGGGCAGTTCTGGGCGCACGGCCGGGCGCCCGTCCGGCGGCCCGCTCGCCTGGCGGGCCTGAAGCAGGCCGTCGCCCGACCTGGATAAGGCCGTACCCCGTTCTGGTGCCCGCCGCGCCCGCGGCTGGCCGTCGGGCTTCCCGTCCGGTCCGCTGACCCAGATCTGCCGAGGCCCCTGCGCGCGACGACCATCAGGATAAACGATCATGAGGCCACGCGCGGCCAGAAGCCCGATAACAGCGAACAACTCCATGGTCAGGGTACGGGAGGTCCCGGCTGCCCGCGCCGGCTCGTCCCCCCACCGAATTCGCCGGCCGCGGCCACCCGCCGAACGGGCGCACGCGGGATTGACGGGGTGGGCCGAATGGTCGGCGCGACGTACAGTCATCTGCCATCAGCTGGCCGGCCCGGTAGGGGCCTGCCAGTCTCACTTGACGTAAGGGTAGAGTTGTCCACCACGCGCCGTGGCCAGTCCACGCCAAGAACCGGTCGCGCCGACCTCTACCAGATCGGGGACGTCGCCGAGCGGGTCGACCTGTCGTTGCGCACCGTCCGCTACTACGAGGAGGCCGGTCTGCTGATGCCGGCCGGGCGTACCGCCGGCGGCTTCCGGCTGTACGACGAGGACACCGTGGAGCGGCTTTTCCTGATCAAGATGATGAAGCCCCTTGGCTTCACCCTTGAGGAGATGCGATCACTACTCACTCTGCGCGACGAGCTCTCGCGTCCGGGCCTTGCCCTGGACGCGCGGGCCGCGCTGGAGGAGCGCTTGCGCACGTGGGTGGTGCTCGCCGAGGAGAAGCTGGCCGCCCTGCGCCAGCAGGTCGGCGTCGCGGAGGCATTCGTCTCCGGCCTGTACGACGACGCCGACCGATCGCGCCGCGGGTAGCGGGCAGCCCCAGCCCCGAACCACACAGGCAGGGTGTCGCGCGCCCGCAAGGCGGGCGCGCCGCGCTCGTTCTACTGGCTGGCCGACCAGAGCGAGCGGTAGGCCGCCGAGCCGTTGGGCTGCTGCACGGGGTTCGTGAGCGACGAGTTCACGTTGCGAGGGTCGCTGTCGTTGAAGTAGGCCTCGTAGGCGAGCATGCCCCTGTACTGCCGGAAGAGCCTGGCCATCTGCTGGATGTAGAACGGGTTGTCGCCGCCGGCCTGGCCCGCCTGGCCCGCCGGGGTGCCCTTGTCGACCAGCCCCCATTCCGGCACGGAGAACAGCTTGTTGTGCAGCTGCGCGAAGTTGATCACATAGCACGGCCCCGGCAGCAGCGGACCGTCCTCGCACTTGGCGTTGAACGACCCGGTGTCGTAGCTCGGCGGGTACTGGTCGTAGGTGTCGATCCCGATCACGTCGACGACATCGTCACCCGGGTAGGCGGAGAACGGGTCGCCGCCGTTTGGCAGCGTGGTGCGCGCGTTGATCGTCCAGTCGATCCGCACCCGCGGGGCCACCGAGATCAGCGCGAGGGCCTCGTGGCGGAAGCACTGGACCCACTGCTGGGGGTTGGCGGCCTTCCAGGCGAACCACTTGCCGTTGAACTCCCAGCCGATGCGGACGAACGAGTCCGATCGTCCCTGCCGGTTAAGCCAGTTGCCGAACTTGCGAAACTGGACGTCGAAGGCGCCGGAGGCACACTCCGCCATGCGCTGCTGGTTCCAGGTGTCGACGTTCGTGCCCGATGGCGGTTCCGGAAACATCGGCACGGAGACAACCCAGGTGCCGGGGAAGCTGCTGAAGTGGTTGGCGCTGTCGCCGATCCACGGTCCGGTGATCGACCCCCAGCTGTCGCGAGCGGTGAACATGACCACCACGTCGTTGGGCCGGCCGCGGTAGCTCGCGAAGGTGTTCGCCTGGCCGCTGTTGCCGGCGGACATCCCTGTCGGCCACGGGCCGTTGGTTCTCGCGGGCTGCGCGCGAGGCCGGGCGGGTGGCCCGCCGGGGGCGACGGCCGGCGCGGACGCGGCCGCCATGGCGGGGCCGGCGGGGGAGGCGGACGCGGCGGATGTCGAGGCGGCGGCCGCGAAGCCCCCGTCGTCGTCCTCGTGTTTGCCCGACTTGGGAGTCACCGCCCAGGCGGTGAGGCCCAGCACCAGGACGAGGGCGACCGCGATCCCCGGCAGCACGCGGCTTTTGAACCTCGCCCGGCCGCCCGAACGCTCGACCAGCCAGTCGTACCAGCGATGGGCCTCGTCACCGTAGTAGCGCAGCTCCTCGCGTGCGTGCTCCCGGGTCGATCCACCACGGCGGGTCACCGACACTCACCTCCGTCGCGGTGTGGCGCCACCCGACCAGGGCAGGGTGAGTCAGTGGCGCCCAAAAGGTACCGAAACTTACTACGTCCGCCGGCCGCGCCCCGGGGCAGCATGGCGAAGCCGAGCACGCCGCGACACGCCTGGACTCGCCGGATCTGAACGCGAGCACACACCGTGACCATCCCCAGGTCTTCCCTCGTTGCCGCCCAGCCTGGACAAGAACGGCAAGAACAAGAAGAGGACGCTTTACGCGAGCCGGTGGTTGCCAGCCCGGTACCCACGCACGAAGCCTGGTGACGGACCAGGAAGGCATATCACCCGTTCCCAGGCAGCCCCGATCCACCGTGCGCCAAGCGGACGTTCAGGCACGCGCCGTTGTGAATCCGCCACTGTGCGATCCCGGACACCCGCTGGGCTCCGACCAGCCCCAGCCCCCTACCACCGCCATAAGCCAGGGCCCGGAACCACCTAAGGAAGGCGCCCCGCGCCCGACAGACATCCCGCCGGCTGACGCGTCACCCGCCGAAGCCGACGCGGCGCCCAAGCCGACGCGGCGCGTACCAGGGCCCGGTACCACGCAGGGAGGGCGCTCAGCGCCCGACCAGGCGGCGCCCGGTGGCGGGCGCGGAGCGTCCGGCCGCGGGACCGCCCCAGCCTGCGCGGACCGAGAAGTTCAGTACGGTACGGTTACTGCGGCAGCGTCCCGGACGTCACCGCGGGAGTGGGAGCAGCTGATCTTTCGGACCCGCCAGGACCCGCGGTCCCTGCCAGGGGAGCGGTCCCTGGCTCCCACCGGCGGCCCGGCCGTCTCGGCCACGACCGGCCAGGGCTGTGGCCACCTCGGCCAGGTCGCCCGACGTTGCCCCGGCCCGCTCGTTTGCCGGCAGACCAACGCCCGGGAGCATGCCCGGGTCCGACTCTGGGAGAACAAACAGCCGTGACACCCCCGAGCTCGGCTTCCACGCCGGCCCGCACCGTCCCCGGCGCCGCGGACATCCCGGTCGTCATCCTCTGCGGTGGGATGGGCACCCGGCTGCGCGAGGCCAGCGAGAAGCTGCCGAAGCCGCTGGTCGACATCGGCGGCAAGCCGATCCTCTGGCACATCATGAAGACCTACGGGCACTACGGCTTCCGGCGCTTCATCCTGTGCCTTGGCTACAAGAGCGACGCCATCAAGAACTACTTCGTCAACTACCGCGAGCAGGTGGCGGACTTCACGCTGAAGCTTTCCGACGACCACACTCCCGAGTTCCACAACGCCGAGGGCGACGAGGACTGGGAGGTCACCTTCGCGGAGACCGGCCTGCTCAACGGCACCGGGGCCCGGCTGCACCGCGTCCGCCAGTACCTCACCGGCCCACGTTTCCTGCTCACCTACGGTGACGGCGTCGGTGCCATCGACGTGGCCGCGCTGTTCGACGCGCACCTGCGCGGCGGCCGGATGGGCACCGTGACCGGGGTGCGGCCCTCGAGCCGGTACGGAGAGCTGGAGACGGACGGCGACGGCGTCACCCTGTTCGCCGAGAAGCCCCCGCAGACCGGCTGGGTCAGCGGTGGCTACTTCGTCTTCGAGCGCGAGTTCGCCGACAAGTACGTCGACGACGACCCGTCGCTCATGTTGGAGCGTTACCCGCTGCAGCAGCTCGCCCGCGACCGGCAGCTCTCCCTGTACCCGCACGACGGGTTCTGGATGGGGATGGACACGTTCCGGGACTGGACCGAGCTCAACCAGCTCTGGGATGCGGGCGCCGCTCCGTGGCGCGTCTGGACCGACTGAGTCCACTCGTCACCGTGAGTACTTCCGAGACCCAGGACGCCGCGCTCGGCGAGCGGCTGCATGGCCTGGTCGCCGCGCTGGGCGCGGCGCCGGTCCGCAGCATCACCGGCGACGGCGTCCGGGCGACCCTCGAGATCGTCCAGAAGGCCCTCGCCGAGGGCCGAGGGGGCGCCGAGATCCCGTTCGAGGTCCATGAGGTGCCCTCGGGCACGCCGGTGCTCGACTGGACGGTGCCCAAGGAGTGGAACGTCCGGGCGGCCTACCTGGTCGGCCCGGACGGGTCACGGGTGGTCGACATCGCCGACCACCCGCTGCACCTGCTGGGCTACAGCGTCCCCACCCGCGCCCGCGTGAGCCTCGACGAGCTGCGCCCGCACCTGTTCTCGATGCCGGACCGGCCGGACTGGATCCCCTACCGGACGTCCTACTGGAACGAGAACTGGGGCTTCTGCCTGACGGACACCGCATTGCGCGCGCTGCCGGACGGCGAGTACGAGGTGGTCATCGACACCACCCTCACGGACGGCTCGCTCACCTACGCCGAGATCGTCCTGCCCGCGACCGAGCCGGCCCCGGCGGGCGGCGAGCCCGAAGAGTTCCTGATCACGACGCACACGTGCCATCCGGCGACGGCGAACGACAACGGGTCCGGCATCGCCATCCTCACGGAGCTGGCCCATCATCTGGCGGCGCTGCCGCTGCGGCGGCACACGTTCCGGCTGCTGTTCATCCCGGGCACGATCGGCTCGATCACCTGGCTCGCCCAGAACCGGGACGTTGTCAGCCGGATCCGGCACGGGCTGGTGCTGACCGGCCTCGGCGACCGCTCCCAGCCCACCTACAAGCGCAGCAGGCGCGGCGACGCGGTCGTCGACCGGGCGGCCGCCGTCGCGCTCGCGGAGACCGGGCGGCCGCACCGGGTGGTCGACTTCTCGCCGTACGGCTACGACGAACGGCAGTTCTGCTCCCCCGGCTTCGACCTGCCCGTGGGCCGTTTCGGGCGCGGCCAGCACGGCGAGTACCCCGAATACCACACCTCGGCCGACAACCTGGACTTCGTCAGCCCGGAGAATCTGGCCGAGTCGTTCGGCCTGCTCACGCGGATCATCGAGATCTGCGAGCGCAACGCGGTCTGGCGCAACACGAGCCCGTACGGCGAGCCGCAGCTCGGCCGACGCGGGCTGTACCGCGCGATCGGCGCGACGATGAACCGCCAGGCCGTCGAGATGGGCCTGCTCTGGGTTCTCAACCTCGCCGACGGGACGCACGACCTGCTCGACATCGCCGCCCGGGCGGGAATCGAGTTCGGCTCGGTCACCGCCGCTGTCGACGCGCTGGCCGGCGTCGGCCTCCTGGTCCGCGAGGACGCCGCATGAGCGTCAGCCTTCCAGCGACGCACGCTGTCAACCCAGCCACCTCGTCTGCCCAGACAGACGCCGACCACCGCCATGCACACCGACCTGTGACCAGGTCAGGAGGGCGCTCAGCGCCCGATGGTCGGGGCGCCCCGCGCCCCGACCCCATGAGCGTCCACGTCGCGGACGGTCCGGTCTGGACTGTGGTGCTGGCCGGCGGCGGTGGCACCCGGTTCGGCGGGCCGAAGCAGTTCTTCGACCTGGGTGGACGCCCGCTGGTCGAGCACCCGGTGCTGGCCGCGGGCCCCGCGAGCGACGGCGTCGTCGTGGTGCTCCCGCCCGCGCTGCTGGATCGCTGGCGGCCGGAGCCCACCGCGGGCCCGCCGCAGGTACGGGTGACTGGCGGCGGCGCCAGCCGGGCCGAGTCGGTCCGAGCGGGCCTGGCCGCGGTGCCGACCGCCGCGGGCGTCATCGTCATCACCGACGCCGCCCATCCGCTCGCCACCGCCGACCTGTACCACCGGGTGGTGGACGCGGTACGCGGCGGCGCGGACGCGGCCGTCCCGGGACTGCCACTCACCGAGGTCGTCAAGGAGGTCGCCTTGGCGGACGCCGAGCGCGGCCCGGCCGGTGCGCTGGTGGCGGGGCGCTCGCTGGCGCGTGAGACCCACAGGCTGGTGCAGACCCCGCACGCGTTCCGCGCGGATCTGCTGCGCGCGGCGCATGCCGACGCGACGGAGGCCGTCGAGGACTCCGCGATGGTCGCCGCGCTCGGCGCGGCCGTCGTCGTGGTGCCAGGCGAGCCGATGAACATCCACGTGACGACGCCAGAAGAGCTGACGATGGCCCGGCGACTGCTCGCGGCCGGGGCTGGCCTGGTCGCTGTATCGCCGGGGCCTCCGGCCGCGCGAGGCTCCGCCACCGTCGCGCGCCCTGCGGCCAGATGAGGGGAATCTGATGAGCACGGTACTGGTCGAGTCCACGCTGTCCGATGACGAGCGGCGCGCCCGCCTGTACGCGGGCGACCTGTTCGTCTACGGGCCGAAGCCGGCGTCGCTCGCGTTCGTCGAGTTCACCCGGGACCTGGTGCGCGAGGCGTTCGGCGACCTCGACCCCGAGACCGCGCAGCACCACATGAAGGTCGAGGACTACGCCGCGCTGCTCGCCGACCTGAAGCCGCGGTTCATCCACCACCCTCGCTGCAAGGAACTGATCCGGGAGGTGCTCGTCGAGCACGGCGCCGACCCGGAGAAGACCTATTTCGACGTGCCCCGGCTGCGCACATCGACCAGCGACGACTACCTCACCTCGGGCATCGCCTACGCGTTCCACCCGCACCGGGACACCTGGTACTCGGCGCCGTTCTGCCAGCTGAACTGGTGGTTCCCGGTGTTCGACATCGTCCCGGAGAACGGCCTGGCCTTCCACCCGAAGTACTTTGGCCGGCCGGTCGAGAACAGTTCTTCCACGTACAACTACTACGAATGGAACGCGACCAACCGGGCGTCGGCCGCGAAGCACATCAAGAGCGACACCCGGGTGCAGCCGAGGCCACAGGAGGAGGTCGAGCTCTTCCCGCAGACCAGGGTGATCGCCCCGTCCGGTGGAATGCTCATCTTCTCCGCGCAGCAGCTGCACTCGTCCGTGCCGAACACCTCCGGGCGCACCCGGTTCAGCATCGACTTCCGCACGGTCAACCACGACGACGTGCTCGGCCACATCGGCGCGCCGAACGCCGACTCGGAATGCACCGGTACCACCATGCGCGACTACCTGCGCGCGACCGACCTCACCCGGCTGCCCGAGGACGTGTGCCTCGAGTACGACGAGGTCCCGCCGATGGCGGACGCGATCCTGGTCTACGAGGGGACTCGGTGACAGGGGACGCGGTGACGTCCGAGCCAGGCTCGGCGGCCCAGCGGCTGGCCGGCCGGGTGGCGGTGGTCACCGGCGCGTCCAGCGGCGTCGGCCGGGCGATCGCGCTTCGGTTGGTCGCCGAGGGAGCGGCGGTGACCGCCGTCGGCCGGGACAAGACCCGCCTGGACGCCCTGCCGGCCGCCGCCGCTCGGGCGACGCCGGCCGCCGTGGCCGGCCAGCTGAGCCCGGCGCAGGTCGACCTGACCGACGACGAGGCACGCTCCGCGCTGGTGGCGGGCCTGCTCGCCGGTCCTAGGCTGGACATCCTGGTCCACAGCGCCGGCGGCTACGCCAGCGGGCCGCACGCCGAGGCCGCGATCGAGGATCTCGACGCACTGTACGCGGCGAACGTGCGGGCGCCCTACGCGCTCACCCAGGAGCTGCTGCCCGCGCTGTGCGCGGGCGGAGGCGACGTCGTGGTGGTGAACTCGTCTCAGGGCGTGCGGGCGGGCGCGAACGCCGGCCAGTTCGCCGCCACCCAGCATGCGATGCGGGCCATCACGGACAGCCTGCGCCAGGAGGTGAACGCGGACGGGATCCGGGTATGCGGCATCCATCTGGGCCGCACCGCGACCCCTCGACAGGAGGCCATCTTCGCCAAGGAGGGCCGGCCGTACGCACCGGAGTTGTTGGTCCAGCCACAGGACGTCGCGGAGGTCGTGGCGGGGGTGCTGAGCCTACCGCCCGGCGCCGAGGTGACTGAGATCCATCTGCGGCCGGCCAAGAAGAGCTACTGATGTGCCCGAAGTCGGATAACAGTAGAGTGACGATGCCGACTTCGCCCACCGGCGCGGCCAGTGCGCGGTCCATGCGCCAGTTATGGGCTGACGCGCCCACGCGTCCGGAAACCGAGGTGTGCGGTGATTCACCGGTGGTCCAACGAAGGGCCGCCAACGGCGGCGGCGGTGGAGGTCGACCGCATGGAGCGTCGGAACGTGAACGGTGAGCGAAAGTTGCTCATCACGTTCCTCTGTGAGCAGTATCCCCCGATTGTCTGGGACGGCGCTGGCATCTACACAGCTGTACTGGCGTCGGCGCTCGCCGCGATCGGTCACGACGTTCATGTCATCTGCGCTCAGGGTCACCGGGTTGTCGACGAGGTGGTGGACGGCGTCCACGTGCACCGCCGCCCGCTGCTACGTGTTCCGGTCAGCCGCGCCCTCGGCAAGTACGCGCGTTTCCTGACCGGGCCGAACTACCCGCGGGACTCGATCTCGCTACGGCTGAGCCTGACCGTCTCGTACGCCGCCTACCTGCGGCAGACCGGGCTGCGCCCCGACGTGATCGAGACGCAGGACGGCGAGACCCGCGCGCTGATGCAGGTGGTCGCCCGGTCCTGCCCGGTCGTCGTCCACATGCACGCGCCGACCATGCTGACGCTGCGCCTCGCGAGCCCGCACCTGTCCGTCCGCGGCCGGATCGCGGACCGGCTGGACCGCATCACCTCCGACCACGCGACCGTGGTCACCTCGCCGTCCCAGCTGCTGGTCGACACCGTCCGCCCGTACGGCTGGCTGCGCCGCCAGGACGTGACGATCGTGCCGAACCCGTTCGACGCGAGTCCCTGGGCGGGCGTGCCGGATGTGGGCCGTACCGGCCCCGTGGTCGCCACGGTCGGTCGGCTCGAGCCGAACAAGGGTGTGGACGTCCTGCTCGACGCGCTCGCCGTGCTCGCCGCCAGGGACATCGACGCGAAGCTGATCCTCGCCGGCAGCTCGTCCGGCCACATCGACGGTGTGCCCACCGGGCGCTGGCTGGAGCGACGTGCGCACGAGCTGAACGTGCCCGTCGTCTTCACCGGCCACGTCGGGCAGCGCGAGCTCGCCGACGTCTACGGACAGGCCCGGGTGGTGGCGGTACCGAGCCGGTTCGAGAGCTTCTCCATCGCGGCGGTCGAGGGCATGGCCGCCGGCCGCCCGGTCGTGACCACCAGCCGGACCGGCATCGCGCCGTTCGTGGAGGAGTGGCGCGCCGGCGACGTCGTCCCGCCAGAGGTCCCGAAGGCGCTCGCCGACGCGCTCGCGCCCTACCTGACCGACCCGGCGCTGGCCAGGGCGGTGGGGGCGAACGGCCGCGCCGGCGCGGCCCGCCTTGATCCTCTTCAGATCGCCCGTGACCGGGAGAAGGTCTACCGGGAGGCGGTTGCCCGCTTCCAGCAGGACAAGTCCTCCACGGGCTCCAAGCGCTGAGCTCGATGGGCCCGACGCCTCGCCCGGGCCGGACGTCGGCCCATCGAGCCGGGCGAGGCCGGCCCCGCGGCGACAGGAATCGGTGAACCGCTGTCGCGCTAGGAGGCCCGCGTCGGCCTCGGCTAGTCGCCGGACGTGAAGTTCAGGTGTGACAGGGCGCCGGATTCCAGATAGAGCTCAAAAGGGCTGCGCGTGGCCGCGAGAAGCGACCTGGGCAGGGTGGCCCCGCCCACGCGCGGGCCGCTGACCTGGCTGCTGTGGGCGGCGAGCGCGTATGCCTGGCGCGAGCGGTAGCCCTTCGCGCCGACCAGCAGCGGGCGCACCTCACGGATCCGGTCCATCGGGTCACGCAGCATGCGCCGAGGGGTGTAGCCCTCCGTGCCATAGCCGCGGGTCCAGGGCCAGTGCGTCCACAGCCAGACGCCGTACTCGAGAACCTGGCCGGTGAACCCGGCCCTCTTGACGGCCTCGACCGCGGCGGCGTTCGTCGCGTCGTGGTCGGGGTGGCCCTCGCAGGACGTCGGGATGAGCAGCTGCTCCGGCTCCAGTTCCTTGATCAGCTCCACGAGTCGGTCGGTCACCTCCTCGAGGTGCTCGCCGACCTTGGTGTCGGGCACGTCGATGAAGCGGATGTCCACCGAGCGCAGCCCGAGTCTGCTCCCGGCCCTGCGAGCTTCCTCCTTGCGCAGCGCGATGAGCTCGGCGGGCGGAAGGTACGCCGGTTCGGCCGCCGCGCCATCGCTGACGATCACTACGGTGACCTGGGTGCCGGCCTCTCGCTTGCGCATGATCGAAACGCCGCATCCCAGCGTCTCGTCGTCCGGATGCGGGGCGACCACCAGGCATGAGGCACGCGTCATCGCCCGGGTGATGTCCCGGCCACGACGCATCCACGCGCGCCGGTATGCGGAGCGGGCGGGCAGCAGCGCGCCCTCGCGCAGGGCGGCCGGCCGCGCCGCGGCCGCGCCTCGCCGGGCCACCGCGGCCACGCGGCTCACCGCGCCGGCGTCGCCAGGTGGTACTTCCTCAGAAGTACCGGGCGACCGGGTGGGGCCGCCGACGCCAGGAGCCTGGGCATCCCGACCAGGAGCCCCATCGGCCCCGAGACTGCTCGCCCCGTCCATCACCACACCCTCCTGGCGCATATGTGGATGGTCGTCAGCGTACCGAACGAGCATCCCGCTCCCTCAGGCCGGCCCGACAGGCTGGCTGGGCGAGACGCTCCGCGTCTCGCCAGCCAGCCTAGGCGTGAGCGACGAAGTTGAACCGGCGGCCGGACTCGAACATCCGCCGGAACTGGGAACGGGTGTACGGACCGGTACCGGTCATGTCGTAGATGCGCAGGCCGACGTCGCCGTCGAGAAGGTCGTACATCTGGTCAGGCGTCGTGCCGTACTCGCGGGCGGCCGACCCGAACTCGAACACGACATGCGGCCGAGACCGGGTCAGCAGCTTCAGCCCGCCCTTCAGGACCCCGTACTCACCGCCCTCGACGTCGATCTTGAGGAGCGTGAGCAGATAGTCGGCGGGCACGGTCTCGTCGAGGGTCTCGACGTCCACCTGGATGTGCTCGACGTCTTCCGTCCCCTCCGGCAGCCGCTCACGCAGCCCGCTGTAGGCCGGACGGCTACGCACGTACGCGAACGAGCTGGTGCCCGCCTCGTCGGACAGCGCCGCGCGGCGCACGACGACGGACGGGAAGTCGGCACGCAGGCCCTCGTAGAAGTCCGGAATCGGCTCGTACGCGATGTGCCGACCGCGCGGTGCGTTGTGCACCATCGCCCGGAGGACATCGCCGCGGTGCGCGCCGACGTCGATGCAGTTGTCGTCCGCGTTCAGCACGAAGGAAAGCAGCAACGCGAGGCGCCTGTCGTCCTCCGCGTTTCGGCGGGCGGTGGGCAGGACGTTCCGGCGCACCACCTTGAGCGCTGGGCCAAGGCCGAGGTCGTTTAACACCCGTCTAGCGCTGCCCAGGTGTCGGCTGATCTGCTCCCCCATGATTCGGGCCCTCCAGGTCCGACCGATGTGACCAGACATCGAACGCCCGCGGGGCCGCGATGGTACCGATCTCAGTTTTCTGCCGACTTGATGATTCAAGCGCTGTCGACGCAATCGGCGCGCCCGCGACCGGGCCGGCACACACGGAGAGGAGGCTATCGCCCAGGGAGACAGCCTGGCATAGCGGGTCGTTTCGACGGGGCCCCACGGCGCTCATCCGCACGGTGCGTGAGCGTCGGCGGCCCGGCCAGGGCTCGGCTCCGCCACACGCCCAGGTCACGGCGTCGACGGAACCAGTCAGCCCGCGCCGAAGAGCTGCTGGTAGCGCTTCGCGGACTTCGGGTTCAGCACCGGGTTGAGCAGCGACGAGTGGACGTTGTCGCGCTCATGGTTGTTCCAGTAGGACTCATAGGCAAGAACATCCGCATTTGCGCGAAATGTCTCATACATCTTCTCGATGAAGAAGGGGTTGTCACCGCCGCCGTCGCTGGCGCTCACGACCCCCCACTCGGGCACGGAGAACTTCTTGCCGTGCGCGCGGGCCTCCTTGATGATGTTGCACAGGCCCGACGGGTTGTCACACAGGTCGTCCCAGATCTTCTCCGTGGGCGCTGGCGGGGCCATGTCGTAGTAGTCGACCCCGATGATGTCGACGTAGTCGTCGCCGGGGTAGGCGGCCCAGACGTCGGTCCCGTCGGGCAACGTGTCGCGGTGCATGCTCATGGTCCAGTCGATCTGGACCTGGGGGGCGGTCGAGCGCAACGCGGTCACCTCACGCCGGTAGCAGTCATTCCAGACCTCGACGTTGCGCGGGTACCAGTTGAACCAGTCGCCGTTGAACTCCCAGCCGAGCCGCACGATCGCGTCGCCGCGGCCGTACTGCTGCAGGTTCGTGCCGAGCTGCGCGAAGTACTGGTCGTACGCACCGGCGGCACAGTCGTTCTCGTTGGCGCCGTCGACCGGCTCGCCGCTGTCGTCGACCGGCCAAAGCGGGACGGCGACCGAGATCTGGCCCGGCCACTTGTCCCTGGTGTACGCGTCCAGCGGCCAGTGGGGTGAGACCAGGTTGCCCCAGCTGTCGCGCGTGACGAACATCAGCGCCAGGTCGACGGGCCGCCCGGTCCACTTCGCCCACTGCTCGATGTCCGCCGGGTAGTTGGCGTTCGCGCCGGACACCCAGCGCACGCCCGTGCCGCCGAGCGCCGCGATGGCGGGGCTGGGCTCATCCGCCTTGTCCTTGTCCGACCCGCCCGAACACGCGGCGAGCCCCACCACGGCGACCAGCATGGCCGTCAGCGCGGCCCCCGCCCTGAGGGCGCGACCGCGCGTCCGACGGCGCCCGGCCGCCCGAGCGCGTGCCCTCCCGGCAGTCGCGACCGCCGCGGACTGCCCGCCCGACGCCTGACCTGTGCCATGGCGCTCGCCCACGTGTTACCCCTTCACGACGACGGTGCCGCTCGACGTCCGTCCCATGGGCGCGGCGCGCGGCTACCAGACTGGCGAGCCGGGCATCACGAGAACGCCGCGTCGCCGGCAACCCTTACCTTACGTAAGACTTGTTGACCTGGGTACCTATCTATCACCCGGACCTGACGATGCCTGCCCACCACTTGGTTCCCACAGGAGCGCATGCGTTGTGGGCGGCGCCCCCGCCGCCGGGCCACCGGCCAAGGCGGCATAGAGTGAACTGCTTGATGGCGTCGATGCTCGTATTTGTGATGTCTGTCCTGGCAGTAGCCTGGACGCCATCGTATGAGTGGAAACGCCCACTCAGTGCACTGTGGGTCGCCCGACAGCCATGGATGCGGCCGCAACGTAGACGCCGCGGCAGCGGCCAGCACCGAACCGGCCGCGCGGCGGCCGCTAGCGATGGAGTGGTAGTGGCAGACCGCGCAGGGTCGACAGGAGACGGCCGGACATGGTGACGACGCTGACCACCCGGATCCCGCGGACCTGGGTGATCCCGACTCCGGACGCGGCGCAGCGCGAAGCTGAGGCGGACCGGTCGACTCTGCGGGTCCTGACCATCCTGATGTTCTGCGAGCTGTTCCTGCAGCGGATCGCGATCCCTGTCGGGGGAACCGGCGTCTCCGTGGTGCTACCGATACTCCTGGTCAGCGCGATGCTGATGGTGGCCCGGGGCGGCCTGCGCATCCATCTGGTGCGCACCAGGGCTTACCTGATCGCTATGGCGGCCTGCTGCACCGTCGCGTTCCTTGCGTTCACGCGTGGCGAGGACAACGTCTCGCTGAACTCGCTGCTGCTGCTGATAGCGATCTACCTGCCGTTCTGCCTCGGACTGTCCCGTGCGCACAGCAAGGTGCTCCTGCCCCGGCTGCTCGACCGGTTCGTCGTCATGACCTCCGTGTTCGCCGGCCTCGCCCTGCTGCAGTTCGCGCTCCAGCTGGTCGGCTGGAAGTACTCGGACATCCTCGCCAACATCGTGCCGTCGCAGCTCCTGATGCACGACTTCAACACCTCGTATCCCGTGCAGTACGGCTCCTCGCTCTACAAGTCGAACGCCTTCCTCGCGCTGGAGCCGTCGTACACCTCGCAGTTCCTGGCCATGGGCCTCGTCGTCGGGGTGCTGCGCCGCACGCGCTGGTGGCGGTACCCGCTGTACCTGCTGGCCATCCTCACCACCGTGTCCGGTACCGGCGTCCTGCTCCTCGGGGTCGCCGGCGTGCTGCTCGCGGTCCACAAGGGCGTCAGGTTCACCGTCACCGCGCTGGCCATAGTGGCGGTGATCGTCGTGGTGCTGTCCTTCACCCCGGCTGCCGACATCTTCGCCTCCCGGGCTACAGAGACCTCCTCCAGCCAGTCCAGCGGCAGCCTGAGGTTCGTGCAGCCGTACACCCGGATGTACGACGATCTCTCCCAGCATCCGGGCACGGCCCTGGTAGGCCACGGGCCTGGCTGGTCCGACCGTGACTCAGCCGCCTTCCTCGCCCGCACCGGACTGCCGCTGAACTACGCGCTCGTGCCCAAGCTGATCCTCGAGTACGGGCTGATCGGTGGCGTCGCCTTCCTCATCTTCCTTGTCACCGCGTTCGTCCGTGGCTCACCGTCGTTCGTACTGTCCGGTGCCCTTATATTCTTCTACTTCGTGCTGTCGAGCAGCCTGCTCAGCCCGGTCGTCGGCTACCTCGTCCTCCTGCTGCTGAGCTGGTTCTGCGAGGACCTGCATCCGCTGGTCTCCCGAAAGCCCGCCTATCGGCGGGCCGTGATCCCCGCCCAGCGGAGCTACGCCGAGCAGCACTGACATCGCCGGTCAGACCCCGCCCCCGCGACGCGGTCCGTGAGCCCCTTCAGGCCAGCAGCCTGAAGGGGCTCACTCGTCTCGGACGCAGGTCGGCCAGCCGGGGTTCGGTGGATGAAGGTGGATGAAGACAGCCAACAACGTCCCGGGCCGCCCGCACGGTCCAGCGGCTCCGCGGGTGCGTCCCGGGCCCCGCGGGGGGCCGCTCCAGGCTGCGTTCAGGCGGGCTGGAGCACAGCCGGTCGGCCGGCGGCCCGGAACAGCGGCCCCCATGGCTCGCACGCCCCCGATGGGGCCCGCTGGCCGTATGCCCGCGGCCGTCGTACCCGAGAACCACCAGCCGTCCTCGCTACAGGCGCCGTCACCACGCGACCACCCCCGGGACACGGAGACGAAAGAAAAAGCCCGGCTCCAGAGGACGTCTCGTCCCTGGAGCCGGGCTTGGACCCGCGTCTTGATTCCTAGTACTTGCTGCCGCCGCCAGGACGGGCGTAGCGGTCCGTGGCCTCAGGGTCGCCGCCGCCGTCGAGATCCCGGTCCATGGCGCCGCCGACAGTCAGGCGGCCGCCGCCACCTCGGGCCTCCGTCGCTATCGACGAGGGCCGAAAGCCGCCCCGCTCGGCGTGGATGACGCCGACGATCCGCTCGGCGAGCGCCGGCCAGTCCCGCGGGACCGACGCGAGCTCGTCGGTACGGGTGACCGGCGAGGTGATGACGACGACGGCGTCGGCCTGCAGCGCCGACGCGGCGGTCATCGGCAGGTCGGTCAGCGGCGGCGTCAGCAGCAGCACCAGGTCCACGACCGGGGCGCGGTCGGCGAGGATGGGCGCGAGCCCGCCCGGCCGGGACGCCCGCGACGGCGAGACGCGGTTGTAGAGGACGTGGCCCCGGCCGCTGCCGGAGGAACGGGCGAGGCAGGTCGGCTCGTGCGCCCACCGGGGCAGTTCCCCGGAGGTCGCCCGCGGCAGCCGCTCCAGCATGGAGCGGACCTCGGAGCTGGGCGAGGCGTCGAGGACGAGCACGACCCCCTGGTCGTCGGACCAGCTGGCCGCGACGCCGGCGACCGTCTCGGCGGTCAGGTCGCCGGGGGTCGCCGGGGTGAGGGCCACGACCTTGACCGTGGGCGAGAGCACCGCCGCCATCGCGGAGACGATCGTGTCGATGCTCGGCGTGACCCCGCCGGAACCGCCGACGATCAGCGGCGCGCCGAGGGAGTCTGCCGCCGCCCGGCCGTCCAGCACGGTGGGCCGGCGCAGGTAGCGGATCCAGATGACGGCGATGGAGACGAAGAGGCCAATCAGTCCGGCGATCAGGACGCTGGTGAACGGCTTGGGCGCGATCTGGCCCGCGTCCTGCGGGTCCTCGGCAAGCTGGACGGATGTCGCGGCGACAGCCTGCGCCACGCTGGCGTCCGCGAGCTTCTGGTTCAGCGCCGAGATCGTCTTCTGGAGAACCTCAGCGTTCGGCGTTGGGGGCATCCCAGGGCGGGTGATCCTGGTGTACTCCGCCTGGGCGTCATCGCGCGCCTTCTGGATCGCGGTCACGGCGGCCTTGTCGCCGCCACCGTAGCTCGACAGCAGGGACTTGTAGACGTCCCTGGTGGTGCTGACCAGCTTGGTGGCCCGGACCTGACTGTCGGCCAGGGCGGTGATCGTGAAGTAGTAGCCGGAGTCGGCGGGGACCGCGGAGACGTGCGCGGCGACGTAGTCGGGGCTCTGGTTCAGCCTTGTCCCGACCTCGATGTCCGCCTGCGTCGACGTGGCCAGCTCCGCCTGCGTCTGCACCACCCGACTGAGGTCGACGGTACCGCCCGACTCGGGCGCGTCGGTGGACAGGAAGATGCGACCGCTCGCCTTATAGGTCGGCGTGACCGCCATGCTGACGATGAGGCCCAGCGCCCCCGCGACGACCACGGCGATCACGATGTGGAACCAGCGGCGCCCGAGGACCCGCAGCAGTGACAACGCCGGCGCGTTGCCGCCGTCACCCGTCTGAGAACCAGCTGAGCTCACCGCTCCGCCTCACTTCCAACTTGACGCGGTCGAGTTCCGCGATCCCGAGGGAGCCACCGAGAGGCTCCGCATTGGCGCGCTCTGGCACCTCACGACGGCAGATACCTCACGGCGGTGGGGTACCTCCACGACGACCAACACCTCACGACAGCAGTTCTCTTGACCTTGAGGCCCGGAATGTGAGCATAGCCCAGCCGGCCGAGGCACAAATCGCCAGGGCGGCAACACCCCGCCAATCCCCGGGAGTTCGCGCGTGGGCGCCGGCCTACTTCAACGTGGCGTGCATCCACTCCTCGACGGACCGTACCTCCGCCTCCCAGTCAGTGCCCGGAGCGAGCTGCCCCATCTCCATGTGGGTGGCCAGGTCCGGGTCCGGCGCGACCAGGACGCGCCGGCTGTGCTCGGGCCGCGCCAGCGCCACGGCGTTGAGCGTGCTGCGCACCCCGGTCAGCGCGACCCGGCGGGCGACCCGCTTCACGGCCGGGTGCTCCTCCGGCTCGTCGAGCGGCTCACCGGCCAGTTCCGACAGTCCGAACGGCCGGTAGCCCTGGTAGGCGAGGCAGGTGGCATGGTCGAAGGCACCGCCGACGAAGGGCGCCGTCCTCAGCAGCCGCTCGTCCGCGACGATCGTGTGCACCCAGGCACCGAAGGTGCTCGTGGAGCTGACAGCCCGATACCAGCGCGCCCGGTCGATCGGAACGGCCTCGTCGTCGCCCTCGGCGCGGTCCAGGGCCGAGATCGTCGGACGACGGCGGGTCGCGCCGGGAGCGAACCGCAGCCGGCTGTAGATCGTGAAGTAGTCGGCCTCCGGCAGCTTGCCCGCGGCGGCCACGACGCCGGCCAGGGCATCGGCGGCGTAGAGGTAGTCGTCCTCGGCGAACCAGACGAGATCGTTCGCGTCCCAGCCGCGAATACGGGGAAGGCGAAGCACGAGCCGGTAGGACGAGCGGTTGCTGCCGCACCTGATCGGCAGCACCTCGCCCGCGCCCGACATCATCGCCAGCCGTTCCGGCGGGATCGGCCCGTCGTTCGCGAACACCACCTGGGTCGGAATATCGACGTTCTCCACCGCGCGCAACAACGAGGCCAACGCGAGAGTCTTGTTGTAAAAACTCGGCCGGTTCTTCGCGTTCTCCGAACCGACCGATCGACAGACGACGTACAGCCGCATGTGGCTCACTCCACGCTCAGGTGCTTCGATGCCGGCGCGCCGCGTCCCGGGCCGGAGCGCTGGTCCCGGTCCCGCTCGCCGCGCCGGTCCCGCCGGTCACTGTGCTCCAGCCGGTCGTCCACCCGGTCCGGCTGGTCTCCCCCGGCCCCGGGGTCGCTGGGCCCTTGTCCCTGCGCGGCCTGGGTCTCGTCCCACGCTTGCTCGGCCTCCTTGGCTGCCCGGCGCAGCAGCCGGAACCAGGCCGGCACCATGACCCAGTTGGCCACGATAAATCCGATCACCGCGCCGGTCCCACCACCGATCAGCGCGCCGATGACCGGGTACAGCAGCAGCTGCGGCGCCATGATGACGTTCAGGCGGAAGGTGTCCCTCGCCCGGCCCAGCGCGATGAGCATGCAGCTCACGCCGACCGTGAACGCGGCACCTGCCTGCTGGATGATCGAAAGCGCAAGCAGGTGGTACGTGCCGGCCCAGGTATCTTCGAGAAGGTACTCACCGAGCGGCTTGCCACCGGCCTCGATCTGGCCGAGGAGCAGGAAGCCGAGGCCCCAGACGATGCCCAAGCCGGCGACGGCCGCGGACAGCAGGTAGGCGGCGCGCACCCGGGCCGCGGCGGTCATGTCCTTGCGCTGGGAGAACTCCGGGATCGCCCAGCTGACGATGCCCACCGCAAAGATCGTCGTCGGGCCGAGGACCGTCTGCACGCCACGCAGCGCGCCCAGCAGCTCGATCGTGCTGATGGCGCCGATCACCAGCAGGGTGGCGTTCAGCGCGCCCTGCACGGTGACGAACTCGGCGGCGAGAAAGCCGTTGATGTCCCGGTGCTCGCGGACCCAGTCCAACGCGCGGCTGGGGGCGGGCCAGAACCCGGCCTGCACCACGCCGATCAGGGCGGCCACGGCCGCGGCCGCGCCCCAGGCGAGCAGCATCGGCGAGGCGAGCGCGACGTGGCGGACCAGGAGCACGGCCACGCCGACGATCTGGACGACGCCCCAGACCCCGTCGTTGGCCGCCGCCGCCGCCGGGCGACCCTGCGCGAAGAACACCTGCCGCCACAGGTCCTGCACGAGCAGGCCCGGCAGCACCACCGCGAGCGTCACGAGCGCCGTCCCGACCGCGCCGCCTATCAGCGCGCCGACCACCGCGCAGCCGAACCCGGCGATCAGACCGAGCACGAGCGCCAAGCCGGTGGCCTTCGCCGCCGCGGCCGAGAACACCGACCGCGGAGCGCCGGAGTACCGGATACCCAACGGCTGACCGCCGGTGGCCTTGGAGAACCCGATGACGACGGAGAACACCGCGAAGGCGGCCGCGAAGGCGCCGAACTCCGACTTGGTGACCTCCCGCGCGACGATGAACATCAGGATCGAGTTGGTGCCACTGGAGATGAGCTGGTCGAGCAGCGTCCACAGCGCCCGGCCGCGGGTGGAGCCCTTGGCCGGAGTGGCCGCGTCGCCGTCGCGCGCCCAGGTCGCGGGTGCGCGACGGCGCGGCTCCTCGACGAGGTCCAGGTCGCGCAGGCCCAGCTCGTCCGCGTCATCCGCCGGCGGGCGGCGGCGGCCGGCCGGGTCGCGGTAGAGAAACTGGGTGCCGTCGACGTCGGCGCCGGGTCGGCCTCGCTCGTGAAGCCGCGCCGTGGCGTCGGAACGGCTGGCCGCGTCCTGCTCCTCCAGCCGGCGGCGCAGCGCGGTGAGGTCGATCGTCTGGGTGAAGCTGTTCATGAAGCTGCTCTGGAAGGGCTGCGGCAGGCCGCGGTCCTCCCGCGAGCGGGCGCGAGGCTGTTCGCCCTCCCGTGCTCTGCCGGAACCTGGCTGGCGGTGAGGCTCCTGACCGTCCCGCGGGCGTCCCACGGCGGGTCCCGGCCGCGGGCGTCCCGCGGCCGGTCCGGCCGCGGCCGGACCGGCCGGTGAGCCGGGCTCCCCCGGGCGCCCCCCCGGCCCCCGCGCGGACCTGGGCACGAACGACTCGGCGGGTGGCGGCGCGGAGGTGGGCGCGCCGCGGCGCGGCGCGGCGCCGTGATCGCCCCCGGGGCGCGGCGCGGCGCCGTGATCGCCCCCGGGGCGCGGCGCGGCGCCGTGATCGCCCCCGGGGCGCGGCGCGGCGCCGTGATCCGCCCCGGGGCGCGGCGCGGCGCCGTGATCCGCCCCGGGGCGCGGGACGCGGGTGCGCTCCGCCCGCGCGTCTGCGCGGGAGATCACCTCGGTCCGCTCAGTGGCGGCCGGTCCGTCTGGACGCGGCCGGCCGGTCCGCTCGCCGCGGTCCGGGCGATCCGCCCGCGCGTCGGGACGGGAAATCACCTCGGTGCGCTCGACGGCGGCCGACCCGTCTGGACGCGCTCGGCCGGTCCGCTCGGCGCCGGCCGGGCGGTCCTGGCGGTCAGGGCGGACGGGACGACGAGGAGGCTCGGGCGGGTCAACCTGGGCAGGGCGGCGCGGCTGGCCTGGTCGGGCCGACCGGTCGGGTCGGCCGGCGCGCGGATCGTCGCCGCGGGCGCGCGGATCGTCGCCGCGGGCTTCGTTCCCGCGGGCAGGCGGCGGCTCCACCGGGCCGCCGGGCGCCGGGGGGCGGTGCCCGGCGTGGCGCCCAGGCCCCGCCGCTCCTGGCGGTTCCACCTCGGGCGTCCAGGGACGGTCCGCGGGAGCGTCCCGCCCAGGGCCGTCCGGCGGGGGGCGCCGGGGCCGCTCCCGGTCGTCCTCGATGTCCAGGTCGGTCATGGGAAGGCACCGCGCACGGCGACAACCGGCCGGAGCGCGGGTGCCTTCGCCTTCGCCGACGCCTGGCCACGGCGGTGGATGCCTTCCCCGGGCCAGCGCCACGGGCCCTCGACGGGCCGCTCCTCGAGGCCGGCGAACACGGCGGCCCGCCTCGTCGTCCTCATCCGCGGCCTACAGGACGACCGGGCGCGGCACGGGGACGATGAACCTGCCGCCGCGCGCCGCGTACTCGGCCTGCTGCGCCATGATCTCGTTCTTCACGTTCCAGGCGAGCAGAAGCAGGTAGTCGGGCTGCCGCTCCTGGAGCGCCTCGGGCGGCAGGATCGGCAGCCGGGCGCCCGGCATGTACTTGCCCTGCTTGTGCACGTTGCGGTCGACCACGAAGTCGATCAGCTCGGTGTTGATGCCGGTCGAGTTGAGCAGCGTGGCGCCCTTCGCGGCGGCGCCGTAGGCCGCGACCGTCCTGCCCTGTGCTTTCAGGTCCGTCAGCAGCGCGCGCAGCTGCGTCTGCAGCTCGTTGACCTCGGCGCCGAAGCTGCCGTAGCGCTCGAACGAGTCGAGCCCGGCGGCCCGCTCGGCGGCGAGCACCCGCCCGGCCGACTCATCCGGGGTGACGGCGCCCGCGTGGGCCATCCGCCAGCGAAGCGTCCCGCCGTGCAGTTCGGGGAACTCGGTGACCCCGACGAGCTCGAGGCCGTGGCGGCGCATCAGCGCCTCGACCGCGATCGTCGAGAAGTAGCAGAAGTGCTCGTGGTAAACGGTGTCGAACTCGGTGTGCGCAAGCAACGCGCCCACACCCGGGTTCTCCACGCTGACGACGCCGTCATCCTTGAGCAGGATCGAGAATCCCTCGACGAAGCTGTTCAGGTCCGGCACATGCGCCATCACGTTGTTCGCGATGATCACGTCGGCGCGCAGGCCCTCGTCGACGAGGCGCTGGGCGAGCTCGGCGCCGAAGAACTCCTCACGCGTCGGCACGCCGATCTCCCGGGCCGCCGACGCCGGGCCCGGTGTCGGCTCGATGCCGAGCACCGGGATTCCACGCTCGACGAACGCCTTGAGCAGGTAGCCGTCGTTGCTCGCCACCTCGACCACCAGGCTGGTGGGGCCGAGGTTACGGCTCTCGATCAGGTCGATGACCTGCTTCTCGGCGTGCCGGACCAGCATGTCGGAGAACGACGAGAAGTACGGGTAGTCCTCGTCGAAGATCTGGTCGGCCGGCAGCACATGCGTGAGCTGGACAAGCGCGCAGCTCTCGCAGAAGCCGACCTCGAGCGGGAAGCTCGGGTCGACGGCGTCCAGCGCGTCCGCGCGGACCAGCCGATTGGCGATCGGCGTCGCGCCCAGCGACAGAAACGGCCTCGGCCGTTCGCCCCCGCACGACCGGCACGTCGTCACCTCGGTGGCCGCGGCCGCTTCCCCTGCCATGCGTTCCCCTGCCCTGTGAATCCGGCCCGGTGGTCGGGCCGGACATATGGTCTCGCCGCTCGTCGTCCTACGGCTCGGCGCCAGCCGAAGCTGGTGTGAGCCTCATGGTCCCCATGCCCGGCGGGAGGGGCGACGCACCTGCCAGATATCCGACCAGACAGATGTGACGATCCCGCTAACTGACGGGCACAGACAGCCGGCCGCGCAGGCCAGCCAGGCGTATGGCCTGGACCCTCTCGCGCCGTCATGGTATCGCCCGCCTCGCGCTGGCCTGGGAAGGCACATGCCTGGGCACGCGGTCGGATCGCCCGGGGCGAGCCGTGGCGGAGCACCTATGCCTGGCCGGCACCCACCCCCGGCCGGGAGGCCCCGTCGGTCAGCAAAGGCCAGGAGCGGTCCTTGTCCGAGATCACGGTTACGGGCAGCGGCCAGGCGATGCCGAGCACGGGATCGTCGTGTCGCAGCCCCCGGTCGTGCCCCGGTTGGAAGGGCACGTTCATCTGGTACGTGGCCTCGGTGTCGTCCGTCAAGGTCTGGTAGCCATGCGCGAGGCCCGCGTCGATGAAAAGCGCGCGCCGGTTGTCCGCCGTCAGCTCGACGGCGACATGACGCAGCCAGGTCGGCGAGCCGGGCCGAGTGTCGACGATCACATCGAGCAGCGCCCCCCTGGTCACCCGGACGAGCTTCGTCTCGCGCACCGGCTCGCCCGCCCAGTGCATGCCGCGGACCGTCCCGGCGCGCCGGTTGTAGGCGACGCTGCACTGGGCGACGTCGACCGCGAGCCCGGCGGCGGCGAACTCATCCCGGCAGAACGTCCGGGCGAACAGGCCACGTTCGTCGGTGAACGCCTCGACGTCGACGAGGAACACCCCGTCGATCTCGGTCGGCGTGATGATCACGAGAAACCCCCTGTGTTGCTGGTTCGCCCCGTCCGGGCGGCGCGCTCCGGCCCGGAGTTGGATCCGGGGCAGGACAGAGACCCGGACGGGGTCGGGCGGGAAGGTTGTTGCTGGTTCGCTCCGTCCGGGCGCGGCGCTCCGGCGCCGTCCTCGCCTGGCGGCTCGGACGACACCTCCACGCCGCGTCCTCCTCCGCTCACGGGCGCTCCGGCGACCTCGCTGCGGCCCGGCCATGTTCGCTTCGCTCCATGGCCGGGCCTCCGCGAGGCGCGCCTCCGCGCCAGCACGGTCACCTTCCGCTGGACCGTTCCGGAACCCCATTCGGGCTGGTGCCGAGGGCACGTCGCTGCGCTCGCGCAGGCGGGGTTCACATCCGGCCAACGGCCAAAACCGGACTGGTGACGATCCAGCGCAACGTCACCGGGCTGGCCCGGAGGCGCACCTCGCGGAGGCCCGGCCCACGAGCGAAGCGACGTGGACCGGGCCGCAGCGAGGTCGCCGCAGGGCACGTTCGCGGAGGAGGACACGGCGCGGAGGTCCCTTGGGAGCGAAGCGAGTAAGGGGCCGTAGCGCCGTGTCCGCACGGAGCGAACCAGAGACTCAGTATGTCCAGAAGAGGTCGGCGTCGAGCTGCTTCGTGGCGATGAGGTACTGCAGCTGCTTGAGCCGGGTGTGGCCGCGGCCGGTGAACGTCGCTTCGTCGAGGTCGATCCTCGAGAACACGTCGTACAGCTGCTGGGCACCGCGCAGCGCGTTCCAGTCGCACGAGAAGCCGGGCAGCTGGGCGTGGATCTTGTCGAAGTTCACCCGGTAGCTGCGGTTGTCCCCACCGCTGTCACCGAAGCTGAGCTTGCAGCCGGTGAACACCGTCGCGACGGCGTCGGCGATCTCCCTGACCTGGTAGTTCTGCGAGCTGTCACCGACATTGAAGATCTCGTTGTGCACGGCGTCACGCGGGGCGTCCAGCACGCACCTGATCGCCTTGGCGATGTCCAGGCCGTGAACCAGCGGCCGCCACGGGGTGCCGTCGGAGGTCATCGCGATCTCGCCGGTGGTCCAGGCGACACCGGAGAGGTTGTTCAGCACGATGTCGAATCGCATCCGCGGCGACGCTCCGTAGGCGGTCGCGTTGCGCAGGAAGGTCGGCGAGAAGGTGTCGTCCGCCAGGGGCGTGACGTCGCGCTCGACCAGCACCTTGCACTCGGCGTACGGCGTCTGCGGGTTCACCTCGGACTTCTCAGTGACATCCTGGCCGGTGGCCACGCCGTAGACGCTGCAGGAGGACATGTACACGAAGCGCTCGACGCCGGCCTGCTTGGCCAGGGTCGCCAGGTGCACCGAGCCCTGGTGGTTCACCTTGTAGGTGACGTCGGGCGCCAGCGCGCCGAGCGGGTCGTTGGACAGCTCGGCCATGTGCACGACCGCGTCCACCCCGGCGAAGTCCTCGACGGTAAGGCTGCGCAGGTCCTTGTCCAGGGTGAGCGCGGTCCGGTCGGTACCACGGTAGAGCCAGCCGTACTTGTAGTAACCGGTGTCGACACCGATGACGTCGTGGCCGGCGCGAAGCAACTCGGGCGCCAGCAGGTTGCCGAGGTATCCCTCCGTGCCCGTGACGAGCACCTTCATGCGCGAGTCCTCCCGCTACTCCAGGGCGCCGCGGCTCGTGGCCCGCCAGCCGCGCGGCCGGGTGACCACGGCCCTCTGGTCCGCTGTTCCACATCGACCGGATGTCCGGACACGCGCCATCGCGGTTATGCGCCGCCGGCTCAGGGCAGGGCCGATGCTCAGCTCAGAACCGTACCGACCGCCGGCACTGCCACCGCGACCGCCGCCCCAGAAGCGGAGCGCGGGTCGCGAGGCCATCACGCTGCGCGGCACCGACAGCCGCCTGCGTTCCCGCGCCCCTCGGTTGTCACGGTGACACTCGCGGCGGCACTTCCAGGGGAGGCCCAGGCCGCGGACACCCCATGGACCACGGAGCCCAACCGAGCGGGTTCGCGACGGGCTGGTCCGCGAGGGGGCCGCCGGAGAACCCGACGGCCTACCCGGTTCCCCGGCGCCGGGGAACCGGTCCTAGGAGAACCGGACCACGCGCCACTCGCGGCGGCCGCGGCGGACAAGGACCACCGAACCCTGCAGCAGGTCGGTTGTGACAAGCGCCGCCGCGGTGTCGGTCACCTTGGTGCCGTTGACGAGGACGGCGCCGTTGCCCACGTGCTCGCGGGCGTCCCGCTTGCTGCTCGCGAGCCCGACGGCGATCAGCAGGTCGACGACCGGCCAGCCGTCACCCTCGAGCCTGGAAGCCGGCTCGGTGACGCTCGGCACGTCGGCGAACACGTCACCCAGCATCTCCGCGCCGATGGCGCGCACATCGCCCCGGAACAGGGCCTCCGAGGCCGCCTCGGCCGCTTCCATCGCCGCCTCGCCATGCACCAGCGTCGTCATCTCGCGGGCCAGGTGACGCTGCAGCGCCCGGCGCGCGGGGGTCTCCGCGTGCTGGGCGAGCAGCTTCTCCAACGGCTCCCGCCCGGTGAGCGAGAAGAACAGCGCGAACCGGCGGGCCTCTTCGTCCGAGAGATTGACCACAAACTGGTAGAACGTGTACGGCGAGGTGCGGTCGCCAGAGATCCAGACCGAGCCCTTCTCGGACTTACCGAACTTGGTGCCGTCGGAACGCAGCAGCAGCGGGCAGGTGATCCCGTACACCGGGGTGCGCAGCACCCGGCGCACGTAGTCGATGCCGGCCACGATGTTGCCCCACTGGTCGGACGCGCCCATCTGCAGCGTGACCCCGTGGTCCTCGCACAGCCGGCGGAAGTCGTACGCCTGTAGCAGCGCGTAACTGAACTCGGTGTAGGACAGACCGACGTTCGGGTCGTCCAGCCGGCGGCGGACCGTGTCCCGCCTGGTCATCTCGCCGACCGGGAAGTGCTTGCCGACGTCCCGCAGAAACTCGACCATGCCGAGCCGGCCGAGCCAGGACGCGTTGTCGAGGAACAGCGGCATCTGCTCCGGCTCGAGGGCTCGCGCGAAGATCCCGCGCATCAGCTCCTGATGGCGCGCCACGTTCGCGGCGACGTCCTCGGGCGACAGCAGTGTGCGTTCGACGGATTTCCCGGACGGGTCACCGATGAGGCCGGTACCGCCGCCGAACAGCACCACAGGCGCGACACCGGCCCGCGCGGCCCGGATCAGCAGGGTCATCGGCAACAGGTTGCCGATCGTCAGCGATGGCGCCGTCGGGTCGAAGCCGATGTAGACGCGTCGCGCACCACCGTCGAGATGTTCCCGCAGCTCAGCGGGATCGGTGCTGTCGTGGATCAGCCCACGCCAGGACAGCTCCTCCAGTAGTGATCCTGGGGACGACGGCCGCCGGGCGTGCGAAGAAAGAGCATTTTCGCACGCCCTTTGGCCATCCAGCGCGCTCGTCATTCCCCCATGCTACTGAGCCGCCACCGGCAAGATCGTCGCATCAGGGCCAGGCGGGCCCGCCGGGCGGGACCGGGGCCCCGCGACGGCGCAACGCCGTTCTGGCCACGAAGGCGGCGAGGCCGGCCGCGATGCCGGCGAGCACCGCGGCGGCGAGGCCGCCCACCCAGGCCAGGGCACCGGGACCCGTCTCCTCGCCCGCCGCGGCCACGCCCGGGGGAACGC
Organism: Pseudofrankia coriaricola; assembly: GCF_001854805.1. Lineage (GTDB taxonomy): Bacteria > Actinomycetota > Actinomycetes > Frankiales > Frankiaceae > Pseudofrankia. Next base: position 34,376 of record NZ_MBLO01000228.1, read on the forward strand.
TGGCCGGAGCGCCAGGGGCCGGCGGTGTGGGCTCGGCGGCGCCGGTTCGGCCTTCGCCGGCCGTGCCAGCGCTCAGCAGAGCGTCCTCGTCGGTATTCAGGGAGTCAGGCTCAAGCGGGGTCGGCGTGACCAGCAGTGGGTTGGTGGCGACCGGTACCGGCACCGTGCGCAGCGCGGCCACCGGGTCGACGACGCCGTACCCGAACCACTCGTCGCGCCCCGACGGCCCGTTGTCGTCCGCGGTCCTGACCAGCAGGTCGATCACGCTCGGCGCGCCCAGCTCCGGATGCTCGGCCCTGACCAGCGCGACCACCCCGGCGACGATCGCGGTCGAGTTGCTGGTCCCGTCGGCGGTCTGGGCGCCGGTCGGGGACAGCGCCACCGGGACAGGGGCGCGGATGCTGGGCGCCGGCGCCGCGAGCACCGCCAGCGGGCCGCTCGCGGAGCCGTCCCAGAAGTCGCCGCGGGGGTTCGAGCCGGTCACCGCGATGACGCCAGGGATGTTCGCCGGTGAGTTGATGGCGTGGTCGGCCGGATCGTGGTCATCGGAGTCGACGTTGCCCGCCGCGGCGACCACGACGACGTCGCGCGCGAGGGCGTAGCGCACGGCCGCCCGCTCGCCCGGGTCGGCGGGGCCGGAGGAACCGAGCGAGAGGCTGATCACCTTGGCACCCCGGTCCGTCGCCAGCCGGATCGACTCGGCCACCTCGTCGGAGTCGGTCTCGCGGCCGGTGGAGATCGAGAGGATCTTCGCGCCGGGCGCCACGCCGGCGAACCCGGTCGGCTGGCCGTCCGGCCCGACGGAGCGGGCGGCGACGATGCCGGCCATCGAGGTGCCGTGACCGTCCGGGTCGTCGTCGCGCAGCCCGTCCGGCGCCGCGTCGTCACCGATGCCGGCGCCTGGCAGGAGCTGACCGACGAGCGCAGGCACGGTCGGGTCGACGCCGCCGTCGATGATGGCCACCACGACGCCGGCACCGGTTGAGATCTCGTGCGCCTCGTCGAGCCGAAGCGTGGTCACGTACCACGGGCCGGCCCCCCGCTGCGAGGCCAGCGCGGCCCCGCCGAGCCCCGGGGCCAGCAACAGCATCCCGCCGGCCAGCGCCGTCGCCAGCAGCCCCGGCAGGACACCCCGCCGGGACCGGCCGCCGAGGGAGGGCCCGGGTGACGCGGAGAGAGGTACGTGGGCCGGAGGCCGGCCGGGAAGGCGGACGGGCGCGGGTGACACGGGCGCGCCCCCTTCAGCGAGCGGCGACGGCGCACCGCGAACCGCGGACACCTCCTGGTTTCCGGCAGTTTTCCACAACGAGGGCACTCAGGAGACGACCGGTCTCGAACGTGACATCCCGCCCGGGCTAAGGACCGTCGGAGCCTCGCCACCAGAGCTCGCGCGGACACCCCGGAGCAGGGTCCCTGCCGGAGGTCCGCGATCTGGGAGGTAAGACTCAGCGCCCGATGGCCGTGCCGTGGTGGGGCGCTCCGCGGCCCTCGGCCCTAGGCCGTGTCTGACGGCCTCCGGCCACGCGAGGCTCCGCCATCATCGCGTGGCCTTTGGCCTAGGGCTTCGGCGGGCCGACCAGCAGGCCCTTGATGTACGCCGCGTGCTCCTGCGCGGTCGTGGTGCGGCCGCGGGCACGGGACAACATTGTCCGGCCGGCGTAACCCGCGACCAACAGGGAACGCATCGCGTTCACCCGGCCCGGCGCGTTGTGCTTGCGCATGTAGCGGATCATCGACGCGCCGCGCATCTGCAGCATCCAGGTCTTGGCCGCGCCGGACCCACCGGCCCCGTGCTGTACCAGCAGGTCGGTGCGCAGCTTCTGGTGCAGCCCCGCCTCCCGGATCGCCCGGCCGAGCGCCATGTCCTCGTTGTAGACGTAGAACGTCTCGTCGAAGGCTCCGAGGTCGAGGAAAGTCTGCCGGCGCACGGCCATGCAGGCTCCGGTCAGCCAGTCCGGCTCCATCGCCTTGCCGGGGACGGGCCTGGCGAACAGCGCGGACGACGGCGCGATCTTGTGAGCGCCGAGGACGTGCATCAGCACCCGCCGCGGGGTGGGCTCCCAGCCGCCGTTGCCCAGCTCCGGCTTGCCGTCGTGCCCCTTCATCGTCGCCGCGCTGGTGACCAGGGAGGGATCCTCACGCAGGTCACCCACCAGCGCCTCGATGATCTCGACGGTCGGCCGGCTGTCGGGGTTGCCAAGAATGACGTACTCGTAGGTCGACGACCTGATGCCCATGTTGGCGGCCTTGGCGAAACCCTTGCCGCCGCCGGAATCGAGGTAGCGGCCATTCGGCCGGCCCGCCACCAGCTCGTGGACCCGGTCGGCGCCCTTGGCGTTGTCGATGATGACGACCGGCATGTCCAGGGGGAGGCCGGCGAGCATCTGCTCGAGCTGCCCACGACTGTGGAAGCTGACGATGACGACCTCGTACGCCCACCGTGGATCGGCCACGGGCTCAGTCTGCCAGGCCACCTTGGCGAACCCGTCGACGGCCGGGCCGTGCTCGCCCACAGCCGCCGGGCGGTCGCTGACCCATGACGGCCGCAGGCCCGGCTCGTCGCCCGTCGTCTCCTGGTGCCTCGGCGCCGCCGGCCTGGCCCCGGCGGCCTCGGCGCCGTGATCCCCCGCGGTGGTCCACTGGTCGGTCACCGTCACAACTCCCCTAGTGCGCCTTCTGGCCGCCTGTCCCGCCACCGGCCTACTGCGCCGGCCCGTAGGTCCGCGCCTGTCCCTGAGACTGCGTGGAACCAAAACCATCCCCATATTCGCCTTGCTCGAACGCCTTGGGGTCGTAGATCCGGCCGGACCCGAAGCCCGGCGGCATGAGGATCGGACCCGTTGCCGCCGCCTCGGGGCCGATGACCGGCTCACCAGCGTCGAGGGCGCCTCGCGCGGCGGGCGCGCCGCCGCCACCCGGTGCGGGCTGTTCGCCCGGCGCGGTCGGGGCCGGTGTCGCCGCCGATGCCAGTCGCTCCGGCTTCGGCCAGACGGCCGGCCGGTCGTGCGCGAGGAAGCGGCGCACCCCACCCAGCGCCACCGCCTGCAGGAAGAACACCTGCGCGGCCAGCCTCGTCGGGCCCGGTGGCGTCCTGCCCACCGCGAGCGCCCCGGCGCTGCCCGCGCCGACGAGGTTGCCGGCGAGGAAAATCCGCGCGGCCCAGCTGTGCCGCGCCGCCGGAACGCTCATCGCGACCAGCGCGACGTGCGCCATCGGGCCGAACGACGAGCGCACCACCCGGTGCCCCCACAGCTGCGGGGTGACCAGCAGCGCTCCCGGCGCCATGGTCGCGCGGCGCCGCCACATCATGTCGAGGTTGCCGGCGACGATCCGCGTCCGTCGCTCCCACTCCTCGGTGTACGTCGGGCTCGACGTCTCGACCGAGTAGGCCTCGGGCTCGTAGACCACCCGCAGACCGCTCTCGAGGACGTCCAGGGCAAGCCAGGCGTCGTCGACCGCGGTGTCCCCGGGCAGCTGGCGAAACGCCTCCCGGCGGAACGCCAGGAACTCACCGACGACCCCGATCGTCGCGCCCGTCGCCGACTCGCAGCGCTTGAGCCAGGACTCGAACTTCCAGTAGAAGCCCTGCGCTCCCTGCGGGTCGTCGACCTGCTTCTCGCCGGCGACGGCGCCCACGGTCGGGTCGCCGAAGTGCCGCATCGCGGCGCGCATCGCTCCGGGCGCGAGCGACGCGTTGGCGTCGGTGAGCAGGACGATGTCGTTGGTGGCCGCCGAGACACCACGGTTGACGGCGCGTGCCTTGCCCAGCCGCTCGCCGGAGGAGAGGACCCGCACTCCGGCGCGGCGCGCGGCGGTCGCGGTGTCCTCGTCGTCGGCGACTACGATGATCTCCATCGGGCCCGGGTAGTCGGCGGCCAGCAGCTCGTCGAGCTTGGTACCGATGACCGCGGCCTCTCGGTAGGCCGCGACGACGACACTCACCGATGGCCATTCGTCCGGGTCCGTCGGCGTCACCGGGGTGAGGCCCCGGCTCTTCAGCCCGATGTAAACCGGATACAGAACGTGACCATAGAGGGTCGCCGCCCCGAGAAGGGCGACGGTGGCGCCACGGCCGAGGGCCCGCACTCCTGCCATGACAAGTAACCGTAGCTGCCTTGGGTCACCAGGGATCGATGGGGGCGCCGCGCGTCGCGCCGCATACGGACGGATGTGTCTCCGGACACTCACGAAGGTCACCACGGCCCGCCAACCGCCTGCGTCGCCACTCGGCGAACCGCCAGATCGCGACACTTCGCCCAGCTCGCCCGCACCTAACCTACAAGCGGCCAGCCACAGCACTCCCAAAAGACAACAGACCGAGGAGGATGGGGCTGGCGGGTACTACCGGCCCGCGGGCTACAGTGAGCGCCGTGAGCGACGCCGAACGCTGGATCGTGGTCGTCGAGGAGCCGTTCCTGCCGGCCGACGCGGGCGGGCGCGTCGAGACCTTCGGCTTTCTGACGGCGGCTTCGAACGCCGGTATCCGCATGCAGCTGCTGGTTCCGACCCGCGACGAGCTCGATGTCGAGGCCTACGAGGCCGCCGTCCCCGGAGCCGCCGTAATCCGGCTGCCGCGGGACCCGAGCCCGTTGGCACACCTGCGCGCGCAGCCATACATGTACGCCTCCCGGCCGGTCGGCCCGCTGCGCCGGGCGCTCCAGGCCACCCCGCCCCGAGCGGAAGCTGTGATCAGCTACAGCTACCGAGGGTCACACCTCGGCGAGGAGATCGCTCGGATCTGGCGCCTCCCGCATCTCGTGCGGGCGCACAACATCGAGTCGGAGTTCTTCAAGGCCCTGGCGCGCAGTTCGTCCGGCCCGCGCGCCGCCGCCTACGAGATGGAGTACCGCAAGCTCCAGCTGGCCGAGCGGACGCTGTACCACTCGCCACTGGTGACGGCGATCGGCGACATCTCGATCGAGGACCACCTGTGGCGCAGCGAGCGGGCCAGCGTGGCGACATTCCACCTGCCGCCGTTCCTGCCGCTCGACGTACTGGCCCCGGGCGGCGTTTCCGCCGCCGCCGGCGCGGACGTGCCCCGACGGGCGCCCGCGACGCTGGTGTTCGTCGGCTCGCTCGACACACCACCGAACATCGAGGCATTGCACTGGTTCGTCGACAGCTGCTGGGCCGCCATTCGGGCGCGCTACCCGGAGGCGGTGTTCCAGGTGGTGGGCCGCCGGCCGGAGCCGGGGCTCGCCGACTGGCTGGGCGGGATCACCGGCGTCGAGCTGTACACCGACGTCCCGAGCACCGACGAGTACGTGTCGGCGGCGACGGTGTCCGTGAATCCGATGCGGTCCGGTTCCGGGGTGAACATCAAGGCCGTCGCGGCGATGGCTCTCGGCACGCCGGTGGTGAGCACCCGCACGGGCAGCCGGGGACTGAACTGGGAGGCCGGCACCCACCTGTCCGTCGCGGACGAGCCGGCGTCGTTCGTCGACGCGGTCTGTGGCCTGCTGGCCGACCCTGGGCGGGCGCAGCTGCTCGGCCGGTCCGGCCGCGCGTACGTCCTGCGCAACCTGGGCCACGAGGCCCTGCTGCAGCTCATGCGCGACCAACTGCCGCCGGTCACCACAGCTGCCAACTGAGCCGCACCCACCCGACCACAGCCAGTGACGGCGCCTCTAGCACACCACCAAACCCGCAACACATACACGACCAACCTGCCGACATCGCCGCGGCACCGGCCACCACAACTACCAGCTAAGCCGCACCCACCCGACCACAGCCAGTGACGGCGCCTCTAGCGCAGCGTCAAACCAGCCACCTCCTCAACCCCGCACCACGCGAGCCACGGCCATAAGCCTCTATCCGGCACCACGCAGGGGAGGACGCTCAGCGTCCGACCGGCAGGGCGGCGCGTCCAGCGCCCGCACGCCGCTCAGCGTCCGACCGGCAGGGCGGCGCGTCCAGCGCCCGCACGCCCTATGCGAGGGCGTGGAAGCGGTTCTGGGCGGGCTCCAGGCCCTCGCTCACCAGCGCCTCGACCGCGTCGGCGGCCCGGTCCACGAGGAAGGGCACTTCCTTGCGCTCCGGCCCGGCGAAGTCGCGCAGGACGAAGGCGGCCGGGTCCATCCGCCCCGGCGGGCGGCCGATGCCGAAGCGGACCCGCAGGTAGTCACGGGTCCCCAGCGACGAGGTGATGGACTTCAGCCCGTTGTGCCCGTTGTCACCGCCGCCGCGCTTGAGCCGCACCGCGCCGAACGGGATGTCGAGCTCGTCGTGCACCACGATCAGCCGCGCCGGGTCGACCTTGAAGAACGCGCGCAACGAGGCGACCGGCGGCCCGGAGACGTTCATGTAGGACCGGGTTCGCGCCAGCACGACCGCCTCGCCGCCGAGCCGGATCTGGGCGGCGTCCGCGCGGGCCTTGTGGGAGCGCAGCCGGGCACCGTGCCGCTCGGCGAGCATGTCGACGACCAGGTAGCCGGCGTTGTGCCGGGTGCTCGCGTACTCCGCGCCCGGATTGCCCAGCCCGATGACCAGCCAGGCCCCGCCGTCCTCGCCCGCCATCCCTTTTGCCCGCCGCTATCCGCCGTCGAGGCGCTGGGTGCACCCACGAACTTAGTACCGAGAATACCGACCTGGACCAGGTAGGCCCGGGGCTGGACGGCGTCAGCCGCACAGCCCCGGGCGAGCCTAGGAAGCGGTGATCGTCGACTCGGCCTCGACCGACTCGCCCTCCGCGGACTCACCGATCTCCGCCTCGTGCTGGGCCGCGGTCGGCTTGAGCAGCACCTGCACGACGACGACCTCGGCGTCGATCTCCAGGGTCACACCGGGCGGCAGGATGAGCTGACCGGCGGAGATGCTCGAACCGGGCCCGAGGCCCGCGACGCTGACCTCCAGCGAGCCCGGGATCGAGGTCGCCGGCGCGCTCACCGACACGGTGTTGTTCTGCACGTCAATGATCGCGTCCGGGTGGGCGTCACCGACGACCACCACCGGGACGTCGACCGTGACCTTCTCGCCGCGGCGGACGAGAACCAGGTCGACGTGCTCGAAGGTTCCCCTGATGGGGTGACGCTGGATGTCCTTCGGGAGCGCGAGCTCCGTGGCGTCACCCAGGTCGAGAGTGAGCAGGACGTTGGTGCCCGCGTCGGTCTTGAACGCGTGCAGCAGCTCCCGGTGGGACAGCGCGACGTGGCGCGGCGGTTGGCCGTGACCGTACAGGACGGCCGGAACCTTGCCGGCCCGACGGGTGCGACGAGCGCCGCCCTTCCCGAATTCGGTGCGCGGCTCCGCGACGATGCGGACCTCGGACATGGCGGTGCTCATCCTCTCACGACTGGCTCAGGTGCTGGCGGGGCCTGGACGACGACAGGATCTCGTGCCATGGGCAGAGCGTCTGTATGTCTGAGTCTGTGGTCTGGAAACAGAGCCAGACTCAGACGCCGCCGTCGTCATCAGGATCGCGGCTCTTCACAGTACCCGACGCGTGTCCAGCCCCACGTCTGTCCCCTCCCCACAACACCGTCAGCAATGCCGGGAGATTTCACCCGGCAGTGGACCGCCGCCTCCCGCCGGTACCGAACCGCGCCGTGCCGCGCGGGCCCAACCCGCCAGCCGGGCGCGGCGGCGCGGGCGGCGCGAGAAGCGGAATGCGCCTCGACCGGCCGGTGCGCCGCCGAAGCGCGGTCAGCGCCGGATAGGTTCTGCGTGGAAGGCAGGCCTCTCGGAAGGAGCCCCAGCTGTCCACCGAGCTGTCCACCGGACCCACCGGACTCGCGCGCGCCGGCGCCGCTGTGACCGTCCGCGCGCCGGCCAAGGTCAACCTGCACCTCGGGGTCGGGCCGCGCCGCGCCGACGGCTACCACGAGGTCATCACCGTCCTGCAGGCCGTCTCGCTGTATGACGAGCTGACGGTGACCACGCCGCCCGGCGCCCCAGGTGACGTCCGCGGCCGAGAATCGGCCGCGACCGAGGGCGCGCCGGCCGTGGCCGCGACCGTCGAGATCGCCGGCGAGGGAACCGCCGCGCCGGGCGGCGCCGGCGCGGCCGACGACGTGTCGGTGGTGCCCACCGACGCCGACAACCTGGCCGTCCGGGCGGCCCTGCTCGTCGCCGAGGCCGCCGGCATCCGCGGCGCGCGGATCCACCTGGCGCTGGCGAAGGGCATCCCGGTCGCGGCGGGGATGGCCGGCGGCAGCGCGGACGCCGCCGCCGCGCTGGTCGCCTGCGACGCGCTGTGGGGAGCCGGGCTGTCCGCCGAGACGCTGGCGCGGCTCGCCGCCCGCCTCGGCAGCGACGTGCCGTTCCCGCTGACCGGCGGCACGGCGCTCGGCCTCGGCCGCGGCGAGCGGCTCTCCCCGGTCACGAGCGCCGGCGAGTACCACTGGGTGTTCGCGCTCGCCGACGGCGGCCTGTCGACGCCCGCCGTCTACCGCGAGTTCGACCGGATCGACGACGGCCGGACCGAGCCGACGCCGGCCGACGCGGTGCTCGCCGCGCTGACCACCGCGGACCCGGCCCAGCTTGGGGCTGCGCTGGTCAACGACTTGCAGGCGCCCGCGATCCGGCTACGCCCGGCGCTCGGCGACGTGCTGGCCGCGGGCCGCGGGCACGGCGCGCTCGGCGCGCTGGTCTCCGGCTCAGGGCCGACCTGCGCCTTCCTCGCCCGCGACGCCGAGCACGGCGCGCGGCTCGCCGCCGGGCTCGAGGCGAGCGGCCTCGCGCGCGCCGTGCGCCGGGCAACCGCGCCGGCCGCCGGCGCGACGATCGTCACGGCGCCGCCGCCGAGCGCCATCCCGGCCCCGGCCGCCCGCTCCTGATCCGTGCGCCGCGGCCGGCTCCCGGCCCCACCCGAATCCCGGTGCCGTGGAGCGCATCCCTAACTGGTCGGCGGGGGCTGCGTTGTCCGCTCGGAGAGCTCGAGCCAGCGCTCCTCCAGGGAGGCGATCTCCGCCTCCAGCCCGCCGACGTTCTTGGTGATGCGCAGGACACCCTCGTAGTCGGACGGATCGTGGCTGGCGAGGTCCGCATGGGCGGCGGCGACCTGGCCGGCGAGGCGGTCCAGGCGCCGCTCGGCCGCCGTGAGCTCCTTCTGCGCGGCGCGCAGCTCGGCGCCGGACATCCCCACCGGCGCGGCCGGGGCGACATTCCCGGTGGCCGAGATCGCGGCCGCCGCCGGCGCCGCCGGCTGGGCCGGGGTCCCGCCGCTCTCCCGTAGCCGCAGGTACTCGTCCACGCCGCCGGGCAGGTGCCGCAGCCGGCCGCCGAGAATCGCGTACTGCTGGTCGGTCACCCGTTCCAGGAAGTACCGGTCGTGCGAGACGGCGATCAGCGTGCCCGGCCACGAGTCCAGGACGTCCTCCATCGCCGCGAGCATGTCGACGTCCAGGTCGTTCGTCGGCTCGTCGAGCAGGAGGACGTTCGGCTCGGCCAGCAGCACCAGCAACAGGTGCAGCCGCCGTCGCTGACCGCCGGACAGGTCCGCGACCCGGGCCGACAGGTGCTCGCGGGCGAACCCGAGGCGCTCCAGCAGCTGCGCCGGGGTCAGTTCCCTGCCATCGATGACGAACGTCGTCCTGGTGCGCGCGAGCACCTCGCGCACCCGGTCACCGGCGATCGCGCGGAGCTGCCCGAACTCCTGGTCGAGCACGCCGACCCGGACGGTCTTGCCGGTCTTCACCAGCCCGGAGCCGGGCGTGATGGTCCCGGCGATCAGGCCGAGCAGGGTCGACTTGCCGGATCCGTTCGCCCCGAGGATGCCGGTGCGTTCGCCGGGACCTATGCGCCATTCCACGTCACGCAGGACGGGACGCCCGTCGAAGGAGACCGACGCGTCCAGCAGGTCGATGACGTCCCTGCCCAGCCGTGCCGTCGCGAGGCGGGAGAGCTCCACCCGGTCGCGCGGCGGCGGGACGTCGGCGATGAGCGTGTTCGCGGCCTCGATACGGAACTTCGGCTTGGACGTGCGCGCGGGGGCGCCCCGCCGCAGCCAGGCCAGTTCCTTGCGCATCAGGTTCTGCCGTTTCGCCTCGCTGGCCGCGGCCTGCCGGTCCCGCTCGACGCGCTGGAGCACGTAGGCGGCATAGCCCCCCTCGAACGGCTCGACGGTCTGGTCGTGCACCTCCCACGTCATGGTGCAGATCTCGTCGAGGAACCAGCGATCGTGCGTGACTACCAGCAGACCACCGGTGTTGCGGGCCCAGCGCCGCCTGAGGTGGTCGGCGAGCCAGGTGATGCCCTCCACGTCGAGATGGTTGGTCGGCTCGTCCAGGACGATGACGTCCCATTCGCCCACCAGCAGGGCGGCCAGCGCGACACGGCGTCGCTGCCCCCCGGACAGCTCGCCCGCCTTGGCGTCCCAGGGGATGTCCGCGACCAGCCCCGCCATGACGTCGCGCACGCCCGCGTCGCCCGCCCACTCGTGCTCCGGCCGGTCACCGACGATCGTCTGGCCGACGGCGCGCGCGTGGTCGAGCGTGTCGGACTGGTCGAGCGCGCCCACCCGCACGCCGCCGCGGCGGGTCACCCGTCCCGAGTCCGGCGACACCTGGCCCGAGAGCATCCCCAGCAGGCTGGACTTGCCATCGCCGTTGCGCCCCACGACCCCGATCCGGTCGCCCTCGTTCACGCCGAGCGTCACCGAGTCGAAGACGACCCGCGTCGGATACTCCAGATGTAGGGCTTCCGCTCCGAGAAGATGGGCCACCTTCTCAGCCTATGGTCGAGCCGGTTCGGGCAGTGAGCGCCCGAACCGGCTCGATGCGCGGATCGGTCAGCTGGCGGCGGATGGAGCGGTCGTGGCCAGCTTCGCGAGGCGGTCCGGGGTTGCCCAGCGGACGTCGCGGACCAGACGGGTCAGCTCCATCGCCTTGATGAGGTAGAAGCTGGTGTCGATCTGCCAGAACTTCACCCCGTGCCGAGCCGACGTCGGCTCGGCGTGGTGCAGGTTGTGCCACGACTCGCCCATCGACGGCAGGCACATCCACCAGACGTTGCCCGACCGGTCACGCGACTTGTAGGGGTGCCGACCGGCGACGTGGCAGATGCTGTTCACGGACCAGGTGGTGTGGTGCAGAAGCGCGACCCGCACCAGGCCGCCCCAGAAGAACGCCCGCAAGGCCGCCTCGAACGAGCCGCCCCACAGCCCGCCGATGAGGGCCGGCAGCGCCAGGCTCAGGAACGCGCAGGCCGCGAACGTCCGGCTCACGAGGACGATGTCGCGGTCGTCGAGCAGGTCGGGCGCGTAGCGGCGCTGGTCGGTCTGCTCGACGTCGAACAGCCAGCCGATGTGCGCGTGCCACAGGCCCCGGGTCAGCGCGCGGGTGCCAGGGCCGTACCGCCACGGCGAGTGCGGGTCGCCATCCTTGTCGCTGTAGGCGTGGTGACGGCGGTGGTCGGCGACCCAGCGGATGACCGGGCCCTCGATGGCCATGTTGCCGAACACGGCGAGCGCGATACGGACGGGCCTGGACGTCTTGAAACCCCGGTGGGTGAAATACCGGTGGAAACCGACCGTCACGCCATGCCCGGTTATGGCGTACATGAACGCGGCAATCACCACGTCGTGCCAGGTGATCCACCGATCCCACAGCAACGGGACGGCGGCGATCAGTGCGGCGATCGGCACGATGATGATCGTCGCGAGCACCACCTGCTCGGTACGGGCCTTCGCCATCCATCGCGGGACGCTGGTGTGTTCGCTGTCGGTAACGCTGGCCGAACCGGGCGTCAGGCCTGTGGCCGCGCCCTCCCGATCCGGCGGGCTGGAGTCAGTCGGCGGCACCGTCTCGGTCGTCGCGGTCATCGCGGCATCCTGTCTGTCGCGGCAGGTCCACACATCTGGTCCTCTTGGGCTCACGGTAACGGTCGCCAGGGTGCGTAGGCCCCCGTGACGGCAACCGTGACACAAACTCTTTCGGTCCTCTCGTGGCCTCTAACTACCCGTCCGCCGGCCGGTTACCGCTCGCCGAGAGTTTCGTCCGCATCGTGACGTTCTGTGCCCGATCCATGCACCCCGACGAGACGAGCCAGCCCTTCCCGGCCCAGAAAGCGGAGCGTTTGTCAACACCTACCCACAGGTAGCCCAGACAACCAAGCCCGCACGTCGCCGTTTAAAGACGCAGAGTGCCTGGCACCTGGACCTCAGACGGACCCCCAAGCCACCCCAGGAGCGCCGCCAGGCACGACACCGGGAAGGCAAGCCGAAGCCGACCAAAGGCCGGCAAGCACACAACCCCGCCGCTAACACGCCAACCACGCCCCAGCCCCAACCACGACGGGGGCCCAAGGGGGGCGAAGCTTCTTGATGTGGGGTCTGGGCTCGGCCACGGGGCAAAATCACGCCCACCGTCGAAGCCGACCCAAAGGTCGGCRAGCGCACAACCCCGCCGCTAACACGCCAACCACGCCCCAGCCCCAACCACGATGGGGGTCCAGGGGGCGAAGCCCCCTGGCGTGGGGTCCGGGGCTCGGCCCCGGGGTAGAATCACGGCCCCCGGCGAAGCCGACCAAAGGTCGGCGAGCACGCAGCCCCAGCTCGCTCCGCCGCCACGACTCGAACGTGGACTAGAAGAACCAAAATCTCCTGTGCTGCCTATTACACCACGGCGGACCGCGAAAACAGCAGAAGTCTACCATCGCCAGCTTGCTCGGCGTCGAATTCCCCACCCCCTGGTCCTGGGCTGGACGGCCAGCGCGGACTCACCACGGTCGACCTGATGCTGAGTGCACGGACGGCGCCGGGCCCGCGGTCGCCTGTCCGTCGTTCTTCTCGTCACGGTTTTCCGGGGAGTCGTTTCTGCCGCGGATCTCTCCGCGTGCCGTGAGGAAATGACGATGGGGGTGGGATGAAGCAGGAAGGTGGCCGGGTAGGGTGTGGGCGTCGGCGGGGAGCGCGGGTTGGACGCGGTCCAGGCCCGGCGCGGATCACAAGGGGAGCGGTCGTGACCCAGACACGTCTGGCGGCCACCATCGTCTTGGCTGCGGGCGCGGGGACCCGAATGCGGTCCGCCACGCCGAAGGTGCTACACCGCGTCGCCGGGCGGTCTCTGCTCGACCACGTCCTAGCCGCCGCGGGCCCGCTGGGCGCGCGTCACACGGTGGTCGTCATCGGGCATGGGCGAGAGGAAGTCGCGGCGTCGCTGCGGAACCGCGACGGGGTACGCACCGTCGTGCAGGACCAGCAGGGTGGCACCGGGCACGCGGTGCGGGTCGCGCTCGGCGCGCTGGACGGCCTGCGTCCCGACGACTGGGTCGTCGTGCTGCCCGGCGACACTCCGCTGCTGACCGCCGAGACGCTCACCTCGCTGCTCGCGCTGCACGCCGACCGCGGCGCGGCGGCGAGCGTGCTGACGGCGGTGGTGCCCGACCCGACCGGCTACGGGCGCATCGTGCGCGGCCCCGCCGGCGGGTCCGTACGGGCGATCGTCGAGCAGCGGGACGCGGACGCGGCGACCGCGGCGATCCCGGAGGTCAACGCCGGGGTCTATGTCTTCACCGCCGGAATGCTGCGCTCGGCGCTGGGCCGGCTGACGACGGACAACGCGCAGGGCGAGGAATACCTCACCGATGTGATCGGGCTGCTGGTGGCCGACGGCGAGCCCGTCGCGGCGCACACCGCCCCCGACGCGGGTGAGACAGCCGGCGTCAACGACCGGGTGCAGCTCGCCGCGACCGGCGCGGTACTGCGTGACCGGCTCGCGCGGGCGGCGATGCTCGGCGGCACCACGATCGTCGACCCGGCGACCACCTGGATCGACGCGGGCGTGACGTTCGAGCCGGACAGCACGGTGCTGCCGAACACCCACCTACGCGGCGCCACCCACCTGGCCGCTGGCAGCGTGGTCGGGCCGGACAGCACCCTGACTGACACCGTCGTGGAGTCCGGGGCGTTCGTCGAGCGCAGCACGGTCACCGGGTCGTGGATCGGCCCGGGCGCCGGTGTGGGCCCGTACGCGCACCTGCGGCCGGGGACCCGCCTCGGCCCGAACGGCCGAATCGGGGCGTACGTCGAGACCAAGTCCGCCGAGATCGGCGCCGGTACCAAGGTGCCGCACCTCGCCTACGTCGGCGACGCGACCGTCGGTGAGCGGTCCAACATCGGCTGCGGCACGGTGTTCGCCAACTACGACGGCGTTCACAAGCATCGGACCGTGGTCGGCTCGGACGTGAAGATCGGTAGTGACACGGTGCTCGTCGCCCCGGTCGTGATCGGTGACGGTGCCTACACCGGCGCCGGGACGGTGGTCCGGTCGGATGTCCCCCCTGGCGCACTCGCCATCACCGAGGGCCGGCAGCGCACCATAGAGGGGTGGGTCGAGCGGTCCCGTCCGGGCACGGCCGCGGCCGCCGCCGCCAACCGGGCGGGCGAGACCTCCCCGACAAACGACGCACAGCCGGCATCCGATCGTCTAGCCGTGAACTAGGCCACATCACTCCCTCTCCGTCCCGCATCGCTGGCATTCGCGAGCGGCGCCCCGGAACCTAGGGGGCTGGTTGGGGCCGGCATGGGCGCCAGGAGACGTCAAGGAGACACGGTGGGCTACCAGACGGAGAACCGGCGCAACCTGATGCTCTTCTCGGGCCGGTCCCATCCGGACCTCGCGGCCGAGGTGGCGCAGAAACTCGGCGTAAGGACGGTGCCGACCAGCGCGTACGACTTCTCCAACGGCGAGATCTTCGTGCGGTTCCAGGAGTCCGTCCGCGGCTGCGACGCCTTCGTCCTGCAGGCGCACTCCGCGCCGGTGAACACCTGGCTGATGGAACAGCTGATCATGGTGGACGCGCTGAAACGCGCCAGCGCCAAGCGGATCACCGTCGTCGCCCCGTTCTACCCGTACGCCCGGCAGGACAAGAAGCACCGCGGCCGCGAGCCGATCTCCGCCCGGCTGGTCGCCGACCTGTTCAAGACCGCGGGCGCGCACCGGCTGATGTCGGTCGACCTGCACACCGCGCAGATCCAGGGCTTCTTCGACGGCCCGGTGGACCACCTGTTCGCCCTGCCGCTGCTGGCGGACTACATCGAGAGCAAGGTCGACGCCTCCGAGGTGACCGTGGTGGCGCCCGACTCCGGCCGGGTCCGCGTCGCCGAGCGCTGGACGGACCGGCTCAGCTGCCCGCTCGCGATCATCCACAAGCGTCGCGACAAGGACGTCCCGAACCAGGTCAAGATGTTCGAGGTGGTCGGCCAGGTGGCCGGGCGCACCTGCGTCATCGTCGACGACATGATCGACACCGCCGGCACGATCACCAAGGCGGCCGAGGCCCTGAAGGCCAACGGCGCCAGCACGGTCATCGCCGCCGCGACCCACGGGGTGCTGTCCGGCCCGGCGATCGACCGGCTGAAGAACTCCGACATCAGCGAGGTCGTGCTGACCAACACCCTGCCGCTGCCCGCCGACGCCAGGATTGACAAGATCACCGAGCTGTCGATCGCGCCGCTGCTCGCCGCCGCGATCAAGGAGGTCTTCGAGGACGGCTCGGTCACCAGCCTCTTCGGCGGAGATGCTTGATTTTCTAGTTCCCTATGTTGCTGGCTCGCTCCGTCCGGGCACGGCGCTACGGCCCCTTACTCGCTTCGCTGGTGGCCGAATGATTTAGCGGGCCGGGCGGAAGGTTGTTGCTGGTTCGCTCCGTCCGGGCACGGCCCTCCGGCAGCCCGCTCGCCTGGCGGCTCGCGGGCTACCTCCGGGCCGTGTCCTCCTCCGCGCCAGCACGGTCGCCTGCCGCTGTAGCGTCACCCAGCCCCCCGCGGGGGGCCACTTCGCTTCGCTCGTGGACTCTGAACCGCTGCTGGTCGTGTTCCGTACCGATCATGCACAAAGGCCACCCCACGAGCGAAGCGAAGTGCTCCTCGCGAACGCGGCTGTCTTCGGTTTGGTGACGTACAGCGGAACGCAACCGAGCTGGGCGCGGAGGCGCACCTCGCGGAGGCCCTCCTACGAGCGAAGCGACGTAGGGGGGCCGCAGCGAGGTCGCCGGAGCGCCCGTGAGCGCAGGAGGACGGCGCGCGGAGGTCCCGTGGGAGCGAAGCGAGTACGGGGCCGTAGCGCGCCGTCCGCACGGAGCGAACCAGCAAGCAACCTTCCACCCCGGCCCAAATCTTTGAGGAGGGCGCCGCCCGCACGGAGCAAACCAGCAACTCAGATCCAACCCGGGAACCACATGCGGGCGCGCCAGCCGGAGAGTGGGATCTGCTGGGCGGCGAGGATTGGGTAGAAGTAGGCGAACAGCAGGACGACGGCGATCAGGTAGACGCCGACTGACAGCGCGCCCACGAGTCGCCTGGTATCGGACGCCTCGCGCGGCCCCAGTGCGAGGCCGGCGGTCGCGGTGATGCCGAGGACCAGGAATGGCAGCAGCGGCAGCGCGTAGAAGAAGAACATCGTCCGGCTCGGGACGAGCTCCCAGGGCAGGAACGACGAGGCGAAGCCGACCAGCACCAGCGCGGCCCGCCAGTCCCGCCGGACCACCCACAACGCCAGCATCACCACCAGGCAGGCCGTGCCGACCCACCAGACGGCCGGGTTGCCGATCGCCAGGACCTCGCGGGAGCAGCCGCCAGCGGAGGTGCAGCCCTTCTGGCCGTACGCCGGGCCGTCGTAGTAATAGGGCACCGGCCTGCCGAGAACCAGCCAGCTGAACGGCGCGGACTGCGCCGGGTGCGGCGAGGTCCTGGTGGTCAGATGCTCGTGGAAGTTGAAGATCGCGTCCTGGTAGGCCCACCAGCCCCGCCACATCGCCACGAACCCGTTGCCGTAGGCGTGGCGGTCGTAGCCCCCGTCGGTGACGAACCAGCCCGTCCAGGTCGCAAGGAAGGTCGCGATCGGCAGGGGCACATAGCAGCCGAACCAGGCCGGGACATCCCGCCTCAACGCCCCCAGGATCGGCTGCCGCGCTCCCGCGGTCCGCCGGGCGCCCGCGTCCCAGGCGATCGCCAGCACCGCGAAACCGAGCAGCGTGTACAGGCCGCTCCACTTCACGCCCATCGACGCGCCCAGGAAGAACCCGGCCGCGAGCCGCCAGGGGCGCAAGCCCAGCTTCGGCCCGTAACGAACGTCGCGCTCGCGGGCGGCCCGTTCGCGCGTGGCCCGGTCGCGGGCGCCAAGGGCCTCCTCGACAGCCGTGCCACCGCCGGCGGACGGGGGCGCGTCCCTGTCCTCATCCGTCGGCACGGCGGCAAGCGCGGCCGTCCGGTCAGCGAGCTTCGAGCGCCCATAGTCGCGGTCAAGAACCAGGCAGGCCAGCGCCACGATCAGCAGCGTCATCAGGAAGATGTCGAGGATGCCGATCCGGCTCTGGACGAACTCCAGCCCGTCGAATGCCAGGAGGAGCCCGGCGAAGCAGCCCAGGATCGTCGACCGGAACATCCGCCGCGCCGTGCGGGTCAGCACCAGCACCGCGATGGTCCCGAACAACGCCGACGCGAACCGCCACCCCAGCTCGGGACTTCCGTGCACCGCGCCCGAGCAGTCCGTGTAGCCGAAGAGCTTTTCCGACGCCGCCATGAACCACTTACCCAGCGGGGGGTGCACGACGTAGCCGGGGCCGACGCAGTTCTTGCTGTCCACCTCGTAGCCGTGGGTCATCAGGCCCCAGGCGTCCTTGGTGTAGTAGACCTCGTCGAAGTAGATGCCCTTCGGCTCCGTCAGCCGCCAGAACCGCAGGATGCCCGCGACCAGCGTGACGGCGAGCGCGGCCAGCCAGCCGGCGAGGCGGTCGGACGGCATCGGCGGGCAGAGCCGGTCATGCAGTGGCCCGCGCCCGCGCACCTCACCGACGTGGTCGCTCACGCCCGCGGGCCCCGCGGCCGCGGGCACGGCCGGGCCGGCATCGGCCAGGGTCGGATGGGCCGTCGTCGTCACGGTCACGCCAACAGCGTAGGTCGTCCGGGCTGACAGACTGCGCAGTGGCCGAACGATGCACGATCATGATCTTCCCGGGTGAATCCGGAGACCTCCGGACAGACGGTCAGTCGCCCGGCTGGGACACCCGTCCAGACGGGGCAGGACGCGGCCAGGCGAGACGAGACAGGGGCGACGATGACCGGGGTGCTGATCGTGTGCGGAGCGCCCATCGGTGACCCGCGGGACGCCAGTCCCCGGCTCGCCGAGGTGCTGACGACGGCGGACGTCGTGGCCGCCGAGGACACCCGGCGGGTCCGCCGGCTCGCGCACGCGCTCGACGTGACCATCACCGGGCGGGTCATCTCCTGCTATGACGCGGTCGAGGGCGCCAGGGCCGCCGCCCTGACGGAGCAGCTGCTCGCGGGCCGGACGGTCGCGCTCATCACCGACGCTGGGATGCCGGCGGTCTCCGACCCCGGCTTCCGGGTGGTCGCGGCGGCGGCCGCCGCCGGCGTGGCCGTCACCGTCGTGCCCGGGCCGTCCGCGGTGACCGCGGCGCTGGCCGTCAGCGGGCTGCCGAGTGACCGGTTCACGTTCGAGGGCTTCCTGCCGCGCCGCGGCGGCGAACGCCGCTCTCGGCTGCGCGAGCTAGGGGCCGAGCGGCGCACGATGGTCTTTCTGGAGGCTCCGCACCGGCTGGCCTCGAGTCTGGCCGACCTCGCCGCCGTCTTCGGCGCCGACCGCCCCGCCGTGCTGTGCCGGGAGCTCACCAAGACCTGGGAGGAGATCGTGCGCGGCGACCTCGGGCGGCTGGTGGGCTGGACCACCGACGGCCGTGAGATCCGCGGCGAGCTCACTCTGGTCATCGGCGGCGCCCCCGCCGGCCCCCGCCGGCCCACCGCGACGGCCCTCACCGGCGCCGCCACCCCGGCCGCGCCCGCGGGCGCGGCCGGCGGGGCCGCCACGACGGACGCGAACGGCCGAGGCACGGATGGGACCCGCGACCGCTCCGTGGTTGGCGGGCCTGCCGTGGACGACGAGGATGCCGTGGACGACGAGGAGCCGCTCGGGCCGCCCGCTCCCCCGACCCCGGCCGAGCTCGCCGAGGCGGTTGCCGGCCACGAGGCCGCCGGACTCTCCCGCGCCGACGCCCGCCGGGCCGTCATGGTCGCCTACGGCGTCTCCCGTGCCGACGTCTACGCGGCTCTCCTCGCCGCCCGCCCCAAGAACTCCGCCAGCGGCTCGTCCTGACAAGCCAGGGCACGGTCAGATCGCGGCGGTCAGGACCACGGTCAGGGCTGTGCGGCGCGGGCGGCGGCCAGGCGGCAGTAGGCGGCGACGTCGAGGGTCTCGCCGCGGGCGCCGGAGTCCACGCCGGCCGCGGCGGCGATCCGGTCGACGGCGGCGGGCGAGCCGGCCCAGCCGGCCAGCGCCGTGCGCAGCGTCTTGCGGCGCTGGGCGAAGGCCCCGTCGACCGCGGCGAACACGTCGGCGCGCAGCGCCTCGGGCGCGGGCGCCGGCCGGCGGGCGAACGCCACCAGCCCGGAGTCGACGTTCGGCACCGGCCAGAACACCGACCGCGGGACCAGCCCGGCGGAACGCGCTTCGGCGTACCAGGCGAGCTTGACGCTCGGCACGCCGTAGACCCGGCTGCCCGGCGGGGAGGTCAGCCGGTCGGCCACCTCGGCCTGGACCATCACCAGGCCGCGCTGGATCGACGGGACCCGAGCCAGCAGCCCGAGCAGCAGCGGCACGGCGATGTTGTAGGGCAGGTTCGCCGCGAGCACGCCCGGCGCGTCCTCGGCCGCCGGTTCCGCCCCCGCCAGCGTGTTCGCCCCCTCCGGTGAGGGCGACAGGTCGGCGGGGCCGAGCCGCAGAGCGTCCTCGGTGAGAACAGTGAGCCGCCCGGCCACGGCGGGGCCAAGCCGGGCGGCGGCGGTCGCCGGCAGCGCAGCCGCGAGCGGCGGGTCGACCTCGACGGCGACCACCCGGCGCGCGGCGCCGAGCAGGCCGAGGGTCAGCGACCCGAGCCCTGGCCCCACCTCGAGCACCACGTCGTCCGGCCCGACGCCGGCCAGCCGTACCAGCCTGCGGACCGTGTTGGGGTCGACCAGGAAGTTCTGCCCGCGCTTCTTCGTCGGCCGCAGGTCCAGCGCCGCCGCGATCGCCCGGATGTCAGCACCGGACAACAGCCCGCCCACCCGCTCGCCCGCCGAGGCGCCGCTTACCAAGGCCCGAACACTCGTCTGGCGGTCGCGGCGACGGTGGCGGCCAGCTCGTCGACCGGCATGCCGCGGACCTCGGCGATCGCACGCAGGGTCAGCGGCACCAGGTAGGGGCCGTTGGGCCGGCCGCGGTAGGGCATCGGGGTGAGGAACGGCGAGTCGGTCTCGACGAGCAGCAGATCCGCGGGTGCGACGGCCGCGGCGGCGCGCAGCCCCTCCGCGTTCTTGAAGGTCACATTTCCGGCGAAGGACATCACGTAGCCGGCGTCGGCGCACGTCTTCGCCATCCCGGCGTCGCCCGAAAAGGCATGGAAGACGACCGTCTCGGGTGCGCCCTCCTCGGCCAGGATCCGCAGCGTGTCGGCGTGCGCCTCCCGGTCGTGGATCATCAGCGGGCGCCCCGTCTCCTTCGCGATCGCGATGTGGCGGCGGAAGCTCGCCTGCTGGGCGGCGTGCTGCTCGGGTGCCGTCCGGTAGTAGTCCAGGCCGGTCTCGCCCACGGCGCGCACCTTCGGCAGCCGGGCGAGCGCCGTGAGCTCGGCGAACGTCCGCTCGTCGACGCCGCGCGCGGCCTCGTTGGGGTGGATCGCGACGGCCGCGTAGACGTCCGGGAACTGGCCCGCGACGTCGGCCTGCCAGCGACTGGTCGGCAGGTCCACCCCGACGGTGACCATCCGGCGGATGCCGACGGCTCGGGCGGCCGCGACCGCCTCGGCCGGGGAGGTATCCATCAGGTCGAGGTGGCAGTGGCTGTCGATGATCTCGACGCCGAGCGGGTCCGGCGCGGGCGGCGGCTCACCCTTGCGTCCCGTGTCCTTAGCGCGCGCATTTTCGGCCGTCACCGGTCCACCCCTACCAAAGACCTCACACCTACCTTCACGGGCTTGTTGGCGCCCGGATACGCTGCGGCAGGACGCTGTTCGCGTGGTTCCAGATCCTATGGCTCGCGGATGGCAGTCCTCGTGTGGCCAGATCCGGGGGTCTGGCCGCCCTGCCAGCATCGGGGATGCCACTCCATGGGTCGCTTGCTACACGGATGCCGATGACCGCTCTGAACGTCGCCCTTGTCACTCCACTCGCCGGTCCCGACGCGACGCAGGGTCTGGCGAGCGTGCGCGGGCTGACCCTGTGGGCTCGGGACGAGTATCTGCCCCCGCCGTGGACCGAGATCAGCGTGACGGCCTATGACGCCTACCCCGACCCGGCGGCGGCGATGCGGTCCGCGGTGGCCGCCAGGCCCGCGGCGATCATCGGCCCGTACGGCCGGCGCGCGGCGCTCGCCGCGACCTCCGCGACCGACCGGGTGGTCTTCAACGCCGGCGCCCCGACCACCCGGTTCATGCGCCAGGCCTACCCCAAGGTCATCAACATCGCCGCCCCGTCGTCGACCTGGCCGCGCCAGGTGCTCACGCTGGTCCGGTCCGCGGACCGGACCGCCCGCAAGGCCGTCCTGCTGCTGGCGGCCGGCGACTTCGCGGTCGAGGCCACGGCCAGCACGAAGGCGGCCGCCCGCTCGCTCGGGTTCGAGGTCACCACCAGCACGTTCGGCCCGGGCCAGGCCGCGATCGCGGCCAGTCGGCTGCCCACCGCCGATGTGCTGATCGTGCATGCCGACCCGGACGACGAGCTGACGGCGGCCAATGCCCTGCTGCGACGCCCGTGGAAGGCCGCCGCCTTCTCCACCGCGGTCAGCGTCCAGGGCGCCGCCACCTTCGGCGACTCCAGTGACGGCCTCCTCGCGCCCGGCAGCTGGCTGCCGGACAGCATGGCCGAGACGACCACTGGCCCGAACGCCTGGGCGTTCACCGCCGACTTCAGCGCCCTGCACGGCACGCCGCCCACGGCGACCGCCGCCTGGACGTTCGTGGCCGGCCTGATTCTCGGCGCCTGCATCCGCCGCTCCGGCAGCGCCGACGACACCGCGGTACTCGCCGCGGCCCGCGGCCTGGACACCACGACGCTGCTCGGCCGGTTCCGCCTCGACGAGACGACCGGCCTGCAGGTGGGCCACCAGATCCCGATCGTGCAGTGGCAGTCGGGCACGTCCTGGACGGTGTGGCCCCGGGAGGGCGCGCGGGCGCGGTTCGCGCATCCCCGCTGGCAGGCCCGCACGGCGAACCCCGGCCTCACCCCGCGTCCGTACCGCTGACCGGCGTTCGCCGGTCGTGGACGGTGGCTGGCTGGTGCCGTGGCCGGGTTCACCGGCAGGTGAAAGGCTGGGTTGGCGCGGCGCTGTGACGAGGGTGCCGCCGAGGCGAAGATCCGGCCGAAGGCCGCGTGGCGGGGGGTACCTGATGACGACAGGACCCGTCGCGCCGCCAGCGTCCTCCTCCGGTGGGTCGGCGCGGCCAGCGGCCAGCGGCAAGGTCCCCGACGGGGCTCGCGGGCCAGGCGGCGGCGTCCCCCACGGCGGCCCGGCCGGGCCGGGCGGCGCGCCCGGCGCGCTACGCCGCCGTCGGCTGCTGCGCAGCGCCGCCGGGCTGTTCGCGGTCGCGTTCATCCTGACCACGGCGAAGCTGTTCGTGTTCCCGAAGCGGGACGTGCCGGCGCCCGTCGACGCGATCGTGATGTTCGCCGGTAGCCCCGGGCGCCTGGAGCTCGCCGTCTCGCTCGCCCGCTTCGGGTATGCCCCGGTGCTCGCGGTCTCCCAGCCGACCCCGGACAACATCTGCCCGCCGGACACGATCCCGGCTGTCGAGGTCATCTGCTTCCACCCCCAGCCGCTGACCACGCAGGGTGAGTCGCGCTGGACGGCCGCGGCGGCGGCCGCCCGTGGCTGGCGGTCCATCATCGTGATCACGTCGACGACGCAGGACAGCCGGGCGCGGCTGCGGCTGGGCCGCTGCTACGACGGCCAGATCAAGATCATCCCTATCGACCCGCCAAACCGGGCCACCTGGGCTTACATGATCACCTACGAGTGGGCCGCGATGGCCAAGGCCCTCGTTCTCCAGCGCGGCTGCTGACCGCCGCGGCGCGGGCCTCCGCCCGCCGCTGTCCCCTCCGCGCTGCCCGCGCTGTTCCCGGCGCGTGTGGCCCAGTCGGTCAGAGGCCGTCGACGCCGACGGCACGGCGGACGCCGGCGAGGATCGGGCGCGCACGCTCGCGGGCGCGCTCCGCGCCCTCGGCCAGGATCGCGTCGATCTCGCTGTCCGGCTCCATCAGCTCCTCGTAGCGCTTCCGCAACGGGGCCAGCTGGGCGTTGAGCTCCTCGAACAGGGCGTTCTTCAGCTCACCCCAGCCCGTGCCGCCCGCCTCCAGCCGCCGGCGCATCTCGGCGACGTCCTCGGGCGCGGCGAAGTTCTCGTAGAGGTGGAACGCCGCCGAGCTGTCCGGGTCCTTCGGCGCCTCGACCGGGGTGCTGTCGCTCTTGATCGACCGCACGAGCTTGCGCAGCCGGGCCTCCGGGGCGAACAGCGGGATCGTGTTCTGGTACGACTTGCTCATCTTGCGCCCGTCGAGGCCGGGCAGCACCCGCCCCGACTCGCCGGGCGGCGTGACCGCCTCGGGAATCTTCAGCGAGAAGACGTCGCCGAACAGGTGGTTGAACGAGCCGGCGATGTCGGCCGCGTACTCCAGGTGCTGGACCTGGTCCTGGCCGACCGGCACGACGTCCGCATTCATGATCAGAATGTCGACCGCCATCAGCACGGGGTAGTTGAACAACCCCATGTTGATGCCGGCGTCGAGGTCGGCCAGCCCCGCCTCGGCGTTACGGTCGCGGGCGGCCTTGTAGGCGTGCGCCCGGTTCATCAGGCCCTTGCCGGTGACGCACGACAGCACCCACTGCAGCTCGAAGACCTCGGGAATGTCGGACTGCCGGTAGAAGATCGTCTGCTTCGGGTCGAGGCCCAGCGTGATCCAGGTGGCCGCCACCGAGCGGGTCCAGCTCGCCATCTGAGCGCGGTCACGCACCGACGTCAGCGCGTGATAGTCGGCGATGAAGTAGAGCGACTCGAACCTCGACGCCATCTCCAGCGCCGGCCGGATCGCCCCGATGTAGTTGCCCAGATGCGCGTCACCAGTCGGTTTGATGCCGGTGAGCGAGACCTTCTGGCCCTCGTGTGCCATGCGCCTCAGTCTACGGACGCCGCGGGCCGCCCCCTCGGTCCGTCAGGCCGAGGAAGCGGGCGCGGCGCGGCGATGGCGGGCGGCATAGGCCAGCATGAAGCGGACGTGCCGGCCAGCGTCACGAAGCGAATGCAACTTCGAGACGCCGGACCGCGGGTGGTAGGTGATAGGGACCTCCTCGACCCGCAGCTGGCTCGCCGCCGCCGCGACAATCAGCTCCGAGGCCAGTTCCATCCCGCCGTGACACGGCGCCATCCGCTCGTAGGCGGCCCGGGTGAAAGCCCGCATCCCCGAATGCGCGTCGGAGGTCCGCAGCCCGAACAGCCGGTTGAGCATCCGGGTGAGCACCGGGTTGCCGATGTGCTGGTGTGTCCACGGCATCGCCCCCGGCAGGATCTCACCGGTGAACCGGGAGCCCAGGACGTAGTCGGCGTCGCCGGCGCGCAGCGGCGCCAGCAGGCCGGGAAGTTCGCCGAAGTCATACGAACAGTCCGAGTCGCCCATGACCAGGTATCTACCGCGCGTAGCGGCGAACCCGGCAAGGTAGGCGTTCCCATATCCGCGGCGAGGCTCGCGCACCACCCATGCTCCAGCTTCGGCGGCGACCCGGCGTGAGTCGTCCATCGAGCCGTTGTCGGCCACGATGACCTCCCCCGGCAGGCCGGTCGCGGCGATGCCCGCCAAGGCCGCGCGCACGCAGCGGCCCACCGACTCCCGCTCGTTCAGGCACGGCATCACGACGGAGACCATGGGCCGGCCGCGCGCCGGCGAGGTGGCCGCCGGTGGTGACTGGCCGGTCAGGCGCCACGGGTCGGGCTGAGCATGCCGCGTGGCCAGGCGCGTTCGACGCGCCGCCGCGGGCGTCCGGCCCACCGGCGGGCTCTGGGCGGGAGCGGCCGCGCCGGCTGCCGCCTGCGTGGGAGACGCCACCCGAACTGGCGAGGCCGGACGTGCTGGGTTGGCGGGGCGCGTCGACATTCCCGCCTGGTCCACGCCTCCCGCCGCCACCTGGGTGGCGGCGGGAGGCGCCTGCGGCGTCGGGGGCGCGGTTCTGGTCGCGGTCGGTGCCGCTCGGCCGGCCCGCTGGCTGCGTCTGGTGGCCGGGCGTCGCTCCGGCCTCGAGGTGTGCTCGGTCACGCAGATTCGTCTACCCCTTCCGAGGCGGAGAACGCACAGTGCCCGACCTGGCACGAAATGGCACCACCTCTAGGTGGAAGTCGAGTCGGGAAGGAGACAACGAAGTCGTCCGATGACGATGAGTGGACAACGGTAGATCACGCCACCCCGCATGATCGCGAGGTGGAGGGGGGTCATTGGAAGCGGAGCGGCCCGGTCAGGGATCGTGGAGTCACCACGTCCCGCGCCGGGCGCGGCAGCCGCGGTCAGATTCCGCGTGTCTGAGGGCGCCGGCGGCATGACCAGGGAACGCGCGGCGAGTCCTGCCGCGCCTCCGGGGCATTCGGGGGGGCCAGTCCGGCCGCTCCGGTGCAGGGACGGCGATCGAGAGGAATCACCATGGCGGATGTGTCGGTGCGCTTCGCGATGACCGACGACAGCGAGATCGTGCTGAACCTCTCGCTGACCCAGGCGATCCGGCTGACGGAGGCGATCGCGTCCAAGGTGAGCCAGGCCATGACCGAGCAGCCCCGCGGGATGGGCGGCCCGATGACCGGCTCGATGCCCGCGGGCATGACCGGCGGCCTGAACGGCACCGGCGCCTACCCGCCCGGGGTCCGGCCCGGCCCCTACGGCGGCGCATAAACCGCCGCCCGCCAGCCGGCGGCCCCGTGGCCGGACCCGTGCCTGCCGCGCGCCCCGCCGGGCGGGTGCCGGCGCGGCCGAGCGTGCTGGCACCCGCGCACGCCGCGCGCAGGCCTGGCCACGGGCGGCGGCTGCCGGGTAGCCGACAGCTCCCGACCGTGCCGTCGACAGTGGAAGATACGGAAATCCGCTCGCCGGCCCGATAACCTAACCCCGAAGATCGCACGCGGCCAGCGCCGCGCGCCGTGGCTCGAGGCGAGCCGTCGGCGCGGGTGCCAGGCCGGCGAGCGCCGATCGGACCACAGCCGATCGGATCACAGCAGGCCCGCGGCCGCACCTGGCCCGGGCTATACGGACCGGGGCTACACAACCGAGCCGACGGGCGCGGAGGGCGAGGCAATGGCGGGACTGGACCGTTTCCGGGTGGTCGTGGAGGCGGGCCGTGGCCACGAGACCGGTGTGGTGGTCCGGCTGCCCGGCGTCCTCATCGTCGCCAGG
Organism: Pseudofrankia coriaricola; assembly: GCF_001854805.1. Classification (GTDB taxonomy): domain Bacteria; phylum Actinomycetota; class Actinomycetes; order Frankiales; family Frankiaceae; genus Pseudofrankia. The sequence goes on from NZ_MBLO01000228.1 coordinate 60,729, forward strand.
GCCGGCCGGCCGCAGACGGCCGATACCGCGCGACGGCTGCTGGACCTGTGCGCCGAGGTCGTCGCCGAGCCGGGTGACTCGGCCAGCACCGGCCGCCGGCTGGTGCGCCGCGTGGCGGGGCTGCTCGCCGCCGCGGATCCGGAGGAGGTACCCGACTTCTCGCTGCTCACGGCGGTCGGGGAGCGAATCGCCGCGCTGGTTCACGGCGCGATGGATGTCGTCGCCGCGGGCCCGATCCCGCTCACCCTCTCCGGCATCGATTCGGCGACCTGGGTCGACCGGCTGCTCCCCGACGGGATCACCCATCTGCACATCGCCCCGTCCGGCTCTCTCGGCCTTCACAGAGCCCCGGACGACGAAGCGGAAATGACCGGGACCGGCCTCGGTTTCCCGCTCGACCTGCGCATCGGCGCGGTTCCCGGCATCGGCGCCAGCCTGCTGCCGTCCCGGGACGCGCCGCCGCCGGTCCCGAGGTCCGCGACCGACGACCTGCTCGCCGGCTACGGCCCGCCGCGCGAGCCGGCGACCGCCGCCGAGCGCATCCCCGTGCCGGCCGAGCGCACCCCGGAACAGCAGTCCATCGCTCCGCCGGTCCTTGCCCCGCTGCTGAGCAAGGAGGAGCAGGCGCACCGGGCGCAGTCCGGCGCCGAGCCGACCCAGGCGGCGGACTTCGACGAGCTCAACGAGCTGGACTACTTCGACCAGGACCCGCCCACCGAACTCGCCCGGCCGGCGCCGAGCGCGAACGGGCAGACGGACGGCCGGGCGCACGGCGAGCTCACCGAGGAGGACGACAGCGAGGCGCTGACCCAGCTGCCTGGCCAGACGTTCACCGTCTCGGACCTCATCGACGACGGCGACGACGCCCCGACGATGCTGCCGGGCAGCGACCAGGAGCAGCAGGTCGAGGGCGTGCTCTGCCCGAACGGGCATTTCAACCATCCGCAGGCGCCCTACTGCGCGCAGTGCGGCGCGTCGCTGTCCTCGACCGAAGGGCAGTCGGTATGGCGGCCCAGGCCGCCCATCGGCGTGCTGGTCTTCGACGACGGGCAGACGGTGCCCGTCGACATCGACCTCGTGATCGGCCGCCAGCCCGACCGTGACGACGCGGTACGCGCGGGCACCGCCCGGCCGCTGCCGGTCGAGGACGGCGAGAGCGCGGTCTCCCGGGTGCACGCCGTCATCACCCTGAACGGCTGGGACGCGGTGATCACCGACCGCGGCTCGGCCAACGGCACCTACATCGCGCCGCCCGAGGCGACCGTGTGGACCGCGTTGGACCCGCACCAGCCGGCGCCGCTGACCTCCGGTACCCGGGTCCAGGTCGGCAAGCGCACATTCGTCTTCAACAGCCAGGTAAACGCCTAAGGCGGGCGGCGCTGGACGCGCGCCCCGCCATCGGACGCTGAGCGGCGGCGGGCGCTGGACGCGCCGCCCGCCTGTCGGACGCTGAGCGTCCTCCCTGCGTGGTGACGGCTACATGTGTATGGCCGTGGTTGCTGTGACGCCGGGTCGAGGACGTGGCTGGTCTGGCGCTGCGCTAGTGGCGCCGTCACCTGCTGTGGTTGCGTGTCGCCTGGACCTGGCCGCTGGCCGTGGCGGTGCGGCCTTGTGACCGGGGCTGGCGTGGTTTCAGGCAGAGGACATGGCTGGTCTGACGCTGCGCTAGTGGCTCCGTCGCTCGCTGTGGCTGGGCCTCGAAGCCAGGCCGCGTGTCGGCTCGTGGTCTGGGGTCGGGGTTAGCCTTGGGGGGCGAACTCGTGTGACTGGCGCGCCGTCCCGACGGGACGGTGACCGGCGGGGGCGCGTTCGGTCAACAAACCGGACCACTAGGAGCCGCCTTGCCGGAGCCCACCGCTACCCCGCCGACCGCGACCGAGGAAGCGCAAACCGCCACGCGGATGCTCTCCGCTTCCGGGGCGGCGGAGCCCGGCGACACGGCCTCGGCGTCAGCCGTATCGGAGCCGCCCGCCCTCGATCAGGCCGAGCTCGACCTTGAGTCCGCCCCGGCACGGCGGCGGCCACGGCTGCTGTGGGCACCCCTGGTTGTTCTGGCCGCCGCCGCGCTGGTCGCGGCGGGGTTTGGCCTGCGCGGGCTGGCCGGCGGTGCCCCGGGCGACGACTCGGTCGACGCGGGCTTCCTGCGCGACATGACCGAGCACCACGCGCAGGCCGTGCAGATGAGCATGCTCGAGTTCAGCCACGGCGCGGACGAGAACACCATCGCAATCAGCCAGGACATCGCGCTCGGCCAGCAGCGCGAGATCGGGGTGATGGGATCCTGGCTCGCCGACTGGGGACTCGGTCAGTCGACCGTCGGCGAGCCGATGCGTTGGATGGGCGGCACCGGCGCCGCGGCCGATGGCCATGACATGGCGGGCATGCACGACGGATCCGGCTCGCTGGGCACCCCGGTCGGCACGGACGGAGTCCGGATGCCAGGCATGGCCAGCGGCACGGAGCTGACCCAGCTGGCCTCTTCCCAGGGGCGGGACAGCGACGTGCGGTTCCTCACGCTGATGATCCACCATCACCGCGGCGGGATCATCATGGCGCAGTTCGCCTCCCAGCACGCGAGCGAGGACAAGGTGCGCGCGCTGGCTAAGGCGATGGTTACCGTGCAGTCCTGGGACATCTCGCAGATGCAGTTCGATCTACAACGACTAGGAGCCCCGCCGGCCTGACGCGCCCCCGTCGAGGGTCGCCCTCGCCGCGACCATCGCGGAAAGTCCACGGCATCCCTGGGCCGACCATGCCGCCAGAAGATCATATTATGCGGATTCGGTAGGCTTCCTCCGTTTCGGCGGGCTGCCCGAGCCGCCAAGCGCTCCGGGGAGGTCGGCCGGATGCGCCCGCCGGGACCGCCTTTGCCCGCCGGCACCATCGCGCTGGCTCGCCAGGCACCGGACAGCCACCGGGGGCACCCGGGCTACCGGTGTCCCTGCTTGTGTGAGGTTCGTCATGTCCGCACTGCCCGGCCCTGTCCCAGTGCCGTCCCCCCGGACGCGCCGCGGCGCTACCCGTCTGGCAATCACGATGCCAGGGCTGCGCCGCGCCCTGCCAGGGCTGCGCAGGGTCCTGCCGGGGCCACGGCAGGCAAGCGTCGAGCTGGTCGCCGGGCTGGTCACGGCGCTGGCCCTGATCCCGGAGACCATCTCGTTCTCCGTCGTCGCCGGAGTGGATCCGGCGGTCGGGCTGTTCACCTCGTTCGTCATCTCGGCGGTGATCGCGTTCACCGGCGGCCGGCCGGCGATGGTCTCCGCGGCGGCCGGCTCGATGGCGCTCGTCGCCGCCCCGCTGGTACACGCGCATGGCTTCCAGTACCTCATGGCCGCGACGATCGCGGTCGGCATCCTGATGTTCCTGCTCGGCCTCGCCGGCGTCGCCCGCCTCATCCGTTTCGTGCCGCGGACCGTCATGATCGGATTCGTCAACGCGCTCGCGATCCTGATCTTCCTGGCTCAGATGCCGCATGTCTTCGGCCACGGCTGGCGGGTGTACCCGCTGGTCGCGGCGGGGCTGGCGATCCTGTTGATCCTTCCCCGGGTGACGAAGGCCGTGCCGGCGCCGCTCGCGGCCATCGCCCTGTTGACCCTCGTGACGACGACGTTCAACCTGGACGCGCCGACGGTCGGCGACGAGGGCGCGCTGCTCACCGGCCTGCCCCTGCCCGGCCTGCCGGACGTCCCGATGACCTGGGAGACCGTCCGGATCCTGCTGCCGTACGTGCTCGCGCTGACCGCGGTCGGCCTGCTGGAGACGCTGCTCACCGCGCAGATCGTCGACCGGATGACGGACACCCGCCATGACCCGAACCGGGAGGCCTGGGGGCTGGGCATCGCCAACCTCGTCGCCGGGGCGTTCGGCGGGATGGGCGGCTGCGCGATGATCGGCCAGACGATCCTCAACGTGTCGTCCGGCGGGCGCGGCCGGCTGTCCACCTTCGCCGCAGGCGGCTTCCTCCTGCTGCTGGTGCTGCCACTGCACGCGATCGTCGGCGTGATCCCGATGGCGGCCCTGGCGGCCGTGATGGTCGTCGTGGCGGCGATGACATTCGAGTGGAACAGCGTGCGCCCGACCACTCTGCGCCGGATGCCGGTCGGCGAGACGCTCGTGATGGTGGCGACGGTCGCCGTCGTCGTGCCGACCCACAACCTCGCGTACGGGGTGGTCGTAGGCGTGATCCTCGCCGCGCTGATGTTCACCCGCAAGGCCGCGCACCTGGCGAACGTGACCAGCGTGCTCGACCCGGAGGGCGGCGTCCGGATCTACGCGGTGCAGGGGCCGTTGTTCTTCGCGTCGACGGGCGAACTGGTGACCGCGTTCGACTACGCCCACGACCCGCCACGGGTCGTGATCGACCTTTCCGATGCCGACGTGCTGGACTCCGCGGCGGCCGCGGCGATCGACGACGTCCTGCACCGCTACGCGGGGCGGGGCCAGACAGCCGAGATCACCGGCGTCAGTCACGCCAGCGCGGCCCTGCTGCGCGGCATGACCAGCGCCAAGGCCGCGAGCTCCTAGGCAGGACGGTCCGGACCGCCGTCTGGGAGACCGCCGTCCGGAGACCCCCGCCCGGGCGAGAGCGGCGCGCCGATCCGTGGAGTGGGTCACTGGGGGCGTCCCGCGCGGCCCGCGGCGCCGATAGTGAAAACGGCCACGGCTTCGGTCGGTGTGCGGATCATCCGCCGACCGCGGTGTCGAGGCCACGCAGGGCCTCCCGGGCCTCCCGGGCCGCGCGGCGCGCCCGCGGGCCAGGGCATCCAGAGCATCGAGCACGCCTGGGGGTGCGGTGGGCACGAGCACGGTCGACGCGCAGGGCACGGCGATCGCCGGGCCGGTCGGCGATCCTGCCGGCCGCCCCGGAGGAACGGACGGCGTCCCGCCCGTCGGCGCCGAGGAGCCGCCCACGGAACTCGCCGCGACGCTCCCGCCCGGCTCGTTCCCCCGCCCCGAGTCCGAGCTGTTCAGCCTCGCCGACGTGCTGGCGGCGCTCGACCTCGCGGGCGACGCGACGCCGCCGCTGCCGGTGCGCGTCCTGCGCAGCCCCCACGGCGGGGTGCTCGCCGCCCAGCAGCTCGCCCAGCAGGTCGTGCTCGCCGAGCGGCTCGCGCCGGGCAAGTCCACCCAGACGCTGCACACCATGTTCCCCAACTCCAGCCGCTGGGACGAGCCGCTCGACGTCGACGTCGAGTGGCTCCAGTCGGGCCGCACGTTCGCGAACCTGGCGTTGACGTTCCGCCAGGGCGGCCGGGCGATCAGCCGCGGCGACGTGCTGCTCGGCGCCGACGCCCCGGACTTCGTGCGGCACGAGGCGGCGGCGCCCGAGCCCACCGACGGCCCGGCCTCCGCCCGGCCGGTCGACTACCCGTTGCTCCCCTGGGAGGTCCGGCTGTCGCCGGGCCCTGGGCCGTACAGCCTGGACGTGTGGCAGCGGATCCCCGGTATCCCCGCGGACCCGGCGCTGGGCCGCGCGCTGGTCGCCTTCGCGAGCGAGCCGTGGACCGGGCACCATGTGGCGAACAGCCATTTCCAGCGGGGCACGGCCAGGTTGGCGCCGGGCGAACGGCTGGCCGCCGCCGTGCTCGCCCAGACGGTGACGTTCGTCGAGGACCTGGACGTCGGGGAGTGGCACCTGCTGCGGGTCGACTCGCCGCACGCGGGCCACGGGCGGGTGCTCGGCCGTGGCCGGGTCTACACCGCGGACGGGAGGCTCCGTGCCGTCTTCGAATGCCTGGGCATGCTGCGTGCCCTCCCCGCGAAACCGACCGCCGCTCCCCCCGGGGCCCCTGCCTGACAGAACAGGCCGCTTCCGGCTTGCCGCCGGCGCTTTCTTTCATCACATGGTTGCGCCGTAGGACGCGAGGAACCTATTATTTTCCCGCTAGGCGCCGAGCCACCTTCGTGGCGGAACCGAGCGACCGAACTGAGCGACGGAACTGCCCCACAGGGAACGTCGTCACAGGGAACGTCGCCACAGAGAGGATCCGACATGCACTCGCTCGACATGCACACTGACGATGACGACCTCGTCGTAGCCGTCGAAAGGCTGTCCGAGGTCCAGGACCGCCACGACGCCGAGCACTCCGACAGCGACGGAAGCGACGGCTGACCGCAGCGAAATTCCGATCGAAGACGGCTGGTCGACGCGTCCCGAGCCGACCTTGGGATCTTCTGCCGCGGAAAAAAGAACACTCGCGACGGAGCATCTTCTGGTATGCGGTCTCGAGGGCGCGCTCGGCTGGCCCGATGTCGCTCCGCTGGGGCGCCAGTTCGGGCGAGGGCGGCTTGAGGACCCATCACTCTGTGACCGGCTGATGACCCCGTCGCGGCTTCTCGACATCGTGACGAGACGCCGGCTCGAACCACCCCAGCTGCGCCTCTTCCAAGACGGTCGCGAGCTCCATCCAAACGCTTTTCTTCGCCCCCAGGTGAACCGGCGCGGCCAGACGCTGCGCATGGTGGACACCCCGGCGCTGGAAAACCTGCTCGATACCGGCGTGACGCTGGTTCTTGACGCGGCTGAAATATTTGATCCCGCCCTGGAGGTCGCCACCCGCGCGCTGCGCTGGTGGTCCCATGAGGTGGTACAGGTCAACGCCTACCTGACGACCCGCTCGACCGGTGGCTTTCCACTCCACTGGGACGATCACGATGTGGTCGTCGTCCAGCTCGCGGGGAACAAGACCTGGGACGTCCGGAGCCATTCCCGGCGGGTACCGATGTACCGGGATGCCGTGCCGAACTCGGTCCCGAGCGAGGAGGTGGTCTGGCGGGGCACTCTCACGCCGGGCGACGTCCTGCACATCCCGCGCGGGCACTGGCACCAGGCAACGCACGCGGACCACGAGGAGCCGCTGAGCCTGCATCTCACCTTCGGCTTCGTCAAACGTACCGGCATCGACTGGCTGGCCTGGATCGCCGACCAGGCGCGCGAACTGGAGATCTTCCGGCGCGATCTGATCCGTTCCGGTTCCGATGAGGAGCGGGAGGCCGAGCGCGCGTGGCTCGAGGCGGCAGCCGTGGAGCTGCTGCGCTCCCGGCCACCGGCCGCCTTTCTGACCGACCGAGAACGGTCACGGCCCCCCGCGCGGCACGCGCCGGCGCTGCCGGCCGCGCACGAGCCGGACGTCGTCGTCTGCGTCACCGAGTTCGCCCCCGACGTCGAGCGCGCCGGTGGTGACCTCGTGGTCTACGCCGGAGGTCGAAAGATCACCGTACGGGAGCGGGCCGAGCAGGCGCTGGCGCTGCTGCTCAGTGGCTGCCCGATCGACCTGGAGCTGGCGGGCGTGGAATGCGGGATCAACGTCAGGCCGCTCGCCCAGATCCTCATCCAGGAGGGGATATGCACAGGCCTGACCGACGAGTTGTCCTCGGCCTATACCGGACTCGTCACCGGCGGGACCTCCTGGAAGCTGCCCTAGCGCACGGCGTCCGGGACCTGGACACCGCGTTCAACTACGCCGGTTTCGCGTCCCACGCCCGGCTCGCGGCCGCCGCCGCCGACCTGCTGCCCGAGTTTCACCTCTCGACGAAGGTCGGGTTCTTCCCGGCGCCGGCCGGCGGCGCTGGGCAGGAGCCCGGCATGGCGGGTCGTCGGGAGCACTCCCTGGACCCGGCCCGGCTGCGGGCCGCGCTCGAGACGAGCGCCGACAAGCTGGGCAGAGCGCCCGATGTCGTCTTTCTGCACAACCCGGAACGGACCCTGCGGGCGGCCGGGCCCGAGCATGGCCACGACCTCTTCCTGGCGGCCGCGGAGGCGCTCGCCGACGCGGCCCGGTCCGGGCTCTGCGGCGCCTGGGGCGTCTCGACCTGGGACGCCCAGCCGCTCATCGACGCGCTGTGCGCCGGCGGCACCGCGGCGCCACCCCGGCCGGGGCATCTGATGCACCGCGCCGGCGTGCTCGTCGGGCCCGACGCGCTCGCGGCGGCGGAGACGCTCGCGCGCCTGCTGGGCGTGGACGTCGGTGGACGCTGGGCGATGAGCCCGTTCAACGGCGATACCCGCCAGTCCTTCTGGGAGGACCTGCGTGTCACCGCGCTGCTCGGCGACCCGCCACCGGCCGGCGTCAGCACGGCGCAGGCCGCGTTCCGGCTCGCCTACGAGCTGCCGCCGGTCACCCGGGTGGCCGTCAGCACGAACGACCCCGCCCATCTGGCGGAACTCGCAGGCGCCGCGCGCCTGGACGTCGACCACGCACGAGTCCAGCGATACCGGACCCTCCTGGAGAATCGCCAGCGTCTCGTCGACGCGTCGTAAGGGCTCCCCGGCTCCCCAATGCTGTTCGGGCGCCCGGACGCCCCGGTGGCCGTCTCAGTGGACCGGACCGGCGGCCAGGAGGCTGTCCGTCTCCTCGGTCACGTCGACTTTCCAGTGGTAGACCGGCTTGGACAGCGCGGCCGTGCAGGTGTACTGGATGGCGGCGTCGTCCCGCTGCTCGCGGCGGAGCTCGATACGCCAGCGCCGGACGCCGTCATCCACCAGCACGTTGTACCGAGGGACAGCCTCCGGACGCGCGGGCGTCGCCATCGACGACGCCGCCCCCAGGGATCCTTTCCGGATCGCCGATGCCAACCCCCCGGAAAGCAGGGACTCGGAGCCAGTTGAGCGCGCGGGGAGCACTCCGGCCGGGATGTGGTGACCAACGCCGACCGGGCCGACGACGCTGATGGCCGGCAGGTCCGCCGGATCGCGCCGGTGGAACTTCTCCCGGTACCAGATCTCCGCCACCGCCTCGGCGGGCGTGACGCCGAGGCGTCCCCGCAGGTGGGCGAGCGGGAGGAGCCCCTCCTCGACGAGCTCGCGCAGGTCCTCGTCCGCCATGTCGTCGAGCCGGCCCAGCAGGTAGCCGCTCGGCAGCAGGACGGCCGTCGGCGCGAAACGATCCCCGCCGAGATGGCTGACGCCGTAGATGGGCGCGTCAGGAACGAGCTGCTGGACCCGGCGGATGAAACCGCCGCCCCGCACACCGCAGCAGGTGTCGTGCCGGCCGTGGATGCAGACGCCGATGAACTGCGGCACCGTGGTGGGCGCCGCGGCGTGCCAGGCACCGTCCGCCGATCGCGTGCTGATCTGCCTGCTGTATGTGTCCCAGACGATCGGGCTCTCGGTCGTCGGGCGGCCCGGGTACGGGCGGTAGTAGAGCGTCTTGAGACGGGTAGACGGCGGCAGTCGGAAACCGTCCGGTTCCGCCGGGCGCACCGCCTGAGGCCACGGCCCCGGAACCGGGAGGAAATGGAAGGCCTCGAAGTTCGGGATGGTTCCGCGCAGCTCCTCGTCGACCAAGCGCGACTGCGCGCCGCACCGGGCGAAGGTAGAATCGCCCATCACCGCGCGCCCATCCCCGCGCGCGGCTTCCGGCCCCGGGAAGTGCTGGGCCGTGGGAGCTTCTGCCACCAGGAACCTCCGAAGTCCGTCAGACCACGCTACTTAGGTATACTTGACCTTCTTAAGTTCACCTAACTTTACCCCACCCCCCTCGCCGCGTGCGCGTGCAAGCAAGCTGGTGACATGTGCCACCATCCGGCCCGGGTCAGAGACGGACCACACCCCCGTGCCCGTCTGGAGGGGTGAGCCGGCCTCAGGGCGGGTAGCTGGGGGACGGACTCGTCCCACCGCCCAAAGGAGACCCGACGACGCTGTTGCCGTCACGTTCCCGGAGGCCGCACGGTCTGCCGTCCTGACACACGTCCTGGCGGTCCTCCAGCCGGGATGGCTGCGTCATCGTCTCCCACGGGCGGGCAACGGTCCGCGGGACATGAACCGGGTCTGCCCGGTCAGGCCCACGTCAGTGCCTGGTGGGGCCGCGACAACGGTCGACCGCCACCGGGTCCACCTTGGCGCGAGGAGGCGGACATGACCGCTGGAAGATCGGCGAGGGAACCGTCCCGCCCGTCGGGCGCGGCCGAAGGCGCCGCCGCCCACGACCCTGCCGGCATGCGAGCCGGCCATGACGCCGCCCGGGGCACCGGCCACACCGGGCGCGCTGGCCGGCCCACCAACGGCCGGCGGCTCGCGCTCGCACTGCCGCTCGCGGCGCTGGCCGCGCTCCTGACCGGCGGCGGCCCGGTCGCCGCGGCGGCGTCGCCCGCGGCCTCTTCCACAGCGCCGGGGCCCGTGGCCACCGCGTCGCCCACCACCGCGTCGCCCACCGGCGGGCTGTCCGTGGCCCAGGCGATCGCGGTCGTCCGGGCGAGCGGGTACACCCCGACCGACACCACCGGCTACGACCCGGACCGGACGTTGAGCGTCATCCTCGGCATGCTCGCCACCTCGGTCGACGGCCACCCGCAGCGGGCGTTTCTCTTCCACGACGGGCGCTACGTGGCGACGGACGCGGCCGTGCCGAGCGCGACCGTCAGCTGGATCTGGTCCACCGACGACACCGTCGCCCTCCAGTACCAGCTCTACCGCCCGGAGGACCCGATGTGCTGCCCGACGGCCGGCGCCGCCACGGTTCGCTTCAGCTGGAACGGTGCCGCCGCCGCGCCGCGGGACACGCTGCCGCCCACGGGCTGGAATGCGCCCGCGAGCCGGCGGTGACTCCCGCCGAAGCCGTTGTGTGACCGGTCAGCCAGCAGGTGCTGGCACCGCGGGGGCCGTCCCGGCCTCGGTGTCCGGGACGGCCACGGCGGCTGGTGCGGGCAGGACGACCGCGTCAGGCTCCGTCCCGGCCACGAGTGCCCGGCCGAGCGCGGCGGCGAGCGTGCCGCGCGGCGCCACCTCCACCTCGCCCAGGCCCAGCCAGGCCGACATGGCCACAAGCTCCGCCGCGAGCGCGGCCGCGACCGCTCCGGGCGCGGGGACGGACCTCGCGGCGCCGCGCGACCCCGCGTCGGGCTGGTTCTCCGCCGGCTCCAGCCAGGCGGCCGGCACTCGCAGCACCCCGGCCGCCCGGTCGGCCTTCAGGTCGACCCGGGCGACGAGCCGGTCGCCGAGCAGGAACGGCAGCACGTAGTACCCGTGGCGGCGCTGGTCCGCGGGGGTGTAGACCTCCAGCTTCACTTCCATGCCGAACATCCGCCGCGTCCGGGCGCGCTCCCAGATCAGGGAGTCGAACGGGGAGAGCAGCGCCGTCGCCTCGACTCGTCGCGGGATCGCGAGGCCCGGGCGCAGGTAGGCGGGCGATGACCAGCCGTCCACCGCGACCTCCACCAGCTCCCCCGCTTCGACCAGCTCGGCCAGCCGGGGGCGGACGGCCGCCGCGGGCAGCCGGAAGTAGTCACGCAGGTCGGCGGCGAGCGCCACCCCGAGCCGGTCCGCGGCGTGCAGCAGCAGCGCGCGGTGCGCCTGCGCCGGGCCGGGTGTCGGGGCGGCGCGTACCGCCGCCGGGATCACCCGCTCGGGCAGGTCGTAGGTCCGCTCGAAGGTCGTCCGCCGGCCGGCGGCGCAGACCTGACCGGTCCACAGCAGGAACTCCAGCGCCCGCTTCCCGTCCGCCCAGCCCCACCAGGAGCCCCGACCGCGCCCCGGCTCGGACAGCTGGGACGCGGTGACGGGGCCGCCCTCGGCGACCTCGGCGAGCACCCTGGCGACGTAGTCCGCCCGGTCCTGGCCGAACCGCGCGAGCCCGCCCCACATGCCGTCGCCCGCCAGGGCGGCCGCGGCCCGCCAGCGCAGCAGCGGCTCCCACTCGATCGGCACGAACGACGCCTCATGGGCCCAGTACTCGTAGGCCCGCCGATCCCGGTGCACATAGTCGTCCAGCGCCGGCCGCGCGTAGGCGCCGAGCCGCGACCAGCCCGGCAGGTAGTGCGACCGGCTCAGCACGTTCACCGAGTCGATCTGGAGCACGCCGACCCGTTCGAACAGCCACCGCAGCCGCCGCCGGTCCGCCCGCGCCCCCGTCGCCACGGATCCCCGGGCCCGGGTAAACCCCTGCGCCGCCAGCGCCAGCCGCCGCGCCTGCGCCGCCGTCAGCCGTTCCGTCGTCGACCGCTCCGTCGTCGACCGCTCCGTGGGCCCGCCAGCGGGCGTCTCGGCCACCGTCATGGACGCACAGTACGGTGTGGATCCGACATTCAGCCGGCCGAGGAACCGGCCCCGGAACCGCTCGGCGCGCCGCTTGCCGCCGGAGCCGCCGGCGCCCGCGCCGAGGTACCGGCCGGGGCCTGGCCGAGCCGGTCGGACGAGCCGTCCGGCTCGGACGGGGCTGGCGGCGGCGGGAACACGGCCGACAGGACGGCGACGGCCTCCGCCAGCTCGTCGAACGCCGCGTCGAGCGGCCCTGGCTCGCCGGCCGGGGGCTCCGGGCGCTGGGCGGGAACGGCGTTCGCCGGCTCGGGACGGCCGGCGATGGAGCGGCGGACCGAGCCGATCCGGCGCGCGAGCCCACCGGCCCGCCGCCGCGCCGCGCCGGCCGCGAGGGCCGCCGGAGCGTCGGCCGCGGCCAGCGCGAGCGCGTCCACGGGCTCCCGGCAGCCCCGCACCGCGTCGACGGCGTCCGCCAGATACGGCGCGGGTCGGCGCGCCACCCTCCAGACCAGCCTGCGGGCAGCGAGCGTGCCGGCGATCAGCTCCAGCTCGCCGACCGCGTCCAGGAACGCGGCCCGGTGGGCCGCGGCCGGGCCCGTCTCGGCCCTGGCGACGGCCAGGAGCAGGTCGGTGAGCGCGGCGAGCGCCCTGGCCAGGCGCGATCGGGCGAAGTCGCGGGAGCGGACCGGCAGCACCAGCCAGCTCGCGGCGACCGCGAGCACCGACCCGACGGCCATCGCGGCGAGCCGCTCGGCCAGCATGTGCCCGGCCGTGAGGCCGAAGTAGCCGTAGAGCAGCGCGAGCACCGCCGTCACACCGGCGGCCCAGAACGCGTAGTGGACGGTGCGCAGGCACAGCGCGCCGGCGAGCACCAGGAAGATCGCGACGACCGTCCAGGCGCTGTGCGCGGGCGCAGCCGCCACCACCGCGGTCGCCACCGCGGTCCCGACCGCCCCGCCGGCGAGGCGGGCGACGCTCTTCACCGCGACATCACCGCGACCGCGGTTACCGGCGGCGACGATGTAGGCGGTGACCACCAGCCACGGCCAGTGATCCGGGAACGCGACCCGCCCGACCAGGAACGCCGCACCAAGCCCGACCGCCATCTGCGCGGCCATCCTGCTGGCGGGCGCTGGACCCGCCTTTCGGGCGCGGGGCGACGGAGGGGCGGGAGCCGCGGGAGTGACCGGAGCCGCCGGAGCGGCCGGAGCGGCGGCAGTCACGCCATCGGCGGCTGCGGGCGAGGGCAGGAGCCGGATGCGCTCAGCCAGCGCGTTCAGGGTGAGCACCCAGAACGACGCGATCATCGCCATCAGGGCGGACCACCAGCGCGTCGAGCCGTCCGGAGCGGCGACGGCCGGCGTGATGAGCAGCGCGATGAACGGCAGCGTCGCGAGCGTGCCGAGGCGAGATGCCGCCGGGCCGAAACGGCGCACCCAGATGCCGGCGCTGATCCCCAGCACGAACAGGGTGTCACCGACGTTCGGGTGCTCGACCATCAGCCGGCCAACCTCGCTCGCTACCACCGCGACGACGGGCAGCAGGGCGAGCCGGAGCGCCATCGGCGCCCGCGCACGGCCGAGCGCGGCGGCGCGGCTCGCGCGGGTCCGCTCGACCCGGGCGAGCGTCAGCGCCAGCACGACGGCCTGGACGACGACGCCGAGGCCCAGATGCGCCGCGCGCTCGACCTCCAGCGCGCTGCCGAAGGATGCGAGAACGGCGGCCATGGCGACGGCGGCCGCCGGCACGCCCCCGCGCAGCGCGGCCGCGAGAGCGGTCACGCGCCGCCTTGGAAGGGCAAACGCGGACATGTTCAGCAGCATCTCACCGGTCCCGGCCGCGCGAGGCTGTCCGCGCCACGTCTCCACGGCCAGGAAGGACAGTCCCACCGCCGCGCTCCGCGATCTCCGCGATCTCCGCGACCGCGGGACCGTCGCGACGAATGGTAGGTTGGATTTTCGAACTCACTGGGCGCGCCCTCCCGCGGCATCGGCCGCCAGGGTCGCCCCGCGCCCATGGAGGGAGGCGGGCACGGTGGCCCAGACCGGGCGGGAGTGCTCGATCGCGAACGCGCTCGCGGTCGTGGGCGAGCGGTGGAGCCTGCTCGCGCTACGCGAGATCAACCTCGGAGCGACCAAGTTCGACCAGATCGCCCGCAACACCGGCGCGAGCCGCGACATTCTGGCCGCCCGCCTGCGCGCGCTGGTCACGGCGGGCGTCATCGAGCGCCGCCTGTACCAGGAGCATCCACCTCGCCACGAGTACGTGTCGACCGAGGCCGGCAAGGCTCTGCGGCCCGTGCTGCACGCGTTGATGGAGTGGGGCGACCGGTACGCGACCGAGGGCGATCCGCCCACGGTCCTGGCGCACGACTGCGGCGCCGAGCTGCGCGCACAGGCCGTCTGCTCGCATTGCGGTGGTCCGGTCGCCTGGGGCGAGAACACCCGCCTTGTCCGGCTCGGCACCGTCCGCTGACCGTGGCGCGCGGGCGAGCCCGACCCGGCCTCGAAGGCCGCCGCCGGCCTTCGTCGCCGGCTCCCGTATCCAAGGTCACAATGGCCTCAGTTGCGATTTCCAACCCACGGGCGGTACACCAATATCAGTGAGTTGGGTTTTCCAACCCTCAACGAGGAGGCCGTCATGCGGGACGCAGTGATCGTCGACGCCGTCCGGACCCCGGTCGGCAAGGGCAAGCCGGGTGGGGCGCTCGCCGGCGTGCATCCCGTCGACCTGCACGCCCACGCGATCCGCGCGCTGGTGGAGCGGACGGGAATCGACCCCGGGCTCATCGACGACGTGATTGGCGGAACGGTCGGGCAGATCGGCGAGCAGAGCTCCAACAACGCCCGATGGGCCGCGCTCGCCGCCGGACTACCCGAGTCCGTGCCCGCGGTGACGATCGACCGTCAGTGCGGCAGCAGCCAGCAGGCGATCCACTTCGCGGCGCAGGGCGTCATCAGCGGCGCATACGACGTCGCCATCGCCTCCGGCGTCGAGTCGATGAGCACAGTGCCCATCGGCAGCTCGTCCGCGGGCCGCGACGCCTCGGGGCCGGGCGTCGCCGCTCGCTATCCCGACGGGCTGGTACCGCAGGGCATCTCCGCCGAGCTGATCGCACAGCGGTGGGACCTCTCCCGCGTCAGGCTCGACGAGTTCGCGGCCGAGAGCCACCGGCGCGCGGCCGCGGCCTGGGGCGACGGCCGTTTCGACGCGGAGGTCGTCCCTCTCAAGGCCCCCGCGCCCGATGGCTCGGGTTCGCTGGTCCAGGTCACTCGGGATCAGTCGATCCGGCCCGCGACGACGGCGGAGGTGCTCGCCGGCCTGAGGCCCGCGTTCCGCTCCGACGCGTGGGCCGCGCGTTTCCCGGCCCTCGACTGGCGTGTCACCGCGGGCAACTCCTCGCCGGTCAACGACGGTGCCGCCGCCGTCCTGATCACCGACGGCGACACCGCCCGCCGGCTCGGCCTGCGCCCGCGTGCCCGGCTGCACAGCTTCTCCGTCGTCGGCGACGACCCGCTGCTCATGCTCACCGGCGTGATCCCGGCGACCGAGAAGGTCCTGCGCCGCGCCGGCCTGCGCATCGAGGACATCGACGCCTTCGAGGTCAACGAGGCGTTCGCGAGCGTGGTACTGGCCTGGCAGGCCGAGACCGGCGCGGACCTCGCCAAGGTCAACGTGAACGGCGGTGCCACCGCGATCGGGCATCCGCTCGGCGCCAGCGGCGCCCGGCTGATGACCACGCTGCTGTCGGTGCTGGAGCAGACCGGCGGGCGCTACGGCCTGCAGACCATGTGCGAGGGCGGCGGCATGGCGAACGCGACCATCGTCGAGCGGCTCTGACCCACGCGCCGGCCGGGGCGGTTCCCTGGCCGGCTGCCCGCCGCATCCATAGCCTTTGCGTCATCAGCCCCCCCGACAGGGCGCAACTCGCGGGGAGGTCTACGGTCATGGCCGACAAATGCGCCTATTTGCGCGAAGCGTCCGCTTTCCGGACAGGGACAGACGCGCAAAGCGGGCATTCCATCGGTTCGACCCCGCGAAGGCACCCATGGACAACGAGACACCACAACCGCCGGCCGAAGCTGGACGGCCAGCAGGCGGGCCGCCCCCCACGGCCGCCAGCTGGGCACCCCCGACCGGACAGCCAGTCCCACCACAACCGGGCGCGGGCCAACCCGGCCCAGTCCCGCCGGGTCCGCCACCCAGTTGGCCGCCGGCTTCCGGCTCACCGGCCGCCGGGACCACGCCCCCATGGCCGCGGCCGCCCGGCGGCCCGGCGGCGCCCGGGTCTGCCCCACCGCCGGCCCCGAGCAAACCGCCACGGCGCGGCCGCGTCGTGGCCCGCCGGGTGCTCGGCGTCGTCGTCGCCCTGGTCGTCGCCGGCGGGGTGCGCTACGGCGTCGCGCAGGCCATCCATCACGGCGACGGCAACGACTCCTCGTCGTCGGACTCCTCGTCGACGTCCTCCTTCGCCGCGGGCAGCTGCGTAAAGATCACCGAGCAACCGCGAGTGATAACGAGCAGCCCGCAGAACGGCGAGTTGAAGTCGCCGCCCCAGTACGGCCCGGTGAAGTGCGACGACGAGACCGCCTACGCCAAGATCACGGCACTGGACGTCGCCGACGGCGCGGCGGCGGACCCCCTTGGCGGCACGTCCTCGGTGGCCGACGTCGGTTGCCCGGCCGACACCGACGAGATCGTCACACTGACGAACAGCCTCAGTCTCGAGAAGAGCACAGGCTGCCTGCGCAACCTCAAGGCGCCGCACCCGGGCGACCTGGGCGGAGGCGGTGGGCTGATCCGCATCGGCGACTGCCTGGAGGTGTACGACAGCTACTCGAACAACCTCGGCGAGGTGCCCTGCACGAATGAGGAGTGGATCGTCGACGGCGTGAGTTTCGGCAAGATGTGGTTCGGCAAGATCGCGGGTCGGGTGGACGCGAAGAACCAGTGCCCGCCGCAGGCCAGCTACTCCGTGGAGATCGACGCCTCGAGCAAGAGGGTTCTCTGCGTGGCGAAGGATGGCGGCTGGCTCCCCGGCGTCGGCGACTGTGTCGACGCGAACAGCTTCAGCGCGTCCGACCCGTCCGCAAACCCGCGGCGGCGCTTGTGCACTGACCAGTACCTCGCCATGCAGATCATCGCGATGCTCCCCGCCGGCCAGCCCTGTCCCGCCGGCTCGGGACCCAGCGGCCTGCCTGGCTACCTCCAGACGGTGTGCGGGCGCACCATCCTGTGAGCGGACGCCCCGCGCAACAGGCGACGGACGGGCGGCGTCAGCCGCCCGCCTACGCGCGGACCAGGCGGGCGAGGAGGTCGTCGTAGGCGGAGAGCGGCGGGATGACGGCGGAGGCGTCCTTGCCCGCGTCATCCCAGCGCCGCACCGCGGCGGCGTCCTCGGCGTATCCGCCCGCCTGGAACGCGGCCAGTTCGCCGCCTTCGAGCGGGCCGCCCTGCATCGCCAGCGTCTTGCGGGAGATCGGCGACAGGACGTCGTAGTAGCCGGGGTCGACGGCGCAGAGATAGCGCTTCGCGTCGACATGCAGGCGCACCGGTTCGGTCACCCCCGGTCCGAACCATCGTGACAGCCACGCGGCCCCGGTGTCCTCGTGCCGGATGTCGTCACCGCGCGCCAGCGCGGCGGCCGAGTCGCGGTCCAGCATGTGCCCGACGTCGTGGAGCAGGGCGGCGGCGACGAGCGCGGGCGCGGCGCCGGCGGCGACCGCGCGGGCCGCCGTCCGCAGCGAGTGCCCGGCCACCGAGACCGACTCGCCCAGGTACTCCGCCGAGCTCGCCGCGTCGAACAGCGTGTGGATGGCGGCGAGCGCCTCGCCCGCGCTCATCGGGCCACCGCCGGCACGGTCGCCACCGCGGGCGTGGTCGCCACCGCGGTCCGCGCCGCCGGCACAGGTGTCACAGATGTCACAGATGCGACCGGCGCCGGGCGCCGGGCGCCGCTTCCGTCGCGGCGCAGCACGTCGAGCGTGCCGCGAAGACCGTCCATGTCCACGTAGCCGCCCTGCAGATGGCGGCCGCCGCCCGCCGGGTCCGGCTGGAAGGCGGTCCGGCCGTGCAGCACCCGGGTGTTGTCGAAGATCAGGCAGTCGCCGGGCGTCAGCCGCAGCGTGACCGCCAGGTCAGGCGCCTCGACCACGGCGGCGAACGCGGCGAGCGCCCGGTAGACCTCGGCGACCTGGTCGGGCTCGACCTCGGGTGGCTGCAGGGCCCGGTCGTTCCAGCGGACCTGCGTCACGGCACCCTCGTTGTCGATCGCGATGATCGGCGCGCGGGCGGTGAGGATGGTCGTCGGCCCGTCGTAGCGGAACGGCAGCCAGACCCGGGTGAGCGTGTCGAACGCGGCCGCATCGACGTCACGCAGCCGGCTCGCGGCGGCGAAGCCGTCGATGAGCGTGGTGTCTCCGCCCTCGCCGGCGGCCCGCAGGCAGTGCAGAAGCTGCACGGTCGGCGCCGGGTCGCGGTAAGGATTGTCGGTGTGTGGCGCAAGGGCGGCGCCCGTGTAGGCGAGGTGCTCTGGGTCGGCCTCGATACGAACATCGAAAAGCTTGCCGTAGTTCGTTTCCCGGACGAACCCGAAGGTGCGGGCGACCGCGAGCACCATCCCGGACCGCACAGGCACCTCGGTGAGGATCGCCGCCCCCAGTGCCGAGACCGCGCCGAGCGTGGTCATCATGGCGACCGGCGAGCGCAGGTAGGCATCCCAGGCCACCCGCGGCGGCCCGGCGGGCAGGGCGGCGGCGGTCCACGGCACGCGGCCGCGCTCGGACTGGTCCCCGATCCGGGCCGCTCGCCCCGGGGCGCTGCGCGCCAGCCAGTCCAGCTCGAACGTCGCCCGATGGCCGTCGGGCGCGAACACGACCGTCAGCCTGCCCTCCGCCAGTTCATGGTGCTCGACGGCCGTGTCCGGGAACAGCCGGGCCACCCGCGCGGACCCCACCAGGCGCTGCCCGGTTCCCGGGTGCCGGCACTCGGCGCATCCGCAGGCGTCGCGCAGCCACAGCGCCGGCAACACCAGATCATCGATCGTGAGTACGCTGACGGGCCCCGCCAAGCTCATCGCCCCAGCATTCGCCCGCGCCACGACCGGATGATGACGTCATCCTGAACCGCCGCGAACACCCAGCTGACGACTCCGCCCGCTCCGCCTCAGCGCGGTGGGAACGGCGCGGGGATGACGAGGTCGACGTTGCGGTCGAGACGGGTGCCGGTACCGGCACCGCCGCCCGGGTCCGGGTCCGCGTCGTTCCCCGGGCGGCCACGACCGCCGGTTGGTCTACGGATGACCCACCATGAACCCGCGGGTAACCGGATGCCGAGTGGCAAACCTCCCACCTGGGGCCGACGGCGGCTCAGGGACGGGCGAGTTCCGCCTCGATCAGGCGGTGAGAGCGCGCGGCCGGTGGAGCGGTACGGACGGCGAGCTCGAAGATCGCGATACTGAAGGCGATGACGACGGCGAGGTCGACCCAGAAAGGGATGACGGCGAGACCGCCGCCGAACTGGCCGAGCCAGGAGATGACGGTCAGGCCACCCAGCCACGGCACCAGCCACAGCGCCGAGCGCCATTCCAGCGCGGGCCAGCGTCCCGCTGGCTGGGTTGCCCGGTAGCCGGCGAAGACCACGAGCCCGGCGACGATGCCCATGGCCAGCTTCTGGTCGTTCTCCCACCCGGCCCAGTAGACGATCAGGTTCGACGTGGCGAACGCGACCCGGGACAGCACGGCGGCCATCGGCAGCCGATAGGGGCGTGGCCGGTCGGCGTCGGCGCGACGCAGCACCATCAGGGCGACCGGCGCGAACGCATAGGTCAGGAACGTCGCCGAGCTGATCAGCGTCACCAGCTGCTGCCAGCCCGGGAACGGCAGGAACATCACCAGTCCGATGCCATACGCGAGCAGGATGGCCACCACCGGGGTGCCGCGGCGGTCCAGCCGGGTCAGGCCGCCCGGAAGATAGCCGGCCCGGCCAAGCGAGTACGCCAGCCGGGCCGAGGTGCCTACATAGATCAGCGCCGTACCGCCGGGAGAGACCACCGCGTCGATGTAGAGCAGCACGGCCAGCCAGGTGAGCCCAAGCCCGGTCGCGATCGTCGCGTAGGGCCCGTAGTCACCTTCGCCGACCGGATGCCCCCAGCCCCCCGCGATCCACGCCGGGTCGAGCGCCCCCAGGAAGGCGACCGCGAGCGCGAGGTAGACCGCCGTACCGAGCAGCGTCGCCAGGATCACGGCGCGCGGGATGTCGCGGCCCGGGTTGCGCGCCTCGCCGCCCATCTGGACGGCCTGCTCGAAGCCCTGCAGCGCGAACACGACGCCGGCCGGCAGCGCCGCGAAGATCCCATGCACGCCGAACGGGGCGAACCCGCCACCCGCGTGGAAGTTCCCCGGCGTGAAGGCGACGGCCAGCAGCGTGGCGACGGCCACCACCGGGATCAGGAACTTCCAGACGACCGTGACGGCGTTCGTGTCCGCGAGCCGCCGCACGCCCAGGACGTTGATGACCGTGCACAGCCCGAGCGCGGCGGCCCCGAGCGCCAGGCCCGGGCCGGTGAGGGTGCCGCCCGGGCTGACGAGCCCCGGCCAGACGTTGTTCAGGTAGGACAGCGCCGCCTCGGCCTCGATCGGCGCGAGGGCCACGGCCTGGATCCAGGCGAGCCACCCCGCGACGAACCCGGCGAGCGGGCCGAGCGCCAGCTGGCTGTAACGCGCGCTGCCGCCGGCGACCGGATAGGCGGCGCCCAGCTCGGCGTGCACCAGCGCCAGGCCGGTGATCAGGATGCCGGCCAGCACCCAGGCGACCAGCGACGCGGGGCCGGCGACCCGGGCGGCCGTCAGCGCGCCCAGCAGCCAGCCGGAGCCGATGATCGACCCGAGCGAGACGAACGTCAGCCCGAGCAGGCCCAGGTGCGGCGTCATCTTCCCGGCCCGCGGCGGCACAGCCCTTGGCGGCATAGCCCTTGGCGGCACAGCCCTTGGCGGCACAGCCTCCGGGTCCTGATCTGACGAGCCGAGGCGCGAAGTCAGCTGGTCCGGGCCTGACGGCCGCGGCAGCTCGATTTCGCCGCGCCGCATGGCCGGTTGTCTCCCGTAAATGGCCGACCGCCCCCCACTTTCCAGATATCGCGACCACCGAAGAACACACACCAGGAAGCCCGTCGCCCAGTGTCCGGCGAACGGGCGCAGGCCGCCCGCCGGAGTGTGTCCGAACGTCGCATCGACGCCAGACCCATGGCTCGACCCTGCATTGCCGCCCACAAAGCGCCGGAGAACCGGAGAACCCTGGAACCGCGAGATGATTTCCCGGAAAATGCTTCTCGCTCGCCCCGAGGAGTGCCTTTTGACAACCAGGAAACCGCATGACAGGACCATCCTCGTCCGGAAGAATGCCCCGCATGCTGCTGACCCTGACCACGACCGCGCGTCCCGCGACCGATCTCGGGTTCCTGCTGCACAAGCACCCCGACCGGGCGCAGCGGTTCGACACGGCGGCGGGCGGCGCCCATGTCTTCTACCCCGAGGCGGCCGAGGAGCGTTGTACGGCGGCGCTGCTGCTCGACATCGACCCCGTCGGCCTGGTCCGGGGCAAGGGCCCGGGCGGCCGCGGCGGGGCCCCGGAGGCCCACTACGTCGACGACCGGCCGTACGCGGCCTCCAGCCTGCTCGCGGTCGCGATGGCGGCCGTCTTCTCCACGGCGATGGCCGGGATCTGCAAGGCCAGGCCGGAGCTGGCCGCGACGCCGATCCCCCTGGAGATCCACGTCCCGGCGCTCCCCTGCCGGCGCGGCGGGGCGCCCCTGGTCGAGCGCCTGTTCGCGCCGCTCGGCTGGCGGGTAGCCGCTGTCCCCGCCCCGCTCGACCCGCTGTTCCCGGAGTGGGGCACGGCCGCGCACCACGACGTGACACTCACCGGGACGGTCCGGCTGGCCGACGCGCTCACCCAGCTCTACGTCCTGCTGCCAGTCCTCGACGACGGCAAGCACTACTACGTCGGCCGCGACGAGATCGACAAGCTGGTGCGCGAGGGCGCGAGCTGGCTGCCGGGCCATCCGGAGCGCCAGCTCATCGCCCGCCGCTACCTCGCCCACCGGGCCGGCCTCGCCTCGGCCGCGCTGTCCCGCCTCGGCGGCGTCGAGGACATCCCCGACGAGGATGTCTCCACCGGCTTCGAACCGGACCTGCTCGCCTCGGAGACCGAGACCGAGGCCGAGGCGGAGGCGGAGGCCGAGGCCGCCGGCACGACCGGCTCTGAGCCGTCGCCGCAGGCGCGGGACGCGCCGCGGGAGTCACCCGACGGAACGGAGCGAGCGGCCGGGACGGCCGCGGCAGAGACACAGTCGCGCCCGCCGTCGCTGGCGGCGCTGCGGCGGCAGGCGATCCTCGACGTGCTGCGGGCCGCCGGCGCGCGCAGCGTCGCCGACCTCGGCTGCGGCGACGGGAAGCTCGTCGGGGACCTGCTCGCCGACCCGCGTTTCGCCGAGATCGTGGCGGTCGACGTCTCGCACCGCGCGCTCGAGCTGGCCGCCCGCCGGCTGCGGGCCGACCGGCTGCCCGACCGGGTGCGGGCGCGGCTGCGGTTCGTCGCGTCGTCGCTGACGTACCGGGACGCCAGGATCGCGGGCCTCGACGCGGCCGTGCTCAGCGAGGTCGTCGAGCACGTCGACCCGCCGCGGCTGCCCGCGCTCGCCGCCGCCGTCCTCGGCGAGGCCCGGCCGCGGCTCGTCGTGATCACCACGCCGAACGTCGAGTACAACGTCCGCTACGAGGGGCTGGCACCGGGCGCGCCGCGCCACCGCGACCATCGGTTCGAGTGGACGAGGGACGAGTTCGCCGCCTGGGTCAAGGACCTCGCCGCCCATTACCCCTACACCGCCCGCCTCGGCGGGGTCGGCGCCGCGGACCCGGAACTCGGCGCGCCCACCCAGCTGGCCGTACTGGACAGGATCGGTGACGCGCGATGACCCACACACCGACCGAGGAACCGGTTGTGATCGCGATTCCCGAGATCTGCCTCGTCGTGCTCGTCGGCGCGTCCGGCTCGGGAAAGTCGACGTTCGCCCGTACCCGTTTCCAGCCGACGCAGGTGCTCTCGTCGGACTTCTGCCGCGGGCTGGTCGCGGACGACGAGAACGACCAGTCCGCGTCCGGCGACGCCTTCGACGTGCTGCACTACATCGCCGGGAAGCGGCTCGCCGCGGGCCGGCTCACCGTCGTCGACGCGACGAACGTCCAGCGGCACGCCCGCCAGTCCCTCGTCGAGCTGGCACGCGAGCACGACGTGCTGCCGGTGGCGATCGTGCTCGACCTGCCCGAGCGGGTCTGCCTGGAGCGCAACGCCACCCGCCCCGACCGCGACTTCGGCCCGCACGTGATCCGGCGCCAGCGCGCCGACCTGCGCCAGTCGCTGCGCGGCCTTGCCCGGGAGGGCTTCCGCCACGTCCGCGTGCTGCGCTCGGAGGCCGAGGTGTCGGCGGCGGCCATCACCTATACCAAGCTGTTCAGCGACCTGCGGCACGAGACCGGCCCGTTCGACGTGATCGGCGACGTCCATGGCTGCCGCGCCGAGCTCGAGACGCTGCTCGTCGGCCTCGGGTACAAGCTGCGCCACGACGAGGCCGGCCGCCCGTCCGGCGCGCGCCACCCGGCGGGGCGGCGCGTGGTGTTCGTCGGCGACCTGGTCGACCGCGGGCCGGACACGCCTGGCGTGCTGCGCCTCGCGATGGGCATGGTCGCCGACGGCACCGCCTTCGTCGTGTGCGGCAACCACGAGAACAAGCTGGTTCGCGCGCTGCGCGGGAAGAAGGTGACGGTCTCGCACGGGCTCGCCGAGTCGCTCGCGCAGCTCGACGCCGAGAGCGCCGAGTTCCGCGACCAGGCCACGCAGTTCTGCGACGGGCTCGTCGCGCATTACGTCCTCGACGGCGGACGGCTGATCGTCGCGCACGCCGGGCTCAAGGAGGCTTACCACGGCCGCGCGTCGGCCCGCGTCCGCTCGTTCGCGCTGTACGGGGACACCACCGGCGAGACCGACGAGTACGGCCTGCCGGTGCGCTACCCGTGGGCGAACGAGTACCGCGGCACGGCAACCGTCCTCTACGGCCACACTCCCGTGCCCGAGCCGGAATGGGTGAACAACACCCTCTGCCTGGACACCGGCTGTGTCTTCGGCGGCCGGCTGACCGCGCTGCGCTACCCGGAACGAGAGCTGGTCTCGGTCCCGGCCGGCCGCGTCTACTTCGAGCCCGCCCGCCCGCTCGCCGAGCCCACCCCAGTGACCGGCCCGGCCGTCGCGGACCTGGCGTCCGCCGACGCGCTGCTGGCGACGCTGTCACCCGTCGCCGTCGACCCGCTCGCGAACGCCGGGCACCGGGAAGGCGACCTGCTGGACGTCGCCGACGTGCTCGGCCGGCGGGTGGTCGAGACGCGGCATGGCGGGCGGGTGGGGATCCAGGCGGAGAACGCGCTGGCCGCGCTGGAGGTGATGAGCCGGTTCGCGGTCGACCCGCGCTGGCTGGTCTACCTGCCTCCGACGATGAGCCCGCCGCCCACGTCCACGCTGCCCGGCTACCTGGAGCACCCGGTCGAGGCGTTCGAGGCCTACCGAGCCGACGGCGTCGACGAGCTGCTGTGCGAGGAGAAGCACATGGGGTCGCGCGCGGTCGCGGTCGTCTGCCGGGACGCGGATGTCGCGGCGGCCCGGTTCGGCGCGACCGACGGGACCACCGGCGCGGTGGTCACCCGCACGGGCCGGCCGTTCTTCTCCCCCGGGCTGGCCGAGGAACTGCTCGGCCGGCTGCGGGCCGCCGTGGCGGAGGCCGGGCTGTGGGACGAGCTGGGTGCCGACTGGCTGGTGCTCGACACGGAGATCATGCCGTGGAGCGCCAAGGCCAGCGAGCTGCTGTCCCGGCAGTACGCGGCGGCGGGGGCCGCCGCCCGGGGCGCCCTGCCGGCCGCGGTCTCGGCCCTCGCGGCGACCGCCGCGCGCGGGATCGACGTCGCGGGCCTGCTGGCCAAGACCCAGGACCGGCTCGACAACGCGGCGGCGTTCACGCGCGCCTACCGGCGCTACTGCTGGGCGGTCGACGGCCTGGCCGGCGTGAGGATCGCGCCGTTCATGCTGCTCGCCGGCGGTCCGGCGAGCCGGGCCGCGGCCGGGACGACGTACGTCGACCGGCCGCATGACTGGCACCTGGCGGTCGCCGACCGCCTGGCCGCGGCCGGCGGCGACCTCGTCACGACCACCCGGCGGGTCCCGGTGCGGGTGAGCGACCCGGCGTCGGTCGCTCTCGCCGTTGCCTGGTGGGAGGAGCTGACGTCCGAACAGGCTGGCGGCGAGGGGATGGTCGTGAAGCCCGCGGCCGGGCTGGCTCGCGGCCGGCGCGGCCTCGTCCAGCCGGGTGTCAAGGTCCGTGGCCGGGAGTACCTGCGGATCATCTACGGCCCGGACTACCTGCGCCCCGAGCATCTCGACCGCCTGCGCTCCCGTGGCCTCGGCCGCAAGCGCTCGCTGGCCTTCCGCGAGTACGCCCTGGGCCTGGAGGCACTGGAACGCGCCGCCGCCGGCGAGCCCCTCTGGCGCGTCCACGAATGCGTCTTCGCCGTCCTCGCGCTCGAGTCCGAGCCGGTCGACCCCCGGCTGTGACCCCCCGCCGCTACAGCGGCTCGGGGGGGATGGCCTCGTACCGCCGGACCAGCGCGCGCGTGAAGGGGTGGTCGCCAGGCCAGCGGACGTCGTCGATCGCCGCGACCGGACGGACGCCGGTCGCGGCGTTGGTGGCGAACGCCCCGTCCAGGTGGGGCAGGTCGGCGAGCGTGACGGCGGTCGTCGTCGCGTCCGCGCCGAGCTCCTGGTCGATGAGCCGCATCGTGACGCCTGGCAGGCATTCGGCGCTGGGCCACAGCACGCGGCCGCCGGTCACGAACCCGAGGTTGGACGTCGTGGCCTCGGACAGGACGCCGCCGGCGTCGGTGAACACCGCGTCGTCGTAGCCGGCGCGCTGGGCGGCCCGCCGCAGGCGCAGCGCGCCGAACAGCCCGACGTGCTTGACCTCGGGCAGGTCTCGCCGGTAGCACGCCGACCGCAGGCGCAGCCCGGGCGGCGCCGCCGCCGCGGCGGCCGGCCGGGGCGCGGGTCGGGTGGTGACGAGGAGGCGCGGGACAGCGTCGGCGCCGAGGCGGCCGAGCCGCAGGTCCGGGTCAAAGACGGTGACGCGGACGACGACCGGCGCCGTCGTGCCGGCCATGGCGCGGCGGATCAGGTGACGCACCCGGTCGGGGTCCAGCTCGGCGTCGAACAGCTGGCGGCAGTCGCGTACCAGGCGCTCCAGGTGCAGCGACAGTCCCCGCACCCGCCCGTCCGCCACCTCCATCGAGGTGAAGTGCCCGTAGTTGACGAGCGCGAGCGCCTCGAGCTGGTCGACGTCGATCGCGACGCCGTCGAGCTCCGCCATGCCGCCCAGTGTGGCATCCGGCCACCTGGGCCGACCTGGCCGGCGAGATCAGAGCACCTCCTCTGGCATCCCGGCCGCCCGCGGCCGAGCGCGGGCGACGGCCCCCGAGCAGTGCTCGGGGGCCGTCGTGAGATCTCCTACCCGGAGCCAGCTTTCACCCCCCGGGCAGGCGGCGCGACCTCAGTAGTGAAGGTTGCCGCGTGCGGCCTTGATCGACCCATCCGTGTTGAGGATGAGCCAACGCGGGTCGGGGTCGTGGAAGTCGAACAGCCTGCCCAGGCTGCCCGCGCGCGTGTCGAACGAGCCGTCGCCGACGCGGCCGAGCGACCAGTTGTCCTCGACGAACTTCAGGATCGAGGCCTGCTCCGTGTACGAGTGGTCGACGTAGTTCGCCTTCGCGAACGGCGAAATCACCAGCAGGGGCAGGCGCTGGCTGGGTCCGCACCGGTCCTGGTAGCCCTTCGCGACGCCGGCCTTCGCCACCGCGCCGGTGCAGATCGCGGAGTCGTTGGCGGTGTCGGACGAGCCGTTCAGGATGGTCGGCGCGACGTGGTCGTACCAGCCGTCCGAGTCGTCGTAGGCGATGACGACGGCGGTGTCATGCCAGGCCGGGGAGCTCTGGATGGCGTTGATCTCGGAGACGAGGAAGTTCTGCTCGTCGGTCGGGTCCGAGTAGCCGGGGTGGCCGTCCTGGTACTCCGAGGCCTTCAGGAGGCTGACGGCCGGCAGGTTGTTCGCCTTGAGCGCGGCGTCGAAGTCCGTCAGGTCGTAGTTGTGGTTGGCCTGGTCCGTGTGGCCGATCGCTCGGACGGAGGAAGGCGGCAGGTGGTGCGGGTTCGAGGTGGACTCGTAGTACCCGAAGGGCGAGTGGTGCGGGCTGTAGTCCACCGAGCTGGCGCCGCCGATGTTGGTGTGGGTCGAGCCGCACACGGCGTAGGTGCCGGGGCCGGCGTACGGGGTGGTCGGCTTGAAGCCGCCCTGGAACCAGCCCCACGTCACGCCCTTGGCGTTCAGCAGGTCGCCGACGTTCTGGCCCGACATCGCGGCGAGCGCGTTTGTCGCCGTGTGGTTCTTGTCGGAGCAGTCGTCGTAGTACGGGTCAGGGTCGTTGATAACCGTGCCGACGCCGTTCGCGTCCGGGGAGACCACCGTGTACGCGTCGCTGACCTGCGCCCCGGTCGTCGGGTTGTGGGCGGTCACGCCGTGGGTCTGTCCGGCGACCAGGTTGAGCACGCCGGGAGTCGACGGCCCGAACGTGGTGTCCCACGAGTTGTCGCTCATCGCGAAGTACTGCGCGTAGTTCCACATCGCGGGGACGGTGTTGCCGTCGTAATAGTCCATCGTCAGGCCCGGCGCCTTGTACAGGTTGCCGGAGCACGTGTCGACGCTGACGTTCTGGACGAACTTGTCCATCAGGCCGCCGTCGAGTGCCTTCTGCTCCGCGCCGTACCCGTGGTTCTGGTCGCAGGTGAGCGCCTGGGACGAGCTCAGCCGGGTGGGGGGGTACGTGTTCGGGTTGCTGGTCAGCAGGCCGCTGGAGACCAGGTTGTTGTTGGCCGGCGTATGGGGCCGGGCCGTGAACTGCGTACCGTCCGTGTTCGCGGCGGTCGGGTACGTGCCGAAGTAGTGGTCGTACGACACGTTCTCATCGAAGATGACCACGACATGCTTGATCGGCGTCGTCGTCGAGCCCGAGTGGTCGGCGGGCGGCGTGGCTGACGACGGCTGCATCTGGAACGCGGCGATACCGGCCGCCGCGGCGGCCGCGGCGGCAACGGCCAGGCCGGCGCGCCGAAGTCGCGTACTGAGGGTCACGCGCTGCTCCTCTCGTCAGGGCTCCCGGGGCTGCTTCTCCGCGCCGCGGCGATAACTCCGCCCCGCGGTGCCCAGCGGAGCAGATTCGTCCTCTCAGGCGGCCGGGCGGGGCTGAAAAACTAACGAGAAAGCGAACGCTGTCCGTCTATCGACACACATCTTCGCGAATGACATCGCTATCTGGCCGCACACACAATTCTTCTACAGCGAAATAGAAGAAAGGGGCGTCAGAATCGGCGCGAAGGGCGTCCGACGGCGAGCACGGCTTATTTCTACTACAGGTTGGTAGATGAGGCACGCGGCGGCGGGAGGCGAAGCGTCATGCGGTGAACTCCCGCGGCCAAGCCCGCGCGGCCGGCTGTCGACCCGTGGCCGGCGCACCGGCGGGCCGGGCCAGCAAGCCGACGTGACGTGCCCGCCCGCCGACGCCACGAGCGCCTGGCCGCGTGACGGGCAGCGCCGGGCGCCGGGCGCCCGGCGCCGGCCGTCAGGTCAGCAGCGCCCGGCCGAACCAGTCGGCGCTGTCCCGCACCCCGGGCAGCGCGAAGAAGTAGCCCCCGCCGAACGGCACGATGTAGTCGGTCAGCGGCTCGTCGGCCAGTCGCGCCTGCACCGCCTCGAACTGCCGGGCCACGTCCTGCTGGAAGCAGGTGAAGACCAGGCCCATGTCCAGGTTGCCGTTGCTGTCCAGGCCGCGGTCGTAGTTGTGGCCCCGGCGCAGCGGGATGCTCGCGGCCGTCTGGGGCGTACGCGGGTTCGCCAGCCGGATGTGGGCGTCCAACGGTGTCTTCCCGCCGGCGGCGTCGTCGGTGTAGTCGGGCGTGTCCTTCTCCACGTCGCCGGACAGCGGCGCGCCCGTGTCCCGACGTCTGCCGATCATGCGCTCCTGCTCGGCGATCGTCACCCGGTCCCAGAACTCGACCAGCATGCGGATCACCCGGACGACGAGATAGCTGCCGCCGGATGCCCACGCGGGCTCGTCCTTGCCGCCGGCCCACAGCACCTTGTCGGCGATCGCCGGCTGGGCGACCGCCGGGTTCGCCGTGCCGTCCTTGAACCCCATCAGGTTGCGCGGCGCCCCGTCCGGCCGGGGCGGCGACAGGAAGCCGTCGACCCGCCAGCGGGGCTGCATGCCGCCGCGGCTGTGCCGGGTGAGGTCGCGGACGGCGTGCAGCGGGGCGTCGGGCGCGTCGGCGCAGATCTGCAGCAGCAGATCGCCGTCGCACTGGGACCGGTCGAGGCTGTCGTTCGGGAACGTCGGCATCGTGCGCAGCTTGCTGGGGCGGGCGGCGGCGAGGCCGAACCGGTCGTCGAACAGCGATGCCCCCACGGCGGCAGTGATCGTGAGACCGCTGCCACCGATCGTCGGGCCCAGCAGGCCGGAGTCGGCGGGCGGCGCGGAGATGCCGTCGTTCGGCGGGGTGCCGCCGGTGGCCAGCAGGCGGGCGCGGTCCGTGACGGCGCGCATCAGGTCCACCAGCTCGCCCCTGGAACGGGCGGTGACGTCGAAGGCCGCGGTGATCGCGTAGGCCTGCGCGGGCAGGACGATGCCCGACTGGTGGGCGCCGTGGAAGGGCACGACGCGGGGGGCGCGGACGGCGGGTCCAGCCGGCGCGCCCGCCGCGGCCTCGGCGGGCGGCCCGACGAGGGCGGTGTCGGCCGTCACCGCGGCGCCGGCCGCGGCCGCGACGGTGGCGAGGGCCGAGCCGCGCAGCAGCACGCGCCGGTTGAGCCCCGGATCGGGGTTGGCAGGGGTCACGACGTCCGCCTCGGCTCGGTGATGGACGCGACCGGGGCCAACTGCTCGCTCAGCCCGCCGAAGTCGCTGTCGACGCGCTCCCGGTCCGCGGTGGACAGGTCGGCGATCGGCGGGTAGGTGCCGTCGGGCCGCGCGAGCCCCGCGAGGTCCCGGTCCGTGGTAGCGATCAGGGCGTCCAGGCTCGGCAGCGAGGCGAGGCGTGTGGTCAGCAGGGGCCGCAGCAGGCCCAGCACCGTCCTCGTGCCGTCCAGGTTCGCCCGGGCGGTCGCGAGCCCCGAGCCGGAGCCGAAGTCGTCGTGACCGGTCAGCGTGAACTGCAGGGTGTTCTCGGTGATCTCGTGCGCCCGGATGGCGATGTCGCTCGGGTCGACCTGGGCGTGCGGGAAGTCGGTGCGCAGGCCGCGCTCCGCCGTGAGGAGAGCATCCGCGACGGGCAGCACGTCCCCGGCGCTCTGCCCGTGCCACAACCCGTACTCGAGGCGGTGAAAGCCGGCAAAGTCGTCGTCCTTGAGGCCGCCTGGCAGCCCGTCGGGAAGCCCGTTGATGGCGTCGTCGGCATCCCCGAAGGCGCCGTATGCGGCGCCAAGCTGCTCGTAGCTCAGATGGGCGGGCAACCAGTCGCGGCGCGCCGCGGCCAGGTCACCTCGCGCTATGTCCGTCCGCAACGTCTCCGTCTGGCTGATCAGGCCGGGCAGCACGCCCGTCACGTAGCTCTCGTAGGCGCGCGCGATCGGTATCAGGTCGTTCTGGGTGACCGGCAGCACCGGCGGGACCGGGGTGCGCGCGGTGCCCGAGATGGTGACGGTCGGGCCCGTGATCGCCTGGTCTTCTTCCATCACGCAGCGGAACGCGTAGCTGCCGTGCCCGAGGACGATGCGCAGGTGCGCGGATGCCCCCGACCCGAGCGGCTCGACCTCCGCGTAGACCGCGCCGGTCGACGGGTCGATGAGCTGGGCGTCACCGTCACGCAGGTCGGTGTTGACGAGCAGGAAGTCCTGCTGACCGGCGACCGGTTTCGTCCACCCGTTGCCGCATCCGCTCAGACCGATCGAGACGCGGACCGGCTCCGCCTGGGCGGACGGACCGTCACCGGGCCCGCCGTCCCCCGCGGTCAGCGCGAGCGTCAGCCCACCGGCGAGGGCGACGGTCGCGGCACCGGCCGCGACGAGCATCCACGTTCGTCGTCGCACCGGCGAAATTTAGGCGGCTCGGCACCCATACCGGCCGGTCCGGGCCGAGACGTCATCCGATGTTCGACGTACATTCGCCCGCCCGACAGCACGCCACCTCGGGAGGAACAGGCGCGATGTGACGCGGTTACCGACGGATGACGGCCGTCAGCAGGACGACGGAGTCCTCGACGGCGGCGAGGGCGTGCCGCTCGGCCGGGATGGTCACATGGTCGCCGGCCGCGCCGCTCCAGGCCTCGTGGCCGGTGGTGAGCCGAACGCGACCGCGCAGCACCTGGAGGGTGGCCTCGCCTGGACTTTCGTGCTCGGCGAGCTCGTGGTTCGCCAGCAGGGCGATCACGGTCTGGCGCAAGGCGCTCCCGCTCCCGCCGTGGAGCGGGTGGGCCGCCCGGCCAGCGTGGGCCTGGCGGGCCCGCGCCAGCTGTTCCTCGGCGATCGCCGTCAACGAGGTCGTCTCCATCGCGGTTCCCCACGTCGTAGCTGGTCGGGCTTGTTCGGTCAGGCCGCGGCGGTGAGCAGGAGCACGCCACCCGCGAGGAGCGCCGCCACCTTGGCCGCATCGAGGACGACGTAGGCGTGGTGAGCAGACGAACGAGGCGCGTCCCGGCTCGCGAGAACGGCGCCGGAGCGCCGGGCGAGCTTGGGACGGACCGCGGCCAGCTGGGTGGCAAGGACGGCGACGGCCACCGCGAGAACGACGACGGTGGGCCGGCGAGGGGGGTCAATGGCGAGGAGGAGCACGATCGCCGCGGCGAGAGCGGTCTCGACCGTGTTGAGGGCCCGAAACACCAGCCGGCCGATGCCGAGCCCGATAGGCACAGTTACGCCCGGGGCGCGGAATTTCAGCGGAGCTTCGAGGAACGAGATGGCCAACACCATGCCCAGCCACACGAATGTGACCGCGACAGCGACCGACTGCCCAGCGCTCATGACCTTCCTCCCACGGGGACCAGGTAGGCGACGCACAGGTCCGGTTCGGCGAACGGCTCCAGCCGGTCCACGGTGAGCGGCGCCTTCCAGGCATCCAGGGCACCGCGCATCACGCCGAGATGGACCGGGCACACGACCTGCGCCCGCGTCTCGGCGAGCTCGAGGAACGGACAGTGCCGCAGCCGGACCCGGAGATCGGAACCAGCGTCCACGCCCACGCCGGGTGGCTCGGGCGCGAAGCCCAGGTCATCGAGCAGCCGGACCAGCCGCGCGACCGGTTGCCTCCGGCTGGCCGCGTCCGCGAGGCGGGACCCATCGCCCCGACCGCGGCCAACGTCAGCGCTGTCGCCAACCGCGCCGTCGTCGTCAGCGCCATTGTCGTCAGCGCCAGCGCCAGCGCCGTCGCCCACGGCGCCGTGGGCAGCGCCGACGGACGCGGTCGAGGCGACCCGCCGCCCCCAGGCCCGGCCGGCCTCGATCGCGCGCGTACTCGGATCGGAGCCGGCGGCCACGCTCTCCATGAGGATCTCGGCGAGGACCCGGTAGTGCCGCGGCCCGCCCGGGTCCATCCCCCGCACGGCCCGGAAGAGGGCGCGGGGCCGGCCCGGCCGGCGCCGGTCGGACGGCGCCCGCTCGGCCTGCCCGTTCGCGACCAGCGTGTCCAGGTGGAACCGGATGGTGTTCGGGTGCACGCCCAGCTCGTCGGCGATCTCGGCGATGCCGCGCGGCGCGCCCGCCGCCTTGAGCACTCGCAGCACATCGAGCCGCCGGCTGTCGGGCGACGAGCCGTCGACGCGCGCCCGCTCGCCTTCGTTCGCCATGGCCGCTATTTTACACAAGTAGGACTTGTAAAAACAGGCATGGAGGACACGAATGCCCCAGCACCAGACGGCCCCACGTGGCACGGACCACGAGGCACGGACGGGCCAGACGCCGGAGGACGAGCTCGATGTGCGCTCTCTGCGCAAGGTCGACAGGCACCCGGCGATCTTCGCCACCTATGCGGCACTCTCTACGGGCGGCTCGTTCGTCCTGGTCAACGACCATGACCCCCGGCACCTGCGTGCCGAGCTCGAAACCGAGCACGCGGGCGGTTTCGACTGGGAGTACCTCAACTCCGAGCAACGCCACTGGCGGATCCGGATCACCAAGCGCGCCAGCACGCCGCTCCCCCGCGTCCTGGTCAACACGGGCGACCTCGCGGCCGGCACCGGAGAGCCGGACCTGGCCGGCGCGGTCTGGAAGCTCCCAGTCGGCGAGCGCGATCTGGACTCCAACGTCATCGCCCTGCCGCCGGGTGGGACCATCGAGGCGCACCGTGGCCCCGATGTCGACGTGTTGGTTCACGTACTCGCCGGCTCGGGCACGCTTTCCACCGAACGCGGCACCTTCGACCTCGCGCCCGGCGCACTGCTGTGGCTTCCCCGCCGTTCACTGCGCAGGCTCGCCGCCGATGACGAAGGCCTGCGATACCTCACCGTCCACCGCCGTCGTCAGGCCCTCGTCGTGGGAACGGCCCCGCCGCCGGCGAACTGACTCCGGCCCCGGACCGGGTTACAGCCAGTCGCGGCGTTTGAAGATGGCATACAGCGTCAGGGCGCACGCGACCAGGACCACGACGCTGGCCACGAAGCCCCACTCCGTGCCGAAGCCCGGATAGGGCACGTTCTGGCCGTAGAAGCCGGTGATCGCGGTCGGCACAGCGATGATGGCCGCCCACCCGGTCAGCCTCTTCATAATCAGGTTCAGCCGGTTGCCCTGGATCGTCAGGTTCGTCTCCAGGATCGTGGTGACGAGGTCGCGCATGCTCTCGGTCCACTCCGTCGCCCGCAGGACGTGGTCGTAGACGTCCTGGTAGTAGGGCGCCATCTCGGCGTCGACGAGGTGCAGGTCGCGCCGCATGATCGTGTTGACGACCTCGCGCATCGGCAGGACGAGCCTGCGCAGCAGGACAAGGCTCTTGCGCAGCTGGTAGCTGCGCCGCTGGACCGCGCCGTCCTGCGGGCGCTCGTCGAACAGCATGTCCTCGAGCGCCTCGATCTCGGTGTCGAGCGACTGCACGGCGGCGAAGTGCTGGTCGACGATGAAGTCGAGCAGGCCGTGCACGAGGTAGCTCACGCCGAAACGCGCGAGATCCGGGTCGGCCTCGCCCCAGTGCGCGATCAGGCCGTCGACGTCGAAACCCTCGTCGGCGCGGACGGTGACCAGCGCCCGTTCGGTGATGAACGCGCCCACCTCATGGCTCGTCAGCTCACCGCTGTTCTCGTCGAGGGTGACCGCGTAGGCGTTCAGGAACAGGTGGCTGGCATAGTGGTCCAGCTTGGGGCGCTCCCGCGGGCTGACCGCGTCCTCGACGGCGAGCGCGGAAAGGTTCAGCTCATCGCTGATGACGTGCAGCTCATCGGTCCGCGGCGCGCAGAGGTCGAGCCACACCACGGTGTCCGGCTCGGCGAGGTAGTCGCTGATCTGGGCGACCGGGAATCCCTCGGCCTCCAGCTTGCCGCCGCGGTAGACCCGGGTGCGCGGCAGCTGCCGGCCCACCCGGTTCGCGGGGTCGGCGTCCGGGTCGACCCGGCACAGCTGCTCCGGTCGTCCGCCCTCCTCGCCCGCGTCGCCGTCGCCGTCGCCGTCGGCGCGGCGCGCGACGTCGGCGGTAGCGTCGCCCATCGGGCTCACCCTTCTCTCCGGCTCCCCGCGGTGCGGACGGTTCGTTACAGGGACAGTGGCACCGGGACGCCGCCCGGCGGACGTGGCGTGTTGGCCACCGGGTCGATGCCGCTCGGGTCGTCGTCGCCTTTCAGCCGGGCGGCGACGATCTGGGTGTCGTTCGGCACGTCGAACCAGATGTCGAGCGCCACGGCATCGTGGGCGCCGATCGTCATGACGTCCGGCTGGCGCCTGATCCGCATCGCGTCGAAGCTGGGCGCGTAGCTCTTCCCCGTCGCGTCGACGAGGCGCTGGGCGCCGGTGTCGAGGTCGTGAAAGGCCGTGTCGACGTTGTTGACGACGACGCCGAGCCGGCAGTACTGCCCGCGGGCCTCCCACTCGGCATGCGTGCCGGAGACCCAGTGCATCCCGCAGGTCAGCCCGATCGGCCGCAGCATCATGTTCCCGTAGCGCGCCGCGTCCGCGTGCTGGACCTTCTCACCCGGCCAGGCAGGTCGGATCGCCGGCGAGGAGTCCGGCGCGGACAGCCGCCCGGCGAAGAATCCGGCCCCGCCTCCGACGGCCAACAGCCCCACGGCGACGCCCACGACCAACACCCACCGTCTGGCACCCACCTGGCCTGTCCCTTTCCTCGACGGCGCGCGAGCGGCACCCCCGGCAGATGGTGACACACGCGTCATCCTCGGAGGCCGAAACGGCTTGACTCCCACCCAGCGGGACCAGGTTGGTCGCGAACTGACCGGGCGCGGGGCGGCAAACGAGTCGGTTGCGTTCCCTCGGTCCGGCTATCCGTGGCCTGATGATCAAAACAGGCGCACGCCCACCCTCCGGTCGGACGCCTTAGACCGCTTCCTCGGTGACGGCGAAGTACTTGGTGTAACGGGCGGTGCGGGCGCGCAGTTCGTCGAGGTCCATGCCCGTGTCGGCGAAGGTGTACTGGTGGCCGTGGGGCTCACGGGCGTAGTCACGCGCGAAGCGGGTCATCCGCGCCGCCGTGTCGGCGGGCAGCTCGAAGCCGAACTGGTCGTAGACCGCGCGCGCGGCACCGAGGGCGTCGTCCATGAGGCCGGCGAACTGCAGGTCGATGACCTGCCCGGCCGGCACCGTGCCGTCGAGGCGCGCGTCCACGGTCCGGTCGAGGCCGTCGAGGATCAGCTCGGCGAACTCCTCGCTGATCTCGGTCGCGTCCACGTCGTCGGTATAGAGGCGGCGCAACGACGCCAGCATGCTGGCCGTGGAGGCCATGATGCGGGCCGGGTCCCGATGGGTCTGCACGAGCAGGGCGCCCGGGTACTCGGCCATCAGCTGCGGCAGCGTCCACACGTGCGCCGGCGACTTCACCAGCCATCGGGTGCCCGGGTGCTCGCTCTGCAGCAGTTCCAGGAAGCGGCGGTGCCAGGTGTACGAGGCGGCGACGTGGCCGTCGCGCACGGCGTCGTGCAGCCACCAGCGCAGGTAGCCGGGGACGCGGTACTGGGTCGCGAAGATCGCGCTGGTGAACGCGCTGCCGGTGATCCGGCCGCATTCCTGCGCGAGCCCGGCGCCGAGCTGGTGGATGGACCGGAACTCCGGGATGAACAGGTCGACGAGCCCGATGAGCTCCTCGGTCTGGGCGATCCGGGGATCGGTCTCGTAGGTCTCGGTTCGCGGCGGCGGCAGCGGGGCCTCGACCTCCCAGGTCAGCGGCGCCCGGTGGGCCGGGTCCTGGGCGAGGACGTCGAACAGCATGGTGGTGCCCGTCCTGGCCTGCCCGATGATGACGACCGGTGACGCGACGTCGCGTTCCCTGATCTCCGGGTACGCGCGGTGATGCGCGACGATCCGCAGCCGGTTGGCCAGGTACCCGCCCAGCTCGCCCGCCACGGCGACCTGGCCGAACTCGGTCAGCCTGCCGTCGTTCTCCAGGCTCTTGAGAAGGACGTCCAGTCCGTCACGCCAGCCGTCCCCACCGAACAGCTCGTCGTCACCGAAGTCGTCGAGGCCTGTGGTCTCGCGTGCCGACGCGAGCAGCTCATCCGGGGTCACGCTCACCAGACAACCACGTCCAGCTGGCGGCCCGGCAACGGGGCAACCGTCCGGGTGCTGCCCGATCACGGACCCGCTACCAGCGAAACCGCGGCGTAGACCTCTCGGTGGGCTCAGGTCGACCACGAACTGTTTGCCCCGCGTCAGTCCGGCGGACCCGGATCCGTCGCCGGGTCCTTTCCGCTCGTCCCTAGCGTGCCTCCCGTCCGGCCGGCCGTCCGGCCGCGCGACCAACCGAACGGCGGGATGCGATGGGTGCGACACGCAGGCAGGTACTGACCGCCACCGGACTCGGCCTGTTCGGCGCGAGCCTCGGCCAGGCCGCCTGGGCCGGTACACCCACGAGCGGTGTCGCTCAGACCACCACCACCGGCGCCGCCGGCGCCGCCGGCGGCGGCGGAACGCCGGTCGGCCTGGGCCCGCTCGTCCCGGCCGGGCCGGAGCTGGCCCTGCCGCGCGGGTTCCGGTACACCTCCTTCGGTGCCGGTGGGACGCGGATGTCCGATGGGCTGGTCACCCCCGTCGCCTGCACCACTGGTCACCGGAGGACTTCCCCGAGCCCGGCGTGGTCGGGGCCAGCGAGCTCTCCGGCGCCCGTTTCACCCCCGACGGACGCCACCTCGTCATCAACGTGCAGTACCCGGGACTCACCTGCGTCATCACCGGCCCTTGGTCGGCTTTGGCCTGACCCAGGGTGCTCGGTCAGGTGGCGCCGGGCTTCTGGAGAGTCGCGTTGGTTGATGATGCCGGCGCCGACGATGGCCTGCGGCTGCGGATCCTGCCCTTGGCCGCGCTGGCGGCGTATGGGGAGATCGCGCGCTTGACGACCCGGGGCTGACTCGTGGTACCCCGACCGGCCCACGGTGACCGACCACGATGACCGCCCACGCGGCGGTCGAACAGCGGGTCGAACAGCACGTGCCACGGCTCGACGCCGAGTCGGCGGCGGGACTCGGTCATCGACGACGCCGACGGCCGGCCCACCGGTATGCCCTTCTGACAGCGGCGACCCGGCCAGGACGTCGGCCGCAGGATCTAGCTCCAACGAACGTTCGCCCCGCCGCCTGCGCCAGCAGGTCGATGATCAACCAGACGCTACGCGTCACCGGCGGCGCGCTACGTCTGACCGGTTCCAGAACTCGCGCCGCGGCGGGCCAACGTTGCCTGTCGCAGCATTGGACCCGATTCGGACCTGGGCGCCTGCGCGGTGCCGTACAGGGTCGCAGCAGTCTTTGAAGGGTAACCGTCTTCATCGGGTGCCCAACACCGTGTCGATCAGCCTTCCTGTGCGCAAATCAGTATTGGGTACCGACCTCTCGATAGGGCTCCTATTCGGTCTCTCCGCATTAGATTTCAGAGTGCTCCAGGGCTGAGCCGGAAGGCCCAATAATTGGGTTATACAGCCTGGTTGGCGGTTTGTGTTATTCCGTTTTCCCGCCTAGGATGAACGCATGTTCGAAATGCGTGGCGACGGTCTGGACGATGGGGCTGTGCCGTTGTCCCGGAACTCGTCAACCGCGGACACCACGGCGGCTGTCGCGGCCGTCACGGCGCGGCCAGATCGGGTCTCGCGACTGGCGGGTCCCGGGTGTGGCCG
Organism: Pseudofrankia coriaricola; assembly: GCF_001854805.1. Lineage (GTDB taxonomy): Bacteria > Actinomycetota > Actinomycetes > Frankiales > Frankiaceae > Pseudofrankia. The sequence goes on from NZ_MBLO01000228.1 coordinate 99,147, forward strand.
GTCGGCAGCGCGGGCGGCGTCGCGACGCCCGCCGTCGCGGACGGCCGCGCAGGGGCGGCGGGTCGAGACGGCGCCGGCGGCGGGCACCGCCGATTCGGCGGATGTCCCGGGCGCGCGGTGTCCCGCCGGCTCGCCAGCCGCCAGGGGAACGTCGGCCGCCTCGGTTGTCGCGCGTCGCGCGGCCCGGGTACCACCGTCCCGTCCCGGCACGATCTCGCCCGGTGACGCAATCCCGCGGGCCGGGATCCCGATCGATACCGGGGCCTTGGCCGCGGGCGGCGTGGCGGCAACCCATCGTCCAGCTCGGTCGGCGCCTGGGGCCGCCTCTGCCGCATCCGTTCCGCCCGGTGGCATGCCCACTACCCGCGTCGCTGACTTCGAAAGGCCGACCACCAGCGGGCAGGTCATCGACGGGTCTGTCGTCGATGGGCTTGGGGCGGGTGGTGGGTTGGTGGCTCGGTTGGCTGCGGTGGGTGGGGTCTTCGACGAGCTGCTCGCGGGTCTGGCGGCGTGCGGGGAGGCGGAGGCGTTCGATCTGGTGGTAGGTCTCGTGCGGCTGGCGTCGCGGTTGGAGGGGCTGGCGATCCGGGCGCAGGTGCGGTGGGCGGAGCTACGCCCGGACACCGGCCGGTGCCTGGACGGCGACGGGGAGGGTGAGCCGTTCTCGCCGTATCTGGGCGACGAACTGGCGGCCGAGCTGGGTCAGTCGCCGCGGACGATGACCAGCCGACTCGACCAGGCCTGGGACCTCGCCCACCGCTTCCCGGCCGCCCTCGACGCCCTGACGGCCGGCGAGCTGGACCAGACCCGGCTACGCGCGCTGCACGCGCTGACCGGTGTCCTGTCCGACGGGCAACGCGCGACGGTGGAGGCACAGATGCTCGCCGGCAGCCAGCTGAGCTCACCCACCCAGTGGCGACGCAAAATCCACCGCATGATCAGCCGGCTTGATCCTGCCGCCGCCGCCCGGCGCCGCGACGAAGCGAAAGCGAAACGGGACGTGTCGATCGAGCCGGCCGAGGACGGCATGGCGCTGCTGTCGGCGACCCTGCCCGCCGAGGACGCACGGGCAATCTTCGACCTGATCGACCGGATCGCCAGAACCGACGCCCACAGCGACRGCGACAGCCGCCCGATCGGCGCCCGACGCGCCGACGTCCTGACCGCCCTGCTCCTCGGGAACCGGCGCGAACGGGTCACCGTCGAGATCCAGGTGATCGCCCCGGTCGGGACCCTCGCCGGACTCGACGACAACCCCACCGAACTCGTCGGCCACGGACCGATCCCCGCACAC